>JASUTE010000034.1 GCA_030445745.1 Candidatus Cloacimonadota bacterium
GATACTAAAGCATGAGGCAAGGGACTTCTATGATGAGCTGAAACGACAACGTAGCCGGGAAGTATCCTTTTCCGATTTGTCGGCAAAGCAACTGGAGCAAGCAGAAAAAGGGAAAAATAGCCTTAATTTATGCTTTAGGCAATATTCACATGGGGAAAAGTAAAGGAAACAGCAGTATCGGCTCTGAAACAGTAGCAAAGCAGATAAAAAAGGCGCGTGAAGATGATAAAATAAAAGGCATAATCTTGCGAGTAGATAGCGGCGGTGGTTCAGCATTAGCTTCCGAAATTATTGCCCGCGAAATAAAACTGTGCAATAGTGGTGAAAATGCCAAACCAGTTGTTGTTTCTATGGGTGGAGCTGCCGCTTCTGGCGGTTACTACATCTCTTGCTATGCCGATAAGATATTTGCTGATCCAGGTACTATAACTGGTTCCATCGGCGTGGTTGGCATGGTTCCCGACCTTTCCCAATTATGGGATAAAGTGTTGGTAAACTGGTCTGTAGTTAAAAAAGGGAAACATGCTGATTTTATGAATATCAATCGTGGACTTTCCCAAGATGAGTTAGAGATGCTGAAAAATTCTGTTCAGCATTCCTACTACAGCTTCACATCCGAAGTTGCAGAGGGCAGAGGTATGACCCAACCCGAGGTTCATAAAGTAGCTAAAGGAAGAGTATGGACAGGTAAACAAGCGCTGGAAAGAGGGTTAGTAGATGAAATTGGTGGCCTGCAGGATGCTATAGCAGCTATCAAAGAAATTGCCGGAGTGGAAAACCAGGTCGAGTTGGTCGATTTTAGCGAAACTAAAGGCAAACTTACGCTCAATCTCTCTTTCAGTAATTTAAATACTCAAGCTAAAAATCCTATTCCGCCTGAGTTGAATTCTATAAAAAATATGTTACAAAACTACCAACTTTACCAAAATGAGAAAATACTATATCTAATGCCCTATCACTTTGATATCAGATAAAATGTAATAGCCTCGCCGTAGTGGCGGGGCTTTTTTTATAAAATTCCAATTCCACCGAATATCGAAATTATTCCCAGTAGAATAAGTAAAAGCAGAGTAATTTTTCTAAAATGCTCTTCTTTAATTTTATGGGAAAAGTAGTTTCCAGCCAGCACACCCATCAACAGTGCTGGCAGATATTTTAAACTAATGTTCAACACAGGTGTCGTTAGCAAATTGTTCATAATATAAACTGGAATAGTGAAAATATTCAAAATAAAAAAATATGCAGCTAAATTAGAGCGAAACACGTTTTTATCTACTTCTTGATTTGTAAGAAGTAGAATTATTGGAGGGCCACTCATACTTATACTGCCACTTAAAATTCCGCTGATCAAACCAATAGGAGCTGAGACCATGCTGTTTTGCTTGAATTTCTTTTTGAAGCCCAATAACTGCAAACATCCAAAAACAAAGATAAGGAATCCAATTCCTATCCGCAAATAATTATCTGGTAAAACCACTAGCAAGTGTGTTCCTAACGGCATTCCTATGATTCCAAAAATTAGTAAAACTAATATACGCTTAAGCTCTAGCGAGCGCCAGCAGCTGCTGAAGACCACAACATTTATTAAAATAGAATATAAAAGTAGAACTGGTACCATAAGTTTGGGCGAAAAGAAAAGAGTAAGAAGTGGTACAGCCAGAATGGAAAAACCAAATCCGGTTAGCCCTTGCAGCATAGCAGCCAGTAGAAAAATTAAACCTATTTTCAAGTTAACTTACTCAATTTCTCTCTGAATTTTTCTACATCAGTTTGCACACTTTCCAGTATCTCTTGCATCAAATGAAAATCAAGAATATTGAATCCCTCCAGTTGTGGGCGTATAAAAATATCAGGTTTCTGTGTTTCTAATTTAGTATCTATTAACGAACCTTGCATGATTTGGAAAGAAGCAAGGATCGATTCGAACACCGAGGGAATTTTTGGGCTTTCATCATCGATTTGCCCTGTCACGTCGATGGCAATCACAATATCACATTCTTTTTCTAATTTGTCATAGGGTAGTGGATTGGTTACACCTCCGTCCACGTAGATTTTATCGCCAATTTTTACAGGTTCAAAAATACCTGGAATAGAGATACTAGCTCTGACTGCTTTACCTAAATTACCAGTTTGGAAAATTTTTTCTTCCATCTTCCAAAAATCGGTAGCTGCTATCTTAAGGGGTATCTTTAGTTCCGAAAAATCTTGGATTCCCACTGTTTTCTGGAAATAATCGAGTATTTTATCACCTTTCACAAATCCGTGATGGGGGAAAAAGGGAAGATCGATAAGCGCAGAGTATTCTTTAATTTTTGGTTTAGGAAATAACGCTGCCAATTTATCGGCAGGAGTACCAGCGCAATATAAGGCACCGATTAGCGCACCTATGCTAGTTCCAGCAACCATAGTTGGTTTTATTTCTAGTTCATCCAATACTTTTAGGAAGGCAATATGGCCGAACCCTTTAGCTCCGCCGCCTCCCAATGCTATGCCAATTTTCTTTTTTCGTAGTTGTTGCATTTTTTTGAAAAAATTCATATTACCAACACCTTTCCTACCCCTCCATCAATCGTGGTATGGGGATATTGTTTTTTTATTTCTGACCGATTTTGGGTACAGTGAGTGGGGCAGATGAGTTGAAAATTTTCCAACATCTGATAATTAGAAAAGCCATGAAAACCACCAATAATTGCATAGAGTGGAGCAATAGTTTGCGCAAAATCGAGGAAGGGTTTTAGTCCTGGATGCGAGCAGCCTACCAAAATTACAGCTCCTTGAGTTGTTTTTAAAACCACTGCCTGTTCCCATTTGCCATCGCCTGCTACAATCCCTGTGCTGTAGATTTCTGCAGCTATTTTCTGCGGAGATTCAATGAAATGAAGATTTTTGTGGTTCTTAATACCGTGTAGATTTTGCGGAATATACAAAGATGCCGTTTTGTTTTGGTTTAATAACCAGGAGAGTCCGCCAATATGGTCGAAATCGTTGTGTGATATAAATAAGATATCTGCCAATTTAGGATTTATTTTCAATTTTCGCATGTTTTTTCTTAAAATCTCTCCGTTTTGTCCAGTATCAAAAATTATTTTATGCTCCTCAGTTTCAATGTAACAACTAAATCCCCAATCAGCAAGATATGCAGAATTCGTACTGGTATTATCGTAGGTTATGGTTATTTGCATAGGGCTATCCTTTTTGTTTAGTACCGCTATAGATAAAAGCAGATTGATCCATTTTGATATAATTTCCCATTTCAATTCCAATTCTATTACCGCAAGTACAAAATACAGCTCCGTCTTTGCGAATAGTGTTATCGTTTTTTATCTTATTTTTCCAGCAATGCAGAACTCTACCTATACCAATTTTGTGGTATTTAAACAATTTTTGTTTACATTTAGCGCATTTAATGGTCAACATTGTTTCAAATATTCCATCAGGGTGCCATCTGGGAGCATCCAATCAGGGTGTGGTTGTCCACGACTTTCCATTTGGAAGCGTACGCAATTTTGCCAGTTTCCTAAGCAATACAATTGACGCCAACTAGGGTCAATTATTCCTTTTTCGGTGAATTTTTTCATAGGACAGCTACGGTGCCAACAGCAGTAGGTTTCCAGAGTTTTTAAAATAGCATATTTTTCTGAAATATTTTCTTTTAACTCGGGGCGATGCAATATAGAAGCTGGATGAGCCAAGGGCAGAACTTTGAATTTACCTGTCCACTGCAATTCACCGAAATTTTTATAGAATTCTGCTTTTTCTACGGGAAAATCTAAATGGAATTGTGAGAATATAAATCGGGAAGCATAAAAACCTAAAGGTACGATGATTTCAGGCTTAACTTCCTCTATTTCTTGCAACAGAAATTCACTGCAGGCATCTATTTCGCGCTGTTTAGGTTTGCGGTTGTGGGGTAAATTGCATTTCAGCAGATTTGTCCAATAATAGTTTTTGGTATTTAACCTGTGTTCGGTAATAATTTGGCGTAGAACAGTGCCAGAAGGTCCCACAAACATTGAGTCTGCTTTGTCTTCCTGTTCACCTGGTGCTTGGGCCACAATCAGAAAACGTCCCTTTGGGTTACCTTCTGGGCAAATAGCATTATTTCTGGAAATGGCTAATTCACATTTGTGGCAATTTTTTATCTGTGAGCAGATTTTTTGCCTGTTCATTTCACTTTTTTTTCCTTTATTTTTAACTTCACCCCTTCACCACAATTCCGGCACATAGCAAGAGCTGCGCGGTTTTTTAGAATTTTACTACGAAAATTTTGGTAGGCTTCCGATTGCCATACTTGCAGTACACTATTCTCGTTTACATTTCCTATCTTAAAGTCTATATCTTTATCAAAACAACATACAGCTGCTTCACCATTCCAATTTATTACCGGTTGTGTCCAAATACGCCGACAGCGGTTTTTTATGCCATATTTAAGCTCGAAAGCTTCTCCACTAACCTTATAACGTCTATATTTGGGATTTTGCGGCAGAAAGTTCTGGATGTCTTCTTTAGAATAAACCTGCGCCGATTTTAATTCCAAATTATCAACTTCCAAACTGCTGCCTAACTTTTTCATTGCTTCTATCTGGTGTTCGTTGTGCTTCATTACTATAAACTGCCAGCGAATAAGCGGTGATCTGCTTTTTAGCTTCTTTTTTACAGCTACAATATTTTTTACATTTTCTATTACTTTCTCTAATTTTCCATTACGACGATATTTATTGTAAACTTCTTGGGTAGTACCATCTGCAGAAACAATGAGGCTGTCCAAACCAGAATTTACTATTTGTTGGCCATTTAAATCGGTATTGGCATTGGTAGAAACCAAGGTAAAAAGTTTGGCATCAGAAGCGTACTTTACCATTTTTACAAAATCTTTATTCAAAAATGGTTCACCCTGATTCCACAAGATCACCATCAGCGAATATGGAGCTATTTCATCTATTATTTTTTGAAATAAAGAAAACTCCATATAACCCTTTTCACGCTTTAGAGTGCCATTACCACTAGGACACATAGGGCAGTGCAAATTACAAATATTTGTGGGTTCTATCATCAGAATGGGTGGATAGCCCCAAGCGAATGGTTTCTTAAGTAATTTAGATAAAAAATAACCTGAATAGGCTTTTACAGCATTCCAGAATCTTTTCCAAGTGAGGCTCTTACGGATAAAACGAATATTTTCCTGTATCATACTCTTCCTTTATCTTTTTAGGACAATTTTGCAAAGCCAATAGAGAGCAGCAACCAGAATTTTTCATTTCAGCTTTTCTAAAAGTTGTTCAGCCACCTCAGCATCTTCCTCACTAACTTTTATTCCGGGTGGTCCCGAAAGTGGATTAAACCCATATCCTAAACGGCCGATTCCAATTAAATCCTGGATGTGTTCATTCACAACATAATAGGGAATATCGGCATCTTCTAAAATTGATTTAGCAATGGCAATTGTGCCAGCATCTCCGGTTTGTAACACTGTTACCAGCTCTGTTTCCTTGTTCTCGTCGAACAAGGGAACGTTGCACTCAGGACAGCGCTTTACATCTGAATTGTACATCTTTCCACATTTAAGACAAATCATTTTAACCTCCAGCTAAAAGTTAATTGCGGATGTTAATTAGTCAAGCTGCAAAAAAAGCAAATTAAACTTGACTTCAAATAATTCTATTGTTATTTTTACGAATGATGAGGAATGATGAAAAAAATGATAAATTAACAATTTTTTAACAAATTCATAGGAGGTTATATGGAAAAGCAACAGGTGTCATTCAGTAACTTGGAACGTAAGTATGCTCATGAAGTTCGTAACAAGATCAATCATGCAGAAAGTATTACTGATCTACGTCGTTTATTTCAGCATACAGTTGCTAACTTTCTTTTGGAAATTTTCGAAGATGGCGATTTTACTATAAGGGAAGAAGATATCCAATTTGATCCCGAAAATAAAAAATATTACACAATTAACCCAAATCTATTGGAAAAACCTGCTTTTAAAAAAGTGTGGGAAACATCTGATTTGCCAGATTTGTTACATAGATTTTCTAAAGCAATTTTCAACCATTATATAACCTTAAGTAAACACCACGAGCGTACAGAAAAGAAAATAAGGAATCATTAGTTCATAAGAAAATAAGAGGGATGAGAAAAAACTCATCCCTTTTTTAGTAGATAGAAACTTTTTTGATTTTAATAACCAAAGAACTTTACAAAAAAGTAAAAAAGAAAAATTTTACTAAAAAACAATAAAAAGGAGAGTTATTATGAGTAAGCTGGGTTTTAATTTTCCCAAAAAACCGCGTAAAACGGCTCTCTACGAGGTAGAGGACTGGTATCAGAAATTGCTGGCAGAAAAATTAGGTCGAGAATATGAACCAATAAAAAGAAGTAATTTTGGTGAATATGATATGGCTGTTAATTACAAAACTTCTGTATTAGAAGAATCTAAAGCAATAGAAAAAGTAGCTATTTTTAATATCGATCATATGGCGCAAATTCGCTTTACAGGTGCAGATGCTGCTTGTTTGTTAGATAAAGTTCTGCCGGCCAATGTGCAGAGTATGAAAATTGGCCAGTGTAAGTATACCATCTTGTTAAAAGAAGATGGTGGAGTGGTAGATGATTTGATAATTATGCGGATTGCCGAAGCTGATTTTATTTTGGTTATAAATGCCGGTCACGATATTACAGATTTAGAAAAGGGAATGAAAGCAGATATAGACTATATCATGGATAGAAAAAAGGCAGATGAAGATGTGCAGGCAGTTGATATTTCCGACCAAGTGGTGAAAATTGATATCCAGGGTCCGCTTTCTTACAAATTGGTTACCTCTCTTTATGGAAACTCGGTGGTTAAGAACCGTCGTAAACCCCAAAAAAACATGCGTTTTTTCACCTTTAACGAATTTGAATATGAGGGTCATGATTACATTATAAGCCGTACTGGCTATACCAATCGCTGGGGTTGGGAACTTTATGTGCCTGCAGCTGTTGCAGAAGAGCAATTTAAACGCATTGTAAAGGGTGCCTTGGAACTAGGCGGCCTTCTGGTTGGCCTGGGCGGTAGAGATGAAAACCGGATCTCTGCTGGTGATGTCGGTTTACCACTATATGGCAACGAATATGACCAGCAGCATACTCCTACCAATTGTCCTTTGTTTGCAGCGGCAATAGATATGACGAAAGATGATTTTGTTGGTAAAAAAGCACTACAAGCCGATATAGAAGCAGGAGTTGATAAGCGTATGGTGCTTATTATTAGCGAAGGTATTGCCGTGAATAGAGGTGTTTACAAAGATGGGAAAAGATTGGGTTCCATCACTTCCAGTATTACTTCACCCAATGTACCTCAGGAAAAACGCGAATTTTTGAATTCCAAACGTAAAAGCGTGAATGGCGCAGAAGGTACAGCTGCTATCGGCCTGGCTTGGTTGTATCATAATCCATATCAAGTTGATGAAAATGGCAAGGATATTACCAAAACAGAAGCAGGTGCAGTTCGCATTGCAGTTGAGCTGTATCGCGAAGATAAACAGCAGCTACCCACAGGTAAACCACTAAAGGGTTACATCAGCGGTGATGGTGTCAATCCGGCTACTGCGCCTAAACCTTTAAGACATATCCAAGATCTGTAGAAATTAATTAAAAAAGATAAATTTAAACCCGTTTAGTTTGCTAAGCGGGTTTATTTTTTAAAGTTTTGCCGGCTAGTTCGGAATAATCAACCAAGATATTTCATTTGAGTTCAGCAGCTGGCAGTATCAGGTTACCATCTTTATTTTCTAGCTTAATGCTAATTTTTTTATTCTTAGGAAGATATAGCGTGATAGTTTGAGCTATCCCTGTGAAAATTTAGTTAATAAGGTATGATCCTTTGTTTCTGGTTTCCAATTATTTTTTAACTTGCTCCTTGGGAAACCATGGCTGCTGGCTTTCAAAGCTATTGCCAAGCTGTCGGTTACGACCAATTCGGAATCAGCGCGCTCAGCTTCCAAACTAATGAAAATGCTATCTGCCTGCTGCCAAGTTCTTTATTTTTTTTCGTATGGAGTGGCTGCAATCAGCAGAATAACCAGAAAAGATATACCACGACCTTTATTTGTGTTTGTTTATAGGATGTGAGGAGTGATAGAAAATAGAGCGATGTATCCCCAAAAGATAGTATAGTGCCGCCGAGCTAAGGTAACCCAATCCTCCCGACCAGATGATGTCGGAGAAAAAATGACCTCCTTGGACTATTCGGGCAACGCCAATTAAACCTCCAAAAAGTATTCCAAAAATAAGAAATACAATTGCCCACTTCCGCTGCTCACGGCGTAGCAGCAGAAATAAAATAAAGAAATAAAAACCAATAGAAGCGTGTCCGCTGGGAAATGATTTACCGCTGCTACTTGGATCTATTTCCAAAACTTGCTCATATTGGTATTTGCCACCAAAATTTTGAATATTTCGGGGGCGGGGGCGACCCCAATTTTCTTTTAACAAAGAGTTTACAATAAGGCCTGGTCCTACTATCATTCCCAATACCAAAAAAAGGCAGATCTTGCGATATTTTCGTAACTTTTGCTGGAAAAATCCCCAGACTAAGCCTACTAATGAAACTATTGCTATAGCCAAAGCTGGCAGATTACTATAATGATAGATAAAATCCCAAGGCTGGGCGTGTTTTAAAAACCAGCCCGTACCTTTCTGCCAAAATTGGACCTGAAGGTTCAGGTCTAAATCAGTAAAACGAAAAATAAGCGTGAATACTGCCAAAATGGCAATTGGTATTATGAAATCAAGCCAATTTATTCTATTTATTTTTTCCATGTTCAAAAGAAAGAAAGGGCTATTCAATTTGGCAAGTAATTTATAATTTTTCTAAACGACTATTTATGTAAATCAAGTAATTCGCTATTCTGTGGGTTATCTGCCATTACTTCCTAAACAACTATTTTGTTATGATTCAGTGGGGTCTGCCAAAGTTCTGCATCGTTTAGAGTTTTGTAATTGGAACAAATGCTGCTGCCAGCCATGTAAATACTCTGTTTCCCTAACCAATTTAAACGTAAAATTATCAGTTTAAGCCATAATTATTGTAATCTAGAAGTAATGAATTTAAAACTGATATGCCAGACTACAGCCGATCTTGAATTTTGAGTATTCGTATGAATAATTGGATTCACTAACTTTATCATCATAATTCAAGAATGAATAAGCAGCGGCAATATCTAAGGTAAAGAAATTGTTAAGTTTAGCACCTGCACCTAAAGTTAGGCCATATTCAGTTAATGGATTTTTGTCATGTTCTAAAAACTCATCATCATATTTTTTTTTATAAATGGGTACACTTTGCATAAAAAAACCACCCCGAAATGCACTTTCATTGCCTATTTCAAATCCAGTTCTGAAGGAATACCCTTTATCTGTTATGCCGTTAGGATTATAATTAAAAACTTCATAATCATCAAAATTTCTGGTTAAATATTCTGCAAATAAACTCACATTTCCATTTGGGCGCAATTCAGTAGCGAAACCCAATTCATAAGGAATCTCCATATTATACCCTTGAGTCGTTCCGTTTCCTGAGTATTCGTGTTCAAGTTCATAACCTGTACGCAATCTTGCAGCTATGGTAATTAAATCATTAATTTTATAACTTCCACTTAAAGTAAAGAAATAACCGCTTAAGTCAAAATCACTTTTGTAAAATTCGCCGTCATCATATTCTTCTTCAGTTTCTACAGAGCTTGAAAAGGGGAAACTAAGGGATATGCCGCCAGCAATACGTTGTTCATAAGAAATACCACCTCCCAAAACGATAATATTGAAACCACCACTGCTATCTAATGTATATGTTTCATCATCATATTCTGATTCACATTCTCTTTTATATCCAAAATCATAATAAGTACGATAACCAATACCTAAGCCAATTTGTAAGTCTTTTCTGTTAGGATAAGTTATAGGAAATGCAAACGAGATACCATTTAATTTTATATGTAGCGGATAATCATTCTCATCTTCATAAATATCATTTTCATCTTCTACTGTTCTGTTATATGTTCCCAAATTTGCTCTACAGTTCACTTGGATACTCTTTTTTTTCATAAAACCAAGCTGAGAAGTGTTGTTAAAAAGAAAATTTGCTTTACTAGATGATAATATAGAAGTTCTACCTAATGCTTCTGAGCGTGTATCATTTGTTTCTGGTTCATAAAAATTCAATATTTGCGCAGAAATAGCGGAAAAAGATAATACTAAAATTAAAATTACTAGTTTTTTCATTTGTCTTCCCCTTCTTTTAATATATGGCAAATATTACCTATTTATATAATATGTCAAATAAATCATATTATTTTTAATGGAATTTACTAAAAAAGCCGATCCATCTGGGCCGGCTCTCTTTCTATAAATGGCGGGAGCGACGGGACTCGAACTCGCGACCTCCTGCAATTAATTCCTCTAAAAATTTCCTACTTTTCTTCTTTTTGATTTGGTATTCTCGTTTAATAGCTTCAGATTTAGTTTCGTATTTTTCATAA
>JASUTE010000035.1 GCA_030445745.1 Candidatus Cloacimonadota bacterium
AGTTACTTAGACAGATTTTTGCTATTGCAAAATATAATAGAATTTGGAGGCCTGATTATTGCAGAAAATGTTTGACTTGAAACATAGTACATTTCGACTAAGCGTAGCGCATGGAGAAATCTCAATATTATAACTTTATGTTTTTAATTACAGATTGCTTCACCCGATAAATCGGGGTTCGCAATGACAGTTTTTTTGTCATTTCGAATGGAAGCCGTAGGCTGGAATGGAGAAATCTCATACAAACTTATGGTAAACCTGAGATCTCTCGACTCCACTTCGTTCCGCTCGAGATGACCACATTTTTTCCCTTCCTATTTTCTTCCTTGAACTTCTCAAGTTTTCTCTTGCGTAAGTAAGAGAAAACTACAAATGAGTTTGCATTAAGAGAAAACTACGACCTGTCTCGCCGTAGATTTGATAATGGTGGAATGAGTTTGTAATAAAGAAGAAATGAATTAAAAAATAATCTATCTCTACAATTCTAGAAGCAATAAAGCCTAATCTTCGTCCTGGTTCAAAGGATGGAATTTTTTGTAGCTCTCCTTCAAATCTCTTAAAGTAATGTGAGTGTAGATCTCGGTGGTAGAAAGGTTGCTGTGTCCCAACATCTCCTGCACTGCGCGCAGGTCGGCACCTCTGTTCAAAAGATGAGTGGCAAAGGAATGGCGCAAAGAATGTGGGGAATAACCACTGGTTCTGGCTACCAAATTCAGGTAGCGGCTCAAAATTTCGCGCATCACATCGGTAGAAAGTGCTCTTCCACTTTTGGAAAGAAACAACTCACCCGGATCTTCCTTTCCCACAAAACTATCGCGGATTTTTAAATATTTTCTCAGTGCACTTCTGGCTTTGCCAGTTACCGGTATTATTCTCTCTTTTCTACCCTTTCCCATCACACGAATTTTGCTGTTTTCCCACTGCCCCACTTTGACTGTGCAGACCTCGCTAATGCGCAATCCGCTGGAGTAGATCAATTCCAAGATAGCTCTATCTCGTATGCCAAATTTAGTGGAAAGATCGGGGACAGCCAGCAGTTCCTGCATCTCCTCTTCCGAAAAATGCTTGGGCAATTTTTTTTCAAATTTGGGAATTTTTAGGCTGGCAGCCGGATTTTCCTGCAGCAGTTCAAAGCGTTTGCAATAAGCAAAGAAATTTCTGATGGTGGTGGCTTTACGCGCCAGGGTTCTGTTGCTGCGCTGGTTTTGGTTCAAATAACGCAAATAATCACGCAGGTAGAGTTTTTGTATTTTATCCAATTGCGGTTCGCCGGTTTCAAAATATTTTTGCAGAAAATCGTAAAGCTGGTTCAAATCGCGCATATACGCCACTATTGTGTTGGTAGAAAGCCCTTTGGAATGCAGGTATTTTTCGTATTCGGCAATCGCAGCTTTCATAGTTCTCCCCCAATCGTTACGAAATCATAGTCAGCTAAAGCGTTTTGATGATAATTTATAGGAAGTTTCTGGTTTTTAACAACTATTTCCACCTTACTATTTTTAGGAACTCGGAAGCTGATGCCTTGCAGTTGCTGCAAACTGGGCAAATATTCGCCCCAAACCGGATCATTGCTTTTTTCTATCTCTATCCTTACTTGATCGCTTGCCATAATTACTTGCCAATTCAAGTTTTTATGCACCACAAAATAGTTTAGTAGTTTGGAAGTAGACGCCACCCACAACTTTTTTTGCTCATAAAGATCTTTTATTTTGTGCAGCTGCTGTTTAGTCTCTTCTTTTAAATATGGGAAACCGCTGTTAGCGCCCAAATGAGTGTAATAAAGCAGATAACCACGATTTTTCACCAACTTTTGTAAAACTTTGTCGTTCAGCTGTTCATCCAAAAAATTTATATCAGCAGTATCGTAGTGACTGCGGTCGTTCAAGTAGCGCACAAAGCGATAAATTTTGCTGCCGTCATCCAAAGTAATCGGGTAGGCAACTTCGCCATTGTGTTGGTAGGAAAAAGCGGAATTCAGCCAATCTTGGCCAGCTTCTAAGCTAGTTTTTAAGAAATTTTCGCAGCTAAAATCGCCACTCAGACCAATACTGTGGGAAAGCTGGCCATCCCACAGAAATTTTATACCATAATCTTGAGTAATATCGGCGTGATATACTTCAGCTTCGGGATTATCGCCCAGTTGATGCTTTCTGTGGCCCAAACTGTGAAGATTTTCTGTTCCACCGTGGTCGCTAAAAACATCCACAAACAAACTATCCTGTTGCATGGTTTGCACAAAATCTTTAGCTAACTTTCTATTAAAACCAGTATTGGAAAAATGTCCGTAAGAATGCAGGCAATCTATCCAACCTTTTTGCACAAATTCTTTTATCGTTTGTCTAACTGCTGATGAAGAATCTTCTAAAGCAGAATTGTAGCTAATGCCGTAGTCTGGGTTAGGTTGCGAAAAATCTTGGCTACGACCGGTTCTAAGTAATTGGTTATCCATCCAGAAAGAGTTGCCCACAGGCAATCCCAGCCCTTTTCCAAGCGCAGTTTGCTGATGTGAGCACAAGTATTCTTGAATTGTGGTAAATTCTGGCAAGGTTTCGGTATTATCGATATCGGAACAGATAGTGAAAGCAGCTTGATATGGATAAGGAAACCGTAGCAACTCAACTTCTTTTTTTTGGCAAGCTGCTACTACAACCAGTAACAAAAACAGGATTAAAAATCTATTTCGCGCCATTTTTTGCTTATTTTCCCATTTTTATAAACCAGAGTCAACTGGCCTATCTGGTTACCATTCACACTGTAAAAATAGGTGCGTCCGTTCCTAAACAGCTCGTCTCTCTGCTCACGGTAATCGAAACTGATAACTCCATCTACAGGTAGGTTTTGCACAATATCGGAATCGATGTATTTGCCCAGGTTGGAAAACATAATAATGATATTGCAGTCCTGCAATTTTTGCGCCTGCTTTTTAGCAACCTCGAATACATCATAATCGAACTTCACATTGGAATTCACCTGGTTCAGCACCATATAATCTGGTGAATAAATGCCAAAAATTCCCACCTGCATGGAATCTGCATGTACCACCAAATTTTCCAACACCACTACCGAATCTGCTTCAATATTGGAAGCTAAAATCTGGAAATAGAGTGAATCTGCCCAGTAATTAAAACTATAATCGGTAGGCATAAAATAGTGAAAATTAAGTGAATCGTAATAAACAGCTAAAGTACTGTCACCCGGGTTTTGTTTAAATAAATTTCCCGTAAGAAAGTTGATCTGCAGCAGGCTATCGGTGCGGCTAATTTGCTTATTCAAGCTATCGGCACTCAGCTCATTGAATTCCGGATAATTTATAACCTGCAATTGTACATTTTGCCAAGCTAACAGCAAACATGGTAACAAAAAAAATAAACTAAATGTATATTTTTTCACTTATCCTCCGATTTTTGCTATTTCTGCAAAACTGGCTGTAGCTGTCAAAAAGAATTTTGACAAACTTCCCACGAAAATGAGTTTGGTTTGGCTAAATAAAAAGTTAGTTTTTAACAAAACGATGATTTATGAAAAAATAATAGATTGGAGAAACTATGAACGATCTAGTAATTGTGATAGGAGCTTATGGTAGTGGTAAAAGTGAATATGCCATTAACCTGGCAAAAACATACAGCAAAAGTGCAAACAAAGTGAAATTAGCCGATATGGACGTGGTCAATCCCTACTTTCGCAGCCGCGATGTTCGTGAAAAATTTGCCGAAGATGGCATTGAGGTAATCGCTCCAGATGGACAATATAAACATGCCGACCTGCCTATGCTTTCACCCAGAATTATGGGTGCTGTCGAAGATACAGACAGTGCTGTGATCTTGGATGTAGGCGGCGATCCGGCTGGTTGCCGCGTTTTGGGCAGATATGTAGAAAAAATTAAGCAGCGTGGCTACCATATGCAGCTGGTGATAAACACTAAACGGCCTTTTACTTCCGACAAACAGGAAATACTGCAAATGTTAGATAAGTTGGAAGCAGTTTCCCACCTGAAAATTGATGAGCTAATTTGTAACACCAACTTAATGGAGTATACAGACATTTCTATGGTGGAAAAAGGCATTGAAATTATTCAAGAAGTGGCAGATGAGCGCAGTTTGGAATTTGAAAAATATCTGATTTTAGAAAATAACGATATCCCAGATAATTTATTGGGAAAAAAGCGGGTTATTTTGAATTATTTCTTAAACAAACCCTGGGAAATGCCAGTTTTTAAAGGGATTTAAGTGCCTTGTAAAGTTGAATAAACTCTGCTTCCGATAATGTTTCACCCCGTCGGCGCAAGTCGATGGGGTTATTTTGTATTTTAAATAAATTTTCTTGGGAAGTTAGCTGGCGCAGATTTCGGCGCAACATTTTTCGTCGTTGCCCAAATGCAGTTTCCACCACCCGCCAAAAGAATTTTTCATCTTCCAATTCTGGCCTATTCTCCCGCGGTTTCAGGCTTATTACCGCTGAATCTACTTTAGGTGGCGGCACAAACACATGTGGTTTTACCGTAAACTGATATTTAGGCTCAAAATAATACTGCATTTTCAGAGAAAGTGGCCCATAATCTTTGCTGCCCGCTCCAGCCT
This sequence comes from Candidatus Cloacimonadota bacterium, assembly GCA_030445745.1. GTDB lineage: Bacteria > Cloacimonadota > Cloacimonadia > Cloacimonadales > TCS61 > JASUTE01. The sequence goes on from JASUTE010000035.1 coordinate 4,578, forward strand.
GAATGCGCTTGGCTACCTCTTTTTGTATCATTACCACAACCAGGGAAAATTGTTGGGAAAACTGAGCTACCTTAAACAAAAATGGCGAAGTTATCTGATAGGGTAAGTTGGCTACTATTTTTAGCTTCTGCTTGGCAAAATATTGCTGCCAATCTGCTTTTAGGATATCCTGCTTTACCAAGTTTATCTTTTTGCCAAATTTCTCTTCCAAAATAGGAAACAAAGTTCTATCTAGCTCAAAACAGGTTAATTGGCAATTGTAGGCCAACAGCTCTGTGGTTAAAATTCCCTTGCCGGGACCAATTTCCCAAACCGGCTCATCCTTTTCAATCTCGGCTAATTTGGCTATTTTGGCTACGATGTTCTTATCTGTAAGAAAATGCTGGCCTAAACTTTTCTTTTGTTTGAATTCACTCATGAATAATTATCCTGTCTGTTGTTTGCAGTTTCCCTGATATAACATAAAAAGATGGCAGCAACACCTAAGCGCTGCTGCCTTCCTTTGTAAATTCATAATCCCAGAATTTCTCTGGTTTGTTGTGGTGTAGCCAGCGGACGTCCATAGTCTTTTGCCATACGGGCAATACGAGCTACAAGCTGCTCGTTGCTTTTGGCCAGTTCACCTTTATGATAGAAAATATTGTCTTCAAAACCAACCCTGATATGTCCGCCCATTGCCAAGGCAATAGTTGAACACGGCATATGCCAGCGTCCAATCCCGGCAATTCCCCAGGTAGCAGTTGGAATTTCTTCTTGCAAATGCTCAGCCATGTAGAGTACATTTTTGGGTTTACCACTCATACCACCGGGAACTCCCAGTACAAACTGCACATGCAGCGGAGTATGAGTAATATGACCCTTTTTCACCAATTTTGCTACCGAGTCTATCATACCAGATTCGTATACTTCTATTTCAGGTGCTACATTTTCTGCTTTGAATTTTTCTGCCAGTCGTATAATATCTTTGGGTTCATTGATAAAAACCTGATCACCAAAGTTAAGCGTACCAGCATTTAGTGTAGCCATATCTGGTTTCAATTGCAAAGGTGCCATTCGTTCTTCGAAAGGAGCACCTACGGCACCACCAGTACTAATTTGGATCACCATTTCCGGTACAGCTTTACGAATTTTTGTAATGGCTTCTTCAAAACGTTCCAAGCGCTGAGATGGTCTGCCATCATCTTCGCGTACATGCAAATGCAACACTCTGGAACCAGCTTCAAAGCAGGCTTTAGCACATGCTGCTTGCTCATTTGGTGTAATAGGCAGATTAGGCTGATATTCACGCGTAGTTTCGGCGCCAGTAAGTGCTGTTGTAATAATTAGTGGTTTCATCTACCCTCCTATTTCAACAGTTTTTTTACTTCTGCCAAAGCTTCTTTTATGGCTGTAGCTGCCTGCTGTAAATCGGCTTCTGTATGACGATATGCCACATAACCATGATGATATGGCTGCAGGAAAACACCACGACGTATAACCTGAGTATAAAATTCTACACGCAATTTTTTGTATAGTTTTTCTTCATCTTTGGGAAAGGTGATGTATGGCATCAACGGAGCACCACTAAACTGGCAAGGTACTCCGCTTTCATCTACTATTTTTTGTACTTCATTACAGAATTTTTCACCTTTTTCCCAAAGTTTATCTAAAATATTATCACGTTCCATTATCTCGATAGTTTTAAGCGCAGCTACTTGTTCCAAGCTGTTTGGGAAGAAAGTAGAACTAATGAACACACGTTCTTCTGCTTCGTCCATTATCTCTTTTTTCCCTACCACAGCACTAATTGGATAACCATTGGCCATTGCTTTTCCAAATACAGAAAGATGCGGAGTTACACCATATTTGGCCTGAGCTCCACCTAAACTATAGCGAAATCCGCTACGAATTTCATCGAAAATAAGCACAGCACCATATTTTTCAGCGATCTTTTTCACAGCTTCCAAATAACCCGGTTTAGGTTCTTGCACAGGGTGTGCCAAAGGATGACCTACTGGAGTAATGATGATAGCCGCCATGTCATCACCATGCACTTTCATCAAATCTTCCAAAGCATTTAAATCGTTATATGGGAAAGCAAAAACATCTTCCCACAATTTTTGAGGAATGCCCTCTTTTACTTCCACACACCAATCGTGCCAACCATGATAACCGCAACGAGCAATTTTTAGTTTTTTGGTGTAGGAACGTGCGATGCGAATTGCAGTTGTGGTAGCATCAGAACCGGTTTTCACAAACAAGCATTTTTCAGCTGAAGGAATAAGCTCTATCAGTTTTTTAGCCAGTTTATTCTGAACCGGCTGGGTTAAAGACATACAAAAACCATCTTCACGAATTTTCTGCACAACTGCATCATCGATCTCTTTTTCTTTATGGCCAAGTATGATGGGACCGTAGGCACAGAGCATATCTACGTACTCGTTGCCATCCACATCTATCACATGGCCACCTTCTGCTTTCTGGAAAAATATGGGATATTCGCCAGGAACAAAATTGTAGGGACGTCTTATCCCCAAGGTAGCTCCCGGAATCAATTCCATTGCTTCTTTATATAATTTTTCTGAGTTCTTTAGTTTTAATTTTTCAGACATGAGCTCTCCTTTTACATTTCGTACAAGCTGGTGATGCCCATACCGCCGCCAATACAAAGCGAGGCTAGACCTTTTTTCACACCACGTTTTTTCATTTCGTGCAACAATGTTACCACGATGCGTGTTCCGCTACAACCGATGGGATGTCCCAAAGCTATAGCGCCACCATTCACATTAATTATATCCAAATTAGGTTTACCAACACCTTCTTCTTCCAAGCCTTTAAACACAGCTAAAGATTGAGCAGCAAAAGCTTCGTTTAATTCTATCAACTGGATATCATCCCATTTCCAACCAGATTTTTTAAGAGCTTTTTTTATGGAAGGAACTGGCCCATAACCCATAATAGAAGGATCTACACCAGCGGAAGCATAATTTACCAAAGTGGCCAGTGGCTCAATTCCCAATGCTTTTGCCTTTTCTTCGCTGAGCAAAATCACAGAGGCTGCTCCATCGTTTATACCGGAAGAATTAGCTGCTGTAACACGACCATCTTTCTTGAAGGCAGCACGCAATTTGCTAATACTTTCGGCTGTTACACCAGCACGTGGAAATTCATCTTTATTCACTATAATAGGTTCTTTTTTGCGCTGTGGAACTGGGATCGGTACTATTTCATCTTGGAATTTATCGTTGTTCATTGCTGCTTCGCATCTATTTTGGCTGGTAGCAGCAAATTCATCCATCTCTTGGCGAGTAATATTGAATTTATCAGCTAAATTTTCGGCAGTAACGCCCATATGATAACCATTGAAAATCTCCCAAAGACCATCTTGTATCATTAAGTCAACCAGTTTGGCATTACCCATACGTGCTCCCCAACGGGCTTTTGGCATGGCATAAGGTATCTGGCTCATATTCTCGGTTCCGCCAGCTACTATGATATCGGCATCACCCATGGCTATCATAGCTGCACCTAACGTAATGGCTTTCATACCTGAACCGCAAACTTTGTTAACAGTAAAAGTGGGAACCGTTTCAGGAATACCTGCCCCTAAAGAAATTTGACGTGACACATTTTGCCCTAAACCAGCTCCAACCACGTTTCCCATGATCACTTCGTCTATCATCTCGGGTTTAATACCAGTTTCCTTTAAACCAGCTTTTACAACATGCACACCTAAATCGACAGCAGAAACTTTTTTAAAAGCTCCACCAAAACTACCGATAGGACTTCTAAGTGCAGATGCTACTACTACTTTTTTCATAATCTCCTCCACTATTTTTTTTGAATCAAAATTTTATCGCTGCCTATTTTGGCAAATTACTACGAATTATTTTTGTCTGCTAAAATTTTTTCCAGCTCTACTGGTGTGAATTCATAGGTCGTATTACAAAAATGGCAGTCAACTTTTACCGGTTTTTTTTCGGCCAGCATCTCTTCTAATTCCGATTTTTCCAACAATTTTAGTCCATTGGCAAATTTATGTTTGGAACAATTGCATCTATAGCGAAAATCCTGTGTATCTTTAACCAGAGGCTGTAAATCTTTCAAGATAAATTTTTCTATAATCTGCTGCGAGCTATAGCCCATATCCATCACATCGGTATAATTAGGAAATTTGCGCAGATTATCTTCCAATTTGGAAATAGTATCTTCGGAAGCATCTGGCATAAGCTGCACAATAAAACCTCCAGCCTGGCGCACTTTACCACCGGGAAAAATAAGCACACCCAAACCTACCGAGCTGGGAAGTTGTTCCGATTGAGCAAAATAATAAGTAAGATCTTGCGCAATAGTTTTGTAACGCAATTCTACCTGCCCCACATAGGGATTTTTCATACCAATATCTTTAATAATTGTAAGGTAACCATCGCCCAGAGCTGCTGGTAAATCGAATTGCTTGTTTTTTAAAGGAAATTCATTCCTAGGATTTCGCATGTAGGCTTTTACATCGCCATTTTTAGTGGCGGTAACTATCACTTTGCCACTGGGACCATCTGCATCTATTTTCAAACTCAAATTGTCTTTAGTATTTTTCAAATCGGAAGCCAGCATAGCTGCTGCAGCTATCATTCTGCCCATTAACACTGTATTAGTTGTGGAAAGATCATGCAGCTCAGCTGCCTTGCTAACCGTTTGTGTAGCTTGGCAAGCAAAAAATCTGACATCTTTGTTTTTAGTTATACCTTTTACTATTTTATCGTTCAAAACAAACTCCATTTTAGGGAAAAATTGTTAAATCAGTTTTTTTTGTAAAGACAAATCCTTTTATTTTATAGAGTGTTGTACTTTTGCTATCATCAGCTAAACATTTTTCTACAAAAAACAAAAAAATACTTTGACACAAAAACCCCAGCTTAATAAAAGTGCTTTCGTATAAGTGATGAATATTGAATTTCGGGGGCGTAGTTCAGTTGGTTAGAACGCCTGCCTGTCACGCAGGAGGTCGCGAGTTCGAGTCCCGTCGCTCCCGCCATTTATAGAAAGAGAGCCGGTCCAGATGGATCGGCTTTTTAATTTTAACTTAGGAGTGAATTGACTATGTCAATTCGTGCATTGATGCAAAAAGAATTAAATAAAATTAGAGAGTAGTTATGACAAAATATAAGGAGTATAATCACAACCCTCCACATTTATTTCTACCAAATTGTCATTATTTCATCACAGCTTCAACTCTTGGAAGATATCCCTATCTAAAATCTGTAAAAGCAAAAGAAGCCGCCTACTTTTACCTAACAAAATCCCTAGAAAAGTTTAGCTGGATATTGGAAGATTGGGTAATTTTGGATAACCACTTACACATAATGGTAAAATCGCCCCAAGATTCAACTTCTTTAGGTAAGGTAATGAACAATTTTTATCGTTTTACTGCTAACTGGCTTTCTAAAAATAGCATTCGAAAAATAAAGCAAAAATACTTTCATAATTATTGGGACAAGTGTATTAGCTATGAAAGCTCCTATTATAGCAGGATAAATTATATATGGTTTAATCCTGTAAAACATGGCTATGTAGATTCACCCGAAAAGTGGCAATTTGGTAGCTATCATTTTCGTTTTCATAAAGATAAAATTGATAGACAAATCAAAAAATATCCATTTGATAAGTTAGATATAGCTGATGATTTTTAAATTCCAAAGTTGATTGACTATGTCAATTCGTGCATTGACGCAGTCAATGCAATCCAAGAGCATAAGGGTATACTCATAATTTAGAACTAAGATTAGCGCGCCACAATTCGGGTTGGTCACATTCTACTAAATCAGATATCCCCTGGGAAATTGTCTATTATGAAAAATACGAAACTAAATCTGAAGCTATTAAACGAGAA
>JASUTE010000020.1 GCA_030445745.1 Candidatus Cloacimonadota bacterium
CTATGCACTCGAAGGTTATCGTTCTATTCCACAATTGATCAGAGAGCTTGAATGTAAACCATACTTTAGTCGTTATGTTCTGGGATTTGCTCTGCTGGGAAATCATTGAAGTCGCTCCTGTAACCAATTTTATGATTTCACCAACAGGATGTTGAGAATAACTCCATCGCTGAACACGCCCAAAATCATTTATTTACTTATAAAGATCAGAAATACTACTAGTTTTTACAAAAACCAATAAATCTTAAACACTTTATTATATATTCAGGCCTTATTTGAGCCCTAATATTTTAAATTTCTCCCTATTTCACCCTAATTATGCAGAACTCATACTTACTTATAAAATGCTGATAATGTCTGCGTCCCCGCAATTTGTCGTGCCCCCCTAATTTGGGTTATATACGACAGATGCCGCGGATAACACTTTTAAATTACTATTCATTTTTATCTTTATTTTTACAATTCTCTAAATTCAGATTGCCCAAAGGACTTACAATTTTATTCTTTGCTACATTTGAAACATGAGTATAAATTTCAGTAGTTCTTGTACTTTTATGACCAAGCAATTCCTGTATGTATCTTAGATCCGTACCGTGCTCCAATAGATGAGTGGCAAAACTGTGTCGCAAAGTATGAATTGTTGCTAGTTTATTTATTCTGCTATTCAAGACTACAGCTTTCACTTTTTTATCGTTATTAATTCCAACTTTTGTTTCAACCCTCAAAAAACCTCCTATATAACTACACAGCAAAGATTTTAGTTTTTATTACCATCTGTCAAACAAAAAATAATATTTATATAGGTTAAAATTATTTGAAAATTTAGCGGGTACTCAAAATAACGAGAAAAAACCCTGATTTTTTAAAAACCAGGGTTTATAAGCATACTAAAGCCCCTGCTTGTGGCGAGGGCTTTTACTTTTTTAGTCAATTTGATGACTGGTAATCTTAATACCATTCAGCAAATTTCCTGAAGTAGAACCTATCAAATGAACTGATTCGCTTTTATTTTATTTAATTTGAACCACGCAAGACTGACCTGATTTAATAGTTTTCTGGTCACGCTAGTCGGATTATAAACTTTCAGAAGAGCATACAAAATAACTGAAACAAAAGTATAAATTTAGGTTACATCTTCCTGTGCTTCAAAATCGAAATAAGCAATCCGAATCCCATAATTCCTGCTACAATAAACCCCACAATTCCTATTATCGGAACTTCATTCCATAAAGGTGGAATTTTAGAAAGTACGATTAAAGATGAACCGATTATGAGGGCAGCGAGAACAATGGCAAAAGCAATACGGTTACTGATTTGATCGTGTTTGACAAGCATTGGTTCCAAGCCTTTATGCTCGAATTCAACCTTTAACTTTCCTGTTTTGATCTGCCTGATAATTTCCCTAATCTCAAAAGGAAAATCCTTGAATAAAAGACGGAAATCAGCCAAAGAGGAATACAAATCTTTTGTCAGTTTAACAGGATCCAACCGCTTTTTCAATAAGTTTTTAGCAAAAGGTTCAAGGTGTGTAACCATATCAAAATCAGGGTCTAATTTCGTTCCGACACCCTCGATAGTAATCAATGCTTTTGAAAGCAGATAAAAATCTGACGGTAATCTCAATTTGAAATCAATCAGCATTCTGAAGAGTTTGTTCAAAAACTCACCGACTTTTATTTCTTTAAAAGAAATATAAGCATATTGATTAACAAGTTCGGAAACCCGATATTCCAATTTATCTCTATTTTCGATATTGTAAGTTCTTGTAAGACTGAGAAGCGTTTCGGTTATTTTCTTTGAGTCTTTATTCACAACTCCCACGATAATATTTCCCAGATAATCCTGATGCTTCGGCAATAAGGTTCCCATAATTCCGAAATCTAGGAAACAGATGATATTATCTTTCAGGATGAGAATATTTCCGGGATGCGGATCAGCGTGGAAAAACCCATGTTCAAATATTTGTTTCAGGACAAGATCGCAACCTCGTCCAGCAATGAGCAAAGGATCATTTTCCGCTTCTCTCAAAGATTTCAGGTCTGATACTTTAATGCCATCGATAAATTCCATTGTCAGAATTTTTTTTGTGGAATAATCTTTATAGACTTTAGGAACATAGATCGTCATATCAGTTTGGAAATTCCTTCCGAACCGCGCGATGTGCGAAGCTTCAATATTGAAATCTATTTCTTTACGAATAGAGCGTTCAAATTCTTTTACCATTTCAACCGGCTTTAATATCTGCATTTCAGTGATGTGTTTTTCCATCAAAAGAGATAAATGAAACATTATTTCTAAATCTGTTTCGATAATTCTTTGAATTCCGAAACGTTGCACTTTAATCGCAACTTTTTCACCGCTGAATAATTCGGCTCGATAAACTTGAGCGATGGAAGCCGAAGCAATCGGAGTTGTATTAAAATTTTTGAAAAGTTCTGAAATCGGTTTTCCTAACTCTTGCTCGATCATTTTTTCTGCTTCTTCATTCGGCATTGGAGCAACCGAATCCTGCAGTTTTTCAAGTTCAACTAGCAAAGGTTCCGGTAAAATATCCGGACGATTACTCATAATTTGACCGAATTTGATAAAGGTTGGACCCAGTTCCTCCAGAACCATTCTAATTCGTTCCCAACGAGAAAGAGAAGTTGTTTCTTCGATTTTTTTGGGAATGAATTTCTTACCAAAATCGAGGTACTTTTCAATTTGGGAATTGGTGATCAAATCACCAAAACCGTGCCTAAAAAGCACAGTTATGATTTCCCGGTAACGGTTTATATTACGATAAGTATGTCCGATCAAGCCGATTTTTCGTATCATTCTTTACCTGTTTCTGCTCTCAAATTTTCCAGTTCTTTGATCCGTTTTTCTAATCTGTTCAGATCTTCGCGGGTTGGAATATCTAATTTTCCCAAAGCATTTTTCACAAGTTTCTGAACTTGATTTTCCAAATCCTCTTTTGCCTTTTCAGATTGTTTCAACAGATCATCAACCATTCTTTTTCCTTCTTTTTCAGTAAGTTTATTTTCTTCCGAAATTTTCTTACCTAATTCCTCGATTTTTTCTTTGGTCATCGAAGCGATGCCAATTCCGGTTAACATTGTTTTTTTCAATAGATCAAACATCTTTGTCCTCCTTTTTAGTTTGATGTATTTTTATTTTTATACTCTTGATTATTCTCTTTCCTTGTTTTCTTACTTATTTTTTTTCTGTTTAAACAAATCCAGGATGGACGGCGTGTGCAGTAGGATCGTCCCAATTTATCGGGGACGCCAACTACAAACAAAGAGCACTTACAAGCCCGACTGCCGATACACCTGTTAGCTGCATTTTATCCTCTACATTACTCAATTACAAAAACTCCTGCACACTCTGAAATTTGAGAATACGATACGTCGTTAAATTTAGAACCTAAAGAATTAGCAAACTCATCAGCTTTAAAATAATATTCACTGTCATCCCAAACATCAACATATTTTTCACGGCAACTTTTTAAGTCAATTTTGTTTTTGAAAGCAATATCTGCTATAATAATTGCTCCTGTATATTTTATTAGAGATTTACAATTATTTAACAGATTAACTTTTTCTACATCATTAAGGTGATGTAAAGCGTAACTTGAAATTATAAAATCAAATTTGTTTTTTTGAAATCGTTCGGGAAGTCCGTTTTTGAAATCAAATACTTCGAAGATTCCCTTAGGCATTTTAGATTTTGCAATGTTAATCATTTTTTTTGAGAAATCAACTCCGTAAATTTTAGCATTTTTCTCGTACAAGCTTTTGGATAATTTTCCTGTTCCGATACCAATATCTAAGATTTTAGTATTTTTTGAGATTTTTATAAGACTTTGAACAAATAAAATTACTTCATTGTAGCCTTCAAAAGGATATCCTTTACTTGGACTTAATTGTTTATCATAATTTGAAGCCCAATCATTAAATCCTTTTTTGCTTAACATAAACTGTTCTCCTCAAGATACGACTATTTCACATAATTTGCAGCCGCCAAGCTTGTCCGCCTTTGGCGGGGCTCTTCGCGCTTTACTTACAACCGAGAGTGGAGCAACCTATTACACGATTCAATTATTTTTTAAACCGCACCGACAAAACCAAAACAAACCGCAAACCTTTTTTTGATCAACTATTTTTTAGAAACTTCATGCTGAAAAATCATTTAATCGCGTACCCGAAGCAAATAAAGCTATACCAGAAATCGTTCTGATTTAAAAACAAAATTTACTGCGGCTTTTTTAGATTAAAAAAATCACCGAAATCGTTTTCGCTAAAAAAACTGTTAACTTAAAAATCCACAGGTTTTCATTAGAATTTTAGACCGAAAAATTAAAGAATTATACTACAAAATTTACCGGTTAAATTTAGCTGGAAGCATCGAATTGATGAATCAACCAAAACCAGAATCTGTGCTTGTTAAGAAATTTTATTATAAAAAATCACTTTAGCTTTGATTCTATTTGATTTAATTTTTCGAAAATTTTGAAAATTATGATAATACCCTCACATATAATTCGCCAAAATAAGTTTCCTAAGATTAAATAACCAAGACCTAAAAGAAAAAGACCAGTTCCACCATATTTAGATTGAGAAGCATTTGAGAACATTACAAAGCTAAAGATTGTTATACCTATAGCCCCTAAAGCATATAAAAATTTTATTAATGACCCACTTACAATTTTGTCAAATGACCAAAAACCTCCTTTAGTTTGTTGATTAATATTATTATTATTGTTTTTTTCCTTTCCTTCATATTTTCTTGGTGTATTTAGGTCTACGTATCTACTTTTTAGTAATTCTCCAATGACTTCAAACTCAATATCAGTGTATTTATCTCCGTCATTTTCATCCCAAATCTCTAATAATTCATTAGTGCTTTTTTCATGGAATTTCTCAAAAGCTTGTTTTTTTAATTCACCTTCATTTTTGTTCATTTTTCCTCCTTTTTTATTACTTGGTTCTGTAAACTGAACCGTTTTTTTTTAGCTCTAACTTATTATTTTCTATGCAAATAAACCTTACCGGGAATCCCCCCCCCAATAAAAACGAATTTTTACTCAATCCCCAGGAGGAATTAACCTCTGAAAATTGTGGGTAAGTCGGTTAAAAATTTATCCACAATCCACGATTTGGCATTTGCATTCACTTATTTGGCCTTTAATCGTTTCATGAAAAGTTTCATAACTTTTCATAAAACCTGTTACACTACCTCTATAAAGATTGTCGGTATTCAACCGTCCGCTGCGCCTTAGATATAATATAGAATATTCGCTTGTTTTTCGTTAACTATGATCTGATCATAGTTAAAAGCATTTTGAAAGGTGTGACGGACTTTAAGGCATGTGGTTCATGAGCGGGCATTGTAATTATCTCGCCTTGTTTTAGATGAAATGGTTTCCCAGAAATTTTGATTTCTACCTCTCCATCAAGAACCTGAATCAAAGCATCAAAAGGGGCTGTATGTTCGCTTAAACCCTGATCCATATCAAATGCAAATAAAGTAACCGTCCCTGTTTTCTTATCGATAATAGTTTTGCTAACAACCACATCTCTTTTGATAATCTACCAAATCAACTAAAGAATTTGCGCTCAGTTCATTATTCATTTATTCTCTCCTTTTAGCTAACATAAGATTAGGTGTACTAATGAAAAAAGCAAAGGTTGCTCTTCATGACTACCTAGTCTATGTTGCCTGATAATTGTTAAATGTTTACTATTATTGAAATTAAACATCTTTTCTCCTTATTTATTTCCTTGTATATGTTGCTCATTTTGGCAACATAGTCTAAAAATCGGCAGGTCTTCTAGCACCTTTGCTACCCAGGTTAATTACATTAATAAAAATCATCTTTACCTCTCCAAAATCTTACCGATAATGTTCATCGTACGCTGCGGAATCAGCATGATTCCGCCATGAAACGAACCAACCAAAGTTTGAATCGGTACGATTCAGACGAAACGGACTGATAACACCAACCCGCAGGTGCACATGTTATGGGCAACAAGTTCAAATTATTCATAAATAAAACTTCAAAAATATGACTATTTATCAATTATAAATAATAATCTCTTTCTTCTATTAAAAAAACAGTGAGATCAAGAATTTTATCTTTCAATTTTGGAAATTTAAGAATTGTTTCTATAATTTCATCAAATAAAACTCTTTCATTTTTACTTAGCTTAAAATACGCTTTATCACTAACATTTATCTCGTTTAAATTACTTTTCCATTTAGATATTTCTCTACTGTATTTATTGTATTGAAGCTCTTCTTTATAGTTCATTTCAGGTTTAGAATTGCTCCATCTATCAAGTTCTTTTTTAAATGAATCTATATCTACAAATTGTTCAACCCTTGGTTTATTTTTGTAATATTCTTTTTCAAACTTAATAAATTCATTATAAGACTTAAATTTTAATTTATTTATATCTGGCTTACTTCTTTTGCTAATTACACAGAAATCAATGATATACTTCATTAATACATTTCTCTCTTCTTGAGTAATTTCATTATTCATTGAATTTGAAAATTCTTCAATTTCATCAAGAAGTATTTTTACATTAATTTCCAAGTTAGTCATTTTTTCTTTTCTCAAATTTACTTTTGATCTATTACCTATCAAATAATATAACAGATATGCAAGGATATTCATGATTTATCTCCTTAACTTTGAGTTGCCCGTAATGTTTTGCGTGTGTTGCGGAATCAGAATGATTCCGCCCAAAGCAAACTGACCAAACCCTGAATTCGGCAGCTGCCGAATCAGGAAAAAGCCACTGACCAGCCCTACCGCAAACACGCCTGTTATGCACATTAATTATCAAAGCTTATCTCTTTATTGCTTATATAAGATTCAATAAATTGCTTTAATGTATTATTACAACTTCTCAATTCTTTTTCATCAATTTGACTTGAACTGTTATGAGAACATTTTGCTCTTAATCTTGAAGCTTTTTTTATCGCGTTATCTATGTATTCTCTTTTTAGATTATTTTTTAAATTTAGAATGTTTTCAACAATTAAATCATTTTTGGTTTTATCTTTTAAATTGGGCAGTTGTTTTTTTATTATCTTGGATTTGTCATTGCTAATATTTTCATCGATAAATTGAACAATTTGTTTTTGCTCATCACTTGTAAACAAACTATTGCTTTTACCACTAAAAAAAGTTTCGATTGTTGACCATAATGAAATTAATGATTGTTTTGCTGTAATTGAAGTTAAAGATTGATTAAGTCCAACAAGAGCAGCATATAGATTTTCATCTTTCTTAGAAATTTTAAATAATTGCATTGATTTATCAATTTCTATTTTTTTTATATTTTTGTGAATTTCACCAATAGAATATGAAATATTTGTGTTGTTTAATTCTGCGCAAGAAATGTGTCGGATATTAATACCTAATTTATTTACGTATGATATATTATTACAAAGCCTGATTAAAAAATCTTTACCTAATTCTTTTGTTAATTCAACAGTCTTTGTTACAGTAAATTCTTTAGAAATTATTAATTCATTGGAATCATCTAAAAAGATTTTCAAATTATGTTTTTTACTATATTCTTCAAAATCTTTAGGAAATGAAAATCTTCTAACAGGTCCAATTAAATCAACGTAAGCATTCAGTACAATTTTCTTTGCTTTGTACAAACTCCTTTTGAAATCGCATAATTGATTATAGAGAATATTTTGATTAACTAATATTACGTGAGTATTATTGTTTTCTTGAAGTATTGCCATAAAATCATACTCATTAGAATATTGCTGTATCTGAGTAGTGTAATTTTCTAAACCAAAAACAAAAAGACATTCTCTGCTTTTATTAAAAGTTTTCAAATTAAATATCTCGGTAAAAATAAATGTCTCTTTTTTTCTAATTACTGAGATGTCGTTGAAATAAAACTTTATATGTCTCATATTTTTTATTCTCTCTTATGCCGATAATGTCTGCATCCCCGAAATTTGTCGCGAACACCTCCTAATTTGGGGTTATATGCGACAGTTGTCGCGGATATCACTTTTAGATTATTTTTCATTTTTATTTTCACTATTTTCTATATTTAAATTATCCAAAGGACTGATAATTCTATTTTTTGCTACGTGTGTAACATGCGTATAAATTTCAGTGGTTTTACTGCTCTTATGTCCCAATAATTCCTGAATATATCTTAAATCTGTTCCATGCTCCAACAGATGAGTTGCTAAACTATGACTTAAAGTGTGTATTGTTGCTGGTTTATTTATTCTGCTTTTCAAGACTACAGCTTTCACTTTTTTATCGTTATTCATTCAAACTTTTGTTTCAACACTCAAAAAACCTCCCCAATAACAACACAGCCAAGAGTTTAGTTATATTAGCATCTGTCAAACAAAAAAGAATATTTATATAGGTTAAAATTATTTGAAAATATAGCGGGCACTCAAAATAACGAGAATAAAATAAAAACCCTGATTTTTTAAAAACCAGGGTTTATAAGCATACTAAAGCCCCCGCAAGTAGCGAGAGCTTTTTTCTTACTATTGTTTTCTTACTTATTTTTATACTGTTTCAACACACCCAGAACATAGTCGATATCTGCTTCTGTGTGGTCTGCATTGATTTGGAAACGGATCTCTTCGTCGCCCTTGGGAACAACTGGGAAATTAAGACCGGTTGCCAACACACCATTTTCGGTAAGATAATTCACTAAATCGGTTGTTTTTGCTGTATCGCGCACCATCAAGGGTACTACAGGATGGTCACCCGGAATAGTTTCATAACCCAGTTCAATTATTCCCTGCTCGAATTTCTTGGTCATTTTATGCAGATGTTGCAATCTTTTCTGTCCTTTATCGGAATCGAGTATTTGTAACACTTTTAAAGCTGCGGCAGCTTCCGAACAGGTAATGGGATTAGAATAGATATACATTGGTGCTGTTTCATGCAGATATTCTACTAAAGTTTTAGAACCAACTACATAACCACCATTTACCCCAAAAGCTTTACCCAAAGTTCCTACCAAGATATCCACTTTAGCGCCAGTATATTCTTCGGTTCCCCGGCCAGTTTTGCCAAAAGCACCTACTCCGTGGGAATCGTCCGTTATGGTAATAACACCTTCTTCAAATTTGTCTTCAAATTCTTTGCAAATGGGAACTAATTCATTGAAAGGAGAATTATCACCGCGCATACTAAAGATGCCATCTGTGATAACCAAACAACGTTTACCTTGACCAACTGCTTCCTGCAGTTTGGCTTTCAAATCTGTCATATCATTGTGTTTGTAAATATATTTTGCAGCTGGACGAGAAAGTCGTATCGCCTGGATGATGCAATTATGATTGAGTTCATCGCTAATTAAAACTGTTTCTTTGGTTGTAAGTGGATAAATAACTCCCATGCTAGTAACATAAGCCGAGCTAAACAACATAGCAGCTTCTTTACCGTGAAATTCGGCAAGCTTAGTTTCCAAATCTATATGAGGACGGTGAGTACCACTAATAAAACGTACTGCGCCAGGACCTACACCATATTTATGAGCTGCTTTTTCTTCAGCTTCAATTACCTCAGGTAACATCGACATGCCCAGATAGGAATTAGCATTCATCTTGATGAATTCTTTATCTCCATGGCCATTAATGATATAACGTGGCCCTTTATCACCTTGCGCTTTAATGATTTTTTCAATAATCATTTCAGGGCCTTTATCACGCCCAGATTCTCGTAAATCTTCCAAATTTTTCTGTAAAACTGCATTTAGCTTTTTCAAACCCATCTTAACCTCCATTTTTTTTATTTTTCTAAAATTACTACTGCTACTGCATAATCTTTAAGATGAGAAATTGAGAGATGAGAAAACCTTATCTGATTTTGACTCATTTGCTTAGCACTTGCTCCCGTTATATTCAAACTTGGCCGTCCATTTTCAGAATTTACAACTTCAATTTCGGAAAATTTAACACCATTGCTCCACCCTGTGCCAAGAGCTTTCATGAATGCTTCTTTGGCAGCAAAACGGGCAGCAAAACATTGAGCATAATTAGCTTGTGATTCGCAATACTCAATCTCATGTTCTGTAAAGATCTTAGTTATAAAATTTTTGGATCTATCTAGCTGCTTCTTTATTCTGGGAACCTCAATATTGTCGATTCCCACTCCGTAGATCATTTTTTAAGTTTCTCCGAAAGTACCTTTAACATATCAGCTGTCATTTTATCCAAATCATATTCATAGCTCCAACCCCATTCTTCAGTTGCAGCTGAATCATCCATGTTATTAGGCCAGCTATCTGCGATTTCTTGACGTACAGGATCAACATCATAATCAATCTCGAATTCGGGAATATGTTTTCTGATTGATTCTGCCATCATTTCTGGGTCAACACTCATAGATGTAACATTGAACGCATTTCTATGCTTTAACTTATTCGGATCAGCTTCCATTAAATCAACAGCTGCTTTCAATGCATCTGGCATGTACATCATATCCAAAAAAGTGCCTGGTTTTAAGAAACAGGTATACCTCTTATTTTTAATAGCTTCATAGTAAATATCCACAGCATAATCTGTAGTGCCACCACCAGGTAAAGTTTCATTGGAAATAATTCCCGGATAGCGAACACCCCGTGTGTCTACACCAAATTTTTTGTAATAGTAATCGCAGAGCAGTTCACCAGCAACTTTGGTTACCCCGTACATGGTATTGGGTCTTTGAATGGTATCTTGTGGAGTATTGTCTTGAGGTGTATTAGGACCAAAGGCACCAATGGAACTCGGTACAAATACAGAACAGTTATGCTCGCGAGCTATCTCCAGTACATTATAAAGTCCGTTAATGTTAACATTCCAAGCTAAACCTGGTTTGGCTTCTGCTACAGCAGATAAAATTGCTGCTAAATGGTAAATAGTGTCGATCTTATACTTTTTTACTACAGCGGCTATTTGTTGAGCATTGGTGCAATCTGCTTTTTCATAAGGACCAGATTCTTTGAGCTGACCGGTAGGTTGAGTTCTATTAATCCCAGCTACAACATTGTCGTTACCATACATTTTTCTAAGTAACATAGTTAATTCTGAACCAATTTGTCCAACGGAACCTGTAACTAATATTTTCTTCATAAGCCTCTCCAATTTTTTTGAGAAAAATGTTGGGTAGCGTTATTTTGTCAATAAAGAAATTACTTTTTCATACTGTGTAATTATCTTTTATACACCACATTTTCCAATGAATTTTTTCAGCTCTTTTATTTTTCAATTTTATCCAAAATCTGCTCATTCACATCCAGCTTTAATGGCTTAATCTTTTCGCCCCAGTAAATAGTGGTGTGTGGGAAAGGAATTTCAATATTATGCTCATCAAACGCTTTTTTTAATCTTCTGCGGTATTCCCGCCCTATCGCCCATTGCTGCACTGGTTTAGTTTTCATACGAGCCTTAATTATCAAAGCGCTCTCAGCAAATTTATCTAATCCAAATACCTCAATTGGTTCCAAAATCTTATCTTTGAATTCTTCATCATTATACATTTCGTTGCCTACCTGCTTCATCAGTTCCATCACTTGCTGTGGATTTTCTTTATAGGCAACTCCAATATCGAAAACCATTGCCGACCAATCTTTGGTCATATTAGCTATAGTGTTAATTTTACCATTTTGGAAAATATGGACTACTCCCGAAAAATCTCGCAGGGTGACAGTACGAAAAGCCATTTTTTCTACTGTGCCACCAGTACCATTTATAATTGCTACATCACCAGCACGTATTTGATTTTCCAAGATTATGAAAAAACCAGAAATAAAATCACGTACCAACTCCTGAGCACCGAAACCAACAGCTAAACCTACGATTCCTGCACCAGCCAATATTGGCGCTATGTTTATTCCCAACTTTTGCAAAATAATCATTAGTAAAACGACCCACAGGATAATTTTAATAAATCCATGAATTATGGAAGTGAGCGTTTCAATGCGCTTACTTGCTTCTATCTTATCTTGTTTACCCTGTCTTTCGGCATGCAATATAAGCCCCTTTTTCACTTTTTTAGTGAAAAATTTCAAAAGCCTATTAGCTACAAAAAATAGTAAAAGTGCTATTAACAAACCAGGCAACTCGTTTATAATCCAACTTTTTGAATTTATAAACAACTGCTGCCAGAAATTCGCATCAACTATTTTATCCATTTCTCCTCCTACTAAAAAATTAATAAAAAAACCCCTGCTGAGATGCAGGGGTTTACGTTACAAATAGAAAGCTATATGTTAACGGTTTCTGCGTTCACGAGCTTCATTTACTCTCAGAGTTCTTCCCATGAAATCTGTTTCATTCAAGTTGTTAATTGCTTCTTCAGCATTTTCCATTTCTACGAACCCGAAGCCGCGTGATCTACCGGTTTCACGATCAGTAATAATTCTAGCACTTGTCACTTCACCATATTCACTGAATAGGTTAGTTAAATCTTCTTCGGTAGCTTTCCAGGGGAGATTCCCCACATACAATTTTTTCATCACATTCTCCTAATAATTTTAGAAATTCACTCAAATTCCATAAGTTAGAATTATCATAAATTCCATTCTGGTAACTACTTTTAATTATAGAGACTTTTCCGTCAATCAAAAATTAAAATTATTTATAAATATCTTCTTTTAATCTATCGAAATTATCGAAGGCATGAGCTGAGGAAAGTAGTAACGATAGTAGAACAGAGAGATTTACAGTAAGAAAAATAGCAATCATTATCATTATCTGATATTTAATAGCTACCGCAGGTGAGGAACCACCCAGTATTTGTCCGGTCATCATCCCTGGTAAAGAAACCAAGCCAATAGTTGCCAAACCACCGATTTGCGGTGCAATGGAAGCTTTGTAGGCTTGTCGCAAAAAAGGCATAACTGCTTCTGTTCGTGTAGCCCCCAAAGAAAGATACTGCACATACTCACTCCGGCGCTCACGTAATGAACTATAGAACCGCTCCATTCCCACTATATTGCTGCGTAACAGATTTCCCAATAACATCCCGCCTAAAGGTATTAAATAGCGGCTATGACTAATAACATTAGCCGGAAATACAATAAGAAAAGCTGCAATTACCGTTGCGGTTGTTATTATGTAGGAAGGAAAGGTTACCCAAAACAGTTTGCTAAAACGTAGGCCACTTTGGCTCAAAATTGTAATATTAGCTGCTAAAATCATCACGATGATCCAGGCAAAGTTCACAAGTAGATAATCTAACTTAAAAATATATTCCAAATACAAAGCTACCAGCGAGAGCTGTAAGATCATACGCCCAGCAGCTATTAACAATTTTTTTACGAGTGGTAGCTTTAGCCAGCGAAAGATTAGGATAGGAATAATAAGCAGAGTAACAAAAATTATTAGATTGGGAATGGCAATATTAAATGTTTCATTCATTTTTCAGTTCTCCTGCAGCTAAAATGTACTGCTTCATATCTTTGTTTCGCCAATGAGCATCATGTGAAACAGAAATTACCGTTCTTTTGGGATCTTGCAAGATCTTATCGATAACGATATGGGTATTTTCGGCATCTAAATTGGAAGTTATCTCATCTAGAAGAAATATTTTCTTATTCAGCAGCAAAGCTTGAATAATACACAATCTTTGTTGCTCTCCCCCAGAAAGATTTTCGTAATTATTCTCTAAAACGTTATCGCTGAAGTTGAATTCATGCAAGATCTTTTCAACTACAACTTGTTCTGGTTTACTAAATTTATTATTTTTAAATGTGAATGGTAAGCAGATAAAATCTTCTGCTTTCCCCTGAAAATTGGGAGCTTTCTGACCGATAAAAACAAAGTTTTTCCGATAATCTTTGATATTATGTTCCCCTATTTTTTTGCCATTAAACTGAATGCTACCTGAATAGATGGGTTCAAAAAATAGCAAAGAATGCAAAAATGTTGATTTTCCACTGCCAGAAGGACCATATATCAAAACTTTTTCACCCTCATTGCAGCTAAAATCTATCTTATTCAAAATTGTTTTAGCATCTTTCTTTACAGTTAACTTTTTTAGTTCTAACATTATTCCCACTCAATTGTTCCCGGAGGCTTAGTTGTAACATCGTAGAAGATGTAGCCGACGTCCAGTTTTTGTTTTGCCATATTAATTATTTTATTCATATATT
This sequence comes from Candidatus Cloacimonadota bacterium, assembly GCA_030445745.1. Taxonomy (GTDB): domain Bacteria; phylum Cloacimonadota; class Cloacimonadia; order Cloacimonadales; family TCS61; genus JASUTE01. The sequence goes on from JASUTE010000020.1 coordinate 14,133, forward strand.
CGGGTGGCATTTCGTAAAAATCAGCACTCATAGCATCGGTAGAAACAACCGGTCTTATCACATAGCACCGTTTGCCAAATTTGTCAACTAGCGGCAATTGCACCACCGGCATCTGCCAGATTTCATCTATTTTATCGGTTAATTCTCTCATTAAAGCATCCAGTTGACGTAATTCATCTAAATTTTGTTTCTGCAAATAGAGTTTTTCCATATGAAGTTCTGTTACAGGAGTAGTGGAAAAAATAACTCGATTCACCGTTTTAAAATTGTTCACAACTTTAACTGAAGCTGAGCGAAGGTGTTTCCAAATATCTTTATTTTCTTTATTACGCCAGCAAACAACCGGATGGTGGTAGGTGCGAAAATCACCTTGCACGCCCACACTGCGCACTGGTAAAACCTTGCCTTCCAAATCGAATTGATGCAGCATTTGCCTAATTTCTGCAGCTTCTTTTCTATAATTATCCTGCGGTTTATCGGTAGCAGAACAAATAACCCTGATAGCTAATCCTGGCCCTGGAAAAGGATGCCGTTCAACCAAATGCTCTGGCAACCCAAGTTCTCTTCCTAAAGCTCTTACCTCGTCTTTATACAGATCGGCTAATGGCTCTATTACCCTACCCGCGTCTATCAATTTCTGTATCTCGCCCACTCGGTTATGGTGGGTTTTTATCTTGGCAGCTTTTGGAGTAGACCCGCTTTCTATGGTATCTGGGTAGATCGTGCCTTGAACTAACTTCCAATTTTGCTGCAGATTCAGTTTTCCCAATTCTTCATTAGCAATTTCCACAAATAGCCTGCCAATTATCAGTCTCTTTTCCTCGGGAGCGGTAACACCTTTCAATGCTTTTAAGAAAGTGTTTTCAGCTTTAATTATCTCAATATTTTGGAAACCTAATTTTTTAAAATGCTTGGCTAGCTCCACAGATTCATTCTGCCGCATAAAACCGGTATCAACGTGGAAAGAGTGAATTCTGTCGTTCCCGATAGCTTCAATGCACAAGCGTAGTGCTACCATAGAATCTACACCTCCAGACAACAGCAATACTAGCTTATCACCAGCAGCTTGTTTTTGTATTTTCCCTATCAGCAGTTCTTTAAAATGCTGGGAATCCCAGCTACGCTCAGCCTGGCAAACTTTTAGGAAATTATCCAACATCTGCTGGCCGGAGAGCGAGTGCGTAACTTCGGGATGAAACTGCATTCCAAAGAATTTTCCATCATCCGATTCAAAAGCAGCGATCTTTACATTTTCGCTTCTAGCTGTAACCCGCAAATTTTTAGGAAGCTGCGCCACATGATCGCCATGACTCATCCAAACTTGTTGATTTGTTGCTAAATTGGAAAAGATCTTGCTATCTGTTTCACATTCAATTTCAGTAAATCCGTACTCAGTTTTATTACCGCTATCTATCTGCCCGCCTAGCATGTAAGCCAAAAGTTGGTGACCATAGCAGATTCCCAAAATTGGCACGGGAGAATTTGCTATATCAAGGTCTATTCTGTAAGCTTCTGTTGTATTTACCGAGCGTGGACCACCCGAAAATATTATCCCTTTTATCTCGGTATCTAAACTGAATTCTTCCGGATTGTATATCTCGCTAAAAACGTTTAAATCCCGTATCCGGCGCGCTATCAAATGCGTGTATTGTCCACCAAAATCTATAATCGCAATTTTATCCATCTTTGTCCTCATGTTCACAAATCTGCTTAATTATTTCACTGTAAAATTCGTGTTCTACCGCTAAACCGCGTTTCTCTACGTCGGCCAAACTGGTTGCGCCTTGCAGATTTACTGTTTTTTGCGCAATTATTTTGCCCGTGTCTAAACCTGCATCTACATAATGCACAGTGATCTTGGTTTGTGGTAATTTATTTTGCCAAGCCCACTTGTAACCGCCTAATCCCCGATGCTGCTTAGTATCTGCCGGATGGATATTTACTATTTTAAATTTTTCTACAAACTCTGGTGATAACACCCGCATATATCCGGCTAAAACTACCAGATTCGGCTTATACTGCTGCAAAAGCTCTGCTACTTCTTTGTCAAATTGACTGCGCTGTTTTTTGTAGGAAGGAATTACCGCTGTTTCCAGACCCATTTCTTTAGCTTTTTGCAGTCCTGGTGCATTTTTTTTGTTGGAAAACACTACAGCTATTTCTGCAATATTTTGCAAAATACCAGCTTGAACATTTTTGGCTATGGCTAGCATATTGCTGCCACGACCGCTTATCATTATCGCTAAACGCTTTTTCATCTATTTTTCCGTTCTACTGCCTATATCTTTCCGATAATACATATTCTCGAAGCTGTATTTTTGTAGCTTTTTATAGGTATTTTGAATCGCTTGTGCCAAGGTTTCGCCAGAATCTACCACGTTTAGAACACGGCCACCACTGGTTACCCAGCCATTATCCACAAATTTGGTACCAGCATGAAAAACCAGATCTTCTTCGCCGGTTAATCCGCTAATTCTCTTCCCTTTTTGGTAAGCTTGGGGATATCCACCGGAAACTAGGACAACATCCACATAATATCTGTCGCTAAATTCCATTTCAAAATCGGCTAAACTACCATCGAAACAGGCAAGCGCCAATTCTTTCAAATCACTTTTAAGAGCTGGCAATACCACTTCGGTTTCCGGATCACCTAACCGAACATTATATTCCAAAACTTTAGGACCATCAGCAGTTATCATTAAACCAAAATACAAAACACCATGGTAATTAAAATTTTCTTGCTGTATTCCCTGCATAGTTGGTTCTATAATTGTTTGTTCAATCTGTTTTTTTAGTTCTTCGTTATAGAAAGGTACCGGACAAAATGCTCCCATGCCACCAGTATTAGGGCCTTTATCTCCTTCCAAAAGCTGTTTATGATCTTGCGAGGGCAGCAGTAACTGATAACTCCGACCATCGGTGAAGGCTAAAAGGGAAAGTTCTTTTCCCTCCAATTTTTCTTCAATCAGCAAATTCGCATCTGCGCCGTATTTTTCATAAAGCTCAGCAACAGCCTGAGTAGCTTCTTCCATGTTAGAACACACATAAACACCTTTACCACCGGCTAAACCATCATATTTCAGCACGCAATTGCCATTCATGTTTTCGATAATTTTAATAGCTTCCTGTCTACAACCAGCTGTCTGAAAGTTAGCTGTGGCTACATTGTATTTTTGCATGAACTTTTTAGCAAAGATCTTGGAACTTTCCAACTTGGCAGCTTCTTTATCCGGACCCAATACCATAATATCATATTCAGCAAAATAATCCACAATACCTTTTGCCAATGGTGCTTCAGGGCCCACAAAGATAATTTCGATCTCCTCTTTACAGCAAAATTCTTTCACAGCCTTAAAATCGTTAGGATCAATATCTACGTTATTGGTGGTACCACCATTACCAGGCAAACAAAACACTTTATCGGCGTTTTGCTGCAATTTCCAAGCTATGGCATGTTCTCTGCCACCCGAACCTAACACTGCTATTCTCATATCAGCTCCTATTTTTGACTTATTTCTTGATCAGAAGCCAGCAATTTTGCCTTCATCTCGGTAATTTCCTTGCGGAAAGTTGCTTTTAAGCGCTGTAAGTTCAAACTTCTTAGTGCCACTAAAACTGCCGAACTAAGATCAATCATAGTAGCTGCCGGAGTTTGGGAAGGCATCATCAGGCTGGAATATACATTTACCATGATATCATCTTTATCTTTAAAAGGTGGGCAATTGAAAACTGGTACAGCCAGATTAGCTGCTAAGGCGCCTCCTAAACCATTGGAACGCCCAGCAACTGCAATTACAGCACCTGGTTCTAGGGAATTGTTATAAACTTGGGCTAATTCCAAAATACGCTCACCATTTTTATGAGCAGAAACTACCCGCATCTCTACAAAAATATCGTATTTTTCCAATTTTTCTTTTAATTTCTGGCAATGTGCTAAATCGGAAGGAGACCCCATCACTATTGCTACATAACCATCTTTAATAAGCTGTGCCTTCACCAGATTTTTATAAACTCTGTCGTTAACGTTAGCTAAATCTACGGTAAAATCTTGGCCTACGATAGTTTTATAGATATCTCTATAGCGGCGAGCAGCTTCTTGAACTACTTCTTCGGGAAGAACTGTTTTCATTTTGCCATCTTCCTGATTGTTCAAAAGCCATTGTCTCACATATTCTTTATCGATGGAATCTACTTTGAGTGGATTTTTCTGATAAGCTGCCAAGCTCCAAAATCGGGAAGAATCGGGAGTATGGATCTCATCTATCAAGACCAACTTACCATCAAGAATCCCAAATTCGTATTTTGTGTCTACTAAGACAATTCCACGTTCTTCCAAGAATTTGCTGCCAAATTCAAACAGTTCCATCGAGATCTGAGCCATTTGCTGGTAAACTTGGCGGCTAGCCCAACCCTCTTCAATTATCGCTTCAGGAGTAATTTCACGATCGATATCTTCTTTGGTAGTTGGAGTAAGAATGGGTTGAGTAAATCTCTGATTTTGCTGCATGCCTTCTTCTATTTTCACACCAGAGAATTCACGTTTCCCTTTTTTGTAACCACGCCACATAGAACCTGTCAGGTAACCGCGCACGATCATTTCCACCCGTATTGGTTCTACTTCTTTTACCAGGCTGAGGTTGGGGTCAATAGCTTCGATAAAATGATTATCGATAATATGACGAGTTTTCTCAAACCAGAAATTGGTGATTCCATTCAAAACAGCGCCTTTGCCTGGAATATAATTATTTAGAACATTATCGAAACTAGAAATTCTGTCGGTTACTACCAACATTCTGGTTTTGTCATCAATCCTGTAACTCTCGCGAACTTTGCCGCTGTGAATAAGCTCTAACTGCGGACTTTCCAACTTATTTAAATATTGCATTATAATTCTCCTTTTATATCATCTAGTGTCTAAAATGTCTTATCCCAGTAAATAGCATACCAACTTCCAGTTCATCACAACATTTAATCACCTTTTTATCGCGAATGGAGCCGCCGGGCTGAACTATAATCTCAATTCCTACTTGATGAGCTTCTTCTATGCTGTCTGGAAATGGGAAAAAGGCATCGGAAACTAAAATACATTTGGAAAATTGTTCTTTGAAATATGCTTCCAGGTTTTCGCCGTTGTGTTCTCTGGCTAAATTTTCCTTACATTTTTGAATAGCTAATCTGGTAGAAACAACGCGGTTAGGCTGGCCAGCTCCCATTCCCAGTAATTGCAAACTGCCATGTGAATCTCTTCTAACAATAGCGATGGAATTGGATTTTATTTGGCACATTCCTATTAAGCCAAATTTTACCAGCTCCTCATCAAGTTGAAACTTTCTTTTGGTTACCCATACCAACTTTTCATAGAGCTTATCATCAACATCCTGCTTCAAAAGTGCACCATGTAAGAATTTCATATCATATTTGGAAATTGCATCAGCTGGGTCATATTTTACTATGCGCAGATTCTTATGCAGTTGCAAATATTCCAAAGCTTCATCTGTGAAAGCGGGTGCTATAACCACTTCCACAAATTTCTTTTCGCTTTTTTTGCCATCTAAATGGAAAAATTCAACAGTTTGGCGCTGAAGTTCGGAATTAAAAGCTACAATAGAGCCAAAAGCAGAGACCGGATCACCCGCCCAAGCTGCTTCTAAGGCTTTTGCCTGTTCTTCAGCTTGCGCTAAGCCGCAGGGATTGGTATGCTTCACCACGGCACAGGCGTGTTTCCCTAATTTTTTTACCGAATCTATTGCTGCCTGAATATCTACCATATTGTTGAAGGAAATCTCCTTTCCATTTAACTTTTGTAGATCATATAAACTACCATTAACCCCCTGCTGCTTGTATAAATATCCTTTTTGATGTGGATTTTCGCCATAACGCAATTCTTTGCCTTTGCTATAGGCTGCTCGCCAGCTTAAAATACCGCTTTGCTCGTCCATGGTGGTTGCTATCATGCTATCGTAATCGGCTGTGTGGTTAAAAGCCTTGTTCATAAGGTTTTTGCGAGTATTGTAGGAAATTCTGCCACTGTTATTTTTAAACTCCTGGATAATATCTTGGTAATCATCGAGATCAGTAACCACGGTAACATATTTAAAATTCTTGGCAGCTGCCCTTATCATGGTAGGGCCGCCAATATCGATATTCTCGATCAATTCAGCTAACTCAGCTCCACTTTGTTTAGCTTTGGCAAATGGATATAAATTACAAATCACCATATCGATCGGCTTTATCCCCAATTCAGCAGCTTCTGCAGCGTCCTGTTCCCTATCGAAAAGTAAAGCTGATTCTATCTGAAAAGATAGAGTCTTCATTCTACCACCAAAAGCTTCCGGGTTTCCTGTTACTTGGGCAATGTCCGTAACCATAATATCAGCATTTTCCAAAACTTTTTTGGTTCCGCCAGTAGAAATTATCTCACAACCTCTGTCATTAAGAGCCTGCGCAAATTCCTCGATTCCGGTTTTATCAGACACACTTATTAGAACTCGTTTAATTTCAATTGTTTCCATAATTTCCTCTTATTTTTTCTACTATATTTTTGAATATCTGCAAGCCTTCCCCATCTTCCGAGATTTGTGGATCTTTTCTTTTTAAAGCAGGCCAATTAGGATTGTTGTAGAGCGAAAGATAAGCCTCAGGATGTGGCATCATCCCCAGTATTTGTCCGGTTTTATCAGTTAATGCTGCGCAATCCATATCAGAGCCATTAGGATTAGCGGGATACTGGCTGGTAATTTCACCCTGCTGGGTGCAATAGGTTAAGCAGTTCAAATTTTCCTGTTGGATTGCTGTTTTCAGTTCCTGATTTTTCACAATAAGTTTACCTTCACCATGGCGTACTGGCATAAAAATTGTCTCGATTCCTTTTAAAAAAGGAGTTTTGCTGTTCGAATTAACCTTCAGGTAAACCCATCTGTCTTCAAACTTAGCAGAATTATTACGAGTTAAGGTTACTTCTTGCTCTATGTTGCCATTTATATTGGGAAGCAGCCCCATTTTCACCAAAAATTGGAATCCGTTGCATACTCCTAAAATATACTTACCGGCAGCTACAAACTTATTGATCTCATCTAAAAAAGTATAGCCGTTTTTCAGCTTGCGGTACTTCATTTTATTTGCCAATACTTTACCAGAACCCAAGTCGTCACCAAAAGAAAACCCACCTGGAAAATTCAAAATATCGTATTCCTGTATGTTCACATTTCCAGCGAAAATATCATTCAGATGCACAACTTCTGCTTTTGCTCCTGCTAATTTATAAGCAGCCGCCATCTCTTCTTCACAATTAATTCCAAATCCTGTAACTACAATCGCTTTCACTTCTTTCATCTTGCTCACCTATTCAATCCTTCATCCCAAGCTTGTTTTAGTTGGGAAACAGGAAGATCTATCAATTTTTTATTATTGTTTGCTATTTTAATCTTTCCATCTGAGGTAACTTTTCCCAAATAACAGCAATCTGTTTGGAAGAGTAGCTCTAGCTTCCTTTTATTTTCTGGTTTCACCGAAATTACAAAACGGGAATGAGATTCCGCAAATAACCAAGCAGTCTCCGAAAGGTCTGAATTAGCTGGTATTGAGATATCTATTCCCATGCCCTTGGTAAAAGCAGACTCAGTTAAAGCTACAGCCAATCCACCATCGGAAATATCGTGGGCAGATTCCAGCAAGTGCTCATCGTTTGCCTGCATCATTTTTTCATATACTTTTTTAGCATTTTGCATTCGTACTTGTGGTACATTTTGGCCTAGTTCGTCAAAAAGCTGATAAAATTCACTTCCGCCCAGTTCATTGTAAGTTTTACCAATTTGGAAAATTAGATCACCTGCTTGTTTGAAATCACTGGTTATAGTCTTGCGTACATCCGGAAGCTTAGCTACCATGGAATAAAGAATAGTGGGCGGAATGGAAATTTTCACATCACCAGCCTTAAAATCATTTTTCATGCTATCTTTGCCAGAAGTCATAGGAATATTGTAAAAAATAGCCATATCGAAAAGTGCTTTGTTCATCTGCACCAGTTTAGCCAGCTTTAGTTTACCATCAGGATTTTTTTGCGGATCGTAGAAAGAATCTGGCACACAGAAATTATCGTTTACTGTCCAGAATCTACTATTTTTATCATTTAGATCTGGCAATTTTCCGCCAACTGCAATTATCTGTCTTATTGCTTCATCAAAAGCGCCAGCGCTCATTTGGTATGCATCGATATCGCCATAGCGTGGAATGATGCCATTGGAAATAGCCAAACCTTGATAAGAATCGAAATTCAAGCGCATAACAGCAGCATCTTGTGGTGCTTTGCCATCATCTCCCATCAGCGGTTTTATCACTGTTTTTCCCTTTACCTCGTGGTCGTATTGGCGTATCACCTGCTCACGCGAGCAAATGTTCAAGCTACCCATCAGTTGGGTTAGAATTTGGTTGTAATCCAGATCTTTTTCCAATTTTGGTTCGCTTAACTGTGGTTGATGCCACTCAGCTGGCATATATTTTTTAGGAACGCCATCGTGCAGAAATTCCATATTCAAATAAGCTATCGTCTCGTTTTCATATTTCACGTTCAAATAACCATGGTCGGTGAAAACGCCAATATTGCTCAATTCCACTTCTCTGGAAGCGGCCAGCTGTTGTAACTCGGCCAATTTTTGCGGCTGTACCACCAAAGTCATTCTCTCTTGAGATTCCGAGATAAAAATTTCCCATGGTTTCAGGTTCGCATATTTCAACGGCACTTTTTCTAGGTTGATATCTGCTCCGCCACTTATTGTCGCCAGCTCGCCCACCGAAGAAGAAAGTCCACCAGCTCCGTTATCGGTGGAACATTTTATCAAGCCTTTGCGGGCAGCTTCATGCAGAAAATCGGAAAGCAGTTTTTGGGTTATGGGACTTCCTATTTGCACAGCTGACTGTGGAGAATTTTCATCGATTTCTGCTGAAGAAAAAGTAGCTCCATGAATGCCATCTTTGCCCACTCGTCCTCCAGCCATTATTATTAGGTCTCCAGCTGAGATATTCTTTTCCCAACTATTCACACCGGCAAACTTGGCTGGCATCACACCACCTGTACCGCAATAAACAAGTGGTTTACCGCTATAGCGTTCATCAAAAACTATCGAGCCGTTCACCGTGGGAATTCCAGATTTATTACCGCCATCCTCGATTCCGTGACGCACTCCTGCAAAAATTCTTTTGGGATGTAATTGACCGGCTAAAAGCGGCTTATCATAATCGGGAGGACCGAAGCAGAGTACATTAGTATTGAAAAGTAGCTTACCTCCGCCAATTCCTGTACCCAGCGGATCACGATTGTTTCCTAAAATACCAGTAATAGCCCCGCCATAAGGATCGATAGCCGAGGGCGAATTGTGAGTTTCCACTTTCCAAACAAATACAGAATCATCATCAATCTTAACCACTCCTGCATTATCATTAAATACCTTCAAGAGCCAATTATTCCCAGCTTTCTGCAATCTTTTTTGAATAATTTCGGTAGACCTTTTTATGTAAGTTTTAAAAAGCGAATCGATTTCTTCCTTTTCACCTGTTTCGTGGTTTACATAGTTTATTGTCGCAGCAAATTCCTTATGTTTGCAGTGCTCACTCCAAGTTTGCGCTATAACTTCCAGCTCACAGTCGGTGGGTTGGAGTGGCAAGCCAACTTGTTGGCGCAGTTTCTTGGTCTCTGAATCCAAATAATGCGCTTTTACCGCCTGCATCTCTTCCAAATTCAAACTAAGCAGCATATTTTGAGAAAGTTGCAGTAACTCTTCATCTTCCAGATCGATATCTATCTGTTTAACCTGCTCGCTACTATCTATACGAACTTCGGGCACATAATCTATCGAGCCGGTGAATTCGCCATATTCCAAATGATGTATGAGCTTGTTTCCCAATAGTTTTTCGGCTATTAGTTGCAGCTGTTCCTGGGAAAGCTGGTTTTCGATGTAATAGATAGCATCTGTGTAAATATGCTGGGTGTTAGTATCGATTTCTTTACCTAAAATATCGTTCAAAGTCTTTTGTGCCGAAATCCCTTCGTCATCGGTTACTCCAGGTAATTTTGCTACTAGAATAAAGCTTTTGAATTTGCTATCGGAAAATAACTTATTAATGTAAACATCATGAATTATACTATCACATAAGCCTTTTTGGGCAAATTCAGCTATTTCGGCCTCAGTTAGCTGGTAAGTTACATTATAAATCTTACCTGTTTTCATCACTCCGGTATCAATATCCAGAAAATTCTTAGCTTCAGCTGCTATTTTTTCTGCTTCTACATCTCTAATTCCGTTTTTAAGAACTATCTCGATCTGATTTTTCATCTACTCTCCGCTATTTTATTAATAACATAATTCTTGTGCATTTATACCTTTGCTTTGGATACAGATTTGCCGTTCTGCAGTCACTTGCCCACAAATTTTAGCGTCATACCTCAATTCAGCCATATTTTCCACTATCTTGTCTGCACTCTTTTCTGGGCAAATTAGCAGCATCCCGTTTCCCATATTCCATAAACGATAAGCTTGTTCTTCGCTGATCTTGCCAATCTCCTGTACTTTTTTCACAAAAGCTGGTGGAGCGTAAATATCATCTAGTTCAGCTCCCAATTTATTTAGTTTCAGCACTCTGTTCAGATTATCTACCAAACCGCCACCTGTGATATGGGCGATTCCGTGCAGTTCTATTCCCTGGGAAATAAGCTGCGAAACCGGATTACAGAAAATTAGCGAAGGTGTAAGCAATTTTTTACCCCAAGTAGTGGTACTATCATATTTTTCCTGATGCCAATTTTCGCCAAAGTTATCTTCCATAACTTTGCGAACCAATGAAAAGCCGTTGCTTCTAAAGCCCCTACTTTTTAGGGAAATTATCTTATCTCCAGCTTTTGCATCTGCTCCACTTACCGGTCTTTTTAGAATGGGTGGTAAATAGCCAATAGCGGTAGCACACCAGTTGAAATGAGGCCCTTTACCAAAGCCGTTCATTCTTTCGCCTAGTTCTGCTATTTCACCGCCAGAAATGGTAACATTTGCCTGTTTAGCAGCTTCAAAAAGCCCTTCCATCATCTGGTCGATAACATCGTAATCTAAGTGGTCGATATCGATAATATTGGAGATGTTAGTAGGCTCGAATCCATTTGCTATCAAATCATCTGCTACCATCGCCATTAAATCGAACCCGATCGTATTATAGATACCTGTTCTTTCGGCTAATTCTATTTTGGTACCAATACCATCGGAAGAAATACCAATACGGGCATTATCGAATTTAAGCATATTGGAAAAAGTGCCATCCACATCGATCTGGATTTCGCCTGCTTTGTCTTTACGATTTATAAAAGTCCGTTTCGCCCAGTCGTAGGCATTTTGGGAACATTTATTTCCCAAATCTATATCTAACCCACTATCTTTTTTCATTTTAATCCTCTGTTAAGTCTCATTATTGCTAAATTCATCATATTCAGTACGTTCCGAACCTTGATAGATATCATGAACTCTACCTTCGCGGATAGAGAGAGCAGATACCAGCTCCAAACGTGCATTTTGGTGGAATTCCTCTAAGTTTTTAGCTCCACAGGTTCCCATCGCTGATTTTATCTTCATCAATGTTTCATCCAGGTTATCTCGAAGGTGACCTGAATATTCCACTAATCCTTCTACACCTTCCACAAATTTACCCTGGTTATATCGCTTTGCCTTCCAAGCTTGAGCTCTGGCCGAACCTTCACCCCAATAAGGTTTCATCACCCGGTTATTTACAACTATTTTTTCGGTAGGAGATTCCTCCATTCTGGCAAAATAACGTCCCATCATCACATAATCGGCACCTAAAGCCAGTGCAATGGTAATATCTTTGGTACTAGTAACGCCACCATCAGCTATTACTGGAATATATTTTCCTGTTTCCTGATAATAAGCAGCGCGCTCTTTCACTACTTCTACTATGGAAGTAGCCAAACCTCTTCCAGTACCTTTTTGTTCCTGAGTTATGCAAATTGAGCCGCCGCCCATGCCAACTTTAACAGCTGCTGCTCCTGCTTCGACTAAAAAACGGAAACCTGCGCGGGTAATAATATTCCCTGCTATCACAGGTATTTGCGGGTAATTCTGATGCATCCACTGCAGAGTAGTTTTTTGGTATTCGGTATGGCCATCGGAAGAATCTATTGCAATTACATCAGCCTCTGCAGCTACCAAAGCGGGTACACGCTGCTCGTAATCGTGTGTATTAATGGCTGCAACAGCTAATAATCTCTTCTTTTCATCGTGTACTTCCAAAGGATTTTCCAACTGATCTGTAATATCTTTGCGGAAAACAATCGAAATCAATTTACCCTGGTCATCCAAAATAGGAAGTACCGATTTATGGCTTTCCAACAAAATATTGTTTGCTTCTTTCAGATTAGTGATATTGTAACCTACCTCCACCAGCTGTTTGGGAATCATTCTTTGGCCTACAGTAGCTTGGGAATGAAGTGAAATATCATAATCCCACTTGCTAATAAGTCCCATAAACACATTTTGGTTGTCTACTACAGGAAAAGTTGAATAGCCTGTTTTTTTTCTAAGTTTGTACATCTCCTCTATCAGCATATCAGGATGCACAGTTTGCGGAATAACGAATCCAGCTTTATGGTGTTTAATTTTGCTAATCATTTCTGCCTGCTGAGCTGGTGTTTGCGAACAGAAAATAAAAGCAGCACCGCCTAAGCGAGCTAATTCTATTCCCATTTGTGCACCCGACACAGATTGCATAGCAGCCGAAACCAGGGGAATATTCAGATAATACTTTTTATTGTTATCTGCCGAATATACCAGCGGGGTTCGCAAAGAAATATCTTTGGGATTGTGCTCGCCGGTAGTGAGCCCTGGAAGCAATCTAAATTCCATTAATGTTCGGGAAGGTTCTAATTTTATCTCTTTTGCCATAATCTCTCCATTAAGTATGAACTTTCACATCATCTATTCTATATTTTTTTTCACAATACACACAGCGCACCGAAACGTCTGCGTCTGCTGTCAGTTTGAATTTTGAACTTATTTTTTCTATATTTGTTATACATTTGGGATTCGGACATTGAATCAATTCTTCGATATATTCAGGTATTTGTAATTGAATCTTTTTGGCAACGTTGTAATCTTTTATTATAGTAACACTAGCATCTGGCGAAATAAGGGCGATACTGTTTACTTCATCGGAAGTTAATTCCTTATTCTCGATTTTTATCAGATCCTTACTTCCCAATTTTTTACTATGCAAATTTATTCCTATCATCACGGTTTGGCTGCCGTCCAGTTTTAAAATATCCAAAACTTTAATAGCTTTGCCAGACTCTATATGATCGATAACCGTTCCATTTTTAATTGCATTTACTTTTATCTGTTTGGGTTGTGTCATTTTAGGCCTCCTAATAAAACCGCATAAATAGCCTGTCTGGTATAAACTCCATTTTTAGCTTGTTGGAAATAATAGGCATAAGGTGTATCATCAACATCGGTAGAAATTTCATCTACACGTGGCAGCGGATGCATCACGCGGAAATTATCCTTCACGCCAGCCAGCATAGAACGTCTAAGAATATACGAACTTTTGGCTTTTTCGTACTCTTCCGGATCGGCAAATCTCTCGCGCTGCACCCTGGTAACATATAACACATCCAGTTCTTCTATCTTCTGGTCTATCTCCTGCAGTTCTTCAAATTCTATATTTTGGGAAACAAGGTCGTCTTTAATATAGGAAGGCATTTGTAAAAAGCTGGGAGAGATGAATTTGAATTTGGGATTGAATTCGGAAAGAGAATAAACCAGGGAATGCACTGTTCTGCCAAATCTAAGGTCGCCAGCCACCCCGATATTCAAATTTTCCAAAGTACCTTGTGTTTTTATAATGGAATATAAATCTAAAAGCGCTTGGGTAGGATGCTGATTAGCACCATCTCCAGCATTCACAACCGGAATATCAACCACTTCCGCTGCATAACGTGCCGAGCCTTCAATTCCTGTTCTAAGAACTATAATATCGGCATATTGTGCTAAAGTTTGCAGAGTATCGGCAAAAGATTCTCCTTTTTGCACAGAAGAATTTTGGGTACCACGCATGGTAATAGTTTGTCCTCCCAATTTTTTCATAGCAGTGGCAAATGAAAAATGTGTTCTAGTGGAAGGTTCGTAGAACATCAAAGCTGCTAATTTTCTTTCCATGTTCGGATTCAGCTCACCCTTTTCTATTTTGGCAGCTGTTTCCATAAATAGCATGATTTCTTCTTTGGTTAAATCTCTCATTGAGATCAAATTATTCATCTTCACTCCTTATTCTCTTTCTTTATAAGCTTTCCAAGCTCTATCCCGATAGGTTTTAGCAGCAATATGTACATCATCGGCCTGGTAGATACCACGACCTACTATTATGCAATCTGCTCCACCGTTAATGGCATCTTCTACTGTTATATATTGCTGTCCCAATTTATCGGTACCTTTTTCCAATTTAACACCCGGTATTAGTAATAATTGCTCACCAGGAAATTTGGCTTTGAACCTGGAGATATCGTTCACGCTGTGGCCGTGGCCTATAAAACCAGCCACCCACTGCGGATATTTCTTGGCTATTTCAAAACAACGGCGTGTGTAAGTTTCGTTTATTAAATTTCCCTTAGAACTCATACGTGCTAACACAAATCCAGCTCTGTTCTCTAAACCTTCGAATAATCCAGTTAAAATTCCTGCTCCTGCCACCAGATGCACAGTTATATATTCGGCCCAATTGGAAATATGATAGATGCCACTGCGATACTGTTTGCGAACAGTGTTGCCAATGTCGGCAAATTTACGGTCTTCAAAAATTAGGAAATTATATTCGCGAGCATATTCCCGCAGCTTTGCAATAAAATTATCATCAAAATCTGTTAATATATCTACATGTGTTTTCAACATCACTATTTCGGAAGCAGCTGCTTCCAAGATTTGGAAAAATTCTGCCTTGGTTTCAACATCTAACGATAAGATCAGGTTAGATCGCTTCTCTTCTATTTTTTCCAATAACTTCTGGGTCATTGCATTTGGCTGTCTACTTTTTTTTGGTTTGTTTAAACTTTGGGTAAACTCTTCCACTTCTTTTACTTTTGCGGCAGTTATTAGCTCTTGCTCTCGTAACTGCTGTAAAATATCTACCAAAGAAATAAGGCTGTGTAATTTATAACCATGCTGCTCCAGTTCTTCAGTTCCATTAGCGCTTCTATCGATAACTACCACAAAATCTTCTACTTCTACCCCGGCTTTTTCATAAGCTTCAGCTGTTTCTATTTTGCTAGCTCCGGTTGTAATCAGGTCATCTATAACCAAACATTTATCACCTTTTTGGAATTTACCCACGATGCTACCTCCGGTGCCGTAAGCTTTTTCTTCTTTTCTTTTGTAGATAAGCGGTTTTTGCAGTTTATTAGCAACCAAAGCTGCTATTGGCAAAGCTGTGTATGGAATACCGGTTATAATATCAAAATCCATATCTTTAATTTTCTCAGCTAAAAGATTAGCCACACCATTCAATAATTCCGGATAGCTGGTTATCTCTCTCAAATCGATGTAAAAAGGCGAAACCAATCCACTTTTTAAGGTGAATTTACCAAATTTAATTGCTCCTATCTTTTCCAGTTCGGTTACAAATTGCTCCTTCGTCATTATTCTTCTCCTAATTAATATACCTTTCCTTCAACAATTGTTTTTTCGATCTTTACCTTACTCACATAGCCATCGAAAGGCGAGTATTTTGCTTTCGACTGAAAAAAAGCGGCAATAAGTGGTTGAGTTTGGTTGATATCGACTATCACTATATTGGCTTTGTAGCCGATCTCGAGTTTTCCAACTTTTTTTAATTGGAAGATCTCGGCTACTTTTTGGCTGGTAAGCTTTTGAATTCTAGAGCAGCTAATATCACATTCGGAAGCCTTATCTAAAATAACCGGTAAAGTTGTTTCCAAACCAGGAAATCCTGAAGGAGCTTTCCGATATGATTGTATTTTTTCCTCTAAATGATGCGGTGCATGGTCGCTACCTATTACATCAACTGTACCGTCTTTTATTCCTTGCCATAGAGCTCTGGTATCTTCAGTGGTACGCAGAGGTGGATTCACTTTACCAAAATTACCTACTAACCTCAAAATTTCTTCGTCCAAGCACAGGTGATGTGGCGTTACTTCACAATAAATGTAATCGGTCTTGTATTTTCGTAGATATTCGATCTCTTCTTTGGTAGAGACATGGCAAATATACAGCTTATTCCCAACTTTTTTGGCAGTTTCCACAGCTAATTTAGTTCCAGCTAAAGCACATTCTCTATTTCTTATGTAGGAATGGTTTAAAATTGATTGCTCGCCAATTTGTTGTTGCCATTTTTGCAAACAACTCTGCAACTCGCTATGCACCAAAACAACCAGGTCATGCTGGGCCGCAAATTCAAAAATGTCGGTTAAGTGCTGCGGATTTTGTACTATCTCGTTGCTGCTGGAACCAGCCAAAAATACCTTTATGCCACCCACATATTGACGATAGTGTTTTAAGATGGAATTAAGCTCTTCTTTATTGTGACCGTTAGCGCCCAAATGCAGCCTGAAATCTACTAAAGAGTTTTCTTTAGCTTCTTTTAACTTTAATTCAAAATTTTCCAATGAATTGGTGGGAGGAAGTGTATTAGGCATATCAAAAATTGTAGCAACTCCTCCATTTATAGCAGCTAAAGAAGCAGTTTGCCAGTCTTCTTTGTCTTTTTGCTGCAAACCGCGTACATGCACGTGCGGGTCGATCATAGCTGGAAGTACCAGATGGTTTTGCAGAGATAAAACCTGGTCTGCAGCTGGTTCTTCTAAACCAATATAGGAAATTATGTTATCTTCAATCAGTAAATTTGCCTTACTATCTACCAAAATACCGTTTTTCAGGAGTGTTTTCAAAATTTTACCCTCTTTCCGGTTGCATCACGGTGATATTTACCAAATTCAGTTAATTTATCAACTATTTTTTTGGGTAGAACCGGCCCTTCCACACACAGCCTTATTCCCAGCGGGTCAATAGTGCAATTTCCGCAAATTCCTATTGCACATTTCATATACCTTTCAAATAGAAACTCAAATTGGTAATTTTCCAAATATGGATATAACGATTTCATCATCATTTCTGGTCCAGCTGCGTAAATAAAATCGTACTTTTTTCTTCGCAAGCATTCGCAAGCAAGATCAACCGAAGTTCCAGCTCTTCCTAAACAACCAGACTGGGTTATGTTCTTATATTCCAACTCCAATTTTTGGAATTTATCGCAAAAGACCAAATCATCTTTGGTTTTAGCGCCATTCACAACACTGACTTTAGCGCCATTTTCCAATAATTTTTTGGTTAGAAAATAAAGCGGAGGAGTGCCGTAACCACCTCCTACCAACAAAACATTGCCAGCAGATATAAAAAAAGAGGACCCATAAGGCCCTCTTATAGAAACGTAATCGCCTTCTTTTTTCGTAAAAAGGCGTGCAGTGAATTCGCCCACCTTTTTAACGGTGATACAAAACTCCTGCGAATTACTATCTGCTATCGAAAAGGGCTTTTCACCGCCTTCGAAATCGGTGAGCATAATAAATTGTCCTGGTTTGGCACCCAGTTCATGCTCAAAGAAAAAAGTCTTTATAGTATCTGTCTCTTTTATTATTTTAGCTATTTTAAGAGTTACTCTTTTATCCATCAATCCTCTTAATTTTCTATTTTTTTTAGTTTAGGAATTTGTTGAAGATTAGCATACCCCATCTGATTCATATACTCTTTTATTTCGATATTTATCTTATCGAAAACTTCGATTCCTCGTTTATAAACTGCAGTACCTACTCCTACAATATTGGCACCAGCCATTAGCATTTGTATTGCATCTTCTCCGGTTGTCACGCCGCCCATTCCCAAAATAGGAATATCTATAGCAGAATATATTTGATAGATAAGCTTCAACGCTATCGGTTTGATACAAGGCCCAGAAAGACCACCAAATTTATTGAATAAAACCGATTTTACCATTTTGGTGTCAATTAGCATACCTGGGCCTACTGTGTTTATAAGGCATAAAGCATCGGCACCAGCAGTTTTGGCAGCTTTAGCTATGGCTACAATGTCGTAAACATTGGGCGAAAGTTTCGCTATCACTGGTAATTTTGATTCCTTTTTAACTGCTTTTACAATTTTATATACTTCTTCTCCAGAAGCAGCCAAAGGAATACCAAACTCGTCGAACACATTGGGGCAAGAAAGATTTAATTCCAAAAAATCGGCGTGGGACTTATTCACATATCGGGTTAAAATAACAAAATCTGCACTATTGGTAGCAAAAACGCTCACGATAACACTGTTACCGGAGCGTTTTTTAAATTCATCAACTTCTTGCAATCCATTTATAATGCCGGGATTGCATAAACCCATACAGTTCAGAATACCGCCTTCAAATTCAGCCACCACAGGGCCTTTATGTCCACTGCGGGCTTGCAAGGTCAGAGATTTACTGGTGATAAGCCCAGCACCATTTTTACTAGAAAATTCCATACCTGAATAGGACATACCCATAACTCCAGCTGGCAATACAAGCGGGTTGTTAAGTTCTTTTCCTAAAAAATCTACCTTTAGCTCTGGCATTTTCTGCTTTCTTTGTTTTTTCTTATGAAGTAAACCTGTTTTTCTTTATTCTGAATTGCTGAACCAAGAAAAATTATCCAGGTAATCGGTCAACTAATTAATAAAAAAAGGGGCAGTAAAAACTGCCCCTAAATATTCTAAAGTCCTGCTTTTCTAATTAACTCATCTACCTTATCGCGTTGTTCCCAAGTAAATTCTTTTAGCTCCCTGCCAAAATGGCCATAGGCGGCGGTTTTTTTATAGATAGGCCTTTTTAAATCCAAATAACGAATAATTTCGGCTGGTGTAAGCGGGAAAGTATCGCGCACCATTTTATTCAACTTATCATCTTCCAATTTGCCAGTGCCAAAAGTTCTAATAAGTACCGAAACCGGTTCGGCCACACCAATAGCATAAGCCAGTTGCACTTCACATTCTTTAGCCAGTTTAGCTGCAACAATATTTTTGGCAATATAGCGCGCCATGTAGGAAGCGCTTCTGTCCACTTTAGATGGATCTTTGCCAGAAAAGGATCCGCCACCGTGGCTGCCTTTGCCGCCATAAGTATCTACAATTATTTTTCGGCCGGTAAGCCCGCAATCGGCATGAGGTCCACCTTTTACAAATCTGCCAGTAGGATTCACAAAATATTTAGTATTATCATCCAAAAGCTGTTTAGGAATGATAGGTTTAATAACATGTTTAATAATATCTTTTCTAATTTTTTGTTGATCAATACCAGGGTTGTGTTGAGCTGAAACTACTAAAGCATCGATTCTTTTAGGAATTTTATTAAAATATTCTACTGTGGTTTGAGTTTTTCCATCTGGACGCAGATATTCTAACACATTTTCTTTTCTAACCAGAGCCAATTGTTGCGCCAATTTGTGCGAGAGCATAGTAGTCATCGGCATCAGTTCGGGGGTTTCATCACAAGCATACCCAAACATCATTCCTTGGTCACCAGCACCTTGTGAATGTTCATTCGTTTCATCGACACCTTGGGCTATATCTTCCGACTGCCTATCGATGGTAGTTAAAACAGCTCCAGTGTGGTAGTCCATACCGTAGTCGGCATTGGTGTAACCAATTTGTTTTACCGTTTCTCTAACAATATCGGGAATTTCTACATAACACTTAGTAGTAATTTCACCACCTACCAGAACCATTCCAGTAGTTACAAAAGTTTCGCAAGCTACACGTGCATCTTTATCTTTTGCTATAATTGCATCTAAAATGCTATCGGAAATTTGATCTGCGACCTTATCTGGATGGCCTTCTGTTACCGATTCCGAAGTAAATAAGTACTTTCCGTTTAACATAATTCCTCCTATGTTTTTTCACCTTTCTTTATTCAAGTTTAAATAATGAAATAATTAATAAATATAAAATTATTGGGGGTTTTAGGAAGTCAAGTTATTTGTCTTGCGGGTCATTAAAAGAATAATGAAAAAATGAAAAAATGTAAAATGTAAAATGTAAAATTATTGCCCTGATATTTATTGGGCTTTCTTGTTTGGGAAACAACTAATATCAGTTTTGACCACGAAGTGGGCATCCCGCTGCAATTCTTACATTTTTCTCTTTCGCTGGCGGGACAATCCTTGGTTTGATGGATAAGCAAGCAAAAATGAAAAAATGTAAAATGTAAAATGAAAAATTATTGCTCTGATATTTATTGGGCTTTCTTGTTTGGGAAATAACTAATATAAGTTTTGACCACGA
>JASUTE010000036.1 GCA_030445745.1 Candidatus Cloacimonadota bacterium
GTTTGTAAACCAATGACGGACCGAGCTTTATCCCTTCCATTTTCCTACTTAAAAAATCTTCTTTCAAACTTGAGTGTCAACATACAATGACAAAAAAAATCGTCATTGCGAACCCTTGATGGGTGAAGCAATCTGTAATTAAAAACATAAAGTTAATATAAGATTTTTATTAACAATTTATAGATTACTTCGCGAAAGATAATTCAAGAAGATTTACTCGTAATGACAAAAAAAAATCGTCATTGCGAACCCCGATTTATCGGGTGAAGCAATCTGTAACTTAAGACTTAATGACCTTATTAGATTCTTCGTCGCAGACCTCTGTAGGTCTGCCTCAGAATGACTGGATTTCTCTGAAGTGCTGGCGCGCATTCAGAGGTTTTTAGACTGGAATCCATCTACATTTTGAAGTTCAGAATGTAATTAATAAACTTGACTGAAATTTTCTGTTTTGGGGTAGTTGTAGAAAAAATAGGAGTTTGCTATGAGGAAATATCTCCTAATGAGTTTGTTAACACTTTATTCATTTATATTATTGGCTTTTGCGGAAAATCTATCTGCCAACCTTTATTCTTATTACGGTACTGAATATTTTCCTGAAAAAGAAAAATACAACTATCAGCAGAAAGACTTATTCAAATTTGGCAGCAGGTTCAATTTACCCTACCAAAACAAACTCAGCATTATGTTAAGCTACAGCCATAACTACCTGCAGGAAGCAATTAGGTTGGATTCTTTACAGCTCAAGCACGATTGGCAAAATACTAATGTAAGTTTCCAAATTTATAATAAAAAAATTGGTACAAGCAGTTATTTAAGAAATTTAGATGTTACTGATCCGCTTTATGACAAAGGTATATTGGAAAATTATCGTTTTAGCGGAGTAGCCTGGTGTGGTAAACTTCCTAAACTAACTATAACAGCCGAATTAGGAGGTAATGAATTCAACAGCGTACTTAGTACTACCGCAATTAGCTATAGAAATGCTAATTATTTAGGAAAGCTAAATCTGTTATATGCAGGCCGTAGTAATTTCAACAACCAAAAATCCATCTTTATCTGGTTGGAAAATAATTATTCGACTTCCATACTAAGTTTATACTTGGCAGCAGGATACGAAGATTTTATGGAAAGTAGCCATTTTAGCCATAGTAGTCGTAGTCAATTGTATTTGGAAACACTTTTCCCCATTCGTTCACACCTGCAAGTTGCTGCTTCCTATAAAAATGAAAATAACAATCGTTTTGCTATTTCCTATAAAGATAACTATACCATTGCAGCGGGCTGGGAAGACGATATATTTAAGCAAAACCTTATTTTTTCCTATACAAAAACACCACTGTATAACCAGAGAAAGTTAACAAATATCAGCGGAGTGGCGATTAGTCCCAATTGGAATTTAGCCTTGAATTTGTCATATTATCATCCCAGCGTGGGCAATTCATATTACACTGCCGGCTTGCAAACAGAATGGAGTTACTATGCGCATTAGATGGATTCTGCCATTAATTTTGCTAATAGCTGGAAGTTGCCAAAATATCACCGAAGTGCAACCCAATTCTCCTATTGTTGTATTTACTTTCGACGACCAACATAAAAGTATCTACGAAAATGCCTTCCCTATTTTGGAAAAATATAATTTTGCAGCTACCAATTTTGTTAATTCACCTGTTATTGGAAATCCCAACTTCCTTAGCTGGGAACAATTGGAGATATTGGAAAAAAATGAAGGCTGGGAAACCGGCGGGCATACCTTGCATCATATCAATATGCCAGATTATACTCCAGAAGTAGTGGAATATGAAATTGCGCAAGACCAACAAAACTTATTGGCTCATGATCTCGATGCAGTTTCGTTTGCTCTACCGAGTGGACATGCTACTCCGCAGCAATTTGAAATTATTGCTAAATATTATAGGAATATACGCACGAGTTTGGATATAGAACACACCGCACCAGTTAATCGAAAACTTCTGGGATATTACGCTTTTTATTCCTCCTATACTGCTGCAGACGTAAAATCCAGAATAGTGCGTGGTATACAGAATAAAGAAGCTCTTATCATCTTAGGATTTCATCGGGTTACAGTTAATACAGGTGACTATCCTACCAATTGTCCACCAGCTGCTTTTGCTGAAATAGTGAAATTTGTGCATAAAACTGATTTACGAGTAATGACTCTGAGAGAAGCGTTGAGTGAGGTTTGTGAAGATTGATAAAACCTACACTTCCGCTTGTCCGTCAGGACATCGGAATGTGAAAGTTTAGATTCTTCGTCGAACGAGTTCGGAGAATTCCACAGAATGACCGCTTTTTTGCTCCCCTTTTAAGGGGAGAAGCTCTGCGAGCTCTGCCCTAGTGGAATCGGCAAAGCCGGCAGCATAGCTGCATTCCATAAGGCAAGCGTAGCAGAGCAGAGGGGTTTTTGAGAAATAAATTGTCATCTCGAGCGGAACGAAGTGGAGTCGAGAGATCTCAGGTTTACCATAAGTTTGTATGATATTTCTCCATTCCAGCCTACGGCTTCCATTCGAAATGACAAAAAAACCGTCATTGCGAACCCTTTATGGGTGAAGCAATCTGTAACTTAAGACTTAATGCCTTTATTAGATTCTTCGTCGAACTAGTTCGGGGTGTACCTCTGTAGGTTTCTCTTGTTGCGAACTCATTTGTAGTTTTCTCTTACTTACGCAAGAGAAAACTTGAGAAGTTCAAGCAGTAATGAAAACCTTTGTAGTTTCCCTTAACAGGGCAACCTGAGAAGTTCGAGGAAGAAAAAAGTCAGCATCAGGATGGACATATCCGAGCTAAAACCGTATTTAATTCCCAATAATGTAGTTAAAATAACCACCATAGAGATATGCGAACTGGGAAAACCACCTGAATTTAAGCATTTGTTACATTGATCAGTTTTATTGTAAAAATTTTGATAACCTATGCCAGGAAAAGTAAGTGCAGATAATAAATTGTAGTTCAACTTAAACCACCTGCAGGAAAATAAATTGTTTATATTAAGGCTCAAAGGTATATTTACCCTTTACATTTTTTTTCAGTTCTATCTTTTCCAATTTGTTTTCTGGCGAAATATACAGCAACAAATTTTCTCCTGCAGCTCTATTTTTCATAAAATCGCGTTCTGCAGTTGCAGTTTGTAAAAATTTGGAAGTAACATTGCTTTCTGCTTCGCATAAACGAATCTTTCTATCCTGAAAATGTAGTTCCATAAAATCGGATCTTATCCAATTTAGCTTTTCTTTGTCGTTTTCAGTGCGAAATTTCACAAAGCAGCTATCCTGTAACTCAGCTTTTTTTATTTTATTTTTTTGGAAATAAACGCGGAATTCTTGAGCCCAGGCATCGGCAAAGTCAGATTCAAAGCTGGGTTGTCCCACAAAATGTGCTTTTTTTTCATCATCGAAATAGATAAGGAAGTTGCTGTTAATGATAAAATCGTTGGCAATTGTCTGCACATTGAAAGTAGCCACTATTTTTTTGAAATCTTCAAAATATTCTATCTTTTCAGCAGAAATTTGTAAGGAATCTGCTTGAACTACCTTTAAAACCGGCTTTTGTAATAAATAACCATAATTTCTCTCTAGAAAATAATTCAAGTCGCCACAACTACCGTGAAACTCTTCACGCTGGTCGTAAAATTTTACATTTTCATCAGCATAAAATTCACGTTTTTCTCGCCAATATTCAGCTCTTTCCGATTCAAAAGTGCGATAAGTGGAATCAGCGTGATTTTCTCTAACAAAAACATCGCCCTGCAAAGCTAATTTTTCCTGCTTCCTAAAATATTCTACCTTATCAGCATACAAACTCAGGGTATCGTCATAGACTTCTACATTTCCCAGCATACGGCTAATTTTTTGCTTCTCAAAAAGTTCCGCTTGCTCGGTAAAAAACTCAGTTTCGCCATAAAACAGGTGCACATTACCACTTAGAGTAGTTACATACTCTTCAGCTACTTTTTGCACCAACAAAGTATCGGCATTTATCAGCTTGTAGGGCCGTAATTCCTGCTGAGGCCATAGCCAGCTGAATAGCAGCAGAAAACTACCAATCGATATCGTCAGTTTGCTCTTCATCCAGCTTTCCTTCCGCTGAAACTTTAAAAATTTTAATCTTATCTAAATTGATATCAGTTTTCAGCTCACTACCTCGCAAAGTGTTCTTGGCACGAATAAGGGTAACCCCGTTCTGGGCAAAAATCTCGTCCGTATTTCTGTTCCAGACCAAATAGGGAGTTAACAATTTTCCATTTTTACTATTTACCACCACATTGCCTTTGGCTATCATAAAATTGCGAGCATCGTCTATCTCTGCTTTATCACAGGCCAAAGTGGAAGTTACCGTGCTGTCTTCAGCCAGATTTTTCACAAATACAGTATCGGCTAAAGTCAGCTTTTTTTCACTGAACTGATCGATGTGGACAGCTGTGATAATTTGCTCTGTAATGTTGTTGTTCGTGGTGATAATACGCACAGAGTCTATTTGCTGGTCAGGTAAATCCTTGGTCGTAATATATTCCTGCTGGGCAGGTGGCTTTCCGCAACCAAAAAACAGACTAAGCGCTACGAAGATGAGCCAAAAACTTTTGCAGTACCTGTTCATATTCTCCTCTGCTACGTAGCAAGTATACTATAAAATCTCTCACAGCGCCTTCTCCACCGTTATATTGGGAAACGAAATCAGCTTGTTTTTGGAAATCGGGAAATACATTTTTGGGAACTGCTTTTATAGCCGCCCTTTCCATTACCGGAAAATCGTTCCAATCATCGCCCATGTAGGCTACATTTTGCCAATCTAAATCTAAATTTTTCAAAATTTCTTCAGCTACTTTTAATTTGTTGTTTATTTTTTGGAAAAGGATCTTGATACCCAGATCATCACAGCGCTGCTGTAAGATTTGCGAACGACGGCCAGTGATGATGGCTACTTTGATATCAGTAAAGCCTAAAAGTTTAATTCCCAAACCATCTTTTGCTGAAAAGGCTTTGGTTTCGAGGCGATTATCATCGTAATATATCTTGCCATCTGTAAGCACCCCATCGTTATCTAAGATCAATAATTTTATATTTTCGTGCATTATTTACCTCATTTTCAAAATTTTATCTATCTGGTTCAAAAGTTCTGGCACTTCATTTAAAGGCAGCATAGAAGCAGCATCACTAAGCGCTTTTGAAGGATTAGGATGTGTTTCCAGGAATAAACCCTGCACTTTACCAGTAGCTACAGCAGCGGTAGCCATCATCTGCGCAAATTGGGGTGTACCACCACTGGTTTGGCCAGCCGAGGGTTGCTGCAGGCTGTGGGTTACATCGTAAACCACCGGAAACCCGAAATTGCTCATAATAGCAAAACTACGAAAATCCACTACTAAATTATGATACCCAAAACAGCTGCCACGTTCGGTTAGCAACACTTTCGGGTTTCCAGCCGCAGTCACCTTCTGAGCAGCTGGCAGCATATCTTCCGGAGCCATGAACTGCCCCTTTTTTATATTCACAATACGGGCTGTGACTGCGGCAGCCTGCAGCAAAGCAGTTTGGCGACTCAAAAAAGCCGGAATCTGCAAAATATCTGCTACTTCTGCTGCTTGCTTGGCCTGCTGTGGCAAGTGAATATCGGTTAAAATAGGTAGATCAAATTCCTTTTTTACTTTTGCTAAAAGCTGCAATCCTTTTTCCAAACCAGGACCTCTGTACGATTTGGCAGAAGTACGATTTGCCTTCTCGTAGCTGGATTTAAATATAAATTGAAAATCATGTTTTTGCGACTCTTGCTGCAAAAACTCCGCTGTTTTCATAACTGTGCTTTCATCTTCCAAAACACAAGGACCAGCAATTAGGAAAAACTCCTGCTGCAAATTTTTATATTCCAATTTCATATACTACCTCGCTTATACGCCTATTGTCATAACAAAGCTCGAAGATAATGTGTCCAGAATTTTTTACTTGCCATAATCACGTTTTTAAAATTATTCACATCAAAAATATGGTAAAGAAAAAAATGAAGTTAGTAATTGCCTTGCTGCTTGTAGTAGCAGTTTTCTCTGTTGCCTCTGCACAGGAAAAACCAAAGTTAGCCCGTTTGCATTACCAAGGTGGTGGCGATTGGTATAACGATGGCGACGCTCTACCCAATTTGGCAGAATTTACCAACCAGGTCTTAAATACTAATTTCGCTTTACAAGAAGCCATAGTAAAACCAGACAATAACAAGCTCTTCAACTTCCCCTTCCTTTTTATGACTGGGCACGGACAGGTTAAATTTAGTGAGGAAGATATCAAAAACCTGCGTGAATATTTGTCGCGAGGTGGTTTTTTATATGTGGACGATGATTATGGTTTAGACGAATCATTTCGCCGTGAAATAAAAAAAATATTTCCACAAAAAAATCTGATAGAGTTACCCTCTTCCCATGAACTGATTAACGGTTTTTACCCATTTCCAAAAGGAATGCCCAAAATTCATGAACACGACAATAAACGTCCGCAAGCTTTTGCAATTTTCAATGATGTCGGAAGATTGTTGGTACTGTACACCTACGAAACAAATTTGAGCGATGGCTGGACAGTGAACCATAATGATCCTCCTGAAATAAGAGAAAAAGCCCTGAAAATGGGTGCTAACATAATTCATTACGTGATGACAAAATGAGAATTTACATTGTTTCCGACTTCCATTTGAAATTTAAGGAAAAACAGGAAGATACCGAGCGTCGCTTGCGCATTTTGGAGTTCTTGTCCAGCTTGGAAAACCAGGCTGATATGCTGATTTTGAATGGTGATATCTTCGATTTGTGGTACGCCTGGAATTCGGTGATCATTCGAGGTTATTTTCCTATTTTGAAAAAACTGAGTGAGCTACAAGAGAAAGGAACTCGCCTGGTGATGACAGCCGGTAACCACGATTTTTGGTTCAAAGACTTCCTAAAAAATGAAATCGGCATGGAAATTTATCCTAAAAGTTTCATCGAAGAACTGGATGGCAACAAAATCTTCGTGAACCATGGGGATTGGTTCACAGCTAACGACTGGCGTTACAAGCTTTTCCGCAGTTTAATTAGAAATAAATTGGTCATGAAATTCTTCGAGCTGCTGCACCCCGATATTGCTTTGGGAATTGGCAAAATGCTTTCGCGCTCCAGTCGTGACAGAAAAATGCCGCCCACGTTGAAACGGCGTAAAGAAGAAGGCTTAGTGAAATTTGCCCAAAAAGCTTTAGAAAAATACGATATCGTGGTTTTAGGCCATTCCCATTCCCCCAAATTAGAAAAATTTGAAAATGGAATCTATGTGAATTCGGGCGACTGGATAGAACATAATTCCTATATAAAAATAACTGACGGTAAATTAGAACTGTTAGAATACAAAACAAAGGAGAAATGATGCTAAAAAAAATTTTACTAACACTCTTGATCGTAACCATAGGAGCTATTCTGTGGGCAGATGAAACTCAGACAGTGATCATGAAAACCAATTACGGCGATATAGAATTGGAATTGTGGCCGGAGATAGCTCCTAAAACAGTTGCTAACTTTGTGGGTCTGGCAAATGGAAGCAAAGAATGGAAAGACCCCCAAACTGGCGAAATGGTGAAAAAACCTTTCTACAACGGCCTTACTTTCCATCGCGTTATCAAAGATTTCATGATCCAGGGCGGTTGCCCTCTTGGTACAGGAACTGGCGGACCCGGCTATACATTTGAAGATGAATTCCCCGGCAAAGAAACTGTGATTACAGGCAAAATAGAAGATGAAACAACCGCTAGGCTGGTTTTCGAAAAAATACTCATGCCTTATTTGCAGCAAAGTAAAAATCCTAATATCGAAGTAGCTAAATTAGCCCAGAAAATTATGCAACAGCAATCGGGCCAACCTCTTATAGGTAAAACTGTGGAAGAGATCCAGAAAATGACCGGCACAAAAGAACCGCTGGTGCAAGTTGATTTGGAAAAAACCGTAGATTACGGCACAATTTGTATGGCAAATTCCGGGCCTAACACCAACGGTTCCCAATTCTTCATAGTTACCAAAAAAGACGGCGCTCCTTGGTTGAACGGACATCACACAGTTTTTGGCAAAGTAACCAAAGGTATGGATGTGGTTCACAAAATAGAGAATTTAAAAACAGACAATAAAGATAAACCACTCCCCGAAAATCCAGCAATAATCGAAGAAGTAATCGTAAAATAAAGTTTAGGAAATAACCAAAATCTCCGTCATTTTAGACGGAGATTTTTTATTGGGAAGCTTACGCCCCCTTATAAGATATTCTATTTCACCACGGTTAAACCGGAACACACAAAGGTTTTGCTCTGAGAATGCATTGCTTCTCCCATCAAGGGTTCGCAATGACGGTTTTTTTGTCATTGTATGTTGACACTCAAGTTTGAAAGAAGATTTTTTAAGTAGGAAAATGGAAGGGATAAAGCTCGGTCCGTCATTGGTTTACAAACC
>JASUTE010000021.1 GCA_030445745.1 Candidatus Cloacimonadota bacterium
ACAATGGCCGCCATGCCAGCCCACGCCTACCCTTTGACCTGTTTGCCATGACTTTACATTTTTCCCGACTTCCGTTATTGTTCCAATTACTTCATGGCCCGGGACTAAAGGATATGGTAGATTTGGGTACCATCCTTCTTTTACGATTGCATCACTGTGACAAATTCCACATGCTTCTACTTTTATCAGTACTTCATTTTCTTTTGGTGCCGGTACTGGAATTTCAACCAATTGAAAATCACCACCGGCCTTTTTTACCTGCATTGCTTTCATTGTTTTTTCCATATTTTACACTCCTTTTTTATTTTTTTTTGAAATTTGTTTCTATTATTAACTTTCATGATGGCTGCCTCAAAATATTAGTCAAGTGAAATTCCTGGTTTTGTGTGAATTTTTTCATTTTTAAAATTGCTACAGAGGCGGCTTAATTGAATTCCCTGATTATACTATGTTCTTTTAACGACTCCTTTTATTTCCTCATTATTCAGGAATCTCTTCACATTTTCTGCTGCTTTTCTTGCTCCTTCAATCAAAATGTTTTCCACAATAGATGAATTGTGCGGCGATCCGAGGAGATTGGGCAATTCAAAAAAAGGGTAATTGATTTTGAACTGTCCAAACTTAAACGGCTCGATCCACCACGCATCAATTCCGGCTGAAAAATCGGGATGGTTCTTCAAATGGTCATATAAATCTTTTTCTTTAACGATGGGCCCTCTGGCCACATTAATCAATATGGCATCATTTTTCATCAGTTCTAATTCTCTTTTTCCGATTAATCCTTCTGTTTCGTCTGTCAGAGGAATGGAAATGACCACAAAATCGGAATGAATTAACAGGTGATCCAAATCGTCTAATGTGCCTGTAAAATCAACATCTTCGCTTGTTTTTCCGCTTGTGTTTAAGGCCATTATTTTCACATCAAAACTACGCATCAACCTGGTAACTTCTTTCCCAATTGAACCGAAGCCGATAATTCCGAGCGTTGCTCCCTTAACCTGCCTGGTAATACTTTTCATTTGTTCAAATTCTCCTTCTGCAAGGCGGTTATGATACAAGCGCAATTTTTTTGCCAGTGCAAGAATCATTGCGACCGTATGTTCAGCCATTGGTGTTGCATAAGCGCCCTGGTTCGCTGCAATTAAACATTTGTCCGGGAACATATCTAATTCCAGGTGATCATAACCGGCAGACAATAGTTGAATAAGATGAAAATTGCGGAACAGGCTTTTATCAAATTTTTCTAATTCTTTTGTCGGGTTCCACGCAATGATTATCTCACTTTCCAATAATATTTTTTCTTTTTTATCGGTTTCTGTATAATCATCTAAAAAAGAAATCACATGATCCTTAAAAAAGTTCCTGTAAAATTCTTTTTCTTTTTCGTTGGCTTTATATGTCACTAAAATATTTCTCATTTGTGATAAATTTGTCTTGTTTTTTGTAACGGCTTCTGAATTGCTGCCAGGACTGGTGGGTCCTGCTATAATTTCATTTTTCAACATAGTCAGTTCTCCTTTTTTTAATTGTTTTTTTATCTCGTCGAAATAATTATCTGCCCTATGATTTCATAAAAGCATTATTCATAAATGGCTCATTTCGTGATTTAATCAGCAATCCTCCCTTTCCTTTTACCTAAGGTGAGCGATTTGAACGAATTAAAAATTGCATCCAAAATCTATTTATATATTATATCATGTTCACGAATAAATTTAACCCAACTTCTTAAAAATGCCACCCCAAAATGCACAAATCCCGATTATTTTATTTTGTAACTACCTGGTAATCAATTGCAATATCTTTGTAAACTTTTTATAGTACCAGAATTATCAATAATATCACTACGTGTGCTTGATATTCTATATTCTGTATTGAAATTTTCAGCAGTAGAGCAATAAAAAAGAATCGGGTAAATCTCAGTGATAGTTTACTCGGTTTTGATTAGTACACTCAATATTTTTTCGTTTACACAGTTTATGCGATAGTGCTCTTAAATAACAAAACCTACCGGCTTAATTGTCAGTAGGTTTAATTACTTAGAACATCCCTGTGTCAATTGGGGAACAAGTTAGGCTCAGTGTTATGGCCCGACGTTTATTCAATTAACAGGAAAATACTTTGAGAAAAATTCTTTCATATCATTCCACGAGGCTGAATCTGCTGCCGCATTATAAGCTATGGGCATGTCAAATTTCTCACCTGCTTCAGTTGATGCGGGATTTGTGAAAGCGTGCAAAGCTCCTTCATATTCTTTAAATTCGTATGAAGCGCCAACAGCGTTCATTTGATTTTTAAAATTATCTTTATCTTCCTGGGATACAAATTTATCTGCTGCTCCATTGCAGACAAGAATATGCGTATTTTTAATTTTTGGGTCCGCTTTAAAACCTGCAAGCCCACCGTGAAAGCTTACCACTGCATCGAGTGGGATATCTAAATTAGCAGCATTTAAGACCACCGTACCACCGAAGCAATAACCTATTGCTGCAACACGTTCCGGATCAGCAAAACCGCTGTTTACTAAAACATCGTAAGCTGCTGTCATTCTTTCTTTCAGTAAACCTATATCAGAATAAATAATACCTGCATTTTTTTCTGCATCTTCCGGATTATCAACTACAAGACCATTGCCGTACATATCGGCGGCAAATGCTGTGTAACCTAATTCTGCCAACATCCTAGCGCGCTTTTGGCTGTAAGCATTATTGCCCCACCATTCGTGCACAACAATGATTCCTGGGCTTTTCTTCGTTTTATTTTCATCATAAAAAAGATACCCTTTTAATGGTGTCTGGCCTGCCTTATAATCAATCTCTTTACTCACGATATTTTGTTCATTCTTTTTTTCTGTCTGTGCATTCTGTTTTTCCCCCTGGTTTCCTCCGCATCCGTTAGCAGTAGCTATTGTTATCAATAGCAAACTGACGACAAGTAATTTAATGTCGAAACCTTTCAAATACTTTTTAATATTCATGCTAACCTCCTTTAATTAATTTGTTAACGCCTTTTTTATATTTCATAACTTATTGATAATAAATGAATTATAATCACTAAAATAATCTTGGCTATCTCCTAACAGACGAATTATTATCCTAACATCTTACTAAGTCAATAAATTAAAATAAGTCAAGATAAATTATAAAAATTTTGTTCTGCAAAATGATCCACCTTTCGATTTTAGCAGTCCAAGGCACAAGAATATTCCCAGTTAGAAAACCTTTCCCTGGGGAAGTTCAACAGTATTCCCCTATCAAAAACTGTATCCCCAAAGACAAGCTATGGAAAGAGTAAATGCTTTCCTGCAACATCTTGGCTGGGAAATCAATAAATTTGTCTATATTCAGGTTTATTTTAATTCCGATATTTAAAATTTTACTCTGGTTTTTCCCAATTATGCAGAACTCATCTTAAAAGAATTTTTTAAGACATTGTAAAATATGTCAATAGTGAATTAAATTTAGTTAGCAAAAAAATAAAAAAAGTTTCATTTAAAGGATTTTTTATTATTTTTTCTTTACTCAAAATTAAAAAGGATAATTTTGACGTTAAATCTAACAAAAAATGGAGGATATGATGATATCTAAGAAAAAAGTACAAGAAGTAATCGATAAAGTACGTCCATCTCTGCAAGCTGATGGTGGCGATTGTGAATTAATACAGGTTCGTGATGACAACGTAGTAGAAGTAAAACTGCAAGGTGCTTGTGGCAGTTGTCCTATGGCAACCCTAACCCTGAAAGCTGGGATCGAAAGAGTGCTAAAAGAAGAGATACCTGAAGTAAAAGACGTAGTTTCCGTATAGGAGGCTGATGATGAAACTAAAGAATTATAAAGATATTCCTTTGGAAGAAGTTAACGTAGAAGGTGCCAAAAGCGCCAAAATCCGCTGGCTGATTTCCCAAAAAGATAATGCTCCTAATTTCGCTTTGCGTATGTTCGAGGTAGAAAAAGAAGGGCATACTCCCTTTCATCAGCATGATTGGGAGCACGAGGTTTATGTATTGGAAGGCGAAGGTCTGTTCGTAACCGAATGGGGTGAGCGTCCCTTCCAAGCTGGTGATTTTATTTTTGTAGATCCGCAAGAAAAACATCAGTTCAAAAATGCCGGCGATGGCGTTTTGCGCTTTTTATGCATTATTCCGCACAGCACCCCGGAACCTAAAAAAAATATTAACCCCTTTGCTAGCGGAGTAGCTAATAATTGTTAAAAATACTGTCAATATAAAGGAGATGATATGGACACAATGATGAAAAAATTCTTTACCGAATTGGTGGAAGCACCAAGTCCTTCCGGTTTTGAACAGCCGGCACAGGAAGTCTATCGCAAATTTGTAAAAGACCTAGCCGATGAAGTTAAAACAGATGTTCACGGCAATGTTATCGCCAAAAAAGAAGGTACCGGCAAACTGAAACTAATGCTGGTAGGCCATGCCGATGAAATCGGCTTGATGATAAACTACATCGATGATAACGGCTTTTTACGTTTCAAACCAGTAGGCGGGGTAGATTACACTCTGCTTTCCGGTCTACGCGTGAATATTTATGGTAAGAACAACAAGATGTATCGAGGTGTTATTGGCCGTAAACCTATCCATTTGCTAAAACCTGAAGAGCGCAAAAAAGCTCCCAACTATGAAGAGCTTTGGATAGATTTTGGTGCAAAAGATAAAAAAGACGCTGAAAAAAGAGTAGAAATTGGCAACATTGCCACTTTCGCACCTGGTTTGGAAGAACTAAATGGCGACATTGTAACTTCTAAAGCTACGGACAATAAAGCTGGTGTTTATGTAGTTGCTGCTGTACTGAAACATCTACAAAAAGAAAAAGTAGCTGCTAACATCTATTCAGTTGCAGCTGTTCAGGAAGAAATTGGCCTGCGTGGTTCCACAACCAGCAGCTACGGCGTTAACCCCGATGTAGGAATTGCTATCGATGTAACTCATGCTACCGACTATCCTGGATTAGACAAAAATTCACTCGGTGATATAAAATTGGGCAAAGGACCGGTTATTTCCGTTGGTGCCAATATAAACCCTAAAGTATTTGAACTTCTAAAAAAAGCTGCCAAGCAGGCAAAAGTGAAGTATCAAATAGAAGCAGCACCACGTGCTACTGGAACCGATGCCAATGCTATTCAGACTACCCGCGCTGGTGTAGCAACTGGTTTAATTAGCATTCCTAACCGCTATATGCATACCCCGAATGAAGTTGTCGCGCTTTCCGATTTGGACGATGCAGCTAAGCTCTTAGCTGAATTTGCTAAATTGGTTGACGAAAACACAGATTTCATTCCTAAAA
This sequence comes from Candidatus Cloacimonadota bacterium, assembly GCA_030445745.1. Classification (GTDB taxonomy): domain Bacteria; phylum Cloacimonadota; class Cloacimonadia; order Cloacimonadales; family TCS61; genus JASUTE01. The sequence continues at coordinate 5,298 of JASUTE010000021.1, forward strand.
TATAAGGAATATAAACGCAGGGACTTTTTGTTCCTGCGTTTTTTTTATTGAACATTCAAAAAATTGACATTTTTAATAATTTTTGTGTAGTTGGTATTTGTTTTTGTATTTCACAGGAAAAGGATAAAAGATGATAGAAGTAGAAGATCTGGTAAAAACTTTTAAACAGAAAGATGGCAGCCGACTTTTTGCGGTGGATGAGCTTTCTTTTACCGTTCAAGCGGGCGAAATAGTGGTACTTTTAGGCGTAAATGGAGCTGGAAAAACTACTACTATGCGCATGCTTTCCACAGTTTTACAGCCCGATAGCGGCCAGGCAACTATAATGGGATACAACATAAAAAAAGAGCCGCAAAAAGTTAGAGCGAATTTGGGATTTCTGTCCGGCGATACTGGCTTATATGGCAGGCTTACTGCTCGTGAGACTCTTACTTATTTTGGCAAGCTCTATGATGTTCCAGCGGAAAAGATACAAAATCGGATAGAGGAGCTTTCTGATATTTTGGACATGAACGGTTTTCTGGATAAAAAAATAGACCTGCTTTCCACCGGTATGAAGCAAAAGGTTTCCATCGCTCGTTCCATTATCCACGACCCTCCAGTGATGATCTTCGATGAACCAACCATTGGTTTGGATATTTTAACAGCCAAAAATATTATCTCTTTTATCCATCGCTGCCGCCAGCAAAATAAATGTGTGCTTTTTTCTACCCACATTATGCGCGAAGCAGAGCGCATAGCCGATAAGATTGTGATGATTCACGAAGGTAAAATTCTGGCAAAAGGCACTTGGGAAGAATTTAAACATCAAACTGGCTTGCACGATTTAGATGATATTTTTATTAAATTTGTGGATATGCAAAAACAGGAGCGCGAGTTAACCAATGAACTTTAAAAAAATAATTGCTATCTATAAAAAAGAACTATTAGATTTGCTGCGCGATAGAAGAACTGTAGTGTCTTCAATTGTTATTCCCATAATACTGTATCCTCTAATAATGATCGGTTTTTCAAGCATGATGAGCCGCCAGGAAATGAAGATGGAACAAAAAGAGGTTACCATTTATGTGCAAGATAATTTGCAAGACGAAAAATCGGAAAAAGTATTAGGCGAATTTGAGCAAATAGAAAACCTGCAGCTTATGCAACCTGTGCAAAACTCACAGTTGCAGACTTATTTAGATCTGCTGCAAGAAGATAGCATTCAAGCTGTGGTAACCATAAACGATAGTATTAACAGCGCTGGCTATGAAGTACTGCAACTTAAAATTTATTATAATAACGCTGAAGAAAACAGTTCGGAAGCTTACAGCAGACTAAAACAAACTTTGCCAGAGATAGAAAAACAATTGGTTGCGTCCCGACTGCAAAAATTGCAGGTAGACACTGAAGTTCTAGATGCAATTAACACAGAATCAGAAAACGTGGCACCACCTACTAAAATGTTTGGATTCATTTTAGGAAGAATTTTGCCTTACCTGCTAATTTTAATGACCATTAGCAGCGGCTCAGTGGTTGCTTCCGATTTGGTAGCTGGCGAAAAAGAACGCGGAACTTTAGAAACAATTTTAGTGAGTGCTGCCGATAGAATGGATATTGTGATAGGAAAGTTTCTCACTATCATTACTTTTTCAATTATCACAGTATTGCTTAACTTGATGAGTATGTTTATTTCTATTCGTTATATACTCATCCAAATGACTACTGAAGTTACCGCTGTTTCCTTACCTATTGGAAATTTTGTACTTATTTTAGTGATTATGATACCTTTGGTTACTTTGTTCTCAGCAATTCTACTCTCGCTTTCTACCTATTCCCGCAATATAAAAGAAGCGCAAAGTTATCAGATGCCAATTTTGTTCACTGCTATCATACTTTCTATGATCAGCTTTTTACCAGGGTTTAAACTAAACTATGGTTTTGCTCTAATTCCAATAGTAAATTTTGCCCTGCTGTTCCAAGGAATTCTTACCGGTAGCTTTCATTTGGGCTATTTTTTAACTGTTATCGGTTCCACTTTAGTACTCGATGTTATTGCTGTTAAAATTTCTTTGAATCTGTTCAACAACGAGAAGGTGCTTTTCCGTACAGCTCCCGAGGAATCCTACAAATTCTGGGGCAAAAAGAACAGACAGAATATTTTTACTACCAGGATAGCTATAATTCTGTATTTCGCTATATTCTTGGCACTCATATACCTGGGTGGCAAATGGCAGACTCAGGAATTTATTTCAGGAATGATAAAAACTCAATTGTTGCTAATTTTATTACCGGTTTTGGTGATCCTCAGAATTTCTAAGCAAGATACTAAAAAAGCTCTGCAAATTAAAGCCAGCAAACCCTTAAATTATCTCGTAGTTCTATTAGGATTTATACCAATTCTTATTGTTGTTATTTCTGTTACCCAGCTTATAAATTATCTCTTTCCTATTCCGGAATCATATTTAAAGAATCTGAGTGAAATAATTAGTATGAAAGATCAATCTTTGTGGCTAAACTTGGGCGTTATAGCTCTGCTACCAGCAATTTGCGAAGAAGTTCTTTTCCGAGGTTATTTTTTGCGGGTATTTTCCCAAAAGGGTTTTTGGAAAGGGATCGTGATTGTAGCACTGATGTTTGGCGCATTTCATATGTCGCCTTATCGTATTTTACCCACCGGACTTTTGGGTGTATGGCTAGCGTATTTAGCGTTAAAAGGGAAAAGTTTACATCTGCCAATCTTGGCTCATTTTTTGAATAATGGAGTTACCGTAATAATAGACCGTTTTGGTGAACAAATTCCCTTCCTAAGTAAACTTGGAAACGATAATATCCCGCTGTGGTGGGCACTACCAGCATTAGTTATCTTATATTTCATCTATAAATTCATGGAAAATTATAATACGGAAAATGTGAGACTGTAGGAGGTAGAATAATGTGTGGAATTGTTGGTTACATTGGAAAAAGAAACGCAACACCGATAATTGTGGAAGGTCTAAAAAGGTTGGAGTATAGAGGTTACGACAGTGCCGGCTTAGCTATAAACAAAGATGGGAAGCTACATATTTACAAAGCAGTTGGTAAAATAACCGATTTAGAACGCTCTTTGCCAGAACCAAACGTTACGTTTTCCAATATTGGAATTGGCCACACTCGCTGGGCAACTCATGGTAAACCAAATAAAACCAATGCTCATCCACACACAGGCCAATATGGTAAAATTGCCTTGGTTCACAACGGTATTATAGAAAATTACAAACAATTACGCCAAAAATTAACGACTGAAGGCCATCAGTTCAACACTGAAACTGATACCGAAGTTTTAGCACATCTGGTGGAATATTTTATCGAAAAGGAACAAGATTTCACCTCCGGTGTACAAAAAGCGTTAAAACTGGTGGAAGGCACTTTTGGCATCGCTGTTATACATACCGATTATCCTGAAAATATAGTGGCAGCCCGCAAGGGAAGTCCGCTTATCCTAGGAATAGGAAACGAGGAGTTTTTCATAACCTCCGATGTAGCAGCAATTATTATTCACACCAAAAAAGTTATCTACCTTAAAGATGGGGAAGTAGTGAATTTGAACCACGAAAAGTTTGAAATAACTACCCTGGATAATGAAGCTGTGAAAGCGAAGATCTCCGAAGTTGATTGGGATGTTTCTTCCATAGAAAAAGGTGATTATGAACATTTTATGCTGAAAGAGATCTACGAACAGGTAACTTCGGTAGAAAATGCTTTTCGCGGCCGCCTGATGAACAAACTCTCTACGGCCAGGCTGGGTGGATTGAACATCACAGGTAATGAACTTAGAAAAGTAAAAAAAATCCAAATAATTGGCTGTGGAACTTCCTGGCATGCGGCTTTGATTGGCAAAAATATGATAGAGAGCTTAGCTCGCATTCCGGTGGAGGTAGAATATGCCAGTGAATATCGCTATCGCAACCCGATCATTCCAGAAGACACGCTGGTATTTGTTATTAGCCAATCTGGCGAAACAGCTGACACATTAGCTGCCTTGCGCGAGGCTCAGGCACGAGGTGCTAAAGTTTTGGGTATAACCAATGTGGTAGGAAGCACCATTGCGCGGGAATCGGATGGCGGAGTTTATATTCACGCTGGTGCTGAAATCGGGGTTGCCTCAACCAAAGCTTTTACCTCGCAAGTTACAGTTTTATGTCTGCTAGCACTTATTTTGGGAAGAATGAAACATCTTTCGGCGCAGTATGGCATCAAATTTCTAAAAGAGATAAAGCGAATTCCCCAAAAAATTGAAAAAGTTTTGAATTTAAATGAAGAAATTGAGAGAATTGCAGCAACAATTAAAGATTCCAAAAATGCTTTGTATTTAGGACGTGGAATGCACTATCCGGTAGCTTTGGAAGGAGCCTTGAAATTAAAAGAAATCTCTTACATTCACGCTGAAGGCTATCCAGCAGCCGAAATGAAACATGGGCCTATCGCACTGATAGATGAAAAAATGCCGGTAGTTGCTATTGCCCTGAAAGATGCTATTTACGATAAAATAATTTCCAATTTACAAGAAGTTAAAGCCCGCAATGGACATATTATTGCCATTGCTACCGAGGGTGACGAAAACATTAAGGATTTGGCTGAACACGTAATCTACATACCAGAGACGATGGATATTTTCCAACCTTTACTTTCGGTTGTTCCGCTGCAGCTTTTGGCCTACCATGTAGCACACTTACGCGGGTTTAACGTAGACCAGCCACGTAATTTGGCAAAAAGTGTAACTGTGGAATAATGACAAATTCCAGCAGAGATATTAAAACAACTGGAATAGTTCTTAAAAAAAATAAGTTTCGCGAGACCAGTGTAATTTTCAACCTTTTTAGTCTGGAGCTTGGTAGAATTTCGGTAATTGCCAAAGGTGTACGCAAAAACAAAAGCAAATACATTGGACTGATAGATATTTTGAATGAAGTGGAGTTGGAGCTTTATAAAAACCCCGAAAGCAACTTATACCTCTTTAAAAGCGGTCGTCTGCTGAATAATTACACTTATGGCAATTCCTACCGAAAACAGGTTTTGCTCTCTGCTGCTGCTGAGCTTTATAACAAACTTAGCTTCCCCGATGATGAGGTAGGGCAGATGTACCAGCTGCTGAAAAACTATTTGGTATTTATGCAGCAGGTTAATAAGAACGGAATCGCAATTTTCTGGCGTTTTTTACTACGAATATTCAAAATAATGGGAATAAATTTAGAGCCGAACGTCTGCATAAAATGTGGTGAAATTGGAAATAAGATGGTGGCTTTTTCAGTGCATTCCTCTGGTTTTATCTGTCAAAACTGCTATCGTCAAAGCCAGGCCGATTTTGTTGTAGGCATTAGTGCCAAAACAGCAGAAATATTGGCTATTTTACCTAATATTGGTAACTATTTGAACCAAATAGAGATCTCCGATAAAATAATAAAAGAGCTGAACAACATATTTTTACTGCATCTTTCGGAACATTTCCACCAGAATTTTAGGTTGAAAAGTTTGGAGATGTTGTAACAGAACATTATTTTTCTACCTACCTTCTTAATTGACAATATTTATGCTGTTAATTTCCTGACTAAAATAATAAAACATAGGTGAATATGAAGAAAAAAGATGTATTAGCATTAGTGATATTGATTCTGGTGTTGGCTGTAGCAGCTTATCGTTATTTTAATAAGGTAAACAGCTATGAAGAGTCTCGTTTTATGTTGGATACCATCATCACCTTGCAATTGGAAGATGACGAAGATAATTTAGCTGCTGTCGCCGATTCTGCTTTTGCTGTTATTGCCAAATACGAGGATAAATTTTCCTTCTATGGTGAAGGTTTGGTAAACAAGATAAACAACGCCAGTACAGGTAAATTTGCTATGGATGATGATGTCTACCAGTTGCTGAATATTGCAAAACAACTCTACCAGAAAACTAATGGCAGCTACGATGTTACTATTGGCAGTGTTAGCAAACTTTGGGATTTTAATGCCAGTAAATTACCCCCTGCCGATTCTATCAAAGCCGCTTTGCAATATGTGGGCTTCAATAAACTGAAATTTGACCAAAACAAATTGTATAAACCTCAAAAAGTTGAGCTGAATCTAGGCAGCTTAGCCAAAGGCTATATTGTAGATAAAATTGTAGAATTTTTGCAGAACAAAAATATAGATAAAGCGATCGTAAATGCAGGCGGCGATATGCGCATTTACGGTTACAAAGATGATATTCAAGTTGGCATTCAGCATCCCCGAGATCGCGGAGGAGTAATTAAAATTCTAAACATTAAAAATAAGGCTGTGGCAACTTCTGGTGATTATGAGCGTTATTTCATGAAAGATGGACAACGCTATCATCATATTTTAGATGCTAAAAGAGGCTATCCTTCCTACCATGCAGTTTCGGTAACGGTAATTTCTGGAAAAACTGTGTGGGCAGATGCCCTTTCCACAGCTATATTTTTGCTACCGCCTGCCCAGGGAATAAAGCTTATCGATGCACTTCCTAATAGCGAAGCAGTGATTTTTTATATACAAAATGATGAGATGAAATTTGAGATTAGTAAAAATATGAGTAGTTTTTTACAGCAGAAAGGTAAGAAATGAAAGGCAAAAAAGATATCCAAAGCCAGAACGATAATCGCAATGTTACCATAAATAAAGTTGGAGTGAAAAAAGTTCGTTACCCAATAATAGTTGAAGATAGAGAGAACAAACAGCAAAATACGGTTGCCGACCTGGATATTTATGTGGAATTATCGCATCTTCAGCGGGGCACGCACATGAGCAGGTTTTTAGAAGTGTTAAATCGCTTTCACAAGGAAACAATTATTGGTAATTTAGAAGATTTTATGCTGGAAATAAAGAGAGAATTAATTGCCGATGCTGCCTATGCTCGCATCAGTTTTCCTTACTTTATAAACAAGCAAGCACCAGTTTCTAAGATATCATCTTATTTGGGATACGATTGTTTTTTCGAAGCTTACTACAAACAGGATTATGACCTGAAAATTGGTGTACAAGTACCAGTTACTTCGCTTTGTCCCTGCTCTAAGGAAATTAGCGATTATGGCGCTCATAATCAGCGCTCTTTGGTAACCTTAAAAGTTGCTTACGACGGTTTCGTGTGGTTGGAAGAGTTAATTGAAGTTGTGGAAGGTGCTGCCAGCAGCCAGATATATTCGCTTTTAAAAAGGGTAGATGAAAAATATGTTACCGAGCAGGCCTATAACAATCCCCGCTTTGTGGAAGATATTGTGCGTGAAATTACAGTAAAACTAAAAAAAGATAAACGGATAAAATATTTCAAGGTGGAATCAGAGAATTTTGAATCTATTCACAACCACAGTGCTTATGCTTGTGTGGAATGGAGTCGTGATGAATAATTACTTTGATAAGAAGATAAACGGACTTAAAGTTATTTGTTATAAAGATAATACTAATCCACTTATTAGTATGCAGTTATATGTACGCATAGGTTCTGGGTGGGAAGCAGAAAATGAAGCTGGTTATTCTCATTTAACTGAGCATTTAGTGTTCAAATCTACGCAAAATTTTCCGCAAAATTCTATAATGGAAAGAGTTACCTACTTGGGCGGGAGTATTAATGCTTTTACCGATTTCGATTCTACCTGTTTCTATCTTACTTTACCAGCAAAATTATTTAAGGAAGGATTGGAGATACTTTCTGAACTGGTAATTCGTGCTAATTTTGCTGATCAGCAGTTTAAATTCGAGAAACAGGTTGTGATAGAGGAATTAAAACAGTATCAGGATGAACCAGAAGACTATTTTGTGGAAGAAATTGCTAAAAATTATTTTCATAATAATCCCTATAGAAACCCAATTATAGGTAACTTAGCCAACCTACAAGCTGCCACACCTGCCAAATTACGCAAATTCTATAAACAATATTATACTGCTACAAATTCCTTTTTGGTAATAACTGGAAATTTTGTTCAAAATGAGTTGTTTACTTCTATTAAAAATCAGTTTGGAGATTGGAAAGAAGGTAAAATAATACCTAAGAAACAATTTCCCATTGAAGAAAACAGAGGTTTTGGTGTAACCAAATTTACTAAAAAAATAGAAAATGATATGCTAGCTTTTGTTTTACCCGATATTTCTGAAGGAAACCCAAAATCGTTTGCCCTTACTATGGCTACTAAAGTATTTGCCCTGGGCAAAAATTCAAGGCTTTACGAACGACTTTTCACCAAGGAAAAACTGGTTGATATTATTCGAGTGCATTCGCTTTCCGGCATAAACGATGGTGCTATGGTGATAATGATAATGCCCAAAAGCAGAGCAGATCGAAATGAAATAGGTAAAATCTTTATAGAAGAGCTGCAAAAATTGCACAACTTTGGAGTAGATCAAATCGAAATTGAAGAAGTAAAAAAGGAACTTTTGCATCATTATCGTTATTCTTTTGAATTTATGGAAAATTTGGCATCTAGCTTGGGAAATGAAGAAGTACTTAGCGACTACAAGCGATATTTTGAATTTCCCAAAATTTTGAGAAAGTTAGAAAAAAAACAAATAGATGCGATAATAAAGAAATTTTTCAGCAGCAAGCACTTACAAATTTATTCTTTAGGAGATTCCAACCTAGAACAGAAAAAGCTTCAGAACTTTGTAAAAGCAAAAAAAATTACTAATCCTCGCCTAAAAATATCCCGAGATGTAGAAAATTTTCGTCTGGCGAATGGAATGCGTATCTTCCTAAAAAAAGTGCCTGGAAAACCGTCGGTGGGAATATCTTTAACTACCAAGGTTTCTCAGCTGAACGAAACTGAAGAAAACAGAGGAATAAATTTGTTAACTGCAGGCAGTTTATTATATGGCAACGAAAAAAGAAATTATCAGCAGTTAATGAAATATTGCAGTAACAATGGTATTCATTTAGGAATTACTCCCAGTATGGAAGCTACTTCTTTGAAAATGAAATGCTTTAGGGAAATGCTGCCTATGAGCTTGGAACTTTTAAAAGATGTCATCTTTACACCAACCTTTCCAAAAGATCATATAGAAAACTTGCGACAAACCTACAGCAGCAATTTAAAGCGGATAAACGATTACCCGGCTTATTTGAACAACAAACTTTGGAAGCAGATGCTATTTGGGAAAAAGAGTAATCTTTTAAGTAGGGAAGGTAGCCGTACTTCCTTGGGAAAAATTAGCCGCAGCCGAATTAACCGTTGGTACAATCGGTATTATCAACCTGGGAATATGGTTCTTACCATCGTGGGAGATATAGAATTTAACGAAATAACCGATATCTGTAGCAGGCTCTTTTCAGAAATAAATGGTAAAACAGAAAAATATGAACAGATACCACTGATAGAAACTAGTCACAAGCATTTCAGTAAAACCCGTAAAAATATTTCGCAATCGATAATTCAAATTGGCGGATGGGGTTGCAGTACTAAACAACCGGAACAAAACACTGCTTTTTATGTGCTTTCCGAAATTCTGGGTGGCGATACAGATTCTTTGCTCTTTAATCATTTGCGTGAAGAACAGGGCTTAGCTTATACAGTGGATTTCAGTTTTTCTTCCTATCAGCAATTTGGTTACTGGGCGGCGGTAGCAATTGTAGATAAAAAAAATGAAAAATTGGCTTTACGATCTATAAAAAATGTGTTAGAAAAAACAAAATCGAATGGTATTAGCGATTATGAGTTACAAAAAATGAAAAATTATATTCGAGGTTTACGCTTACAGGAAGAGGAAAGCTTACTAAACCAAGCTATCACTATTTCTAACTTAATAGCTAATGGTTGGGAATATGAGTATTATTTACAAAGAGATAAACGGCTACAGAATGTTTCTAAAGATATTATTCACAATTTGGCAGAAGAATATTTCCATTCCCAAAATTACTTTACCCATATTTTGACATAATTTTCTTGCACAAATTTCAGAAAGTTTTATTAAGGATTTAATATGCATACAAAATATAAATTCAACCCAGAAAACAAGTTAGTTGTATTGACAGGAGCTGGTATAAGCGCCGAATCTGGCTTAAAAACTTTCAGAGATAACAACGGTTTATGGGAAAACCATAATGTAGAAGAGGTCGCTACTCCGCAGGGGTTCAGACAGAATCCAAAAATGGTTTGGCGCTTTTACAAAGATCGCTATAATCAGTTAAAAAATGTGAAACCAAATCCTGGACATTATGCTTTGGTGGATTTAGAAAACTATCTGCAAGATAATTTCACTTTGATTACTCAAAATGTAGATGGCTTACACTTGGTTGCAGGCAATAAAAATGTATTAGAAATGCACGGATCATTACGCAAAAGTCTCTGCAGCAAATGTAACACATATTATGATATGGAAAGTATAGATCTTGATGTACCCATACCGAGATGCGAAAGATGTGGAGGAAATTTACGACCAGATGTGGTGTGGTTTGGCGAAATTCCATATTTTTTAGATGAAATAGAACTTAAATTACGTAGCGCTGATTTTTTTATGGTAGTGGGAACAAGCGGAGTAGTTTATCCTGCAGCCCAGTTTTTACAGTTAGCTAAAATATTTGGCACAAATACAATCGGCATAAATTTGGCAGCTCCTGAAAATGTTAGGCTATTAGACGAGTTTCACCGGGGAAAAGCTGGTGAGATTTTACCGCAATTAGTAAAATTATGGACAAATTAAAGATTTTCTGTTTAATTTTCATTACTTTTTTTACAACTCTACTAGCTCAATATCCCTATTTATCAGAAAATACCTATGAACATGAACTGGTGAAGTTTTATCTAAACCGCAATGAATACGATCTGGCAATTAGCGTTGTAGATTCATTAAATTTCCAACCAGCATATCAGGATTCAATGCAGTATTTCAAGGCATTGGCCTATATTGGGAAAAAAGAGTGGGAAACAGCTTCCGATATTTTGGCAAAAATTATAACGAATACCAATATTCAAGGATTGCGGGTTTTAGCTCTAAAACAATATAATCAGACTATAAAAAATATTGAACCAGCTACAGCAATCGAGAAAATATCTTCCATAATTACCCAATCGGAATCGGATTCTTTGAACCATGACCTGCTTTTTATGATTTCTGAGATATATGAACAAAATAATTTGTACAAAGAAGCCAATGATATTTATCGTACTTTGTTGAAAGATTCGCTATATACCGACAGTTTAAAGGTCATGAAGAAAATTGCTGCTAACGAGATCCTTTTAAAAGATTATAAAGAGGCAAATAACTATTTAGATAGAATGTTAGCACAACAGGATTCACTCTACCAAAAAGATGCACTCTTTTTTTCCTATATTGCCAATTATTCTTTGGAAAATTACCCAAAAGCAAAAAAAATGTTGATAGAACTTTATCAGAAATATCCTGAGCATGAGGAGAAAAAGCAAATATTACGTAGTTTAGCCCAAATCTATGAAAAAGAGGAACAATATATAATCAGTTGGTATTTTTGGCAGCAACTGCAAAATATAGCAGACCCAGAAGAAAAAAGTAAAATTAAGGATAAAATAAACAATATTCGTAAGAAAATAGGAAATGCTAATAATCTTCCCGATCAATTTCAAAACTTACAGCCGGTTTGGGAAGAATAATAGCTTTTAAAGTTTGACATTAAACCACATTCCCTTAGTTTATGTTACTCGAGAATTGATTGACTAAATTTCTGAGAGAAAAATTTTGAAACAAAATAAAAAAAAGAGGGTAGTGAAATGAAAAAATTTAAAAAAGCTACAGTAGATGGTAACCAAGCAGCGGCTCATGTAGCCTATGCTTTTAGTGAAGTTGCCGCGATATACCCAATAACTCCGTCATCACCCATGGGCGAATATGCCGATACATGGGCAGCGAATGGAAGAAAAAATATCTTCGGTCAAACCGTTGATGTAATAGAAATGCAATCGGAAGCTGGTGCTTCAGGTGCTGTGCATGGTTCACTTTCTGGTGGGGCTCTTACCACAACTTTTACAGCTTCGCAAGGTCTTATGCTTATGCTTCCTAATATGCATAAAATAGCTGGTGAAATGCTACCAACCGTTTTTCATGTTTCCGCTCGTTCACTCGCTGCTCAGTCCCTTTCCATTTTCGGAGATCATTCCGATGTAATGAGCACTAGAAATACAGGGTTCGCAATTGTTTCTGCCTGTTCAATCCAAGAAATTATGGATTTAGCAATAGTATCGCATTTAGCTACATTAAAATCTAAAGTCCCCTTCGTAAATTTCTTCGATGGTTTTCGTAATTCGCACGAAATCCAGAAGATTGATGTAGTAGATTATGACAGCATGAGTGATTTAATTGATATGAAATATATAGAAGATTTTCGCAGTCGTGCTTTGAATCCTGAAAATCCACGTGTAAAAGTGGGTGCTCAGAATCCCGATGTTTATTTTCAAGGCCGCGAAACTGTGAATAAATATTACGATGGAACTCCTGCTATAGTTCAGGAATATATGGACAAGGTTTCTAAGTTGGTAGGACGCGACTATCACCTCTTTGATTATTTTGGCGCTAAAGACGCTGAAAAGATCATAATTGCAATGGGAAGCAGTTGTGAAACCATCGAAGAAACTATCAATCACCTGAATGATAAAGGCGAAAAACTCGGTCTTATCAAAGTTCGTTTGTATCGTCCATTTAGTGTGAAAGCCCTAAAAAATGCTATTCCGGAGAGTGTAAAGAAAATTGCTGTTTTAGATAGAACCAAAGAACCTGGTTCTATTGGTGAACCACTTTACGTTGATGTAGTTTCTGCATTGAACGATAAAAAAGATCTAACGATTGTTGGTGGCCGCTACGGGCTTTCATCCAAAGAATTTACACCAGATATGGTAAAAGCTGTTTACGACCATTTGGATGGCAAATGTACCCATGGCTTTACCGTAGGTATAAAAGATGATGTTACCAAAACTTCACTGCAAGTTGAACATAAATTGGATACAGCACCCAAAGGCACAATCTCTTGTAAATTCTGGGGATTTGGTTCCGATGGTACTGTAGGCGCTAACAAAAACTCAATCAAAATTATTGGTGACAACACAGATATGTTCGTACAGGGATATTTCCAATACGATAGTAAGAAATCGGGTGGCATTACTCGTAGTCACCTTAGATTTGGGAAACAACCCATCCAGAGTGAATATTTGGTAAGTAATGCCGATTTCATAGCCTGCCACAATCTTGCTTTCATCGGGCGTTACGATATTTTAGAAGGAATCAAAGAAAATGGTGTATTTCTGCTTAATTCTAATTGGAGCAAAGATGAAGTTTTCAACCATCTCACCAAAAATATGCAGGAAACTATTATAAAGAAAAATATCAAGGTATACAACATCGATGCCCTGAAAATAGCTAATGAAGTTGGCTTGGGTAACAGAATCAACACTGTTATGCAAACCGCTTTCTTCCTTATTTCAGGTGTATTGGAACGTGAAGAAGCTATTAAGATGATAAAGAATGCTGTGGAAAAAACTTACATGAAAAAAGGTAAAGAGATAGTGGAAATGAATTGGGAAGCTATCAACAAAACTAACGAAGCACTTGTACAAATTGATGTTCCAAGTGAACTTCCTAGTGAAGCAGCCCAAATGAAAGAGCTTATTCCAGATGATGCTGACCATTTCACTAAAGCAGTAATCGAACCAATTATGCGCGAAAAAGGCGATGATATTCCTGTTTCCGAAATGCCTTATGACGGTTATGTTCCCAGTGGAACAACTAAACTGGAAAAACGTGGTGTAGCACCATTTGTACCTCATTGGATCGCCGACAAATGTATTCAGTGTAACCAATGTTCGGTAGTATGCCCACATGCAGCTATTCGTCCTAAACTCATCAAAGAGGAAGACCTGAAAGATGCTCCTGCAAGTTTCAACGTGATTGATGCAATTGGTAAAGAAAAAGGTGAATATAAATATAAAATTCAGGTTTATATAGAAGATTGCCAAAGCTGTAGAGTATGTGTGAATGAATGCCCTAAAAGCGCTTTGGAAATGAAGCCAATAGAAGAAGAACGCGAAGCTGGTGAAACTGAAAATGCCTATTTCTTCGATTCACTACCAAACGATGTTCTGGGAAGTTACTCTGAATTCAACCTTAAGGGAAGTCAATTCAAACAACCTCTACTTGAGTTCAGTGGTGCTTGTGCAGGTTGTGGTGAAACACCTTATGTTAAAATGGTAACTCAACTTTTTGGTGATAGAATGATTATTGCCAATGCTACAGGTTGTTCCTCTATTTGGGGTGGTACTTTCCCAACTATTCCTTACTGCAAGAATAAAGATGGCCATGGCCCTGCTTGGGCTAACAGCCTCTTTGAAGATAACGCCGAATATGGCTTTGGCATGCGCTTGGCTGTAGAAGCCAACCGTAAACAACTTAAATACAATGTAGAAAAATTGTTGGAAAAAGACATCAGTGCTGATTTGAAAGAAGCTCTGAAATTCTCTTTGGAAAACTGGGATAAAACCGAAATAGAACATAAAGAAAACGCAGCTCGCATTAAAAAACTCTTAAGTGAAACCAAACCAACCAAAGAAAATGCAGCTATCGTGAATAAGATAAAAGAACTGCAAAACTACTTTATTCCTAAATCGGTTTGGGCCTTTGGTGGCGACGGCTGGGCTTACGACATCGGGTATGGTGGCCTGGATCATGTATTGGCTTCTGGTAAAAACATCAATATCCTAGTAATGGATACCGAAGTTTATTCCAATACTGGTGGACAGGCTTCCAAAGCTTCTCCGCTGGGTGCTGTGGCCAAATTTGCTGAAGCTGGTAAAGAAACCATTAAGAAAGACCTGGGAATGATGGCAATGAGCTATGGTTACATTTATGTAGCTTCTATTTCGATGGGTGCCAATAAGGTACAAGCTCTTAAAGCTATCCGCGAAGCTGAAGCATACGATGGACCTTCACTGATTGTTGCCTATGCACCCTGTATCAATCATGGCATCGACATGGGAATGTCTCAGAAAGAAGAGAAAAAAGCTGTTGATACAGGCTACTGGCTGCTTTATCGCTACAATCCAGAACTAAAAGCAGAAGGTAAGAATCCGCTTATATTAGATTCCAGAGAACCTAAACTACCGGTTAAGGATTTCTTGGAAGGTGAAAAGCGTTACACAGCTTTGGAAAGAACTTTCCCCGATAAAGTGGAAGGTTTCCGTGAAAAATTCGCTGAGTATGTGCAAGAACGTTATCAGCAATATAAAAAAATGGCTGAACAGGAATAACTCTTACTAAAATATAGGCCCCATCGATTTTAGGTGGGGCTTTTTATTTTAAAAAAGGAGAATTATGCAACAGATCGGTATTATTCACTCACCATTCACAGATAAAAGCCAGATCCCCTCGCAATCTACCCAGGCCCCCGATGTGAAAGCTTATATCGAGATTTTTCCTAAATTCCAAAAAGGCATAATGGGCTTAGAAGCTGAGCAAGAAATTCTTATTATTTTTGGATTTCACCAAAACAATAGTGCCAAATTGCAAATTATTCCCAAACATGGTAATAAACTTAAAGGCATTTTTGCCACTCGCAGTCCACATCGTCCTAACTTTTTGGGAGTCTCGGTAGTAAAATTGGAAAAAATAGAAGAGAATAAACTCCACTTTTCAGGCTGTGATATGCTTGACGGTTCACCGGTGTGGGATATTAAGCCGCACATAAAATAATTCTATACTTGCCTAAAAACTAATTTGATTAAATTTTGTTTTAAAATTGAAAGATATGGATTATTTTCATGACAAAAATAAGAGTATTATCGGAAGAGGTAGCCAATAGAATAGCAGCTGGTGAAGTTGTAGAAAGACCAGTATCGGTAGTAAAAGAACTTACTGAGAACGCTATCGATAGTGGGGCAAATAAAATCACCATAGCAATAGAAAACGGTGGTAAAAAGCTGATACAGGTAGTGGATAACGGCATTGGTATGAGTGCTGATGATGCAATACTGGCTTTCGAGCGTCATGCCACCAGCAAAATTCATACAGTAACCGACATTTTCAAGATATCTTCACTTGGTTTTCGGGGTGAAGCTCTGCCCAGTATAGCAGCTGTAAGTCAGCTCACGCTTATCACTCGGGATGCAGAGAGCGAAATTGCTTCCAAGATAGAATTCAACGGTGGCCGCTTGCGAGATGTTAGTAAAACTTCGGCCAATGTTGGTACTACTGTAACCGTACGTAAACTTTTTGCCAATGTACCAGCTCGTAAAAAATTCCTTAAATCCGACCAGGTAGAATTTAAGCATATTTTAAATTATATCCATTATCAATCTATCTTGTATCCTAATATACATTTCAAGTTTGTTTCTAACGGTAGAGAAAAATTAAATTATCCAGCAGTGGAAAATGCACAAAAAAGAATGCTGGCTATTTTTGGTAGCGATTTTGCTAAGCAAGACTTCATTAAAATAGATTCCCACAATAACTTTGCTACTTTGAAAGGCTACATAAGTGGCTTAGAAGAAGAAAATCAAGGTCTTATAGACTACCGTTATTTGTTCGTTAATGGCCGCTATATAAAAGATAAAATAGTCGCACATAGTATAAAAGCAGCTTATGAACCTTTTATAAAAAAATTACGCATCTTTCAAAAAGGAAAAACACCACCGTACATATTATTTTTAAAACTGCAGCCTGAGCAAGTTGATTTCAATGTGCATCCAGCCAAATTGGAGTTACGTTTCCGCGATCCTGGCCAAGTACATGCCTTTGTGAAAAACACTCTTACAGAAGCACTTTTGAACTATGAAGAAAATAAGTACAACGAGATAAAAACTAAGTTCCGTTCAGAATTAAAGAGCGAAAAAAGTACTAACTTAGAAAAGAGAATTTTTACCAATAAAACAGACAAAAAGCGCTTTAAAGAATATAAAAAAGAGTTTTCCAACCTATATCAACCAGATATTTTTCAAAAAGAAGAAGATACTATTGAGTTTATGCAACAGAATGCACCTATTTCCAAGAATGAGATCTTTTTGCGTTCAGAAGAGGAAGTGATAAATCCCTGGCAGCTACATCAGAGTTATATTTTTGTGCAGGTGCAAGATGGCCTTATAGTAATCGATCAGCATGCAGCTCACGAACGTATAATTTATGAAAAAATATTACACCGTATCCATGGTGCACCTGCCCAAACTCAAAAACTACTATTTCCAATTGTGATCAATATTCCTCCCTATCTACAGCATACCATCCCCGATCTTATTTCGGAAAATATGCAAATATTCCATAAGATAGGGTTTTCGATAAAAACATTTAGTGGCAACGATATTGTAATCGATGAGATACCGGCAGAATTGGAAGATTGGGATGGCGGTGAAGTTTTTATTGATATAATGAAACAACTCCAGGATGAACTGGAGGAAACTGAAGATTTCCGCGATGGCATTTCCAAGTCTGTAGCTTGTAAAGCAGCTATTAAAGCTGGCAAGCGTCTTTCCAAAAAAGAGATGTTAAAGCTTATAAACGACCTTTTTGCCTGTAAAGTACCCTATTTTTGTCCACATGGGCGACCTTTGATAATTAAAATGACTTTAGAAGAGTTCGAGAAGAAATTCAAACGAATAGAGACATGACTCTACCCTTAATAACAGTTCAAGGACCTACTGCGATAGGGAAGAGTAGCTTAGCCTTTAAATTGGCGAAAAAGCTTAATACCGAGATAATCTCTGCAGATTCCCGCCAAGTCTATAAATATTTAGACATTGGCACAGCCAAACCCTCGCTGCAGGAACGAGAAGAGGTTAAACATCATCTTATAGATATTGTTACTCCAGATCAGCAGTATACTGCTGGTGATTTTAGTAAAGATGCTGACTACATAATTTCCCATTTGAAAAAACAGGGTAAAATACCTATTGTAGTGGGAGGAACCGGCTTTTATATAAAATCTCTGTTGGCAGGTTTGGCTAATGTACCCCATATTCCTAACAAAGTAAGAAACGATTTGTACAAAGTTTATAAGGAAAAGGGAGAGGAATATCTATACGAAAAATTGCGAAAAGTTGATCCTGAAGCTGCTTCCAGTATAAATCAAAATGATGTGCAGAAAGTATTACGTGCTTTGGAAGTATGGGAATATACAGGTAATTCTCTTTCTAGTTATTGGCAAAAACAGCAAAAGAAGCAGCGCTATTTTCCTATAAATATCTTACTAAAAACCAAGCGAGAAAAATTGTATAAAAAAATTAATAAGCGTATCGATAAAATGATAGAATCCGGCTTGCTACAAGAGATAAAACAGCTTTTGCAAAATTACAAAGAAACTGATCCAGGTATGATTACAGTGGGGTATAGAGAGTTTTATCCTTATTTTCGAGGTGAGCAAACTTTACTGGAATGTATGGAACTGGCAAAACAACACACCCGTAACTATGCTAAAAGGCAGATCACATGGTACAGGAAGCAGGAATTTGATTTGACATTGCCAGCAAACGATATTAACTTAATACAAATCACAAAAGAGATTAAGAAAATTCTGAAGGGATGTTGATTATGATTATAGCTACTGTGAATGATTACAAGATAACAGAGCAGGAATATTTAGCTGAGTTAGCACAGGTGATGCAGCAAATGAAATTGGAAGAACCAAATGAAGATGCCAAACAAAGAGCTTTGGAACAGCTAATCGATGGAGTTTTACTTTTAGATGAAGCAAAAAAATCAGATATTACAATCGACAAAGAAGAAGTTGAAAACAATATTTTAGATTATATGCTTAATTTTAAATCGGAAGAGGATTTCCGGAACACTTTAGCTAAAAACAATATTGATATGGATACATTTCGTGAACAAACCAGAAATAAGCTACTTATCAAAAAATTTATACGTTCTAAATTTCCGCCTAAGGACAATATTCCGATGGAGAAACTGAAGGAAGTTTATTTAGAAAATAAAGAAGCTTTTCGTACTCAAACCATGGTCAAGGCATCCCACATACTTATTAGGAAAAATGGTCCTAAAAGTTTAGAACGGATTCAAAATATCAGAAAAAAGATCAAGACTAAAGAAGATTTTAAGAAACAAGCAGCTATCTGTTCCGAATGTCCCAGCAGTTGTAAAGAGGGCGATTTGGGCTATTTTACCAAAGGGAAAATGGTTCCTGAATTTGAAAAAGCAGCATTTTCACTGGGAATAAATGAAATAAGTGAACCTGTGGAAACCCCTTTTGGCTATCATATTATCATGGTTACCGATAAGAAACAGAGTAAAACTGCTGAATTTGATGAGGTTAAAGATGCCTTGGAAAAAAGATTGAAACAGATAGATTCCGAACTTCAACTTATCCGCTTTTTAAAAAAACTGCGCCTAAATTCCGAAATTATTATTAATAGAGAATTAATTTAAGAAAGACGAGGATTAACTATGGCAGAATTGGGAGTTAATATAGACCATATAGCAACCTTGCGCCAAGCTAGGTTGGGAATAGATCCAGAACCTGTGTATGCTGCTGCTATTGCAGAACAAAATGGTGCTGACCAGATTACAGTTCATCTACGTGAAGATAGACGACATATTCAGCTGCGCGACGTGAAATTATTACGCCAAACTGTGCAAACCAGATTGAATTTGGAAATGGCAGCTACAGAAGAGATGGTTTCAATAGCACAAACTATTAAACCCGATACAGTAACTCTAGTTCCCGAAAAGAGAGAAGAACTAACTACAGAGGGTGGGCTAAAGCTTAGTGAACATTACCGCAGTATGATAAAAAATTTGAAAGAAAGTGGCATCGAAGTAAGTGTATTCATAGAGCCCGATCCCAAGATGATAAAACTCGCTATAAAATACGATGTAGATGCAGTGGAAATACACACTGGTGCCTACTCTAATCTGAAAAATAGTAAAGAAATTGAAGCAGAATTACAAAGAATAGAAAAAGCTGTTAAAATGATTTCTGCAGCTAATTTGCGAGTAGTAGCCGGACATGGCTTAAACTATCATAACATAAAAAAAATAGTTGAGATAGAAGGCATAGAAGAATATAATATTGGGCACAGCATTATTTGCCGTGCTGTTTTTTCCGGTTTAGCAGAAGCTGTTTATTCAATGAAATTATTAGTAGAATAGCTACTCTAAAACGGTTATATTAGTATCTCTTTTTCTAGTAGATTCGAAGGCAGCTTGTTCGGCCATGCGAATAAGCTGTTCTACATTTGTACATTCACAAGACACAATCCCCCAGCCAATTTTAATCTTATGTAAGGTGATATTTTTTTGAAATTTTTGATCGATTTTTTTAATTTTTTCTGTAGCACTTTCAGAAGTTGTTGCTGGCATTAAAATAGCAACAGTATCTTTATATACTTTCCCCAAAATATCGGTTGCAGATAAAGAGTTGCGCAAAATTTCAGCTAGTTTGGCTGCAGTATAGTGAATAGCTTCTAACCCGAATGTTCTTAAAATTTGGTTATAATCATCAACTTTGAAAACTGTAGCTGTGAGTGGTGTTTTTGTTTTATGCATTAGGGCAAAAATATATTCAGCATGCTGGCAAAAGGCTTCATATTTGTACATTCCTGTAATTTCTTCTGTTTGTTGCAGTTCCTCTATTAGTTGGCGCTGCTGATGCAGACATATTCCCAAGCTTACAATAGAGCTGTGAATTTCAAGCAATGTGAACTCCAGATCGTTAAAACTTCCATAGCTACGATCGATGAATAAAAAACCTAAGAGTTGGTGGTTGTTGTGTAAGGGTATTATTACCAATTGTGAAAAGTCTTTTTCAAACTTGTATTGAGTAGCTGAATCTACTACTATTGTTTCCAGCTTTTCTAATTTTTGTATTATCGGATCGTTGCTACTGAAAAGCATTTTTTTTTCGTAATGATGACTAATATTGCGGGAAATTTTCAGGCGAAAGAGATCATGGTTTGGAATTTTGGTGAAAATTCCCATACTCTGAAAATCGAGATCGGATTTTAAAGATCTGACAATTTTACTCAGGTTTTCTTCCAAATTTCTGTGTTGTCGTAATTCATCCAGAAGAAAATCCAACTTTTTTAAATAGTTCATAACATCCTCCGTATTAATAGTTAATGCGCTCTGTCCAGGTTATTTCAGAAATTTCATCTGGCTGCAGTTTTAATTGGAAAACTATTTTATGAGCACTTTTTTTCTCAAATTTTACGTTTTCGTTGAAAATTTGCCAATCGCCATTAGGAAAATGTTCTACCACAATGGTTTTTGCTTTATCAGAATGGTTTTTCAGAGTTACCTGCATATCTTTTTCCACAGCATTACGACCCAATTTACGCTGATTTAAAACTTTAGTTTCAGCTACTAGGTCAAAGGCAAAACCAGTTGAAATTTCGACTTCTTCATCTTTAGCAGTGTGGTTTATTTTGTCTTCGCCTATAAATTCCATCTGATCATCAGCTTCATCTTGTTTATAAACTTTTATATTTCCTTTGGGTAGGGGAATTCCTAAGCCACTTTCGGCACTATTTTTAAAAACTATAAGGCTTTGCACTTTGTTAGCAAAAGTTTGGTAAACATATTTGGAAGCAGCATCAACTTTGGTAGTGGGGAACAGTTTTAGCTGCTTTGTCTGTTTATTTTTTATATCCACCTTTTCCGAAAGTGTATAAAGATGAAAATCATGGAACGATTTTTCTTCAAATTCTGGCATCTGGGTGCTTTCTGTAACCATTCTGCCATTTTTATAAGAAGATGGAAAACGCTGAGAAAGTTTTTGCACCTCTCCTGCTACTAATTTAAGTTTGGTATCTGAAAAGCTTTTTCCACTATTGTTGGTAAGTGTAACCCACGAATTCAAGGTTAACTCCTTTTCATTCCAAACAGTGTTATAAGTAACTTCCCAACTAATATTGCGACATAAGTAAGATATCTCCGCTTTATATTTTTGTGCTTTGGGACTGTTAAATTTCCAATGCAGGGTGGGTTTTAAATAAAAATTTTCTGGTAGTTGGGAAAGGTTCAAATTCAAAACCTCATTCCGATTAATTATCTGCAGCCTGTCGGTAGTTTTCTCTAAAATTCCTAAATTACCAATATCAAAAAATTGCAATTCACCGGTAAAGATATTTCCATCTTTGCTATGAACAGTTATCTCTTTTTTTATGTATTTTTGTAAAATCTTATCGGTATTGGCTAAATCAAATTCAAAATTTTGGGAAAGCATCTGTAATTTGCTATTTTGGGAATTAAAAATCACCGAATTAGCTTCTATAGTCTGTGGAATTTTTGAAAAATTAAAATCCACTTTTCCTGATTGTAAATCCATATCTAGATTATCTTTCACCAGGGCAAAATTGTTATTATAAACTGTTAATTGGGTAGCAGTAAGAAAAAAAGCAAAAACTATTAATAAAAGACTTGTTATAATTTTCATCTTAATCCTCCATTATACTTAAAATTTTTGTAACTATCATATCGATACCTATCTTATTATGCCCGCCTTCAGGTATTATTACATCAGCGTATTTTTTACTAGGTTCCACAAACTCTATGTGCATTGGACGTACTGTTTCACGATATTGCTTTATGATCGATTGTAAATCACGTCCACGCTCTTGAAGATCGCGTTCTATACGTCTTAAAATACGGATATCAGCATCTGTATCCACAAAAATTTTTATATCCATCAGCTGGCGTAATTGCGGATTTTCGAAAATCAAAATTCCCTCTACAATAATAATTTTAGAAGGATTTTTGGTTAATGTTGTTTGCTTACGCAGATGAGTTTCGAAATCATAGGTTGGCATTTCGATAGGAAGATTGTTTTTTAGAGTTTGCAAATGCGAAATTAACAATTCGTTATCCAAAGAAACTGGATGGTCATAGTTAATTTTATGACGTTCTTCCAATGGTAAGTTATCGAAAGATTTGTAGTATGAATCTTGTGTTATTACTGTTATTTCCTGCTGAACATTTTCTTGAATTGCATTGGCAATAGTGCTTTTTCCAGAGCCAGTTCCACCAGCAATTCCTATTATTACGGGTTTGGTCATAGTTGCTCCTGTTTATTTTTTAATACTTATTTCTAACCCCGCACCTATTGAAAGTGTCATTGTTTCAAACAGATCACTTTTACGTATCAGCTGTAAATAGTCTTGAATACTATGGCTGTGGGAAATCACATTATCTGCTATAATTACTGCATCTTTATCCAATTTATCAAGCATTAATTTCAAATAATCTACATAACCTATTTTGCCTGCATCAATAAACACAAAATTATATAAATTTGGCAAGCTTGGAATTATTTTTTCTGCTAAACCAAAATGCATCTTGATATTTACCATTCCCTGCAAGTTTTCCTGAGCCATTTTGTATCTATTTTTGTCCACCTCTATAGTTTCTACTATACCATCGTGGTAGGAAGCTGCCTTAGCCAGCCAAAAAGTAGAATAGCCATTGGACGTCCCTATTTCCAAAATATGCTTTGGTTTATACGATTTAACCCAGAAATACAACAAATGAGCTGTTTCTTTATCAATGTTCCACAGTCTTCTATTTGTTTGGCGCTGGTGTTCAAATTTAATTAACCTCTTTTTATCGGATTGATTAAGATCTAATTTTTCCATCTATATTTTCCCCAAGTACCTTTTAGAGCAAAGAAAATAAAGTAGGGTAGATAAAGTAATTCAGCCAGTGGAAACAAGCTTATCAATTTTAATCTTCCAATTTTTATTAGGAAAGTACTGATAAGCATAAATTCTGGTATTATTTTCAAGATGAGCAGTAAGAAAAAGAGTTTGAGAGAAAAATTTCCCAGTAGAAGCAAAATAAAGCTAACTGATAAGCCAAGATAGAAAATAAAGACTAAGAGAGCTAATAGTTTTATATCAGCAGGATAATATTGAAATTTGGAAGCTCTACGAGTTTCCAGATTTATTTGTGCCTGACTACTGGTGTTATCTTTAGCAGGAACCGTAGCAGCAGATGCAAACATAAAACGCATTTTGCGGATGTATTTTCTCATTTTTAGCAACATCAAATCATCGTCGCCAGAGCGAATTTTTCCTATTCCTCTGAATCCCCCAGATTTTTGAAAGATATCTCTGCGATAAGCTAAATTGCGACCAGTGCAGGTGATACCCCAATTCCAAAAAAAACTGCCAGCAGTAACTGCAAAAATCGCAGCACGTTCTAAGTTTTTTAATTTATATACTAGATTTTGTTTGCCCAAAAGTGGTGAATAACCAGCTACCAGGTCAGTTTTTTCATCGAAAGCTCTATTCAACTCCTGTAGCCAGTGCGAGCCAGGTAAACAATCGGCATCAGTAAATGCAAAGATGTTATATTTTGCCACTTCTATAGCAGTTTGCAAAGCTTTCTTTTTCCCTACCAAATGTTCGTCGTTCTTTTGCACTGTTACTATTTTTAGATTGGTTAGTTTATTCTGCCAGTTTTCTAAGATTTTTGCGGTGTCGTCGGTAGAGCGATCGTTGGCTACAATTATCTCGAAATCCTCAGTCGGGTAACTTTGTTCTTTTAGTTTCAATAATAGATGAGGTAGGTTATTTGCCTCATTTCTAGCTGCTATAATAACCGAAAACTTATTCTTTACCTTTGTTTTTGAGTTATTTTTGCTAAAAATATTTCCTAACCAAAAAAATAAAAGTATTGCTGCGTATAAACCAGCTAAAACAGTTATAATAGTGTTCATCAGGTAATTATTGAATCTGTTGCTTCCATAAACTCAGCTATACCGGGTTCCTCTTTTTTTATATCTTCTAACTTCGGATTAGCAATAGCTGATTTAGCTTTTTCTACTTTTTGCACTTCAAGACGCAAAGAGAGATTAAAATGTTGGTTCAAAACTGCTTCTATTAGTTGTTTCGATTCGTTAAGCATATCGTAACCCAGCCTACTTTGGGGAATTAAACTAACTGTATTCCTCCTAATATTAGCTAACTTGGCCTGTGAAAAATAGTTGGCAACCACCATCTTTTCTTTTCTTAGTTTATTTACTAAAGCTGGTTTGTTTTCCAAATAGATTTCTTTTGTTAATTTGGAAATATTGGGCTTGGCAACCGGCTCTGGTTCTTGTATTTGCTTTTTTATTTGCTGTGTTTGTTTATGTAGCTTTTTTACATTTTGCGAAGCTGGCTGTTGGGCTAATCTACTTACATCTACATTCTTATTCTGTGAAACTTGCTGCAGCAGTTTATCGATAGAAGTCATCTGAGCCAGTTTAGCCAGTTTTACAAAAGACATTTCAGCAATCAAAATAGGATTGCTGCTGGTTTTTATATCTGTTTTAGTTTTTATAAGCAAAGAAATAGCATAAAGAAGCTCATTTTCGGAAAATTTCTTATTTAGCTTTTGTAAAGATTCCAACAAAGAACTGGGAATTTCGTGAACTTCTAAATTCATTTTAAGCAGTAACATATTGCGAATGAAATCCATGAGCCCATTAATGAATTCCTGAATATCGTTGCCTTTTTCCAAAATGGAATGGAGCTGTTTTAATATGGAACTTGCATCTTTATTCGCTAAAGCTTGCATAATTTCCAAATAAACATCGTTGTGAACTATTCCAAACACCGAAAGTACGTTTTCTAAAGTTATTTTATCGTGACCGTAAGCTAGCAGCTGGTCCATAAGCGAAAGAGCATCGCGCATGCTGCCATCAGCTTTTTTGGCAATAGTAAAAAGTGCTTCTTCTTCTGCTTCAATTCCTTCTTGCTGGCAAATGCTATGCAATCTGTCGATGATATCTGGAATGGGAATACGTTTAAAATCGAAACGCTGGCAGCGCGAAACAATGGTCGGCAGCACTTTATGAGGTTCAGTGGTAGCAAATATGAAGATAACACTTTCGGGGGGCTCTTCTAAGGTTTTAAGAAGAGCATTAAAAGCGTTTTTAGAAAGCATATGAACCTCATCAATGATATAAATCTTAAAGTTGGAATTAGTGGTTGAGTACAGCAACTCTTTTTGCAGATTACGGATATCATCTACGCTGGTATTGGAAGCACCGTCAATCTCCATCACATCTGCAGAAATACCCTGGGTGATCTCGGTACAATTTTGGCAGGTATTGCAGGGTGTAACTGTAGGACCGCCATTCAAGCAGTTCAAACTTTTGGCAAAAATACGAGCCAAAGAAGTTTTGCCAACTCCACGCGGACCAGTAAAAAGGTAGGCATGCGCTGTTCTATCCAGTTCAATGGTATTTTTTAGAACTTCGGTTATATGATCTTGTGAATATACTTCGTCGAATGTTTGTGGACGATATTTTCTGGCTAAAACTAAATAAGACATCTAGCTCCTCTTTTTCGATAATTTATATTAAAAAACCAATCTGCTGCTTATTTGTCAACCTAAAAGCGCTAATAAACAGTTTGATAATTGCATTTAGTTAGTTTTATTGGGGAAAATAGGGGAGAAGACGATTTTTCTTGACTGCCAGATCGATGAAAATAAGTTAGCTGTTAGTTGCAGGAGTGGTGAAATTGGTAGACACGCTAGGTTCAGGGTCTAGTTGGCATTACGCCAGTGGGGGTTCGAGTCCCCCCTTCTGCACCAACTATTTTAATTATGAATTTTGAATGTTGAGTTTTGAATTACAAGTTTCAATTTTATTTCATTTTTGGGGGACGAGAACCCT
>JASUTE010000022.1 GCA_030445745.1 Candidatus Cloacimonadota bacterium
GAATTCTACGATCGATACTCTTTACACGAGCAATAAAAGAATGCCGGCTTGTCTGTATTCATTCGATAATCAAAGCATTTTCTTTTTTGAAGAATATGAAGATAAAGCAATAGATTCAAAAAGTTATGAAAGAGATTATTATCGTACTTATCTAAAAAGAATTTCTATTAATTCTTTAGAAATTAATGAATTAGCTGATAATAGCTCTAATAACAAATCATACTGTGCCAAATCAAGCAGCAACTACATAGTTTACAAAATGTACCCTACAGGTTTTGTTAATGCTCTTGATCTCAATAGTTTTATTTTAAAAGAAGTTAATGATGGACAAATATCGTACTTTGATTTAGCAGATAACAACTATATTTACTATTCAGATTGCCAAGCTGTCATTGATTGTAGTTTTATTAAAAGAATAAGCTTAGATTCAGATTCCATTGATATTCTATGTAATAATGCTATTGCTCCATCGCTAAATGAATCTCAGACGAAAGTTTGTTATATTAGCCGTTATATTACCAATCCCAAATCAAAAAATTACTTAACAAATTAGGAGGAAAGAATGAGAAAGATAGTGTTTACCCTTATTGTAACAATGATGTTTGCCTTTACTTTTGCCCAAATAGGTACTCACATTCCAGAAAATAGATTACCCCAAACTGAGCCAGCCTGGTGGGACGCAAATGAATCAGTTTTACCTTGGCAGAATGCTGGTTGTTTGGATTTAATAAGAGCAAATGGTGGTTTAATAATCGATAAGTTTATTGATGTGACACAGGATTTAGATAATGAAGAAATTGAAGGGTATAGTTTTACAGATAAAATACAGAATCTTGTTAATAATGACCCTGATGACCCATATTCAAACCAATCGCTATTGCTCTACTTCCCCGAAGGCACATACGAGTTTGATGAGACCATAACGGTAAATCGGGATAATGTGATATTCCGAGGAGCAGGAGCAGATAAAACGACTTTGCTTTTTACAAAAGAATGGGGAGAAGATTTAGATGAACAATTATTAAGGTATAATTTATTTGAAGTGGAAGGGAGTTCATACATTGGCTTCGAAAATATGAAACTAGAAACTGTTGATAGTACAACAATAAATTCTAGCAATAATCTATCAGATTATGATGGAATGTATGTAAAATTTATAAATTCAAATTATTGTTGGGTTGCTGGAGTTGAGATGTTTAAAGCTCAAAGACATCATATTGTAATAAATAAGAGTTCCCATATTGAAATAAGAGGTTGTTATTTTAGTAAGGCGCACAGTTATGGTGGTGGTGGAAATGGATATGGCGTACAATTACTCGATTCTTTAACAACCTATTGCTTAATTGAAGATAATATTTAGTGCAAATAAGGATATTACAGCAAATGTCTTCCGTAATGATGAAGAATATCATATATTTGGGATAAATGAGGGATTTTCTTTTTCATTTAGTAAACCAGATATAAAACAGTCTGAAATTGACTATATTTTTGTAGTTGACGGTAGATATGTTCACAATGAAGAAGCAGGTAATATATCTTCACTTAATACTTTAACCAACTACCCCAATCCCTTCAATCCAACCACAAACATCAGCTTTTCGCTTCCTGCAGAAGCGGAAATTAAGCTAAACATCTATAATATCAAAGGTCAAAAAGTAAAAACCTTAACTAATTCAGTCTATCCGCAGGGTAACCATAATGTGGTATGGAACGGACGGGATGATAATGGCCAACCGGTTGGCTCGGGAGTATACTTCTACCGCCTGCAGGTAGATGGCAAAACCCAGGCTACTCGCAAATGCTTATTACTTAAATAGGAAGAATCTACAAGATATAAAAGCCCCGGTTTTCGGGGCTTTTTTATTGTTACGTTATTAATAGCCGAAGGTGTATTATTTATCTATAACAAATTTTGGTGCCCCCGATGCGATTCGAACACATGACCTACGGTTTAGGAAACCGTTGCTCTATCCTGCTGAGCTACGGGGGCTTAAACTTCTTTTCCTAAAAAAAAACGCTTCTTTAATTCGTCAACTAAAACAACAACTTCAACTGAATAGTTACTATTTTTACTTGCAAACATTTGGAATATTTGTTTATTGGAATGTGCGATTAAAATTTTAGGAGCATTATGTTAAATTTAAAAAAAATAAGACGCGATTTGCATCAGATACCAGAACTAGCTTTTAAAGAGCATAAAACACGGAGTTATATTTTATCTATTCTAAAAAACTATCCTCAGCTGCAGCTGCATACCTTCGACTTTACCGGGATTGTGGCTGAATATACTGTTGATGATAAAGCTTACACACTTTATCGCGCCGATATGGATGCTTTGCCTATATGCGAACAAACAGGTTGCGAATTCACCTCGCAACATCCTGGCTTTATGCATGCCTGCGGCCATGATATGCACATGGCTATTTTATTGGGATTAATAGATAAGGTGATAACAGAAAATGTGCAACAAAATTTGTTATTTGTATTCCAACCTGCCGAAGAAGGCTTTGGCGGTGCTAAAAAAATGCTGCAAACGGGTTTCTTTCAGAAATTTAATATCGAACGAGCATTTGCTTTGCATGTTAGCGGCAAACTTCCGGTAGGTAAGGTTAGCAGCAAAAATGGTTATTTCTTCGCCAATTCCGAAGAAATTGAAGTCCATTTTTATGCTCAGGGCGGGCATGTAGCCTATCCGGGGCCAGGCAAAAATGCCTTGCAAGCCGGGGTGCAGTTTTATCAGCTATTTTTTGAACAACTGCATCTACGTTATGGAAGCAGCGATATAATTTGCGATTTTGGCAAAATGAAAGCTGGCACAGCTATGAATGCTATTCCCAGCAAATG
Source organism: Candidatus Cloacimonadota bacterium (assembly GCA_030445745.1). GTDB lineage: Bacteria > Cloacimonadota > Cloacimonadia > Cloacimonadales > TCS61 > JASUTE01. The sequence goes on from JASUTE010000022.1 coordinate 2,845, forward strand.
TAGTTTGGAAGGTACCTTGCGCTCTTTTAATTTAGCTGCACACAGAGAAGTGAAAAATTTACTTAAAGATACAGCTAAAAAGATAGCAACCAAATACAAAGTAGAATACCAGGTTAAATTTGGTATTTTTTATGCTGCAGTTCATAATTCCGATAAACTATTCAACCATTTTAAGCAAGTTATAAAACAGACAGAATATGAATTTGAACTAGCAGAAAAAGTATACGCTGGTGAAGATTTTGGCTTTTTTGCCCAAAAATTTCCCGGACTGCTTTTTTGGCTGGGAACCAATGATTCTAAGCAGGAAAAAGACCTTCATGAAGCAGATTTCTTGCCATCTGAATCTGCCTTGGAAATTGGTGTAGATATTTTTTATAAACTTCTATGAAAAAAGATCAAAAGAAAGCTTATCTGTACGGGCTTTTAGCTGTACTTATGTGGTCTACAGTAGCCACAGCTTTCAAAATTGCCCTGCGCTATGTTACTCCTTTAGAACTATTACTTTATGCCTCTTTGGTCTCTACAATTTTATTGTTTTTTATAATTTTGGTGCAAAAAAAGTTAGCAGTTTTGCGCACTTATTCAGTCAAACAGTGGGCAAGATCTCTGCTGTTGGGAGCGTTGAATCCCTTTTTCTACTACGTGGTGCTTTTTAAAGCTTACGACCTACTGCTAGCGCAGGAAGCTCAAACTTTGAACTATACCTGGGGCATCACCATCGCTATTCTTTCCATTCCATTTTTGAAGCAAAAGATGAAGCTGCGCTCGCTTCTGGCAATTTTCATCAGTTTTTTCGGGGTAATTATTATAAGCACACGTGGGCGGTTACAAACTTTGGAGTTTTCTAACCCCTATGGAGTTGCTTTGGCTGTAGGTTCATCTCTTATTTGGGCTTTTTTTTGGATCTTTAATCTGAAAGATGAACGAGATGAAGTGCTGAAGCTCTTTTTGAATTTTAGTTTTGGCTTTGTGTTTATTTTAATAACAAATTTACTGTTTGGAAAGCTGCAGCTTCCTAACTGGCGTGGAATTTTGGCAGCGAGTTATGTGGGAATTTTCGAGATGGGTATAACTTTTGTGGTCTGGTTAAAAGCTTTACAATTTTCCCAGACTACTTCCAAAGTTAGTAATCTTATTTTTCTTTCGCCCTTCCTGTCGCTGGTGTTCATCAATACAATTCTCGGCGAAAAGATCTATCTGTCTTCAGTGGTTGGATTATTCTTTATAATTTTAGGAATAATCTTGCAAAATTACAAAAAAAAGAAGCTCAAAAAAGTTTAAAGCTCGTTGTCCTCCTCATCTAAGTCGGAAAGGTCGTTTTCATCGTCTATACCCTGCATCCAATCTGGGCAAAACACTATTTCTTCGGTTTTATCCCAGCCATCCACGTTTTCCAAACCAAAGCGGTTCAGCATCTCTTCTTCCCATAGGGAATAGCGCACTTTGTCGTCAAAAATATCGTAAACTAATACTGGTTTATGATATTTACTAAGGTTGTAACCGCTATCGGTAAGCTCGAAAAATTCTCTGATCCGATCTTTGTCTCTCTCTGCTTTCATCATTTTAAGTCCTCCAAAATTTATAAAACTTACATTTTTTTATTTAAAAATCGCTCACATTCACCAAAATAAATTTATATCTGGCATAACGATTATTTTAAGATTGACCGATTAGCTTTTCTTAAATTCATAGTCGATAAAAAAAGTGGTGAAGGAAATGTCAAACAAATTTGCAAATAAGCTAAAAGTTAGTTTGGTGGCTTTGTTGGCGTTCAGCTTTGTGTGTTTAACAGCTTTTCAGCCTAGTCGCCAGAACTTTAGCAGTCGCTATGAATATGCTTTGTATAGATCTTGGCAGAGGAAAGCAGCCCATTTGGAAATGCTTTCGGCTCAAATAAAACCAGAGGTAGTAGTGCAAAAATTTCGTACTGCCGATTCCAAGCTGGTAGAAGTGCAGTATGATTGGGAAGAGCAGCGTATTTATGGACAAAAAGAGGTAATTAGTCTTCCCTTTCCGGCCAATATGCAGCAGCATAAAGTGATTTTGGAAAATTTTCTCTATCGTTTGAATTGTGCCCAAAAACTATTTTTGCAAAACATGCTGCAAAAAACTGAATTTAAGGTAAAATACAAGCAGGGCGGTTTGGATTCTTTGTGGTCAGATTTTGCCGAACCCCGGTTTGAGATCCAAACAATAAAATGGCAGCATAGCCAGGATTCCTTAAAATTCCAGCTGAATTCATTCTCGGGCCAGCAGCTTACTATCGAATTTCCTATTTCCTTCCAATTTTCAGTATATTTGGATGAATGGAAAGAACAAACTACGAAAGTTGTACCTGAAATTGAAACAGTTACTACCACACCCCAAATTCCCACAACACAAGAAACTTCTCCTGCGAAACTTCCTTTGGTGGAATTTCTGTATAGCACTTACCAAAACCAGTTTCGGCGCGAACTGATGAACAATAAACTAACCGATATAGAGCATTTTCTGGTAACGGAGTTTCCTAAACATAGGTTAACTAGGCAAGAAAATAACTATTATTTGGAAAATGACGCAGAATTTTTGGGGTTGGGCAATTTTGTGGCTGTTCAAGTAAAGCGAAATAATGACAGCTGGGATATTGAAGCCTCACCCTATTACAATCTAATTGGTGATTATTTAAAACTAAGCAGTCATGATAGTTTGGAGATTGGTTTAGTGGATAAAGCAGCTTTAAAACAGGTAGCAGGATATTTTCCACAGCTTTTGTATATGCATCGTAGTTTGGGAACTAAGTTGTTCAATTTTCTTCTGATACCAGATGAGGTTCCTACCACTTTATTGATTCATAATGGTAAACGTCAGCGACTGGATTTTGCCAGTTATGATGATCTTTTATTGCGCTTGCATAGTTATTGGAAAAAGCGTGAGATATTTTTTTCTTTGCAGGATATTCGCCAGATGAATGGGTTTATTGAATTCAAAGGCATGTTGGCAGCTGTTGGCAAAGATAAATACGATTGGGCTGAAATTAGATTTCATTTGAATAAGGAATACAAGATCGATTTGGTGATGATGAGTTTACACGTCGATAAAAAGATAGAAAGGTGAGAAAATGAGGATTTTTGAAACACATGCCCACTTAGATTTTCCCGATTTCGATAAAGACCGTGAGCAAATTATTACAGCTTCCCAAAAAGAAGGTGTGGAATATATCGTGAATATTGGTGTGGGAAAAGAGAGCTGCGAAAAAAGTGTATTATTAGCTAACAAACACGAGCAAATTTATGCTGCAGTGGGGTTTCATCCACACAATGCAGCCGAATATAATGAAAAATTAATTCGTAAATTGGCTAGGAATGAGAAAGTAGTGGCGATTGGTGAGATAGGGTTGGACTATTACCGTATGCGTAATACCAAGAAAACACAGTTGGAAACTTTTGAAAAACAGATAGCTTTGGCGCAAGAACTGAAATTGCCGATTGTTATTCACGACAGAGATGCCCACCAGGATTGCCTGAAAATTTTGGATAAATACAATCCTACCAAGCTGGTATTTCACTGCTATACCGGCGATGTGCTGTTTGCACAAGAGGTGCTGGCACGAGGCTGGAATATCTCTTTCACGGGGATAATAACCTTTAAAAATTCTCACTTACCAGATATAGTGCGGATGGTTCCTGCAGATAGATATTTTGTGGAAACAGATTCGCCCTATCTTTCGCCTGTTCCTAAGCGCGGACGTCGCAATTCACCGCTGCACCTTAGATACACCATAGAAAAACTGGCGGAAATAAGGGGTATAACTCCTAAGATGGTAGCTGCACAAACTTTCAAAAATGCAGCAGATTTTTTCTTGGAAAAACAGAATAGCTAAAATTATCTTGCCAAATTAGGAAATGATAATTTTTTGGGAAATAATGTAATAGAAACTGATTAGGAGGAAACTATGGCTGTAAAAATTAACAAAGAAACCTGTATTGGTTGCGCTGCTTGTGTAGAAACCTGCCCTGTAGAAGCACTTTCTATGCAAAATGATAAAGCAGTGGTGAACGAAGAAGAATGCATCGATTGTGGAGCTTGTGTAGACGCATGTTCCGTTGGTGCTATCACTCAGTAATTTTTTGAAATTAAAACTGGCCGATTCGGGTAAACCGGATCGGCTATGTTTTTATATAGATTTCTTTACTTGACTATTTTTAGCCACCTTAAGAAGTGTGGAGCTATGAAAAGAAATAACTTTGTTTTAGATATAGGCAATAGCCATATTGTAGCGGCTGTTTTCCAGAATAGCAAAATGCTGCGTTCTTGGCGTTTTGCAACCGATAAAACTAAAACTAAAGATGAGTACGGCGTTATAATAAACTCTTTTTTTTCCAATTTAAATTTAGAAATACAGCAGATAGATAGAGCAGCTATCTCTTCTGTGGTGCCAGTTCTAACCGGTGTTTTCGAGAAAATGTTTACCGAAGCTGGCATAGAGAAAATTACTTTAGTTTCAGCCTATACTCCTTTAGGACTGCGCTTTCCTATGTCCGATCCTGGCTTTGTAGGAGCCGATTTGGTAGTAAATGCCTTTGCTGCCAAAGAAAAATATCAACAGAATTGCATAGTTTGCGATTTTGGTACAGCAACTACTATGCAGTTGGTTGGCAAGGATGGTTTTTTTTATGGAACTGTAATTATGCCTGGTGTTATGATATCTGCTACACGACTTTTCGATAAAGCTGCTTTGCTCACCAATATCGATTTGGAAGCTCCAACTACACTTTTGGGAACTAATACACAAGATTCTTTGTTGAGCGGTATAATTCGAGGAAATGCTTTTATGATAGATGGTTTTATTAGAAAAATTAAAGAAGAGCACTCAAACCTGAAACCAATTAAAGTGATAGCTACCGGAGGAATTTCCCAACTTATTTGCCAGCAATCGGAAGAGATAGATGAAATTGATGAGAATTTGACCCTGACAGGATTAAATCGCATTTGCGAAAGGGAATAATCCTTTTTTGATGAAAAAATATATCTTGTTAATAACAACGGTAATATTGACCCTGAATTTAGCTGCAAAGGTCTTTTTACCTGACTATTCATTGTCTGGTTATGTGCCAGTGAAACAGAATCAATTGGATGTTTACAAAACAAGCAATAAATATAAGTTATATCAAGATAAAACCAATTTTTTGCCAGGTTTTGAAGTTTATACCTTGCGCGAGATTGATTACGATAAGGGTGTGGTGAAATTAACAGCCAAATATGGTAATAAATACCAGCTGTATCCCGAGGTATATATTGATTTGGATGACTATTTGGAAATGGATTTTAAGACTACCTACCACGATCTACTTTACAACAAAAGTTTGGAACTTTTAGAAGAAGAAGATCGCACTTCTGGAGAGGGGATTATTAAGGATATCGTAATAAAAATGCCAAAAATAGCCAAGCAATCGCGCACTGTTCGCAGGATTTTTGGTGGTGATAAAGCCGGTAGCCTTAGTTTGGATGGTAATCAAAAAATAACCTTTGCCGGTAGTAGCACTACGCGTGAGAATGCTGAACAAACTGAAGATAACCAGCGCAGTGATTTTAATTTAGAGATGCGCCAGGAGATGAACTTACGCCTGCGCGGTACCATTGGGGAAAAAATTCATGTGGATGTAAACCATTCTTCTGGTGGTGAAGATGATTTTTTTTCCGAACCCAGCGAAATAAAAATTCGTTATGAAGGTTTCGAAGATGAAGTGGTTAAATCGGTAGAATTGGGAAATATTTCCTTAGCTCTGCAGGGTTCCAATTTTATCAGTTATTCTATTTCTTCCGAAGGCCTTTTTGGGGTAAAATCGGATATGGAATTTGGCGATTTGAAATTAACTTCGATTATTGGTAAAGATGAGGCCCAAAAAAGTACGCAGAAATACACAGGCACTTCTCAAGCAGATTCTACAGTAATAGAGAGCAGGAATTTTGTTAATTATTCCCACTATTTTATTGCCGATCCCTATAACTTGTTTGCTTTTTACAATAGCGAAGATCCTAATGCTGATCAATACCCTGATGGCTGGATAGACAATGCTATTAAGGTAGATGAACAGGGTGCTTGGCTGGTGCCTGCCGGTGTGCCGGGAATGGGACAAAATCTGCTTCCTAAAGATGGTACGGACGTAAATGTTTATTTGGATAATGATAACGCAAACGATAATATCACTGCTATAGAAGGTACTGCTGTAAACGAAGACGGAACTTTTTATTTTGATCAGTTAATTGAGGGACGCGACTACACTGTTAATTACGATACGGGGCTTATTACTTTTAGCGTTACTATAAATCAGCGTTATAGCATAGGGATAACCTATACTCGTAACGATGGTACAATGGTTCCGACCCCTAGTGGCGATGGATTGAAAGTAAAATTGATAAAAGAGAAAAACCAGGATGTAAATAGCCCCTATTGGAATCAACAGGTGCGTAATATTTATGATTTGGGTATGCAGAATATTAAAAACGAAGGTTTCGACCTGAATGTTTTCAATTACAATGAAAATGACAATACTAGGAATTATGATGTGCCATCTGATGTGCCTTTAAATGATGCAGAAATAGTAACTTACAACGATTATTTGCGACTTGACAGCAACGGCGATGGTGTGGTTAATGGTGATGATGCCACAGTTAATTTGCAATCCGGTTATATTATTTTCCCATTTCTAAAACCGTTTGCGCCTTTGGGCGATGCAATAATCTACGAAGAAGAAGTGGTAAACTACGATGAATTCAAGATGAATATTGCTGTAAAAGGGCAGGTGGGAAGGGACCAAATATCTCTGGGACAGATGAATATCTTGCCAGGCAGTGTAGTAGTAAAATTAACAGAACCTGTTAATAAAACCTTGAAAGAAAACGTTGATTACATAGTCGATTATGACTTCGGTACGGTTACCCTGCTGTCTCCAGAAGCAAAAGATCCCAATGCTAAAATCGAGATTGACTATCAATTTAAACCGCTTTTTGCTGTGGAAAGCAAGACTATTATGGGGGTACGAGCAGATTGGGAATTTAATCCCAACCTTAAATTAGGTGGTACTTTTATTTATCACTCGGAAAAGGTTTCAGATGACCGTCCCAAAATTGGTAATGAAAACTTTAGTATTATCTTAGCAGATCTGGATGGGAGAGCTGAATACGAAACTCCCTTCTTAACAAAATTAATTGATTGGTTCCCACTTATTAAAACTGATGCAGAATCGAAGGTAACTTTAAATGGCGAAGTTGCCATGAGTATTCCCAATATTTATGGGAATCCTGACCAAGACAACATCAATGAGGCTTATATAGATGATATGGAATCGATTTTGGACAATTATCCGCTAGGTATCACTAGAAGAGCATGGGTGCGAGGAAGTAAACCATTCAACTACAACCTGCCGCGCGCAGACATAAATTGGTATAATCCTACCAATATTTATGCTCGCGATGTGTATGATCCCAATTCCCTTTCGGAAGATGAGGAAGATGAAAAAATCTCGGTTCTTACCTGTAAATTAGATCCACCAGATGTGGGTAACCCGGGTTTGGATAATAAATATTGGGGTGGTTTGATGAAATATTTGGGTAATCAGTTGGATTTTTCCGATAAAAAATATATCGAAGTGCTGGTAAAAGTTGATAGTATTGCTGGTTCCCAGCCACCTGTTACCATGCATGTGGATTTGGGAGATATAAACGAGGATTTTTATACAGAATTTGGCGGCGAAGGGAAGCTAAACACCGAAGATGGGGTAACAGGCCGACCCAAAGATGGTATTTTAGATTACGATGAAGATGTGGGGTTAGACGGAATACCAAATGGCGAAGCTGGTGATGACCCCAATGACAATTTTGATAATAATAAAGATGGGAACGGCGATTATCCACATATTAATGGTTCAGAAAATAACAGCTTATTAGATACCGAGGATTTGGATGGAAATGGTTCTTTGAACATGGCAGATATCTATTTTGAATATAGCTTAAGTTTGAAAGATTCACTCTATTTGCAAAGTGAATATAAAGGTTGGCGCTTATACCGAATTCCATTGCAAGATGAAGACAACTATTCCATTGTGAGCAATGACGTAGGAATAGAGCCAAATTATAAAAAGATTAGCTATGCTCGAATTTGGTTTGAGGTAGAGGAACTTTCCCGAGTACGTATTGTAAATTTAGATTTAGTTGGGAATAAATGGGAAGAAGGTTTCATTAAAGATGAAGATGATAATATCATTAGCGTAGAGGAGTTACAGAACAACAGTGAAAAAATGTTGGTTGGAATAGTGGACAACCAAAGAAGTCCGCATTACCAGCCAGCTCCAGGTAGTGTGATAAAAAAGAATGGTGAAAAAACACTGGAACAATCTCTTTATATCGATTATGAAAATTTACAACCTGGGCATCATGGATTGGCTCATCAAAAATTTCGAGAATCTACTAATCTACTAAGTTATAATAAAATAAAATTCTGGATATATCCAGAAGCAGCCCAGAACCAGATCATAGAAGATGATTCTTTAACCCACGATCTAATTATTCGTATCGGTGCTGATTCTTTAAACTATTACGAGGTGAGAAAATCATTCACAGCGCGTGAGTATTTAGCAGAAATGAATAAATCAGGTTGGATGAACCTGGAGATAGATTTTTCTGACCTTACCAAGATTAAATCCCCATCCCAACAAGATTCTTTAATAACAGAAAACAATTTTGTATATTACTACAAAGATGGAATTCGTTATGGAATGAAACGGGAACCTACCCTTTCGGTTATCAAAGAGCTTGCTGTAGGAATTCAACAGAATACAGAAGCAACTGAGAGTTTCAGTGGGCGTATCTATTTTGATGATATTCGGGTGGCAGATCCCTATGAGGAGATCGGTTTTGCTAGCCAAGCTTCCTTACATACCACACTGGCAGATTTTTCTACATTGGATGTAGATTTGAATTGGAAAACCCAAAACTTTCAGAACAATGCTAGCAGAAGACGTAATGTTTCCAATTCTAGCGAAACTATAAGTTTAAATATCACTAATAAATATTTCTTAGATAAATTTTTTCCAGCAGATTGGGGGCTTAGCATGCCGCTTACACTTAGTCGCAATCAATCTTTGGGTACTCCACGTTTTAAGGCAAATTCAGATATCTTACGCGAAGATTTGAATAAAAAGGAAAAGGAGCAGGAGAAAGACAAATCACTTATCTACAATGCTAATGTAACTTTTCGGCAAAATAAAACCCCGCGCAGTAAGATTTTAGCATATACTTTAAAAAATACTTCTGTTAGCGGGAATGTCCAAAAAAAACAGATTACCAGTCCTACTACGGCCGATACCACCACCACTTATCGTCTTAGCCACAATTACGATCTTTCACTTCCTAAAGATGCACTAGATCTTAAATTGTGGGGTGATTATAAATTCTACTTCGCTCCTAATAAACTAGAAAATTCATTAACTTACAACAACACTATTCCCAAGCGCTGGATGTGGGATACAACTTCCGATACTTTAAGCTATTGGAAACCCAGACCACAAACAGTAGAAACCAAAACTTTAGAAACAGAAACATTTATTAAATATGATATTTTTTCGGATATAGCAGCTTCTTACGAGCTTAATACAACTCGAGATTTGATGCGTGAGAATACAAAAATTTCCTACATTGGCCAAGAGAAGGAAAGAACTCAAGTGATCGGATTGGACTACAATCCAGGATATTTCGACAAAATATTTACCTTAAGTTCTACAGCTGATGTTACCTATCGAGAACAGCACAAAAAGATTTCACAGTCCAGTGAAGAAGAGGAAGAACAATACATTTATGAAGGTAGTGTCAATCGTTCTCTGGGTGGTAGCTTTACCTTGAAGAATAAACAAATTTTCAGCAGCTGGGCTTCCAAACTGGCTAAAACGGAAAACAAGCAAAATACAATTCCCCCCGAAGATCGTTCCGCTACTTCCCAGCAAACCCAACCCGATACTTCTGGCTTACCAAGCCAAGAAAGAGGTCAGACAGCGCAACAGCAACAGGAGAATTATTTACCAACAACAACCGGAACAGGTGCAGAAAATACAGATGAGCAAACACCAGCTGAGCAAACTGAATCTGGTAAAACTTCTCAAACACCAGCTGATACAACCAAGGCACAACCACCTGAAACTGAAGAAAAAACAGGCAATCGAATATTTTACCATGTCATTTCCTACTTAGCACGCATAGATAATTTTAGATTTAATTATGATAATAATTACAAAACAGATTACGAAAATAGAGAAGAGCGCCCTGACTTTGTTTACCAATTAGGTTTGCCGCATATTCTGCCAGATGAAGAAATAAAAGTAAAAACCAATAACGACCGTTTTAATGTTTCGACTGGTTTGCTGGTATTGAATAATTTATCTACTACTTGGAATTTTTCCCATGAAATAAACAGAACTTTTGGTAATACAGATAAAAAAACTATTAAAACTATTTTCCCCGATGTGAGTGTTACTCTTTCCGAATTTGAAAAGATAATCAAGGCGGAAAAGATTCTAACCAGCTCTCGCCTTACCAGCAGTTACACTGTTTCCAAAACTCAATCAGGAGATTTCAATTGGGAACAGCCACAAACAGAACAAACACAGCTGAATATGCGACCCCTGATTTCCTGGAATGGAAACTGGGCAAACAATATAACCAGTAACCTGGCGTTAAATTATTCCGAAACGGAAAATCTTACTCATTACGAGACATATAATATCGTGCAAAATGAAACCAGGCAATCGCTTTCCAGTAATTTGGAATATACATTTTCTGCAGAAAGTGGGATAAAATTACCGTTGTTAGGGAAATTACGCTTTAAAAATGAATTTACAGCAGATCTCGATTTTAGTTTGGAAAAAACTTACAAAACCACCAAGGGTAATAACAAGACTAACATCGATACTGATAAGATCTCTTATTCGCTTACTCCAGGCGGTACTTATCGTTTCAGTAAGAATATCCACGGTGGTTTAGATATTCGCTACGATTGGAGTCATGACCAGAAAAAAGACCTGCTAATTAAGACCTTTGAATTGAGTTTGTGGGTTGAAATATTATTCTAAACTGGTTTTTCTTGACATTATCTTCATCTGACAGAGTTTCTTAAACTAATCTAAGGAGAAAAAATGGTAACAAAGGCGCAGAAATTTAGGTTGGGTATTTTCATTTTTTTCGCTTCCATTTTATTAATAATTTTTTTGGTAATGGTGGCTGGAAATCAATTTATGCAGCAAAAAGATATTTATTACGTAAATTACCAAGATACTTCTGTGAATGGGTTGCAAATTGGCGGTGCTGTGAAGTATTATGGTCTTGATATTGGCCGGGTGGAAGATATCAAGATTTCCAAGGAAGATATCAATAATGTAATTGTGAAAATAAGTATTAAAGAAGGAACTCCCATAAAATCTGATATGAAAGCTCAATTAATCGCAGTGGGCATAACCGGGCTGAAACAAATTGAATTAATAGGTGGTACCAACCAAGCCGAGACCTTAGAACCGGGTGATTTCATAAAACCAGGTAAATCTACCTTAGATAATATTACTGGGAAAGCAGAAATAGTAGCTGCGAAATTGGAATTAGTTTTAACAAATTTGGCTAAAATGACTAATGAGGAGAACCGCATTAAACTTTCGCGAATACTTACCAATACAGATAGCCTTATTCATCAAAATAGACAATCTTTTACAAACATGATGACCAATTTAGATTCTACTAGTTTATATCTAGCTAAATTCATGAAAAATTCCAATCTAGCGATGGATAAATTCAATACTCTATTGCGTTCACCTGAGTTACAGAATATTCTTGATAATATCAGCAAGACCTCCAGCGATATTGCTCAGGCTGATTTAAAGAAAATTATGAACGATCTAAATGAGGCAATTTACAATGCCAATGAGGCTTTTTTGCATATCGACCTAACTGTATTGAAAGGGAGAGACGATCTGTTAAATAGCTTAAATATACTAAAAGAAACTATAGATAATCTTAATGATTTTTCCAGACAGATAAGTGAAGATCCAACTTTGCTAATTAGGCCAAAAAAATAGGGGAATCTAATGAAAAAAATGTTAATATTACTTATGCTAACTTTAGTCTTGCTAACTGGGTGTTTTTCTAGTCCTATTATAAACAATAATTACTATATTTTGGAATATTATCAACATTCCGAAAAACCAGAACTAAAACAAGATAAACCTATTAAAGCTACGGTGATGGTACCAAATGCCAATATTTCACAAACATATAATCGTAAAAAAATTGTGCTGCGCCATTTTGGTCCTAAAATCACCTATTCCCAAAATGATTTCTGGGGCGTGGAATTGGATGAAATAGTACCTTCATTAACAATTCAACGTTTAAAAAACTATAGAATATTTTCACGGATAGACAGAGAATTTCTCAATGAGCGACCTCAATACAGTATTCGTATCACCATTAATAATGTAGAATTATATGAATCAGAGTATTTCCAACAAGCACATCTGAATATAGAACTTCAAATAATCGAAAATGCAACTGGTGAAATATTAGTACAGCATAGTTCCAATAGAGAAGAGGTAATGTTAGAAAATGATATTGCCACCTTTGTACAGATGATAAACGAGATGATACTAGCCGAAATTGATAAGTTTTCTGCCAAAATATTAGATTATTTTAAAGGCGTCCAAGTTCCTATTGAAGGCTTGGTAGAAGAAGCACAAAAAGATTCTTTACTTTTAGAAGAGGAAATTGCTAAAAGTGGAGGTACTGGACTACTGTTGCTGCCAGCTATTTCTCAAAGTGAAAATGAACCTCAGTTTATTGTAAGGGACAAGTATGGATATGAGCAGATTGGAGATATGGGAGTGCCTTTACCATTGCCAGCTGGAGAATATACCATTCTTTATGGTTCGGGTAACCAAAATCAGCTGATGGAAAAGAAGAATGTAGAGATAATTCCGCATTACAAAACAATTGTGGAGCCAGAATGGGGATGCTTGGTTGTGGATATTGTGGATGAAAGGCGTAACTTTGCCAGAGTTCGTTATGAGATATTTGAATTGGAAAGCGGAGAAAGCTATGGCTCCGATTTTCCCGTAGAAGAGGAATTGGGAGAACAGCAAAAATATTGGATATTGAAACCAGGATGGTACAAAATTACTATAAATAATGAACCCTTTAATACTTATCGTAATTTTGCCACTGTTTATGTGGAAAAGGGACAATTCCAAAAATTTACCATAGTTGTAGAAAGGGATGACGAGGAGAACCCCACCAATATGATAGGAGCTGGAGTTCTGGAAGAAGATATTTTAGAAACTTCACAACAAGCCTTAAGCTTTTCGAGTGCGATTCATGGTAACTTCAATATGAATAGCAATAATAGAAATGAAAAAGATGAAATAGAAACCACTATCACCTTCAATACACAATTAGATAATCACCTTATTTATGATCAATATCCAATGCACTATAATATGCGTAATATAATAGAAACAGGTATTACTCATAGCAAGGATAATACCTTTAGAATTTCTGCTGATGATTTTGATATTAAGAATACATTCGTTTATTATATGGTAAAGAATATTGGTTTTTACGGGCGTGCTGATGCCAATACTCATTTTTTTGAGGAAAAATACTATGCTTCCGATATTTTTAACTACAAAAAGATAGATGAAAATGGACAACTAGTGGAAATGGGGCAAAATGTTGAGGAAGTAGTGATTAAAGATAGGTTTTATCCTATAACCTTGAAAGAGGGACTTGGTTTAAACTGGCGATTATTAAATCAACCAAAAGCTCAGATTAATTTAAGAACCGGTTTTGGGATGCGACAGGAATTTAACAAAGAAGTATATAGTTTAACGGGCACAGAAGTTGAAAATAATGTTGAATACAAGATTTTTTCCAGAGTAGAAGATGTATATAAAAATGGAACAGAGATTTCTTTAGTAGCTAATTTTAAATTGCCCTATGATATAACTTACAATACCAATTTCGATTATCTATTGCCGTTCGATAAACATAAAGATTATTCCATGGAATGGGAAAATCTGTTTAACTTAAAGTTGCTAAAATATGTTTCAATAGATTATCGGCTGAAATTAGAAAACCGTAAACAAGAAAATAGCGATACCTATATCTCTACCGATCACAGCCTATTTTTACGTTTGACTTATTTCCTGCGATAAATATGAAAACTAAATATATTCTACCAGAAAGTTTAGATAAAAATAGTGTACCTCAGGTATATGAGCAGTGTAGTAAAAACGAAGATCTTCTGTACCTGGATTTTTCTCGGGTAGTTTCTATCGATAGTGCTGGCGTTGCTTTGGTAGATTATCTTAAAAACAAAATACCTCAGCTACAATTGCTAAATATCTCGGATTCAATAACTGAAACTATGCAGACATTTAAGACCGAGTTAGTTCCCGAAACTGATTCTCGAAAAGAAAACTATTTTGAGAGAATAGGTGAAAAAACAGTAGAATTTGCAAAATCCTTCAAAGAAGCACTTTTTCTTACTGCCGATATAAGTTTCTGGTCTTTTATCAGTATTTTTAATAGGAAGGGACATCGCAAAGGTGCCGTTGTACAGCAGAGTTTACTTATTGGAGTAGATACTTTGGGAATTATAAGCTTATTATCGATTATCTTAGGACTAATAATTGCCTTGCAATCTGCTGCCCAGCTTAGACAGTTTGGAGCTAATATTTTCATAGCTGATCTTATAGCAATTGCTATGGTGCGCGAGGTAGGACCAATGATGACAGCAATAATTCTGGCCGGACGTAGTGGTTCTGCTATAGCTTCCGAAATTGCTACTATGAAGGTGACCGAAGAATTAGACGCCTTAAGGATGATGGCGATAAATCCGGTTCGCTATGTTATGGTTCCCAAATTTAGTGCTATAACTATTTGTATGCCCTTTTTGGTTATTTGGTCTACAGCAATTGGAATTTTGGGTGGACTGGTGATAGCTGTTTTCTATTTAGATCTCAGTGTAACAGCGTATATGACAGAGATTTTTGAAGTGCTTACTCTGAAAGATATTCTGGTAGGGTTGAGCAAAAGTATTATATTTGCCTGGGTAATAGTGATTATTGGTAGTTATTTTGGTTTGAATGTAGAAGGTGGTGCCGAAGGAGTAGGCAAAGTTACTACAAAATCGGTTGTCGTTTCTATCTTTATGGTCATTTTTTTTGATGTTATATTTAGTCTGTTGTATTTGGGGGGCTAGTGGAACCGATAATCAAAGTTTCTAACTTAACAGCTAAATTTGATAGTACAACTATTTTAAGTAATATCAATATCGAAATATTTCCTAAACAAATAACAGTGATACTGGGTAAAAGCGGCTGTGGAAAAACTACCTTATTAAAAAATATCTTAAAACTATACACACCCAGTGCAGGTACAGTAGAAATGTTTGGTCAAGATATTACCAAAATGGATGAAGAGAGCCTTGAGACAATTTTGCAGAAAATTGGAATGCTTTTTCAGAATGGAGCACTATTGAATTCACTGGATATTTACAACAATATCAGAATTCCTTTGGAACAGCATACCAACCTTCCCGATGAGGTGATAGATAGAATGATAAGTGCAAAATTGAAATTGGTAGGATTAGAAAATGCTGAAAAAATGCTGCCTTCGGAACTCTCGGGAGGTATGAAGAAGCGAGCTGCCCTGGCTAGAGCGATGATCTTAGATCCTAATATTTTGTTTTGTGATGAACCCTCTGCTGGGCTGGATCCGGTTACCAGTGCAAATTTGGATAAACTGCTGCTGAAACTAAAAAAGCAGCTTAATATGACCCTGGTGATAGTAACTCACGAATTAGCCAGTATCCATCGCATAGCTGACCACATCATCTTTTTAGAAAATGGCAAGGTTGGATTTTCGGGTAAATTGGCAGCTGTTATGCAATCTAATAATTCTGATATTAAAAACTTTTTTGCATCTGGTAAATTCTAATTAATTTTTTAGCAAAAAACGGAGGAACAAATAGATGTTTTGGTTTGGAGATTATACAATTATTTTACTTCTACCAGTGTTGGCTTTAGCTTTTTATGCTCAATACCTGGTGAAAAGTAATTACAATAAATTTAAGAATTATAATAATGGTAGCGGTTTAAGTGGAGCAGAAATCGCACGTTTGATTTTACAAAAAAATGGTTTACACCACATAGCAGTAAAACCAGTGGAGGGTACACTCAGTGACCATTATGATCCGCGCAGTAAGGTAGTACATCTTTCTGAGGATATCTACTATGGACACTCAGTTTCAGCTGCCAGCATTGCTGCTCACGAAGTAGGACACGCTTTACAACACGCTTCCAAATACGTACCTCTAAGTTTACGCTCAGGAATCTTTCCTGTAGCCAATTTTGGTTCGAAGGCTGCCTTACCGCTTTTTTTAGCTGGCTTCATATTCCAAACTGGATTTTTAATGGATTTAGGAATTTGGCTTTTTTTCGGGGCACTATTGTTTCATCTGGTTACACTGCCAGTAGAACTTAATGCTTCCCGCCGTGCTATAAAGCAGCTGCGAAATGGACAATTAGTAGAATCGGGAACTGAGTTGGTCGGTAGCAAAAAAGTTTTGCGGGCAGCTGCACTCACCTATGTAGCTTCCACTCTGATGGCTCTGGTTCAATTTTTGCGTTTAATAATTCTACGTGGAGCACGGGAGTGAGCAGCAAACCCAAATTTTTGCTATCAGATAACCTGAATAAATTAGCAAAATGGCTGCGAGCACTGGGCTATGATAGTTTGGTTGGTCAGAGTATCAGCTTACATAACTTGCGTAGAATAGGTTATCGTGATAGACGAATCATCCTGACCCGATCACGGAAAGTGGCCAGATCTCCTCATCATTTTCCACGCCGACTAATAAGGTCAGAAGATTCTTGGCAGCAGCTACAGGAAATAAAAGATCTTCTGGAATATGACGAAAAATCTATATTTAGCAGATGCTTAGAGTGTAACCGGGTGTTAGTTCCAATTGAAAAAGAGCAGATAAAAAATTTGGTGCCTAGCTTTGTATTCCAAACTCAAAATAGCTTTTCCTACTGCAAAAAATGCGGTAAAATTTTTTGGAAAGGTTCGCACTACAAAGATATGAAAAAGAAACTGGATAAAATTTTCGGAAATAGGGGGTAATAAATGAAAAAATTCTTCTCAATTATTGTAATTCTGGTTGCTGCTGGATTAACTTTTGCAGAAACAGTTCAACTGAATAACTTTAACCAAATTATGCAAGCTTTAGAAAATGGTGAACAAGTTAGAGTGGTAGCACATTACGGTAAATGCCAGTTAATAAGTGATAACGAGATTAAAGAAAGAAGTCCCAATGCTATTGGTGGTATGCCAGTGGAAGCTTTTGAATATTTTGCACCAATGGCGGTTGGTAATCCCAAAGCTTTTGTGTCTTTTTCCCATTCTGCGCTTATAAATTATGGTGGATTTATTTACAACTATGTAAAGTTCAAAATTACTGAAGATAACAAGGTAAAAATTACAGCCCAGTATGTAGATCCCCAAAATTACCAGCTAAAGATGGATGAAGCTTTTCATAGTATTATAAACAATGGTGAAAATAAGGGTGCCGTTTATTTTTATAAAAATATGTAGAGAATTTAAAAGGTAGAGTCAGTTCTTTCTAACGTTGTATTATCTCCAAGAAATATTTTTCCCCTTTTGTATAATTTTTCCCAATTTTTGTTTCCAAGTGCCTCTTGGTTTCAATTTTGCATTGGTAAGCATTTTTAGTATTGCTTTCATCTCTATGTTCTTATCCACGATATTCTTGATCTCTTCAATTTTGTATCTATCTTTCGAGCGTGTTTTAATCGAGATAGAAGAGAGCTGTGAGATTATAGAATAAGTATCACCTTTTTTCCAAAGAATATTTATATTCTCGTGTCTAAGTGAATCCATGGCGTATTTGGAAGGAGGAGAATCGCCCGAAAGTAGGATAGCGAAGATACGATTCTTGTCTTTTAGGTTTTTATTCAAAGTGGGAATAGCCATTAGCAGATCGAGACGGGTAGTGGGAAACACACCCAGCAGCATCCCTTTCTGTTCGTTTACATATTCGAGAAATTCCTGTAATGGATATGCACCCACGAAAATTTTCTCGGTTACCAAATCTCGTTCATCTGTTTCGTTCCAAATTTCTGGATTCATCTCGTCGATTATTTGTCCTAAAGTAGGATTGCTAAGAATCGGAGAATAGGGCACCATGCCCAAGAGCCGCATCTTATTATGCTGACAGTAACGTTTTATATTCTTTTTTACCTTATCTAGTTTATTTACTAAAACTTTATTTATGATTACACCGATAACCTGGCAGCCCTTGCTTTCAAAAAATTCCCTGTTCAACTCTAAGCTATCGATAGCGCTTCCTATCCCGCCTTTTGCTACCAAAATAACTTTGGCTTCCAAAAGTTTAGCTACATCCGCATTGCTTTGGTTTATCACCGAACCAACTCCAGCATGTCCGGTTCCTTCTATAATTACATAGTCTTTATCTTGTGAAACATGTTCGTAGGCCGTTAAAATAGAACTGCTAAGGTCTGGCTTAACCGGTTTGGCTAAAAATTCTTCCGTAAATCCCTTTTTTATAATAATAGGATTCATGTCTGTAGGTGCTTCAGCAAAATTGAAAGCTTCTTTCATAAGAATTACATCTTCCTCTACTTGACCCCAACTGGACTGTAGCCAGCGTTGACCTACTGGTTTCATAAATCCTACTTTAGCACCAGTAGATATAAGATGGTTGATGAGAGCAAAGGAAATAGTACTTTTCCCAACATTTCTTCCCGTTGCAGCAATATATAAATTTTTTGCCATATTTTTTCTCCTGGGCTCAATACAAATTATATCAATAACTATAGCAAGTAAAATCTTAATGTTGTTTTTAGTCCACAATTTTGTGGTAAATCGTAGAATTTAAGTATAATTTTCAAAATAAGAGAAGAGTAAAAGTGCAAGGTAGAGCCTTTTTATGTTTTGGCACACAAATTGCATATTATTTAATTGTTATTTTCAAGGAGGAGGTCTATGATATATCTTGTTTTAATTATTTTAGCTTTTACAATTTTGAATATTCTTATTTTTCTTAGGAAAAAAGAACAGAGTGAACAGCCACAAACTATCGAGGTGCAATCTTACTTTTCTGACATTGCCCCTTTATTAGATATTTACGAGATTCAAGCTTTAGCCGCAGAAAATGAGACCTGCTTGTGTTTTTGGGCCAAAGATAAGCGTAATGGGAAGCAGATGAAACTCTGTATTCTTAAAAAAATCTATCAAAAAGATCATGCGGTAGTCAACGAGTTTTTCGATGAAGCTTATGAAAAAGAGTTACAAAATAATATTGCACATTATCAAATAGGCCGGAAAGAAAATATTCCCTATTATGCCTGGGAAGTGGGGTAAGGAAAATCCAAAAGATCAAAGATTCCTGTAAGTAAAAATCCTCCTAGCGGACAGCTTATTTGTTGCCCGGTTTTTTTGTAAAAAAGCCCCGCTTTAGCAGCGGGGCGAATAATTATCTAGAAAGTTGTTACATCAACAAAGTTGAAATCATCAATAAGAACAGTAGGTATTTGGGCCATATACTCTATCTGCTGAGCTGGGCCTAAGGCCAAAATTCGTTTAGTTGCATCGTGCAGAATTTCATTCCAACGGAAGTTGGTAACAGCTTTTTTAACTTTTCCATCTTCAAAATACAGTACACCATCGCGAGTTAAACCAGTCCACTCACCTGCCTTCATATCTACCGGACGAATATACCACAAACTGTTCAAAATAATTCCTCGACCAACTTTTTGCATCATCTCTTCCTCACTGGTATTACCACCATCGATAACAACATTGTAAATTGAAGCTGGCTCGATATTTTTTTGTTTGGCATAATAACGATCTGCTTGCATATTTTTTATTACACCTTTTTCAATCCAATCGATATGTTTAGTAGGAAGGCCATATTGATCGAAACGGGGAGTATGAAGAGCGGGATTATCGATAACCGAGCGCAGACTGAATTTTTCGCCAAAGAATTTTTTGCCGATTTTATCTGTATAGGGATTCATGCCTTCATCTGCTTCTCGGCGCTGATAAGTCCAAATGAGATAAAAGATCCATTTTAAAAATGCTTGTGGCCGCATAATGACTGGCATTTTTTCATATTTTATCTGCTTTGGTTCTTGTAAAGAGTCGAATTGCTGATTAAGTTGCTGTAAATTTTCTTCCATGGAGAATTGAGCAAAATCTTTGCAAGAACGTTCTACTTTAGTCTCTCTACCGCCCTTTTTCATGGTCATCGAATGGGAAAAGCTACCTAATTCATCATAACCATTAAAACCATTTTTTGTTTCCATGTAATACTGATTAATCTGTTTGTGGGAAAGTCCAGAAATTTTGGCAGATTTCTTTTCCGCATTTTTTACGCATTTTTCTATGCCATCTACCATCTTTTCCACAGTAAGATTCCGGGTAGCAGTAGCGGGTGGAGTTAGTTTGGGTAATTTGTGTTCTGGTTCGGAAGGCATAAATTCGGGATCTGGTTTATTTAGTTTTGCCATCTCTTCAGCGGTTTTTATCAACCTTTCCAAGCTTGCTTCGTCGTTTTGGTTAACTAAGGCAGTACCGGTTTTATTATCGAAAGCTACTTCCAGATTTATCTGCAGGTTTTTACCATCGATGTGCTGAGTTATACCATTTTGAGCAAACCGAGAGTAAAGATCGTGATTATGGAAGATGCGCAGGGTAAAATCATCTGCACTACAATTTTGGCGAACAAAATCAGCTATTTTTTTCATTTTATCTTTCATTGTGAACCTCCTACCCGAATATTGCGGAATCTGGCTGTAGCACCTCCGTGGGTCATTCTGCCGCGCTGGCTTGGCTGGCCTTTACCACAGTTTGTTACACCAAATGTTTGGAAGAAACGCTTGTCACAAATAGCATCTACACTATTCCAAAATTCGGGATTGTTAGATTTATACAGAACTTTTTTTAGGGGACGAATCTTTTTCCCGTTTTTTATTTCCCAAAACATATCTCCACCGAATTGGAAGTTTATCCGGTGTTGGTCGATAGAGAAACTACCACGGCCTTCAATATAAATACCATCTTTTGTATCAGCGATTAACTGCTGCGGGCTAAGCTCCTCTTTCCCTGGTTCCAAATACAAGTTAGGGATCCTATTTATCGGGAAATCATAGTAATTGGTAGCTCGATTACAGCCACGGCTCATTTTCTGATCAATGAAGGGAGCGGTGGCGCGAGTAGTGCCATATTCGTTCAAAATGCCATCTTTCACGATATACCATTTTTGGTTGGGAACGCCATCATCATCATAACCAGCCGTTGCCAGGCCACGTTCCAATAGATTATCGGCCACAAAATTAACTATTTTGCTGCCATAGTGAAATTTTCCCAATTTTTCAGGTGTGGCAAAACTAATACCAGCATAATCTGCTTCCCAACCTAAAACTCTGTCCAATTCTGTTGGGTGACCCACAGATTCATGCATAGTAAGCGCCATATGGAAAGGATCCAAGATAAGTGTACGACGTTTTTCCGGGCCTAAACTATCGGCTTTAACTTTCATAATAGCTTCTTCAGCAATCTTTTCGGCTTTTTCAATTAAATTCAGATTCTGAATATACTCCCAGCCAACTGCCTGACCGCCTGCACTGTAAGTTCTGGACTGACTATCTTCCGCAGTAACTGCTGTGGCCATGAACATGGGTTCAATGTACACAGTTTCCAGATTTAAGCGAGTACCCAGGGTCGAACCAAAGAGTTTCTCATCTTTCCGGCTTTCCAATGTGAAAAGAGCCATCTTAATATCAGCATAGTTCAGCATGGTGCGATTAACTTCCATCATTAGCTCCACTTTTTGCGAAAGTGGTACCTTAAAAGGATCGATACAATAAGGTGTTTTATAGGAATCGATGTAACTGCGCTCGGTGGCTAACTGTAAGCCTGAACCATGTTTAATTCGGGCAGATTGTTCTGCTATGGCGTAAGCCCGTTTTACAGTTTTAACTACAGCATCTTCACTAAAGATATTGCTATGAGCGAAGCCCCAGGCTCCTTTTTTGAAAATGCGGATACCATAACCGTGAAGTTGATTTAAAGAAGTGTCTTTTAGGCTCATATTGCGCAAATAAATATGTTCTGTTTGGCTTTTTTGAATGCGAATATCAGCGTAATCGGCACCTAAAGATTTGGCAGTATCCAGAGCTAATTCCAGATATTTCATGTTACCTCCTTAGGTATTTTTAATAGGTTGGAAACTAAAAAATCAGACAGGTATGTCAAGCGCAAGGTGTTACCAGATGTTATTAGTTGTAATTCCAACAAAAAAGCACCTGCTGCAGCAGGTGCTTTTAAGAACTTAACTTTTTTACTCTACGGGAACTTCTTTTTTCTTGCCAAAGGGTTGGGCACGGAAAATAACAGCTGTAATAAGTTCAATTAGGAAACCAATAATCAATCCCACAATAAGTGCAAGTACCCCCTTTGCCATAACAACAGCCATTGGCAAGGTTACCACTACGCCCATGATGATGCCATGCAGCCACCAGGATATACGCAAAGCACTAATTCCTAATACAAAACCTAATAGGCCAGCTGTTAGGAAAATTTTCCAAAAGCCTAGGGCTGGTTTGAAAATTAAAGAAAATAGTAAACCTAAAATTAAACCAACGATTGTAGCAATAATAACACGATTAGTTTTTAACATCTTTACCTCCTCCTTTGTTATGGAAATTTAATTATT
Source organism: Candidatus Cloacimonadota bacterium (assembly GCA_030445745.1). Taxonomy (GTDB): domain Bacteria; phylum Cloacimonadota; class Cloacimonadia; order Cloacimonadales; family TCS61; genus JASUTE01. Next base: position 25,673 of record JASUTE010000022.1, read on the forward strand.
TCCTAATGTACAATATACTAATCTGATAGATATCTGGCAAATATTTTTTTGTTTTTAACCAAAAAAAATAAACTAGTTGTTAAAATATGCCTATTATTACTAGTTTTTTACTCTCTATTTTCTTAAATAAAATAGATAGATTTTTCTTGCCAAGTTTTATAATAAAGATAGGTTGTCACAAAAGAGCGAGAGGGAGATGAGGATGAGCAGGTATATTTTATTGATATTAGCGTTACTGTTGCTAGCTCAACTGGCAGCTCAAACAATTATAGGTGAAGGTTTGGTAGAGGAAGAGCTATTAAATTACGTAGTAGAAAACTATAAAACAAGCTCCACTTTGGGTTATACTAACTGCCGAGATGTCTTGTATTCCGAAATAGATTTGCAAGATGGAAATATTTTGGAGGGAATTTACTCTGGATATGCTATTGAAATGGATTTGGAACAAGATCCCAGTAATTATGCATATCAAAATGACATAAACTGTGAACATAGTTGGCCGCAAAGTATGGGGGCCGGCAGTGAACCACAGAAAAGTGATATGCATCATCTCTATCCTAGCCGGGCTCAAGTAAATTCATCACGGGGTAACTCTCCTTTCGCGGAAGTGGAAGATAGCCAAACTAATAAGTGGTGGAAAAATGATTTCTATCTCATTGCCATTCCTCAGGAGGATATTGAGGACTATTCCGAGAGCGGTAATGACCAATTTGAACCACGCGAAATTGTAAAAGGAAATATTGCCCGTTCAATGTTTTATTTTTTTGCTATGTACCAGGATGCTGCTAACGAGAATTTTTGGCAGATACAAAAAGATGTTCTTTATGATTGGCACTATGCCGATCCGGTAGATAGTAAAGAACAAGATCGTACTTGGGCAATTGCAGCATATCAGGATGATTGCCCTAATCCTTTTGTAGTAGATTCCACTCTCGCTCGCCGGATCTGGTTTTATACTCCTACCAGTAACGATGAACAAGTTGTTACAGCACAACTATCTTTGCAGAATTATCCTAATCCTTTTAATCCACAGACTACCATTATTTTCAATATTCCCCAGCAACAAGAGGGAATTTTAAGCATCTATAATGTACGCGGACAGCAAATCTTAAGCAAGCAATTTTCAGCTGGTAAGCACCAATTTAGCTGGAATGGCCAGCAGTTAGCTTCGGGTGTGTATTTCTATAAGTTGGAAACATCTTCGGCTGTACTTTGCAAAAAGATGTTACTATTGAAATAGTATCAATTATCCTATGGCTAATCGGACTAAGCTTTAAATAAGATTATTCTTTTTCTAAAAGTAGTATAGGTCTGGTAACTCCGGCTCGAATTTGTGTGTGTCCATTCAAATACGCCCATTTTTCATCTTGCATCTGTAAAAATTCTTTGTATTTACTGTCCATTTGGAAGTTGCCAAAACCTTCTGTTATGATCAGTGGGTAAGGTATTTTTTCATTACCAGTTAAAGCAACCCCTATCTCTTCTGCTAAGAATTTGGTAAGGTCTTTATTGTTGATAGAAGCTGCGATAATACCTTTAACTTTTAGTTCTTCAGCTTTTTTTAGGAAGGCCAGATCGATTTGGTCTGGGTAAACAATAATATTTTCCCCGCTGCAGTTAGTTAATTCCGATTTTTCTTTTATAAAATGTAATTTCCCGCTGTTTTCTGAGCCAAAACCTATAATACCTTGAAGGCGGAAACCATCAAATTCCAAAGTAGCAGAATTACCTTCTTCTACCTCTACTATCTTCCCATTCAGATGAGAGTGTTTTTCAAACGGATCTTTATCGTATTGGATGGTAACAGTACCATTTTTTTCGTCGATATTGGTGACAGTGCCAGTGCTAGGTGCTTGAATGGAGAGGTTGAATTTATTTACTTTGGTATTGTCTTCGGTATTTGCAATAACATCGATGAGTCGGGAAGCCAAAATATCGCCAGCATAAACAAAATCTCCTTCTTTTATCTTCAGGTAGCGCTTAATTTTTTCCGGTTCGAGCTTCATCTTTTGGGCGACTTTCACTTTAACCGGGTTAGTGGAATAATCCTGAATTTCGCGTAAAATAATGGTACCAGCATCATAATTGATTTTTTCCACTCGGCCACGTACTGGTGAATCGTAGATATAATTTTGAATATTCATCTCTTCCAGCAGGTTTTTGCGCTTAATTTCCACAATGCGCTGGCCTATTTTTATCTCGTCACCTTCTTGTACTTTCAATGAGTTTTCAATATTTTCCCGCGAAATTTTCAGATGAGTCTTATCGAAAAGAGTTATGATATAAACTTTCGGTGGGTCGTATACATTTTTACCTATCACATCGCCTGGTTTTACTTTCTGACCTGGTTCTACCAATATTTCACCAGGATAGGGTAGAGAAATTTTTTTTCTCAACAATCCTTTTCCCACTTTTTTGCTGGGAATAAAATCGTTAAAACTTGATTCTAAATTTGTGATTTGAGATAAATCATATAGTTCAGGACTGAAAGTGTGTCGTTGGTCTGGTATACTCCCATCTATCAAAATTGGAAGTTGGGTTTCAAATTCAAACTCATTTTTATCACCATCAAGTTTGAAATTATTGAAAAGCTCTATACGGATCTTACTTTTTTGGTTGATAGGGAAATATTTGGAGTTTCCTACCTGGATTTTATGAGGTTCTGAATCATCAATCTGTAAAGAAAGCAATGTCTTATTGGGACGCCATTTTTTGCCAAATGGGCGGATAATGATGCCGATTTTTTCGATACATTCATTTAGAAGTAGCTGGGTAGCTAATTCTTTGTCGGCATAGCTCAATATTCCCATATGTGGACTTAAAAAATTGCGATCTTTCCAAATATGGGTTATGCCTTCTGGTTTGAAGCCGGTATTCATTATTTCCAAAACCTGCTGATTGTTTTTTGCATGTGCCATTACTCCACCGCTGGCAAGAAGAATGTCGATATCTTCCATATGAAAATAGCGTTTTTCATTTTCCTTTTCAAAGTAAAAAGTCTCATTTATTTTTTCAGATAACATAGTTTGCTTTAAGCTATCCAAAAAGCCGATTTCTTCTGTATTGAAGTTCATTTGGAAATGTTGTTCTCGGCTGAGTTCAATTGCTATCTTGGCAATTGCATGTTCTATGGCCAGTTGGGCATTATCTTGTGGAACATAGGTGGGATACAGCATTTTGTTCGAAATATAGTTGCGAATATAGTTTTCATCCAGATCTGCTGGTAGTAGCTCTTGTAATTTGGAGAAGCCGGCATCTTTGGCTACATTGGAAATACTGTAACTCATACCGTAATTGGCGCTTACAGTACGGAAATATTCGCCTAAGATATTGGAAAAAATATCGGTTGTAGCACCGCCAATATCAACTGCCAGCAAGTTTTTATCCAAGGTCTCACTTAACATTTTCAGTGATTCTATTACACCCAAAGGTGTGGGAATAATTGGCTGAGAGGTCTTTTGCTTAAGTAAAGAGTATCCCGGAGCTTGTTCCATTACATTTTCCATAAAAAGCTGATGAATTTTCTGCCGCGCTGGTTCCAGGTTTTCCTCTTGCATGGTGGGCCGGATGTTGGGAACGAATTCTAGCTGGAAATTATCTTTCAATACACCTTCTATAAAGGACCGGGCTTTAACATTTCCGGCAAAAACAAGCGGAATTTTGGTTTTCTCGCCAAATTTGGGGCTGGGCTTAGCCAGTTGCAAAATTTCGGCTAATCTTAGCAGCGAAGAAACATTTCCATCATCTATTCCACCAGCCATCAAAATGATATCCGGATGCAAAATATGCATTGTTTGCATTTGCTGCAAAGCTGTACGTTTATCATCTATGGCAAAGGTATCTAAAATTACACCGCCAGCTCCAAAAGCAGTTCTTTTCCCACTGCTAGCAGAATCGAACAGGGTGAGGCCTATCACCAAAATCTGCAAACCTCCGCCAGCACTGCTAGTGGAATAATATTTTACCTCTTGCTTAAAATTACCATCTGCATCTAGCAATTTAGAGTTACTCTGTTTTTCTAATTCCTGTACAGTTTGTTTTATAGCAATATTTACATCTTCATCTGGTTTTTCTACAGTAGTGGGGTAATTGGCAATAGCTGCAATTTGATATTTTGAATCTATATGCTTTAATAAAATAGCTTTAGTAGTAGTACTACCGACATCTGTTATTATTATATCTGCTGGCATACTTGCCTCCTTTTTTTAAATTAAGAATATAAGGATACATCTGTCAAGCCAAATTTGTTTCTATAATGCTCTGCAACAAGATAAGTGCAAGAATAAAATTATTTTAATCTATTGTCTAATGAAGATCTTCTATTTTTATTATGAACACAGCTACCTAAAGCATTAGTCCATGCAGAGCTAGTTTCTACTAGAGGTTTCTGGTTAGAATCTACATTATTTTACTATTTCGAGTAATTTTTTGCTCAACTTCAGTGGTAATTGTCCTGTAATTTTATCATAATTTTCATGAATACGTTTTCTTTTAAAAAAAGTATAATTAGGCTGCATCACTACAAATCCTTTTCTTGTACAGGAATCTTTCTCAGATAAAATCAGTATTACTTCAAAAGCCACGTTTTTTTAGGAAAATTCCTCTATCGGATTTGGGGAACCAAGCTGTTCGATAACCTATCGGGTTAGTGGGTGAATGGTAGAATATATTAAATATTAACCACCTGCTTTAGCGGGTGGCATAAGATGGAGAGGAAAAAAATAAAAACCGTTTCAACGGTTTGGGAGGATTGTGGACGTCTGGTGCTATAGTGGTACCACCAGTTTCCCCAGTGAAATGTTAAGAAATTTCACGGGATAAAAAACTGGTGGTTTGGGAAAACCAAGACGTTCTATAACTTACCGGGTCAGTTGGTGTCTGGTACAAGATATCATTAACCACCTGCTTGAGCGGGTGGGCTAAGCTGGAAAGGGAAAATATAAAACCGTTTCAATGGTTTGGGGGAATCAAGACGTTCTATAACTTAACTGGCTAGCGGGTGTCTGGTACAAGATATTATTAACCACCGGCTTGAGCCGGTGGTAATGAATGAAAAAGAAAAGTACAAAAAACCGTTTCAACGGTTTTATTTGCTGTGGTCGGTAGGTGCTATCGTATCGCCACCATTTTTTTGCCAGCATTTTTCAGCTTGACATAACCCAAACAAATTACTCTAAATGCCATAGGATCAAGAATGAAAGAAGCTGATAGGAGCACGAGAGGAGAGTTATATGCCTAAGTTTTCA
>JASUTE010000037.1 GCA_030445745.1 Candidatus Cloacimonadota bacterium
CAAGCTGTGGAAAGAGTAAATGCTTTTCTGCAACATCTCGGTTGGGAAAATCCAAAGTGCTACTCGATGAAAGCTGTTGAAAACATTGTCGGATTTGCTCTGCTGGGAAAATCCTTGAAGTCGCTCCTGTAACCGATTTTATGATTTCACCAACAGGATGTTGAAAACAACTCCATCGCTGAACACGCCCAAAATCACTTATTTACTTATAAAGATCAGAAATACTACTGGTTTTTACAAAAAAAAATAAATCTTAAACACTTTATTCTATATTCAGGCCTGATTTGAGACCTAATATTTTAAATTTCTCCCTATTTCACCCTAATTATGCAGAACTCATTATCTTCAAGCTAAAGAAAGAAATTTGTATTTTTTGACAACTTTTTTTCTAATTAGAGATAGAATTTAAAGTTGTCATCAACTCTTTTTTAATATCTTCTACATCTTCGTAAATTATACGTGTAATACAGGATATTAGAGGGATGGTAAGGTTAAATTTCGCCAATTTTTTTATTGTTTTAGCCATCGAAACTCCCTCTACTTCCATTCCAACTTTCTGCAAAGCAGCATCACGGCTATATCCCTGGGCTAAATATTTGCCAAATTTACGGTTACGGCTATTTTCGGAAATACAGGTGGTTATTAAATCGCCCATACCGGCAATACCATAAGCTGTATTGGGGCTTACACCCAAAAATGTCATTACGGTGGTAAATTCACGCAAACCATAGGTCATAATCAAGCCAAAAATATTAGCTTGGAAGTTTAATCCGTCTGCTATGCCCACAGCGATAGCGATAATTCCTTTTAGTGAAGAAGCGAGTTCTATCCCAAAAACATCGCGGCTAAACTCAAACTGCAGTACAGGATTTTCCAGAACATCTTGCAGCAGAAAGAGAAGTTCAATATCTTTGGACGCCAGAACCGCTTTTGCTGGAAGGCCAGCAGCCACTTCGCGAGCAATGGTAGGCCCGCTAAGGGTGGCAAAACGTATCAGCGGCAGTTTATCTAGCACTATTTCGCTGATTGTTTTTAGATTGGAATGCTTCACACCTTTGGAAGCATTTACCATAATACATTTTTTAACTCCATGCTGCTTGAATTCTTCCATCAATTCCTCAATTTTCCTGGAGGGAATAGCAATCACCGCGATATCATCTCGGTTTATTTTTCGGCTAAATTTAGCTTCTATAGTTATTTTTTTAGGAATTTCGAACCCGGCCAAAAAATCTTCATTTACTCTGGTAGAATTTAGTTTGTTTGCTTCTTTCTGATCAATTGTCCATAAGTACACCTTATTTTTATCTGAAAAGAGCCGAGCCAGGGTGGTTCCCCAATTTCCTGATCCAATTACAAAAATATTCATCTCTCCTCCGTAAAATTCCACTTTTGCAAAAGGGAAGCGGTAGCTTCCTAACAAACATGGTGGGTGATACTAGATTCGAACTAGTGACTTCTACGATGTGAACGTAGCGCTCTAACCAACTGAGCTAATCACCCATTATTAATCGATTAAGTTAAATTCTCTGCTTTAAGTGTCAAGTGTTTTCAAAAGGCAAAAAAAGATTGACTAATATGCTTACCAGCTGCAAACGGTTAAATATTAAATCTGATAACGAGGTGTTTTTATGAAGGTTTTAAAAGTTTCCGAGATTCTGGAAAAAGATTTTATCATCGATATAAAGTCTTCTGATAAAGAAGGAGCTTTGAAAGAACTCATTGAGGTAATTTGTAAAAGTGATAAAGTAGAAGACTGCCAGAGTTTTTCCAAAGCTATCTTTGCCCGCGAAAAGCTGATGAGCACTGGAATTGGATATGGAATTGCTATTCCGCATGTACGTCTAAAAAGTGTAAAAGATTTCGTAATTGCCCTGGGACGTAAACCGGAGGGTGTGAAATATGAATCGATTGATGACAAGCCAGTACAGCTTATTTTTATGATTGGAGCTTCTGATACTCAGGACAAAGAGTATATAAAACTGCTTTCTCGGCTGGTTTTAAGGCTAAAAAATAAGGAATTTGTGAATAAAATTTTGCAGGCAAAGGATTCCCAAGAGGTTTATGAAATAATAAAACGGACAAAATAGAGGTAGGATGACAACTGAATATTTACTATTTTTTATGGGTTCAGCCATAGTTTTGGCACTGATTTTTTCTCAAGCAGCCACGCTGCTGCGTATTCCCATGATAGTTGGTTATATTTTTGCCGGAGCTCTTTTGGGGCCGGATATTCTGGGAATTATTTCTCGGCAGCAGATAGCTAGTTTGGATATCGTGAATACTGTGGTGCTCTCTTTAATTGGATTTGGAGTTGGCGGAGAGCTACGCTTAGGTGAAATAAAGAAACTGGGTAAAACCATAGTAACTATTGTTCTTTTCGAAGCTTTTGGTGCTTTTTTGTTAGTAGGAACAGTTTCGGCAATTTTTTTAAAAAGTGTTCCGCTGGGGCTTATATATGGTTCTTTGGCTTCAGCCACAGCACCAGCTGGTACAGTGGAGGTAATAAAGCAATATAAAGCTAAAGGTAAATTTACTACCACTCTGTATGCCGTTATGGGACTGGATGATATTATCTCGCTTTTATTGTTCACCATTAGTTTACCCTTAGCTATCATTTTGTTGGTAGGTGACACTGGTGGCGAAAGTGTTACCATACTTTCAGCGCTGGGAACAGCCGGTCTGGAAATTTTTCTTTCTATTGGAATAGGAATCGTGGTAGCGCTACTGGTGATTTGGATAGCCCCAAAGCTCCACGATAGAGTGAACTTGATGTTGTTTGCCTTGGCCATGATACTTATTAATTGCAGTATAGCTGAATATTATCATCTTTCGCCTATTCTTTTGAATATGACATTTGGAATAGTATTGGTGAATCGAAGTAAGCTGATGGCTAAGAAAGTTTTTAATGTTTTAGGCGAGTGGTCACCGCCAATGTATGTGTGGTTTTTTGTAATAATAGGAACTCGTTTGAATGTGAGTATGATAAGTAAATATGCCTTGTTTGTTGTTCTATATATTGTTGCCAGAACGGCCGGCAAAAGTCTGGGAGTATTTTTGGGAGGAACAATTTCCCATGCTCAGACTACTATAAAAAAGTATTTGGGGCTAGCTTTGATGTCGCAGGCAGGAGTAGCGGTAGGTTTGGCTTTAGCTGCAGCCAAGGCTTTGGAAGCCAAGCATCTGCACGAATATGCTGTGCAAATTATGAGCACAATTACGGCTACCACTTTTATAGTGATGGTAATAGGCCCTATATTTGCCAAAATAGCTTTGTTTAAATCGGGTGAGACTAATAGCTTAGATTAGGAGTTGTTATGTATATGATCTTACATTTATATCAGGAAAAATATCAGGATGATGTGTTGATGGCGCTAACAGAAGCCGGAATAGAGGAGACGATAGTTCTTTCCGGTGAATCATTGGTTCATAAACTGGCATTTGATATGCCCTTGTTTGCCGGCTTTAGGAAATCTTATGGTTCAGGGAAGGGCTTTGCTAGCGTAATAATGGCAATAGCTGCAAAAGAGCAGGTAGAATTTATGCTTGAAGAATTAAAAAATTCTGGTATAGAGTTTATAGAAAATAAATTGGGTAGCATTGTGTTGCTACCTGTAGAAAATATTTATAAATAAACGGGAGGCTATATGAAGTTAGTGGAATGTGTTCCCAACTTTAGCGAAGGCAGAGACGAGAATATTTTAAAAGAAATAGCTAGTGTAATAGAAGATGTGAATAATGTAACCCTTTTAGATGTTGATCCTGGTGCTGATACCAATCGAACAGTTTTTACATTTGTGGGTCAGCCCGATTATGTAGCAGAAGCTGCATTTCAGGCTGTGAAAAAAGCTTCCGAACTTATTGATATGAGCAAGCACAGCGGTGCTCATCCCAGAATGGGAGCTACCGATGTTTGCCCTTTTATCCCGGTTTCGGAAATAAGTATGGAAGAGTGTGTTGAGCTTTCAAAAAAAGTGGCAAAGCGTATTGGTGATGAACTGGATATTCCTGTTTACCTATATGAATATTCCGCCAGTAAACCGGAATGGAAAAATTTGGCAACTGTGAGAAAGGGCGAATACGAAGCACTTCCTAAAAAAATGGAAGATGACGAGTGGAAACCAGATTTTGGCCCGCAAAAATTCAACGCTCGAGCTGGCGCAACAGCTGTTGGTGCGCGTGAATTCTTGATTGCTTACAATATAAATTTAAATACCAGAGACAGAAAAAAAGCACATGACATCGCACTCACAATTCGGGAAAGCGGCCGCTGGCTGCGCGATAAAAAGGGAAAGATAGTACGTGATGAAAATGGTAAGAAGAAACGCCAGAAAGGCTTATTTAAGTTTTGTAAAGCGGTTGGTTGGTATATCGATGAATATAATCGTGCGCAGATAAGCATGAATTTGACCAACTACAAGGAAACTCCACCGCATTTGGTCTTAGACAAAGTACGCGAGCTGGCTACAGCAAAGGGTATTCAAGTTACTGGTAGCGAGCTGGTGGGACTTATACCCAAAGATGCAATGCTGAAAGCTGGAAAATATTATCTAAAAAAAATGGGTGAAAGTGCTGGAATCCCAGAAAAGATGATAATTGAAACAGCTATTCAATCGATGGGATTGGAAGATTTGGGACCATTCGAAACTAACAAGAAAATTATAGAATATGCTATTGCTAAAAAAGATAATCTGGTAAATTTAAACCTAACCGATTTCAACGATGAACTTTCCACCGATTCTCCTGCACCGGGTGGTGGCAGTGTAGCAGCTTTGTGCGCTGCAATGTCTGGAGCGCTTACCGCAATGGTTTCCAATCTTACGGTGGGAAAGAAAAAGTACAAAGACGTATGGGAACCAGCCAAAAAACTGGCAGAAAAAGGCCAAAGTGTAAAAGAAAGAGCTTTAGCTGCTATCGATGCTGATACCCAAGCTTTCTATGAAATGATGGCTGCGTGGAAGCTTCCCAAAAAGAAAGAGGAAGATAAAAAGCTGCGCCATGCAGCTATCCAGAAAGCTACTAAAAATGCTATCCAAATACCTTTGGGAACTTTGGAGATAGCACTAAATGCTGTGCAAATAGCGGCCGAAATTGCTCAGATCGGTAATGAAAATGCACTTTCCGATGCTGGCGTAGCAGCCATTAATGCAAATGCTGCTGCCAAATCTGCTTATTTGAACGTGAAGATAAATATGGCTGGCATTGATGACAAAAAATTTAAGTTTGCAACTATGGGCAAAGCAGATGAGCTTCTGGAAAAGGTAAACAACTTAGCCCAAAAAGTGGAAGCAACTGTAAATGATAAAATGTAATATTTACATAGCTATGAAATAAGCCATAGCTCAGAGCTATGGCTTTTTCTAGTTAGGAGGAATTTGTGGCATACAAGCACTTGTTTGGGCCTGTCCCTTCTCGGCGACTGGGCATCTCTTTAGGTGTAGATTTGGTAGCACACAAAGTATGCAGTTTAAATTGTGTTTACTGCGAAGTTGGAGCTACTACTAATCTCACCATAAAGCGCAAAGAGTATGTTCCTGCGCAAGAAGTAATTTCAGAGTTAAGTGATTTTTTGAAAAATAAACCAGAGCTAGATTATATAACTTTTTCTGGAGCTGGTGAACCTACACTGAATTCCAAAATCGGGGCTATTATCAATTTTATTAAGAAAAAATATCCGCACTATAAACTAAGTTTGCTTTCCAATGGCACCTTATTTTACGATGAAGCCGTAAGAAAAGAAGTTGGTGGTGTAGATTTGGTGCTTCCTTCTTTAGACGCTGTTACCAGCGCAGCTTTTCTAAAAATTAACAGGCCTAATCCGAATTTAAAATTGGGAAAAATAATCGACGGCTTGATTCAGTTTAGAATGGAATATCCAAACACAACTATGTGGTTGGAAGTTTTCATAGTTCCCGGAATTAATGATACAACTGCAGAAATTAGTAAAATGAAACAAGTTTTAACCAAAATTTCACCTGATAGAATTCAGTTGAATACTTTAGATCGTCCTGGAACTGCTGATTGGGTACAGCCAGCTTCCAAACAGCAATTATTGGAAATAAAAAATAAGTTAGAACCTCTACCAGTAGAAATAATTGCCAAATTCAAATCAGCCCGAAAATATAGCAGCTATAAAAAAGATATCGAAAAAACTATCTTGGAAACGATCAGTCGCCGTCCTTGTACAGACAAAGACCTGTGTGAAATTTTGGGACTGCACATCAATGAATTAAACAAATATCTGCGAGAGTTGCAACAGAAAGATAAAATAACCAGCGAAAGATTGAAACGTGGAATATTTTTCCGAGCCAAACAGAATAATTGAGCAGGAATTAACTAGGTTTCCCCAAACCAGGTTACAGGACATTTACAAAGTATTTTATCAGGGCACTTTTGGCCCTGCGCATTTTGTTCGATCTCGTCAGAATGCCGAAACTGCAATTAAAAAAGAATTAGATAGTATTTTAGAGGTTAAGCAGACTAATATTTTCCATAATATTAGTTATATAGGTTGGTTTTATCGTGTAGATCTTAGTTATCTTAAACTTACTACTATGGATATCACAGAATTTAGCGATTTATTTTACAGGAGTAGTTTATTAGATCCCCCTATTTCCTATAGTAACTGGAAACAGGAGTGGAAGAAAATTGTGGGAAAAATTGAAAATGATTTTGCTATTGTTAATATAAAAAAAGATAGAGAATGGTTGCAGAGAAAGTTGGAAAAAGGCGAATACATTTGTTCTCACAGCGATATATTCCACAAAGAGTATCATCCACACTATCGTTTGATTTATGGTGGCTTTGTAAAAGAATTACAAACAAAAATAAAAAAAGCCTCAGTCAGATGACCGAGGCTTTTAAGTTATCTCAGATCCAGACTATTCCATCAAGACCTGTCCTGTGAAATTACGAAAGTACTATTTCATTAGGACCTGTCCTGTGAAATTACGAAAGAACTATTTCATCAGGACCTGTCCTGTGAAATTACGAAAGTACTATTTCATCAGGATCATTTTCTTAGTAGAAGTATATCTACCAGCTTGCATTTTATAGAAATAAACGCCACT
>JASUTE010000038.1 GCA_030445745.1 Candidatus Cloacimonadota bacterium
CTATGCACTCGAAGGTTATCGTTCTATTCCACAATTGATCAGAGAGCTTGAATGTAAACCATACTTTAGTCGTTATGTTCTGGGATTTGCTCTGCTGGGGAAATCATTAAAGTCGCTCCTGTAACCGATTTTATGATTTCACCAACAGGATGTTGATAACAACTCCATCGCTGAACACGCCCAAAATCATTTATTTACTTATAAAGATCAGAAATACTACTGGTTTTTACAAAAACCAATAAATCTTAAACACTTTATTCAGGCTTTATTTGAGACCCAATATTTTAAATTTCTCCCTATTTTACCCTAATTATGCAGAACTCATTTCGTATAAATTTAAAGCTAAATTAAATTTCAGGAAGGTATTTGTCAAATATAATTTATCAGTTTATAATTTTCTATTATTTTATTTTGTTTTTTAGCGTGCTGTTATAGTTATACATAAAAAAAACCCCGGCAGTGCCAGGGTTCTTACTTATATCTTAATTTACTTTATTTAAAGTTTAGTTCAATTGACCATAGGATAATTGATACTATTTCAGTAGTAACATCTTCCTAGTGGCAGTACCATTTGCTGTAGTAAGTTTATAAAAATAAACTCCACTTCCAACAGAATTGTTATGGTCATCTTTGCCCTGCCAAACAATACTATGCTGACCGCTGGCTAAGTTTTCATCTACTAAAGTTGCTATTTTCTGTCCTTTTAAATTATAGACTTCTAACTTAACATTTGTTGTATTTTCCAGAGCAAATTCTATAGTAGTTTCCGGATTGAAGGGATTGGGGTAATTTTGCTTCAAATTCAATTTTGCAGAGGGAATATCTTGTGGAGTATTATCTACAATAAGTGGATCTTCAAAGCTTACTTCAATCGCTGCATATTTCAGAGTACTACCATTGTTTAAACCATATTGACTTAATGCATAGGAACCATAGCTATTATCGTCCATAAAAAAGAGATCGACCCTAGCAGTGGTCTCGGTAAGTGGTTTTAGTTTATCGCCTGGATATACATAACAAGGTATCATATCTGCCAATTCAGAATAATAGTTCTCATCATCAGATTTAGCGTTAAGAAAAGCTGGTTGACTCCAAGTTTGGCCATAATCGGAAGAGGTAGCGATACAAATTTCAGGTGTTTGTGCCCAACCTTCATAACCGGGAATTTCATCGTAAGCATTCATAGCATTGGTCCCATCTTGCCATACAGCTACTAACCAGTTTTCCTTACTGGTAAGTTTGAAAGTGCTACAATGAAAAGAGCCATCCTGTAATTCTCCTTCATAGAAGAAAGATGGCCAGCAATATTGATATTCCACTAGTCCTTCTTCGCTATAGCTATCAACTACACCATCTTCATCCTGGTCCCAAGGCACCATAGGTTGGTCATCAGCAGGATCGGTACCCTCGATATATAAATCCCAAAAACCAAACTCTTTTGTTTCCACATCCCAATTGTAAATTTTGGGATAGAACCAATATGGGTAATACTGGTCGTTAGCGTAAGTTTCTTCCGAAGTTAGGCCCATAGCTGCAAAAAATTGGATCTTGGAATTACCATCTACAAATACAGCATTAAAGTGACCACCATCTGGACTAGGATAGAAGAAAATATCAGCTGGTGAACCATCATCATTTTCGATAAGATAAGTACCATCTTCATCTTGTGGATTGAAAACATCATAATGACAAGATTGAGCATAATATTCAAAATCTTCTCCATAATTTTCGCTGTACCACACTTTCAAAGAATCGCCAGCCCAACCTACAAAAGCTACTTTACCGTCATCTGCTATAGCCATATCTTTTATGGTTCTATCAACATCTTCGTACTGATAATAATCCATTAGAGGAAAAGTTTTATAAGTCCAATCCAAAGTATACTGCATATCAAGATCGGCTGTTGAGAAATCGGCATAACCCATTATGATGTTATAATTTGCCACCCCAGCTGAGTTGCTAGTAGAATTATCTCCATAAACATATACACGACGCTTATCTGCCTCGGGTGAAGGTCCGATCATAACTTTTGGCCAGATAAATTCATCATCGCTAGCTCCAGTTAACGGTTGGCTCACTTCTGGATTATCGATAACTATCCAAGGAGTAGTCCATAATCCCGCAGTTCCCATGAGATGATATAAGTCGTATGCCATATGTGAATCGTAAGAATTATCTGCCTCGGTTATTGCATGCCAGGAAACCATCGGATCACCAGTTATTGGATCAACATCAATACCCGCATATCCTTCACTTACATCAGTAGGACTAATTGGGTCAACCGTGGTTATATTACCATCATTATCGATATAAGCATAATAGACACGACGAGTAGAATTAGAAGTTTCTTGAGTATGAAAAGCCACGTACATACCGTTTGCTGGTAAGCCACCTGGTTCTGAAATCTCTGGTTGCGAACGTAAACACCAACTGTTATAACCACCTGGCATATAATCGTAATAACTAGAAATTATATCAACTGGTGGAATTGTGAAATTGACCTCGGGAGCTTCCCGTGTGGTTTTTGGAGCTATTCGCATACCCCCAATGTCAGTTTCAGCTGGTTGTTTCACTGGCATCATAGCATCAGCTGCAAATAGATTAAATATTACGAAAGAAAGAGCTAATAAAATTAAAACCTTTTTCATAAATCCCCCTTTGTTTAATTTGGTTCATTTTTTGCTTCTATATTTCCAAGTTGTCAATTTATTTTTTTCTTAATGCTAATGTAATAGTAACATCTTTTTAAAAGTAACCTCTTGAGCTGCTTGTAGTTTGCAAAAATAAACACCGGAAGCAACACTATTCCCCTGGTTATCTTTGCCTTGCCATAGTACTGTGTGACCACCAGCTGGTTTGTAATCATTCACCAGAGTTATTACTTTTTGACCATTTTGGTTGTAAACATCGATCTTCACATTAGTAGCTTGCTGAACATTGTAATGAATAGTAGTTTCCGGATTGAAAGGGTTGGGGTAAATTTGCACTTCTTGTAAAACTGGAACTATTTCTGCGCCTGTGTTTGTTCCAAATCCAGTTAACATATAGGCTCCCTGCGAACTGCAGGCTACAACGTTTAAGCAATTTACCAATGGGTTAAATGTAAGCCTATTCACAGTTGCTTCAGGTAGCCCTGTGTTATAATATGTAAAACTTTCATCTTCAAAATAGTAGGAAACAACGCCAGGCTCTACTTCATCTTCATCCGCAAAAGATACAAAGGTCATGTTATTAAAAAGCCACAATATATCGGTTAAATATATATCCCAAAAAACTACTTCCCAATTTGCACCTCCATTTTCTGAACTATATAAGCCAGACGAGTAACTACTACCAGGGAAAATTCCTAAAAATATTGGTTCAACTTCTTCCCTAACAGCAAAGGCACTGAATGGGAAACAAGTTTCTGTTTGCTGCCAATCAACCCCACTATTATAACTGTAATAAACATAATCACTACTTACTGTGTAGTTATTTCCGTATGTTATCATTGCCAGGCAAGTGTTCATATTAAAATATTCAACTTCATTCCAGGTTTCACCATCTTCAGAAGTTAATAAACCTTGCTCGAAACCTACATAATAGTGATTATCATTTTCACAGAAATAGATAAAATTAGGCCAAGGAGTATATTCCAATACTTGGTGCTCGGCAGTTTCTAAATTGTATTTGTAAACACCGTCCGACCAGCTACCATTGCCCATTATAAAAATTAGCTCCGCCTCGCTTATCTTCTTTAGCTGTAATACTGGTAGGTTTGTTGAATGTAATTGCCAACCACCTGTTTCTTGAATCAAAATTCCCTGTGAGGTTGCAGCAAATATCTCTGGAGTAAAAATCACATCATTAACATCATGATCACCGGGAATAATTTCCGTCCACTCGTAGGCAAACAAATTGATAAAACATAATAATGCTAAGATAATAAGAATATTTCTCATAACTACCTCCCCTCCCTGTAATTTGTTAATTATTTATCAGTTATGTCAATAAAAAAAACGCCCTACAGTTGTAGAGCGTTATTTTCCTAGTTTTGGTTGTTATTATTTTACTTAAAGTTTAGTCCAATTGACCATAGGATAATTGATACTATTTCAGCAGTAACATTTTCTGAGTTTTGTGCCAGTTTCCAGCACGAATACGGTAAAAATAAATTCCTGAACCAACCTGGTTACCATTGTCATCTTGCCCATTCCAAACTACACTGTTTTCACCTTTTGCATAAGAAGTTGATGGATAAGTTTTAATTCTTTGACCTTTGGTATTAAAGATATCTATTTTTACATCTGCTGGAGTATTTATTTGGAAAACGATTTTTGTGGTTGGATTAAATGGATTAGGATAATTTCCCATAACTTTAGCAAGCAGGGGAATTTCTTCCGAATTAGAAGTTTGCAGTACAGTAAAAGAAACTGGTATCTCTACAATCTCTTCCTCAGGATCATTACTGGTAATTTTAATATTTGCACTATATATACCTGGCTCCATATTATTACTGTCAAAAGTTAAATCTATAATTTGATTTGCTCCAGGTTGCAAAATACCGCTGTAGATGTCGCTGCTTAGCCAGCGTGGTCCTCGCGATATCTGCACGCAAAGTTCATTATGTAAGTATTCTGTATTGTATGCTACTTGTAAACCGTCTTTTCCTGTGTAATTTTCTATACCAATTGTAGTAGAGGTTAATAGACCATTCAATTGGCGATAATTAAACAGAATAGTGCCATTTTCGTATAAAATTACTTGGAAAGTTAAGGTACTGTCGTTTATATAAAATCCCCATTGGTTGAACTGGATAATAAAACGATTTTCAGCTTCGTGATAGTAAGCATAACAACTACCGTTTTTCTGATGCAAATCGTCCCAGAAAGGTGCTATTATATCATTCGGTTGTTCTGGTGTAGGAATAGGAAGGTTTTGATAAACAGAATTAGCTTGGTCAAAGGATAGATAACCATTCGCAAAAACATTCACACTAGTCTTGCTATCTCCATAAAACATAAATTCAAAAGGCAATTCTATATTCACAGAAGATTCGTCACCTGTAAGACCAGTATCATACCCCACATTCATGATATCAAACCATTGGTAAACGGGCCCATTAGGTGAATCACTATCTATCCACTGATAGCCAAATTCATCGGGACCGCCAAAATCACGGTAAATTTTGTCACCCGTATTATAAATCTCTCTTCCTTTAGGCATTTTTTCATCACTTGCCAAAGGCTTTTTCTTATCTGGCTTTCCCAAATCGGAATCAATAATTTCCAAACTAAAATCTAACTGGCTATCACCATTGTTTCCTAATTCCAATTGAAAGATTTCACTCAGGCCTGTTTCCAACTCCACCTGCACTTGCTGTGGCGATACTTCCAAATCGGGTGGTAAAAGGTTGGAAGCACTCATCTGGATAATTACATCAGAATTTTCCGGATCATTTGTGGTAAAACTTAATTCACCAGTAAATTCACCTATTTCGGCGTTACTGAATTCTATTATAACCTGAGTTTCTTCTCCTATACCAATTTCCATATTGGAAGAAGCATCGGTACTAAAACCATCTCCAGTTACAGTTAAATTGCTAATTTCTAAAGTTTCTAATCCCAAATTTTGTAAATTTAGTCTATAGTAATTGGAATAACCACTGTAGGTAGTTCCAAAATCTATTTCGGAGTTAGATAGTTGTAAAAAAGGAACCTCTTGCCCAGTTAGAAACATCAGATATCGGTGCATTAGTGATGCCTTTGTATTGCTACCTTCAGCATCTTTAAAAGCTCCTAAAATCACGGAAGAACTAATGGTTCGATAACCTTCATCTGCTTCATAAGCTACTACTCTGCTTTTTTCATCTTGCGAAGTAAGCACCATTTGTCCGGCAGCTGGCGCTAATTCATCTACCAAATAATCGGCATCTGAACCATAAAGATATTCAAATTGATTCGGAGCTGTAAAAGTTCCTTCTACTCCCACAATATCTTCTATTCCAATACTTGCCCCATCATTTTTGAAATTTATACCAAAATAATTAAATAATTCCGTATCAGAATGATCTGAACCCCAATCTACTCCTTCTATATATATTGCCTTACCAGCTTCTAGAAATTGAATTAAATTCTGCTGCTCGACCGAGCCAACAGCCCCAGGTGGGGTTGAACCGCACCCAGTACACCATATGCCAAGCGTGACAAATATAACCTCGTACGAACTTAAATCATCTGGCAAATTGCTTTGGCTGGTATATTCATATCCATTTTCTTGCAAAGCCTGCTCTATGCCGTATTCACAGCCTATATTGCCGGCTCCGTCAGGATCTATAAAATCGGAATTGTTATCGTTATCCCAAACCAGTATTTCCTGAGCATTAATAGCTGGTAAAAGCCAAAACAGTAAAGCCACCAAAGCTGCTGTCTTATAGCTTTTTACCATGTTACCTCCTTATTTTACTGGGAAGCTTAAAAGTTACTTCCCTCTATTTATATCAGAATTAGCTAAAATCTTCTGCTTAATCCATTTTCTATTTCATTAGGACCTGTCCCATGAAATCCAGGGGACTATTTCATTAGGACCTGTCCCATGAAATTCCAAGGGACTATTTCATTAGGATCATTTTGCGGGTAGAAGTATAGCGGCCGTTAGTCATGCGGAAAAAATATACTCCGCTTGATACACTGTTACCGCTATCATCGCGTCCACTCCATAACACAGAATGCTGACCTGCTGACATCTCCTGATTTACCAGTGTCTTC
>JASUTE010000023.1 GCA_030445745.1 Candidatus Cloacimonadota bacterium
TAATTTTTTCAGTTTGGAACACAGTTTCCGCCACATAATTTATCATATCTTCGGTAAGTTCCATCATTCCTTCCAAATCGGAATAAGCCTCATACACTTCCAAGGCAGTAAATTCGGGATTATGAGCTTTATCCATTCCTTCGTTACGGAAATTTTTGCCCAGTTCATAAACTTTTTCAAATCCGCCTACAATTAGTCTTTTAAGATAGAGCTCGGTAGCTATACGTAAATACAAGGGAATATCCAATGTATTATGATGAGTTACGAACGGCCGGGCATTGGCTCCACCGTAAAGCGGCTGTAAGATTGGTGTTTCTACTTCCAAATAATCTTTTTCATCTAGGAAATTACGCACAGCGCGAATTATTTGAGCACGCAGCACAAAGACCTGCTTGGTATCAGGGTTCAGAAGCAAATCTAAATATCTTTTGCGATAGCGTAACTCGGTATCAGTGAATTCATCGTAACGTTGTTTTTTCCCATCTACTATCTTTTCTTTAACAATTGGCAGTGGTTTCAAATTTTTCCCAAGAAGTTTCACCTGGGAAGCACGAACCGAATATTCACCACGCTTAGTAACAAAACATTCACCTTCTATCTGCACAAAATCACCCAGATCGAGTAGCTTAAAGATCTCATAATTATCTTCGCCTACTTTATCTTTACGCACAAATATCTGAATGCGACCAGAATCATCGGAAACATTACCGAAACCTATCTTACCCTGCCGGCGCATAGCATCCAAGCGACCGACAATAGTAACTTTTTTTTCTGATTCCACAAATTTATCTTTATTTCCCCACAACGCAGCTATCTTGTGGCTGCGAAAAGCTTTGTTCGGATATGGATTTACACCTTTATCCAATAACTTTTGCAATTTTTGTCTTCTTACCGCCAATAACTGGTTCATCTCTTGCATATTAAATCTCCTGTAACTTGAATGTATTCACAAACTTGAGAACTCCCTCAGATGTCAAGTCAACTTTCCTAATCTGCAAAATCCAGTTTTATGGCTACCGGCCTATGGTCGGTTATCTCACGAAAGTGTTGATTCCAGCCATCAGGTAAATATTTGTCCAAAGTTATGGTTCTCACCTCAGATTCTGCAGAATTAAATTCATCAAAAAGCTCATTTGTAATTATTATGTGGTCGATATGGCCACGATAGCGCCAGTAAGGGTAAGACCATTTTGCAGTGCTATCAGCAGCAATTTTGGTATCGGCAAAGAGAAAATCTTCATCAGCTTCGATAAAGTTCCAAAACACATTTTTAGTTTCTGATTCCGAAATTTCATCGTTCAAATCTCCAATCAAAACCACATTTTCGGTGTTATAATTTGTTTCAATGAACTCCTGCAGTAACAGATTAGCTTGGCGACGACGTTCTTCATTTTCCTGGCCTCCACTTGCTTTTAGATGGTTATTAATAACCACCAGAGGCTGGTCAGCAAATTCTAGCTCCATCACCAAAGGTCGCCGAGGAAAAGCATAATCATATTTTTCAGCTAGATAGATTTCGTAAATCTTTTCCACATTCAGCTGCTGTTTATAGATAAAAGCCAAATTTTGGTCCCATTCATCGCTCACTGCTCTGTATCCCTGCCAAATAGGTCTGTAGGAATTTAATTCTTGCACTAACTCCACAAAACCTGCCTGGCTTTCTATTTCCTGCAAACCAACTACATCTACATCTAGCTCATTAATAGCAGAAGCCACGCGGGAAACTGTGAGGCTATCTTTAGGAAAATGCTGGATATTCCAGGTCATTATCTCTAAAGTTTCATCTTCACCAAAATCAATATCAAATTGGGAAAAATATCCCAACTTTCGCTGCTGGGTGCAGCTTGCAATTATAAAAAAAACTGCTAAAAATATCAAAAATTTCTTCATTTTTCGCTCCCTATTACTAATTTAATTCCAACTGGTAGATGATCGGAAATATTATTGTCATATTCATACCACCCGGTTTCCAAATAATTATCTATCTGCAGGGTCTTAGTTTCAGAACCATGTGCTTCCAAAGATGGATATAGTTCGTTGGTTATCATGATGTGATCCAAATGACTAGGCCAAGCAGGATAAGACCAATTACTACTGCTACCTTCGGCTATTGCCATATCGGCAAATTTGTAACGTTCAGGCTGCTGCAACACAGTTTGGAAAACATTGCTTTCCATATCATCGGTAAGCTCATCGTTCATATCGCCCACCACAAAAACTCTGGTGTCCGGCAGATTATTATCGATATATACTTTTAATTTGTTTACAGCTTCCAGGCGTCTGTATTCTTCATCCCAAACATCGTTATAGTTTATAATGCCATCACCGGAAGCTTTCAAGTGATTGTTTATAACCACATATTCATTCCCCTGCCACAAAAACTCCAAAACCAATGGTGCGCGGGGAAAGGGTCGATCTTCATTTGTGTAGATCTCGTACACATCTGGCTGCAAAACTGTATCGGTTCTATATAAAAAAGCCAAGTTGATATCATAGGAAGCGGAAGCTGCACAGAAGCCAATATAGTTGGGTAATTCCGCATCTAAAATAGCAAAATCTGCTGTACTTTCGATCTCCTGCAAGGCTATTACATCTACATTTAGCTGAGGAATAATTTCTTCTAAATATCCTAAGGTATTACTACCAGCTTTAGGAAAATGTTCAATGTTCCAAGTAACCACTTCCAAGGTAGAATCGGTTCCAAAGAACAAATCATCTAAACTTATTTCGGGAGATGGAGCAGTAACCGAATTATCTCCACACGATATTATTAATGTAAGCACAAAAGCTAGTAAAATATATTTCTTCATCTATTTTTTCTCCAATTTTTCTATTAATTCTGCTGCCACCAGCAAATTATCAGCAATAAAATCTGGTTTATAAGACCACTCTTGGCGCTTAAATAGAAATTCTTCTCTACCGTTACCAGTTTGAACTAATATAGTAATCAATCCGGCCTTTTTACCAAATTCAATATCGGTATATTTATCGCCAATCATATACGAGCCCTTTATTTGGAAATCGTGTTTCTGCACAGCTTGCTTGAACATTCCCAGGCCGGGTTTACGATCAGCATGTGAAATATTGTAGGGTTTCACAAATCCCTGAATATGATAGGGAGAGATAAAGATATCATCGAAGGCAGCTTCACCCAACTGATTCTGCATTTTGGAATGTATGGTTGCCAAGTCGGCAAAACTATAGTAACCCCGCGCTATTCCCGATTGATTGGTAACCAAAAATAGTAGTAAGTTACATTTTTTTAACTTGGTTAACGCCTTTTTAGCAAAACTATAGAGCTGAAATTCATGAGTATCTTTAACATAACCATATTCATCGGAGTTTATGGTTCCATCTCTATCTAAAAAAACAGCTTTTTTTCTCTTATCCAACTTCTCCAAACCAGATATTAACTTTCTTGAGCAGTTTTCATCGCAGTTTTAGCACTTTCCAAATCATCGTAAAAATCGATAATTTTGTAAGCTTGGGTTATTTCAAAAACCATTCGCGGCTTAGGCTTAGGGTTAACAATACATAAAGCTCCCTCCAGCTCTGCCAGATATTTCACAAAATTAATTATTGTTCCCAAACCTGTACTATCTAGAAAATCCAATTCTGAAAGATCTAATACGAAATAAACAGTATCTTTAAGGTAACTATTGAATTTTTTTTGTAGTTCCCTGATACTATAAGCATCCAAATCGCCAATAATTTTTACGATTCCCACATTATCTTCCAAATGATATTCTACTTTCATATCCTCTCCTATTATTTAAAGTTTTTAGCTGTTAAATCCAGTTTTCTCGGTGTTATTATCACCGTCTCGTTGATATCGTCGTATCTATTTCTTTTCACCTCTTTAGCCATAGAATAAATTATAGGAATCCCACGCCCAGAAGTATCGAAAAGACTGTCGTTATCAAAATATTCTGCACTTGATTTCTTGGGAGGTAATTTCCAGCGAATACCTTTATCCCAGAACGTCATCACAATATCTTCGCCAACTT
Organism: Candidatus Cloacimonadota bacterium; assembly: GCA_030445745.1. Classification (GTDB taxonomy): domain Bacteria; phylum Cloacimonadota; class Cloacimonadia; order Cloacimonadales; family TCS61; genus JASUTE01. The sequence continues at coordinate 4,008 of JASUTE010000023.1, forward strand.
CTATCTCTACTAAAATAAGCGTATCCGATTTATGGTAAAGGCCATGGATAATGATGTTATTGACGAATTCATCGACTATAAGCTCTATGCGTGCCCCTAGCTCCGGATTATTCACCTTGCTCATCACATATTTTTCACATTCAATTCGAATATTTCTGGTATTTTGCAACATCGATTTCACAGTAAATATTTTTTTATTTGCATCTTCATTTTCTTGACGTTTGCGCAAAGCTACCAAAGTGAAATCATCAGCGGTAATATTGTAATTATGATCTACCATTTGTTTTTTTATCTTATGCGGTAAAATACAGGTATTGATATGGTCAACATTAGTTTCTAAAAATTCAATAAATCCATCTATTCCCAGTTGCTTCCCCGCTGCATTCTCGCATTCGAAGATTCCATCGGTATATAAAAAATATATCATATCATCTTCTAAAGGTAGCTCATCTTGCTCTTTCTCACTATAATTTACTTCTTTAATCCATCCTATTGGAACTGAACCTTTATTAGGAATTTTCTCGGCTTTTCCGGTTTTGCGTTTGTAGCGAATAAGGGGCGGATGTCCAGCATTGAAAAATCGAATAACATTTGCTTTTAAATCTACTTCACACATCAGTAAAGTCATATATTTTTTTAAGAAAACTTCTTTGCTTAAAATATTATTCAATCTATTGATAAGAAAATATGGTTTAACATTCTCTTTTTCATTTTCTATCAACATTTTAATAGTAGATTTCACTGCCATCATTATCAAAGCTCCCTGCACTCCATGTCCAGCAATATCGCCTACATAAACTATATATCTATCCTTTGAAATTTTTACTATGTCAAAAAGATCACCACCAACAGTTTCCGAAGGAGTATAATTGGAAGAAAAGATGATATTCTCTTCCACTTTTAGCCACTGCGGTAATAAATAGCTCTGGACAGAACCTGCCAATTCCAACTCCTGCATCAAAGAGTTGTACAGATGATTAATACGCTCTTCTTTATATTTACTTTCAGTTATATCTGTGAAAACCCCATCTATTCTATATTTCCCGTCACCGATCTTAGTGGCAACAGCTCTAGTTTGCAGCCATTTTATTTCACCGGTTTGAGTCATAATTCTATACTCCAGAATATAATCTTTGCTCTCACCTCGTAAAATTTTCTCTATTTCACGCTGCCACAAATCTACATCCTCAGGATGAATTATCTCTTTCCATTCATGACCTTCCTTGCTGAAGAAAGCTAAGGAACGAGTGGTTATCTCTTGGAAAGCTGGTGATACATGACGATATTTCCACTTTCCTGTTTCATCTATTTCACTGCTCCAAACTGCATCGGAAACTGTAGATAAAACCCGATTTAGTTCTTTATGGCTCTTTTGCAAGGCTTCTTCTGCTTTTTTTCGCTCTGTTTCTTCCTTTGCCAGCTTTTTTCTCATTAAAATAGATTCTGCAAACTCTTCCAGAAGTTTGAACATCTTCTTCTTTTTAACAGGTTTTAAAAGAAAATGGTTTACTCCCAGGGTTATTGCTTCCAAAAAATAATCTGATTCGGAATAAGCAGAAGTTATAATTACCTTAACATCTTCATCAATAGCTTTTATCTCGCGTAGCATTTCCAAGCCATTCATATTTGGCATACGAATATCTGTAATCACCAAATCGGGCTTGGTCTGCTTATATTTTTCCAAACCTTCCCTGCCATCGTAAGCCAGATAAAATTCTCTTACCTTGCGTGATAGCATTTTGGCAATAAAATCGCGAATTATCTGTTCATCTTCCACATACAAAACAGAGATATCCAGTTTTTCCATATTTTCACCTTACTTCATAACTTTGTCAGCATAGCTATTTCAACTTTGTTTGTCAAAATAAAATTATTTATGGTCAGAATTTTGGAAGAGTAGGGAATCGGGCAACTTAATATTGAAAAATTTGAATTGGTAATTCCAATAATCTTCCTGCTTTGTAAACCGAAAATATAGTTTCCAACAGTGCATATCGCGGTTCAGGGTTATGCTGTACGAGCGTAGCTGATTTGCTTCCAAATCGATGTAATTATCGTAGGAAATTGTCCAGTTTTGAGTTAATTTAGCATTCAAGGAAGTGCGTACACTATTGTAGAAATCGCCTTCTGCAAACATATCTTTGTCTGTTCTAAAATCATGAGAAAAATTTACACTCCAATTTTTTGAACTCAATTTTAAATTCTCAATATCTTCTATCGTTTCCAGCTCTGTTTCTGCATCTGTTTGCAAACTATCAGATTCTAAAGCAAAAAATTTATTAGCTGCAAACTGATTCTCTGCCATAGGAAAATAATCGGCATAGCTGGCATCGCCAGAAATACTCAGTTTGGAATTAGCGCGAAAATTCCAATCTGCAATAGGCAAATCCCAATCGCGCCAGCTGTTAACTTCAAAATCGTAGGGAATTTGTTTTATATTGGCATAAGGACGAACCGAAAGCTGGAAAAAATTATATTTCAGTTGACCTACATTCAGTTTCAAAGAATGGTTTATATCGCTAAACCGGCGTCCTTCTTTTTCAAAATCGTAGTTTATGGAAGAATTTATTGTAAAGAAATCATTCAGTTTTTTCTCTTTTCCCTCTGCCAATAACTTAAGTTGCCATTTATTACCTAAGTTAAAGGAGACGCGACGACTACGGTCGGCAGAGCTTAAATTTATACCTCCAAAGCTGTAAAATTTGTCATTTTCAGTAAAATCGGGATGATAGTTAAAACTTAAACTGGGCGTTACAATGTGCCGAACAGCCCTTAGACTAAAATTATTAAAATTTTTTATTCCATATAAGGAAAAAGAAACCGAACTGCTGCTACGATAATCTGCTCCACGAACCAACTGATTACCATTTTTGTCTCTATCAAACCAAGCCTCATTGTAGTAAAAAGTTTGTGCTAATTTCAACCAGCCCTGCAAATTATGACTAAACCTCAAACTGGTAGCATGCTTAATTCCCGCATTATGCTGATTTATATATTCCCCTTGCGCATTTTGGCTATTTTGGTAAATCACATCTGCCAAATCGGCATTCGGATCGGTGATAAAACCGTTATGGACAGCTCGCAAATTATAGGAATAGGAAAACCCTTTCCACCAGCTGCTGCCGTGATTATTTTCGGAAAATAGTTCATAGATCGGTTTGGAAGGAAGAGCATAAGAGACGCTGGGTAAAGTTATAGATTTGGTATCATTGCTCAAATCTTCAGTATAATTTGCATTCATATTAAAATAGCTACCCCACAGAGGAGTTCTATAAGCTATTTTGGAGGTAATTTGCTCATTCAGGCGCTCATCAATATCTTCACTACCTTCCCAAATGTTTTTACTACTTATAAACTGTAAGTCTGCATCTAAAGTAGATTGCTGACTCAGCTGTTGGTGATGATTTAGCTGAAAAAGCCAATCATTTCTGCTGGCTTGAGGTCCCATATTTGTTTTGCGAAATCGGGCTAGCATATTCCCATTCAATAAATAACGTTTTACATAGCGGCTAGCAAGAGAAATTTCCCACCCAGTTTTTTCATAATAATCTAAACCCAGAGTTGCATCAGCATAGTTTTTATAGGCATAATAAAAAGCTAAATTTTCCACATATTTGCCATCATTGGAATTATACCCGGGTGAAGGGATCAGAATACCTGTTTCGCGTCCTCTTTTTATTGAAAAAGCTGCAAATGGCAGAGCAAAAATAGGAAATCTGTTTACGTAAAATATCACCGGTTTACCAACTACCATGTTATCCTGGTACAATCTGAGTTTATGTGCTAAAATATAAAAATGCGGGGTTTGGGCGTCACAAGTGGTGAAATAGCCATTATCTACATCGAAAACACGTTTTCCCACTTTGCGCATTTCGTTGCCATAATAAAACCCCTTATCAAATCTACTTGCACCCTGTATCACCATGCCCCATTCGGTTTCCATATCATAGAATATCTCTTTCCCGATCGCTATCTGGTCTTTATCTTTCAGGTAAGAATCACCTTTGGTTGACGCCTGCTTGTTCTTTAAATCAACTAAAATAGTATCAGCCTGAATATTGGAATTCTGATAATCTACCGAAGCATTACTCATCAGCTTAATTTTTTCCAATTCTGCTAAATAGGAAACACTGTCGGCAGAATAAAACAGGGAATCACGTTTTACCTCCTGCTTGGTGGTATCGGCAACTGCTGTAGCGAGCTGTTGGGCAAACAGACAACCTGTTAAGCATAAAGAGAGAATAATAGCTAATTTAATTTTGTACATTACAGAAATCTATCGAACCATTCAACCATTTCTGCTAATACATGTAAATTGGAACTGCGAGCACGATAACTATGGCCTTCTAAAGGCAATAGCACCAGGCGTACAGTTCCTCCATTTCCCTTTAATGCCTGATACATTCTTCTAGATTGTAGCGGATAAGTACCAGAATTGGGATCCTCTTCACCATGTACTAAAAGTAGAGGTTCCTTAATTTGGTCGGCAAACATAAAGGGAGAAACTTTGATATAAAAATCTCGTGCTTCCCACAGAGTTCTTCTTTCACTTTGAAAGCCAAAGGGAGTAAGTGTACGATTATAAGCACCGCTGCGAGCAATTCCCGCCTTACACAAATCGCTGTGAGCTAATACATTTGCCACCATGAAAGCCCCATAGCTGTGACCATAGATCCCCACCCTATTTCGATCAATAATGTTTCTCTGATCTAAATAATCGATCGCAGCTTTCACGCTGGAAAGGGTTTGTTCGATAAAATTATTGTTAACCGTATCCGGATCGCCAACAATAGGAATAGAAGCATTAGCTAAAACGGCGTAGCCTTCCAAAACTAAATATTTTATAGAACTACCCCAGAAATTAGGGAAAAGATATGGTGAAGAGCTAACCTGATTAGCTGTAGCTGTGTTGGTGAATTCTTCTGGGTAGGCGTGAATAATAAGCGGCAATCTCTTTCCACCATTATAATTGGCTGGTAAATACAACGTTCCAAACAAATTAATACCATCTTCTCGTTTATATTGCACCAGCTCTTTCTTTAAATTGGTGATTTCGGGATAGGGATTAGCATAATTGGTGAGCTCGATGCTTTCTTTTGTTGTTATATTTAATACAGAATAATTCCGTGGTTCCATAACAGATTCACTGCGGATAAGCAATTTTTGCATAGTTTCATCCAGTACTCCGTAGATTACCTCATATTTTTCGCCAGCACAGCGATATAGCACCTCTTTCTTACCATTTTCTAAGTTAATTTTGGCAAAGAAGGGAAAATTACCCTCCGGAGTAGCGCCAGTGTTGTTTATAGTAAAAACAAATCCATCTTTTTTCACAAATACACGTTTCCCACCAGTAGTGGTTTTAGTAACCATCCTGCCCGGATCGTTATATTCATCATTAACGCTTAAATCGTGGAAAAGTTTTCTGTTATTTGTCTTCAAATCTATCAACCAGCCGTACATCCATAATTTATCACGATCATACTCATAAGCAATCAACTCATCTTCCGCTTCCGACCAAGTGATATGGGAAAAGCGCTGCTTAGTTTTAAAAAGCAACTGGGGAGAGGAAGTAAACGGCGCTTCGATGCGCATTATCTTATCCAGATAAGGCACTTCTATCTTTGGATCTCCTTCATCTAAAGCTACTTTATACACTAATGAAGCTGGCTTTAGCGGCTGCCACTCGAAATAGCGGGGCCCAGTATATGTACCGCCGATAGGCACTTCATCTTGTAAAGGACGGTCGTAAACCAGATGTACAAACTTTCCTTCTTTATTCCATATAACTGTTTTCTTAGGAAACCTATAATAGGGCAGTTCATAAGAATAGGGCTGATGCAACATTTCTACCAAAATGTATTCATTATCTGGTGCAATAGCATAATCATAGATTATAGCTGGCTTTCCTATTTTACTTGCAGACATATCTTGCAAGTTCCAGCGAACTAGTTGCGAAGTGAAAAAATAGTCGAATAATTTTTCATCATGTTTATTTTTTAGTAAATTTTGGTAAGTACGGCTTTTACTGAATTTACCACTGCTTTCTTCTATTATCGGTGAATCTGGCAGTTTCTTTTGCGGCATTTGCCCTCTGTTAGTGGGTATGGTTTTTAACAAAAGTTCGCTGCTATTGGCACACCACTGCACACAACTGTGCGAAAAAGCATTGTTCAAAATAATATTGGGAATATGTGTAACTCTGCCAGTAGCACATTCCACTATTTTCAATTTCAATCCAGAATCTGTCTGCAATACAACTGCTAGTTTAGTTTCATCTGGTGATATTATAGTTTCTCTTATTCGAATATCTTCAACAAATTGTGGTTTTATAGCCTGCCCAGTTTCCAAATTATGAATAGTTAGGCTAGTATCGGGGTAAGCATCCATTTCTGCATTCAGTTTTATAGAAATCTCTTGTCCAGCTAATTTCACTTTACCATCGGCCAGTTGTTTTAAGGTTTGAAAAGGTCTATATTGCTTTTCTAGAGCTATTTTGGAAAAAGATTCATAATTCCAAAATGGATTTCTGGGTGTGTCGAAAATTTTTACAATTTTTTCTGAGGGTAATTTATATTCTGCCACCATAACACAACTTACTAATACTAAAACAGATATCCATAGTTTTTTCAAAACTACTCCTTTCGAAAAATATTTTTGTTGTTAAGCAAGAAATATGCTTGCTTTTGGCAAGAATTTTATTCATCCTTCTTTTTTTGCTGTTCTTTGCGTAATTTTTTCCACCAATTCAATCTTTTGCGGATCTCTCTTTCGAATCCATAGTGCGAGGGCTGGTAGAATTGCTCTTCCTGCATCTTTTCTGGGAAATAATTCTGATAATAATAGGCATTATCGTAGTTGTGTGAATATTTGTAATCTTTACCGTAATCGAGTTGCTTCATAAGTTTGGTAGGAGCATTTCTTATGTGTAAAGGAACTCCTAAGTGACTGGTTTTTTTTGCTCTGTTGGCTGCTTTTTTATATGCTGAATAGATCGAATTGCTTTTGGGTGCTGTAGATAAATAAACCACGAGTTCTGCGATAGCAGTGTTAGCTTCAGGCATTCCCAAAAAATGCACAGCATCTTTCACAGCTATAGCTATTTTTAAAGCTTCTGGATCGGCCAGGCCAATATCCTCGGAAGCAAAGCGAACCAAACGACGTACAACATATAGCGGGTCTTCTCCTGCTTCCAACATTCTTGCTAACCAATAAAGAGCTGCTTGTGGGTCGCTGCCTCGCATCGATTTATGTAGTGCTGAAATTATGTTATAGTGTTCTTCGCGGTCTTTATCGTAGAACATAGCTTTTTTAGCCAAAATCTCTGCCGCCTGCTTTACATCGATCTTTTGATTTTTAGAAGCACTTTTGGCTAAAATTTCCAGATAATTTAAAGCTTTGCGCCCATCGCCGCCGCTTTGTTCTGCCAGATATTTAACACAATTGGTAGTAAATGCTATCTTTTTATCCAATTTTTTTATTCCACGCTGCAGTATTTTTTCTATATCCTCGTTTTGTAAACTTTGCATCACAAAAACTTCGCAACGGGAAAGTAAAGCTGGTATTACCTCAAAAGATGGATTTTCCGTAGTTGCTCCTATCAAAATTATTGCTCCAGACTCTATATAATGCAAAAATGCATCTTGCTGCGATTTATTGAAGCGGTGTATTTCATCGATAAAGAGAATAGTACTAACATTTTGACTTCGCAAAGTGTATTCAGCTTCTTTCATCACGTTTTTCACATCGTTTATACTGGTGAGTACTGCACTAAAAGAGATAAAACGGTTTTGGGTTCTATTTTTTATCAATCTGGCGATAGTGGTTTTACCAGTACCGGGTGGACCCCACAAAATAAAAGAACTGTAATTATCCTGCTCGATCATATTGCGTAGCAATGAACCAGGTGCTAATAATTTTTCTTGCCCCACTATTTCCGCAATTGAATCTGGCCTTATTTTTTCGGCCAAAGGAATATTGGTAGGCTTATTTTTAATTTCGAATAAAGATAACTGTTCCGACATATTATTTCCTATTTTTATTGGAAAGTGCAAAAATTAAGCCTTTTTTGTAAAGAAAAAAAGGAACACCGGGGGGAGGTGTTCCTTTGAATCAGGGGATTATATCTGATTTATTGCGAAAAATGATTAAGTGAATTTATTATAATTTCACCATTAGAGGAATTCAACTGCAGTTTCTTACCTCCTGCTCCCAGAGTTCCTTTTAGATTGTTTTTTCCGATATCGGTAGTATTCACACTAATTCCCTGCAATCGAACAGAACCGTTAGAAGTGTAGGCTACTATATCGGTATTCAGATTAGGTTTTAAATATACTTGGATAGAAGCATTACTGGTGGAAATAACTAAATCATCTGGTAGATTCATTATTTCTGCTTCTATTTTTCCGTTGGATGTAATTAATTTTTGCAAATTGTTAGCATTTTTTGCCGTTATATCACCATTGGAAGTAGAAGCACTTACACCACCTTTAAGGTTGTAAACAAAAATTGAACCATTGCTGGTGGTTAAATGCAAGTTGCCGGTACAATCTTCTACCCTAATAGAACCATTGGAAGTAGAGATTTCTGCATTTCCGCTACAGCCTTTTAATTCCACTTTGCCATTGGAACTGGCAATTTTTTGTACCTGTATTTTGCTGGGAATCTCTAATTCCAAATCTACACTGATATGCTGATTTAAGCTATTTTTATACTTTGTGTAAATATTTATTGCTTTCTGTGATTTATCAATTTCTATTTCTACATCCTCAAAATTGGCATTACGTTTTGTAGCGTGTTTGGTAATTTTAAGCAATATATCATCCCTGGAATTGGTTATTATATCCACCTTCCCATTTTGATTTTTTACATTTATATATTTTTGGGAAGTGATTTCGATATTTTTCTCATTAAACTGTTTACCAAAGTCCAAAGCCATTACATTAAGGCAAAGAAGTAGAAGAATCGCTATAATTAATTTCTTCATAATAAACTCCTTTCTACAGGAAACACTATTTTTCACTTATCATTTTATATTCTCGCTTTATGAAAATCTTTCATAACTTTTCATAAAACCTGTTACACTACCACAGGAAAAGAATGCAATTAGTATGCCAATTAAAGATTTTTTGTAATTGTAAAAAAATATAGTGGTTACAAAGATTCTATTCTTTCGTCTTATTATCAAAATGATAAAAATAGTAAATCAGAGTTATCAAATTTGCAAAAAAATAATAAACCAAGTTCAGGGTAGCTGGTTGAATTACACAACAATTTTTTTCCAAGAACCACCCACAATTTCACCATCGTAATACATTAGTGAAGAAAAAGGTGAGCTAATTTGAAACTGAGAAGCACGAAAACAGCTAACCCTAAACAGTCCCAGGTGTTTAGCAAGTAATTTATTAATTTGCCTCTGGAAATTGCCTCAGCAACAAATATTCAGTCTACCATCGTCTATTGCATTATTTAGCTAGGCTCTGCTCGGCGATAGCATTAGCAAGCGAATACCAATTTCTCTTGTTCACATTCACATCTTTTTCTTCAAAATAAATACAAACTCGCCTTTAGGAAGCTCTTGTGTCATCTTTTGTAGCTCTGTTAAAGTTCCCCAAAACAATTTTTCTTGTGGATAGGTAAGTTTATAAGCAATAATAGCCTGGCGTTTGCTTCCTAATACTTTGCACATATCCCGAAGTAACTGCCGCAAACGGTACGGAGCTTCTAAAAAAACAATATCGTAGTTGTTGGGAAGCTTTTTCAGTTCGATTTTTCTCTTTTCTTTATTGGCAGGCAAAAAACCATAGTAAAGAAATTGTTTTAGCGAAAGTCCACTTATCATAAGAGCTGCCATAATAGAGGAAACACCTGGAACGGAAACCACTTTAATGCCACTTGCATGACAACAACATACAAGTCGGTTGCCAGGATCGGCAAAAAGTGGAGTTCCGGCATCGCTAATAAGAGCAGCCGATTCTTGTTGTAGTTGAATTCGTTTTAAAATATGCTCGGTTTGTTCTTCTTCGTTATGTTCGTTCAAAAGTTCCAGCGGTTTTTTAATATCGTAGCTTTTTAACAATCTGCTCCCAACTTTGCGCTCTTCACAAATCACAAAATCTACCTTATTTAAAACTTCCAGGGCTCTTTGAGTAATATCTTTTTGATTTCCAATAGGTGTGGCTACTACATAAAGTTTCATCTTTTTCTATATCTCCAATAAATTCCCACAATCAGCAAGATAATAACTGATAAAATTCCAATTAGACTTAACTTTAAGCTCAAATTATAAACTTCGGGTTCGAATTGAAGTTTCAAGGTATGCTCACCAGTTGGTACTACCACACCTCGTAATATATAATTGGTGGGATATATCGGAGTTTGCTCGCCATCTATGTAAGCCTTCCAGCCAGCTGGATAGTAAATTTCACTAATTGTAAGGAAGGAATTTTTATCTGTTTTTACTTTAAAAGTTAGTTCATGTAATCCAAATTGTTGTAATTTCACTTCAGTTTCTTCTGGAGTTTGCACATTTCCCACAATTTCTTCTACTATCGCTGTTTCTCCTGGATCAAATTCACTGCTGTTCAAGCGCTTTAAAACTTCATCTTCTTGTTTAATAACTTCTAAATTTTTTACAAACCAGGCACGGGGCAAATAAGTTTTGTTTTTGTATAAAGTCAGGCCATTTTGTCTGTCGTAGGCTGCCCATTCCAGTTTATCACTTGGTATTTGTCCATTGTACACAATGTATTTTGCATTCAACATATTCACCACGTTCCAATTAATTGGTAAACGTCCATCTATTCTGGTATACAAACATTTTTCAATAACTTGTTGATAGCGTTTTAATTTGGCGCCATGATAACCACCTAAACTTTGATGATAATAAGCCCAGCGATTCTGGCCAAATTGCTGCCCAAAAGGATAAATACGGAAAATTTCATCGTCTTTTTCCAAATATCTATCTATCTTGTTTTTATTAAAACTCATAAGTTGCTGCTGGGGTTTCAAATCTTGCAAAAAACGTTTATCAACCTGCATCAGATCGGCTGTGGAAAGAACGAGAAGCAGAGTAAGAAAAACATATTTCGAAATTTTAGTGGAATTAAACAGCCAAACTATTGCCAACAACAAAGCTGCTATTAGGAAAAAACGTAGACTGTCGCTACGTAAAAGCTGAAATCTCTGCAAGCTAAGCTCCTGCAGATGACGACTAGCATAATTGTAGCCCCTACTCTGACCATAGTACTGCACATATTGATTTACAATTTCACTCTGCTCGGCATCTTTCACAAAATCAAGCTTTTGCAAGCTACCTTGCAGCAGCAGAAAAATAACAAACAGTACAGCTATCGCTATGAAGCAGCTCCGTAACAATTTCTGCATATTTTGTCTGTTGCTTAAGATATATTTTATTCCATAACCAGCTAAAACTACTACGGCAAATTGTAGCAGTACCAAAGTCATAGCGGGTACTCGAAATTTATTGTAAAATGGGAAATACTTTAACATGAAATCGGAAAGAATTTTGAAATATTTGCCAAATGCAAGCAGCAAAGAAACTATTGAAACAATTGTGAAAGTGCGCACCAGCCTGTTCTTCTTAAAATAGGCAAAAATAGCCAGTAGTGCCAGCAAGAAAATAAAACCACCCATATACATGGAAGTTTGGGTAAATTGCATCCAACCCCAATAATCCGGTGAAACGCCACCAAAGAAGTTTGGTGCAAGAAAAGTGAGCATTTCCAACGGATGAAACGACCAGCTAGTGGCATAGGCTGTATCCAATCCCTCACTACCACCTCTTATGGTGTATTGACTGTATTCGTAAATAGAAAGATAAGGTTGTGAAACAGCCATAAATGAAAGTATAAAGACTATTAGCAGCAAGCCGGTAAATTTAAGAAATTCAGTAATATTCTTATCTTTTACACTGTAAACCAAGTAGGAAATCCAATAAATTCCTATCATCAGGAATGTATAATAACTAATTTGGGCATGATTTTCCCTTAACTGACCAATAATTGCTATTCCTAGCAACGCTAAAGATAGAATATTTTTCTTATTTTTTAATAATAATAACGCCCACATTATCCAAGGAATATAAATTATTGCTTTTACTTTGGTATTATGTCCAATTTCTATAAGCCCCTGAAAATGAGTGCTAAGAGCAAAAGCAAGGGCAGTAATAAGCGCTACTATTGGCTCGAAACCTAAATAGATCATTAAAATATAAACGCCCACTCCCGCCATAAATAGTAGCAGAACCCGCCAGTTGATTACTTTGTTAGTGATATTTTTTATCTCATTGATAAAGGGATATTTTGCACCAAAGCTAATAAGATAGGAAGGCATACCAGAAAAAACATTCGGATTCCATAAAGCTTGATCTTTGTGTTCGCTATTGTATTCCAATATAGCTTGGGCTGAAGCGCGCCATTGCTGGCTATCGCTAGCCGGTGGTGCATAACCTTTAAAGGCCATATCAAAAAAAGCAATAGCTAAAACTAAAAACAATAATCCAATAAAAATATAGTGCGAGTACTTTCCCTGAAAAATTTTATTCCACATTTCCATAAAAAACCTCACTTACAGTTTTTTACTAATATTCAGAAATCTTCTAACTGGTCAATAAAAAGTTTGATAACTAGTTTATCCTGCTTCCAATCTTATTAAAGTTGTAGATTCCCTTTTAGTCCATATTCTATCTACCATTCAATTTTGTAAAAACTTAATTAGTTTCCTATCAAATAAGTTAGAAACTACTAGAAAATTGCTTTTTTACTTGCTTTTTTATTCAATTTTGTTCATCTTATTTAATACTAAAATTAAAATAATAGGAAATTATGGATAGTTTCGAATTAATTTCATCATATAAACCCCGTGGCGACCAACCACAGGCAATAAAAGAGCTAAGTACAGGTATAAAAGAAGGTGAAAAACACCAAACTTTGCTTGGTGTAACCGGTTCTGGTAAAACATTCACAATGGCCAATGTAATTCAAGAGGTAAACAAACCCACTTTGGTGATTTCCCACAATAAAACCTTAGCTGCCCAATTATACGGTGAATTCAAACAGCTTTTTCCCAATAATGCTGTGGAATATTTTATTAGCTACTACGACTATTACCAACCAGAAGCTTATATCCCCGGTCAAGACCTCTACATCGAAAAAGATTCCGACATTAATGATCAGATAGAAAAACTGCGCCTGCATGCTACCATGAGTTTAATGGAAAGAAAAGATGTTATTATTGTGGCGAGTGTTTCCTGTATTTACGGATTAGGAATTCCCGAACAATATCGTCAGGCACATTTAAGGTTAAAAACAGGCCAAATAATACAACGAGATGAACTGCTAAAACAGTTGGTCAAGATTCATTACGGCCGCAATGATGTTAGTTTTGAACGTGGTACTTTTCGGGTGAAGGGTGATATTGTAGAGATTTACCCAGCTTATATGGAGCATTCAGTGCGGGTAGAATTTTTCGGTGATGAGATTGAGAAAATATCGCGCATAAACCCACTTGATAACCATGTTTTGGAAGTTGTAGAAACCTATCCTATCTACCCTGCCAATCACTTCATTACCACCAGAACCACCTTGGAAAAAGCCATAACTTCCATTAAAGCTGAATTAAAAGAACGAGTAAAATATTTCGAGAAAAATAATAAGCTGGTGGAAGCACAACGCCTGGAACAACGTACCAATTTTGATTTGGAAATGCTGCGCGAATTGGGTTATTGCTCTGGTATCGAAAATTATTCACGCCATCTCACTGGTGCTAAAAAGGGAGATCCTCCTTATTGCTTGATAGATTATTTTCCCGAAGATTTTTTGACTATCATCGATGAATCACATGTAACACTTCCCCAAATCCGGGCTATGTATGGTGGCGACTACACCAGAAAAAAAAATCTGGTGGAATATGGTTTCCGTCTGCCATCTGCCTTCGACAATCGCCCCTTGAAGTTCCACGAATTTGAAGAAAAGATACATCAAGCTATATACGTTTCTGCAACTCCCTCCGATTATGAATTAGATAAATCGGGTGGCACCTTTGTGGAACAAGTAATTCGCCCCACTGGGCTATTAGATCCCGAAATAGAAGTGAAACCTCTTGCCACCCAGGTAGATGATCTGCTAGAACAGGTTAGAATAAGAATAGAAAAAAAACAGAAGGTATTGGTAACCACTCTTACCAAAAAAATGGCGGAAGATTTAAGCGAATACCTTTCAAAAGCTGGTATCCGAGCCAAATATATGCATAGTGAAATCGACACAATTGAACGCTCTCAAATTATTAGAGAACTACGCTTGGGAAAATTTGATGTTTTGGTAGGAATAAATCTTCTACGTGAAGGTTTAGATATCCCAGAGGTAGCCTTAGTAGCCATTTTGGATGCTGATAAGGTTGGATTTTTGCGCTCGGCACGCTCGCTTATACAAACTGCAGGCCGAGCCGCACGGAATGTGGAAGGTAAAGTAATATTCTATGCTGATAAAATTACCGATGCTATGCAGCAAGCAATCGATGAAACTGCCCGCAGAAGAGAAAAACAGATACAGTATAATTTAAAAAATCAAATTACTCCCGCTTCTATTAAAAAAAGTATTGACGACATAATGGCTTCTACAAGTGTTGCCGAAGGTTATAAAAAGAGGGGTAAAGCCCTTAAGAAAGAAGATAAAGTTAATTTCAAGGATTACTTAGAGTTAGACTCGAAAGAGAAGGTGCTGGATTTGCTTAAAAAAGAGATGTTAGAAGCAGCTGAAAGTTTAGATTTTGAAAAAGCTGCCGAATTACGCGACAGAATCTTTGAATTGGAAGGCTTATAAGCGGGGTTAAAAAAAATCCAAAATGGACCCAGAAGAAGTAGAATGTTCTCAGCATTTAAAAAACTTCACAATTCTTAACATGGTTGCTATGTATATAGTCAACCATTTTATTTTACCACTACGCGAACAATTAATGAAATATATGGGAGGATTACCATGTCTACAAACGAGGTAGAAAAGCGCCGGGAGGGCACTATCTTCAAAAAAAGTGATGATAATGCCAAGATGGAAGTGGAAATTAACGAAATTAAAACTGAGGGTGATTATAAAAAATCTCCCGTTTACATCTACCACGATTGGTGTGTAAAATGTGGTATTTGTGTTAAATTTTGCCCAACCGGAGTATTGGGAAGGAAGCCCGATGGCTCACCCTATGTAAAACACCCAGAAAAATGTATTCACTGTGAAACCTGTGATCGTTTGTGTCCTAATTTCGCCATCACAGGTGCAAAACGGTAAGGAGTTAGTAAATTATGAGTAAGAAAAAGACTTCAAAAATGGTATTGATGCAAGGAAACGAAGCGATAGCACGTGGTGCTTTAGCGGCCGGTTTAAATTTTTTTGCTGGTTATCCCATCACCCCTTCTACCGAGATCGCTGAAATATTATCTGTTGAACTTCCCAAAAATAATGGCTCTTTTATTCAAATGGAAGATGAAATAGCTAGCATTTCTGCGATAATAGGTGCTTCTTTGGCTGGTGCTAAAACAATGACAGCTACCAGCGGTCCCGGTTTTTCTTTGATGCAAGAAGGCATTGGTTTTGCTAAAATGACTGAAACTCCTTGCGTGGTGGTGAATGTGATGCGTGGCGGGCCTAGCACTGGTTTGCCAACCAAACCTTCCCAAGCCGATATTATGCAATCTCGCTGGGGCAGTCATGGTGATAATCCCGCAATTGTACTCTATCCGAATTCTGTTCTGGAAAGTTACGAATTGGCTATTAGAGCTATTAATTTAGCTGAAAAATACAGAACTTGCGTAGTTTTGCTATCAGATGAAGTTCTGGGTCACATGCGTGAAGCTATTACCTTGCCGGATCTGAGTAAGGTAAAAATTGTGCAACGAATTAAGCCAAATGTTCCACCAGAATGGTATAAACATTATCCCGATAAACAAAAATATCGCACGCCGGTGGCCAGTTATGGCGAAGGCTACCGCTTCCATGTTACCGGTTTGGCTCACGATAGCTACGGTTATCCTACTAATAAATCAAGTGAAGTTGGGGTTATGATGGAAAGATTGAAAAAGAAGATCACCCACCATGTAGACGATCTTATTCAGCTGGAAAGTTTTATGATGGAAGATGCCAAAATCGCTCTCTTCTCGGCAGGAATTATCTCCAGAGCTGCCAAAGAAGCTGTGGTTCTTGCCCGTAGACACGGCATTAAAGTTGGTCTGTTACGTCCACTTACAATTTGGCCTTTTCCAGAAGAAGCTATTAGGAAATATTTCGCTAACATAAAAACCATTATTGTTCCGGAATTGAACCAGGGACAGCTTATATTGCAACTGAAACGTTCTTTGCAAGATATCAGCGATCATCGTCACCGTAATATTATTCCTATGCAAAAAAATAACGGACTTCTTATCAATCCGGAAGAGATCTTCAAAAAGATCAAGGAGGTTAGATAAAATGAAAAAGATACCTCAAAAAGAGATCCATAAATATCTTAGACATAATAAGAAATTTCCTCACGTTTGGTGCCCAGGTTGCAGCAACGGCATCATTTTAGCCACAATAGTTAGAGCTGTTTCCGAATTAGGCTACGAAAAAGATAATATGGCTATGGTTTCCGGTATTGGCTGTTCCAGTAGAATGCCTGTTTACGTAGATTTCAACACTTTGCACAGTGTACACGGTAGAGCTATTGCCTATGCTACAGGGATCAAGATGCAACGCCCAGACATGAAAGTTGTTGTTGTTACCGGAGATGGCGATGGTACCGCTATTGGAGGCAATCATTTTATTCATGCTGCTCGCCGTAACATAGATTTAACAGTGATAGTTATAAATAACTCAATCTATGGTATGACCGGTGGCCAGTATTCGCCAACTACACCTTTTGGCGATCTCTCTACCACCACACCTTACGGTAATATAGACCCAGTTTTCGATATCTGTGAATTAGCAATGGGCGCTGGTGCAACTTTTGTAGCTAGAACAACTGCCTACCACGCTTTGGAAGCTCAGGATTTCATTAAACAAGCTTTTGAACACAAGGGATTTTCTGTAGTAGAGGTCGTAAGCGCTTGTCCGGTAATCTATGGTCGATTAAATAAAAAGGGAGATGCTCCTGCTATGATGGAAGATATGAAAAAAAGAGCTTTCCCTATACAAGCTTTCGATAAATTAAGCCCGGAAGACAAGAAAGATAAATATAAACGTGGTATATTCCGAAAAGAAGAAAAACCAGAATATACTGCCCAGTATGCAAAATTAAAACAATCTTTAATCAAACAGGAAGGAGTTGCAGATGACTCCGAATAATAAAACCTTCAAAAATGAATTAAGATTAAGCGGAAGTGGAGGTCAGGGACTTATTACAGCTGGAATTATACTGGCTAAAGCAGCGGTAATCGATCGACTAAACGTTACTCAAACCCAAAGTTATGGCCCAGAATCTCGGGGAGGAGCTAGTCGTGCTGATGTAATAATTAGCAACACCGATTTCTATTATCCTGAAGCTACTAACTTCGATATTCTGTTGACACTTACTCAAGAAGCTTGCGATAAATATGTGGTAAACTTGAAATCTAATGGAATTCTTATAGCAGATAACACCCAGGTAAAAAGCATCCCATTAGTAGAAGCAAAAGTGTATGAATACCCCTTCACAGATATTGCCATAAAAAAACTGGGTACTGCACTTCCCACCAATATAATGTCCTTAGGATTTTTAGTTAAAATAACCAACATTGTCAGTGAAAAATCATTGAAAGAAGCTGTGAAAAACTCGGTGAAATCGCAATATGTAGATTTGAATATGAAGGCTTTACGCCTGGGATTCAAATTAGCTGAGGACAATATGAAAAATAAGGAGAAAAAATAATGCTGCAAAAAATAGATCATATTGGCATTGCTGTACAAGATTTGCAAGAAGCGATTCAACTCTACGAAAAGATGGGTTTCAAATTAGTTGGCACCGAGGAAGTGGCAGATCAGATGGTAAAAGTAGCCTTTTTCCCAATCGGCGAAGCAAGACTAGAACTATTGGAGCCAACCAGCGAAGCTAGTCCCATTGCTAAGTTTATTGCCAAAAAAGGTGCTGGTATTCATCATATCGCTTTCCGAACCGACGATACAGCAGCTGAATTAAACAAAATGCAGGAAACCGGTATCAGGCTCATTGATAAAAAACCACGCAGTGGAGCTCATAACACCAAAATCGGCTTTCTACACCCCAAATCTACTTTGGGTGTGCTAATGGAGATATGTGAGCTAAGTGAAAAATAAATTTGGCGACTACAATAAAAGAGAGGATGGGGATTAAATTGCTCATCCTTTCTTTATATAATTTGGAGGAATGAAGATGTCTATAGAAGAAAACATTGCTCAATTGCAGACAAAGCGGGAAGAAGCCAAACTGGGCGGCGGTGAAAAAAGAATAGAAGCTCAGCATAAAAAAGGCAAATTAACTGCCAGGGAAAGAATTAGGGCCCTGGTTGACCCCGATAGTTTTGAAGAATTTGATATGTTTAAAATACATGATTGTCATAATTTTGGTATGGAAAATAAAAAATTTCTGGGAGATGGAGTAATTACCGGCTGTGGAACTGTAGATGGTCGCGTAATTTATATATTTGCCCAAGATTTCACAGTGATGGGCGGCTCTCTTTCCAAAACCCATGCCGAAAAAATTTGTAAAATAATGGAAATGGCAATGAAGAGTGGAGCACCCCTTATTGGTCTCAACGATTCTGGTGGAGCCAGAGTGCAGGAAGGCGTAGATGCGCTGGCTGGTTACGCTGATATTTTCCTAAAAAATGTGATGGCTTCTGGTGTAATTCCGCAAATTTCTGCTATTATGGGACCTTGTGCCGGCGGAGCAGTTTATTCACCGGCGATCACCGATTTTATTATTATGAATAAGAAAACTAGCTATATGTTTGTTACTGGGCCTAAGGTAGTGAAAACAGTTTTGAATGAGGAGATAAGTACCGAAAATTTAGGTGGAGCTAAGATTCATGCTTCCAAAAGTGGAGTAGCTCAGTTCATTACCGAAGATGAAGAAGAAACCATACTGCTTATTCGTAAACTTATTAGTTTCATACCTTCCAACAACATGGAAGACCCTCCCTATTCAGCGCCGTCGGATACAATTGAAAGACGCTCTGATAATTTGAATTCGATTATTCCCGATAATCCTAATAAACCTTACGACATTTTGGATATTATTCACGAGATAACAGATGACAGTGAATTTTTGGAAGTGTCTAGGAATTTTGCCCAGAACATCGTGGTAGGGTTTGCCAGAATGAATGGACATCCTATTGGCATAGTAGCTAATCAACCGAAAGTTCTAGCAGGAGTTCTGGATATCAACGCTTCCACCAAAGCGGCGCGATTTGTACGTTTCTGCGATGCTTTTAATATTCCCTTGGTAGTTTTGGAAGATGTTCCCGGCTTTTTGCCAGGTTCCAACCAAGAACACAATGGTATAATTCGTCATGGAGCTAAACTTCTTTATGCTTTTGCCGAAGCTACTGTTCCCAAAGTCACTGTGGTATTACGTAAAGCTTATGGCGGTGCATATTGCGTTATGAACAGTCGCCATATGCGCGCTGATGTCGTATATGCCTGGCCTTCAGCAGAAATTGCTGTGATGGGCCCTAAAGGTGCGGTGGAGATAGTTTTCCGCAAAGATATGAAAAATGCAGACAATCCTCAGCAACTTATTGCTGAAAAGGAAAACGAGTATAAAGAAAAATTTGCTAACCCTTACCGTGCAGCGGAAAAAGGGTATATCGACGATATTATCGAGCCAGCGCAAACGCGTTTCCGCCTCATTCGTTCTTTGGAAATGCTAGCAACCAAGCGCGATTCCAATCCTCCTCGTAAACATGGAAATATTCCTTTATAGGATTTTGATATGAAAAAAATGCTTTTACTCGTTATCTTAACACTTTCAACTGGACTGCTGCTGGCAAAAACAGAAAATATTATTTTCCAGCCCGACATGAGCATCCAAACTTTTTCGCAGGAAAACGGTATTCCTTCCAAAAAAATCAAAGAATACTTAAATATTCCCTTAGAAACTGACATTTTAACCACATTCGCTGAGCTTGATATAACTAAACAACAAGCAGAACAAGCTATGCAAAAATTTAAAAAGAAAAAAAGTTCTTACATGTTGGGTATTACGTTAGTAGGAATGCTGATCGTTTTTTTGAGCCTTATTTTAATTGGGTTAATTATCAACCAGCTTAGCCACTTGCAAAGTGATGGGAAGCGAAATAAAAAAAAGCGAAAAAAGGGTGAGAGAAAACCAAGTTTTAGTGTTTCTACCCAGCAAGGCGAACCCAGCAGTGATGCTATTGTAGCAGCTATAACAGCTATCTATCTGCATGAATTGGAAGTAGAAGAACAAAACAACCTACTGCTTACCTGGCGCCGAACCAATGTGAGTATGTGGAAAGCTTTAGATAAAATTAATGTCCCCAATCGAAATTACTTTATAGCCCGAAGGAGTGAAAGATGAAAACCTATAAATTTAAAATAAATCATGAAATTTATAAAACAAAAATATTGGAATATAAAGGTTCCAGTGCTGTGGTAGAGGTAAACGGCAACGAATATTTTATAGAAATTGAGCGAGAAGCTGCTCAAAGCACTCCCCGTCTGGTTCGCTCCCCAAAAAGTAAACCAGAATACCAGGTATCCAGCTCCCCTGCTCGAACAGCTGGTAACACTAATGAAGCAGAAGGAGTTACTGCACCTATCGCTGGTTTAATTCATGCTATAAAGGTAAAAGAAGGTGATGTGGTAAATGAGGGGGATGTCCTGTTAATTTTAGAAGCTATGAAGATGGAATCGGAAATAACAGCCGATAGCAGTGGAACCGTGAAAAAGGTATTGGTTAAAGAAGGTGAAAATGTTCAAGAAGGACAACTTTTAATAGAGATAGGTGAATAGCATGGCAGAAATTGTTAATTTCTTTTCCACAACTGGAATAGCACAGATGCAGTGGTCGTATTTCATCATGATAATTTTTGGCTTAATATTCATCTACCTAGGAATTGCCAAACAATTTGAACCGCTACTACTTATTCCCATTGGTTTTGGTGTAATTATAGGAAATATACCCGGCACGCTGGGGGTATACGATGAAAGCTCAGTCATGAATATAATTTATTTCGGTGTAAAAAGCGGATTATATCCACCGCTGATTTTCTTGGGTATTGGCGCTATGACCGATTTTTCTACTTTAATTGCCAATCCCAAACTTATTTTATTGGGAGCAGCGGCTCAATTTGGTATTTTCGCCACTTTTATTGGGTCTATTTTATTGGGATTTTCGGTAACAGAGGCGGGAGCAATTGGTATAATTGGTGGAGCAGACGGACCCACTTCAATTTTCCTGTCTTCTCAGCTTGCTCCGCATTTGGTTGGCCCCATCGCTATTGCTGCTTATTCCTATATGGCCTTAGTACCAGTAATACAACCACCAATAATTAAATTGCTTACCACTCCCAAAGAACGTATAATCCGCATGAAAACACCTCGGTTGGTTTCTAAACGTGAAAAGATAATCTTTCCTATTATTGGCGCAATCGTAACAATAATGATCGCTCCTGGTGCTTCTATGCTATTGGGTATGCTTTTCTTTGGTAATTTATTAAAGGAATGTGGCGTAACCGACAGGCTTATGAAAGCAGCACGAACCTCAATTGTAGATATTGTAACCATTCTTTTGGGATTTGCAGTTGGTGCCAGCACCCAAGCAGATGTATTTCTGCGTTTCCAATCGGTAAAAATATTCGTGCTAGGAGCTCTTTCCTTCTGTATAGCCACCGCAGCGGGACTTATATTTGCCAAACTGATGAATCTGTTCCTGAAAGAGAAAATCAACCCCATGATCGGAGCTTCTGGAGTTTCAGCTGTCCCAGATAGCGCCCGGGTAGTGCATAATACAGCTCAAAAATACGATAAGAAAAACTACCTGCTTATGCATGCTATGGCACCTAATGTAGCGGGTGTTATTGGTTCGGCAGTAGCAGCTGGTGTGCTTTTGGGTATCTTGGGTAATTAATGACACAATTTTATGAAAAATTAATACCGGTCATAGTCATCTTCTTTCTGGGTTTCTGCCTTAAAAAGCTGGGAATTTTCCGGAAAGAAGATGGCGACCGTTTTCTTAAACTATCTTTTTATGTAACTTTACCTGCCATTACTTTTCTAGCCATCAGCAATGTGCAATTAAAGTTGGAATTCATCTATCTGCCTTTCATAGCAATGGCCAATGTATTTATAGTTTACTTCATTGCACTGCTGGCTGCCAAGAGATTCCATTTCACCAAAGCAGCCCGCGGTACTTACCTAATTGCTGCCATGATAATGAATACCGGTTTCACCTTGCCTTTTTTAATTGCTGCTTTCAACCAGCAAGGGCTTGCCCTTTACACCATCTTCGATTTTGGCAATGTACTGCTCATCTTCACCTTCATCTACTACGTAGCTATTCGGCATGGTAAAAATAGCTCCGCTAAGATCGACCCGAAAAAATTCCTGCATTTGCCACCTTTGTGGGCACTGGTTTTAGGATTTATTTTCAATATTGCTAACTTGCCCATTCCCTCTATTGCCAACAACTTTTTAGATATTTTAGGAAGCCCCACCATTCCACTCATTATGATCTCGCTAGGCATCTATTTTTCGCCCAAACTTATCAACCTGGATAAGATAAGCTCGGTGCTATTTATTCGCATTGGAATTGGTTTTCTGCTAGGCTTAGCTTTTGTAAATATTCTAAATCTTCAGGGTATAATACGAACTGTGGTAATAGTGTGTTCGGCAGCGCCGGTAGGCTACAACACGCTGGTTTTTGCCAGTTTGGAAGAGCTGGATAAAGAGTTCGCCGCCAGTTTAGTCTCTTTTTCAATTCTATTGGGAATTCTCTATATCCCGGTACTTATCTTTTTCTTTAGTTAAGATAACCAGCCCAAACCGTTGAAACGGTTTCTTGTTTTTCATCTTTCACTAACCACCACCGACTAACCCGGTGGAATAGTCCTACGGAATTCCACAGGTTAAAAAGTCAGTGGTTAATAATATCTTGTGCCAGACACCAACTAACCCGGTAGATTATCGAACAGCTTGGTTCCCCAAAACCACCAGTTTTTTACCCTGTGAAATTTCTTAATATTTCACTGGGTCAACTGGTGGTGACACAAAAGCACCTACCGTCCACAGCTACCCAAACCGTTGAAACGGTTTTATATTTTCCCTTTCCTGCTTAGCCCACCCGCTAAAGCAGGTGGTTAACAGGAATGTGGTTTTCCAAAAACCACCAGATAAACCCACTTATACACTAAGCATCAAATCCTGTGAAATGGGAAGAATGAACCCATTTCACAGGATAAATAGTCAAATAGCCAAATAGTCAACCCAGTGGAATGATGCCTCGCATCAAAATCAAAGATTTTATTCCACCGGATCAATTTGAATCCCTTACGCAACGTACTGAAAACCCGGCCTGCTCATCAAATTCGTAGCGGTAAACCTGTGTATAATTGTAAACGAGCATGCGTCTCCAGGCGTAGCCTGTACTGTTCTCTGTAGCCGACCAGAAGAGGCCAATGTCGCCAATATCGCCGAAACTACCTTCATTGTTACTACGCCACCCGCCAGGAAGGAAATTAAAGCCACTGCTGCCAAATTCTGGGTCATTTTCCAAACCTCCATCACTCCATAGGGCAGCATTGCCTGCTAATTGGCTGCCCTGGTTTGTTCCGCGCCAGCCGCTATCATCTGCTTCACTCTGGCTCATACCAAGGTACATCTCTAACTGTTTTATCTCGTCATCTGTAGGTACATGCCAACCTTCCGGGGCTAATCCTCTCTCATCACCTACCGCATACCAATTGTAAAGGTAGCCATAGGTATCTACATTGCTTTCATTGTTGGCATAAACACAATAA
>JASUTE010000024.1 GCA_030445745.1 Candidatus Cloacimonadota bacterium
TGTTCCCATCCCGAACACAGTAGTTAAGCTCACCTGCGCCGATGGTACTGCTCCGGTAACAGAGTGGAAGAGTAGGTCACCGCCTTCACTAAACCCTCTAGATGTTTATTACAACTAAAAATTACAAATAAGTTTTGAGGATTTTTATGCCAATACGAAAAGTAAGAAATATTGGAATAAGTGCACATATAGATTCTGGAAAAACCACCCTAACAGAAAGAATCTTGTACTATTGCAATAAAATTTATAAAATAGGTGAAGTAAAAGGCAAAGATGGAGTAGGTGCCACCATGGATTCTATGGAATTAGAAAAAGAGCGTGGGATTACGATATCTTCTGCAGCTACCAATGTACAGTGGAAAGATCACCGTATGAATATTATAGATACTCCAGGTCATGTAGATTTCACAGTTGAAGTTGAAAATGCTTTGAGAGTTTTAGATGGAGCGATATTAGTGCTCTGTGCGGTAGGCGGAGTACAATCGCAATCTATTACTGTAGATCGCCAGCTGAAACGTTATGAAGTTCCCCACTTGGCTTTTATTAATAAAATGGATAGAGTGGGAGCTGATCCTTATAAGGTCAGAGAGCAGTTGGGAAAAAAATTAGGACACAATGCGGTGCTGATGCAAATTCCAATAGGAACTGGCGATAGCTTTGAAGGAATAATCGATCTGGTTACCATGAAAGCACGTTATTTTGAAAGGCCGAATGGAGAGGTAGTAGTCGAAAAGTCGATCCCTGATTCCTACAAAGAAAAGGCCGAGGAAAGTAGAGAGAAGCTATTAGATGCTGCCTCGATGTTTTCAGATAACTTAGCTGAAGCCTTTTTGGAAGGTCGTGAAACTGCAGAAATGATCTACCGCGCAGTTAGACATGGCGCTATCAAGAGAAAAATGACTCCGGTTTTTTTAGGATCAGCCTTTAAAAATAAAGGGGTGCAATTACTCCTAGATGCGATTATAAAATATTTGCCAAGTCCTAATGAACGCCAAAATAAAGCGATGGATTTGGAGAATGATGAGGAAGTTTTTTTGTATCCCGATAGAGATTTACCTGCCGTAGGTTTTGTCTTTAAATTGGAAAATCAGAAATATGGGCAGCTAAGCTATGTACGGATTTACCAGGGAACTATTCGCAAAGGAGATGTACTTGTAAATAGTAGAACTGGTAATAAAATAAAAGTAGGACGTTTAGCAAAGATGCATGCTAAAGATATGGAAGAGGTTGAAGTTGCTTATGGTGGCACTATTGTAGCCATATTTGGAGTAGATTGTGCTTTAGGCGATACTTTTACCGATCCAGATGTACATTATTCTCTACGTGAACCTCATGTGCCAGATCCTATTATATCGTTGGCGATAAAAACTACCGATAACCAAAGCCAAGAAGCTGTAAGCAAAGCTTTAGCACGTTTTATGAAAGAAGATCCCACTTTTAAAAGTTATGTGGACGAAGAAACAGGTGATACAATTATCTCGGGTATGGGAGAACTACATCTGAATATTTATGTGGAAAGAATGGCACGTGAATATGGTGCCAAGATTAAAGTAAGTAATCCTAAAGTTTCCTATCGTGAAACTATCACCAAGGCAGTACAATTTGACTACACTCATAAAAAGCAAACAGGTGGTAGGGGACAATATGCTAGAGTAGCAGGAATACTAACTCATTCTGGAGAAGATGAAAATATTTTTGACGAAGAGATCAGGGGTGGAGTAATACCAAACCAATACATACCTGGTTGTGAAAAAGGTTTCCAAGCAAGTTTGGATAAAGGTGAATATATGAAATTTCCGGTAGTAGGAGTTAAGATGATCATTGATGATGGGAATTTTCACCCAGTAGATTCTTCCCAAATGGCATTTGAAACAGCTACCAGAATGGCTTTCAGAAAAGCTTATGTAAAAGCATCTCCAAAAATCTTGGAACCAATTATGAAAGTAGTTATCGAGACACCTTCGGAATTCCGTGGGAATGTGATGGCTATTATAAATCAGCGCCGGGGAATGGTTATTGATACATTGGTAGATGATCATTTTACCAGAGTGGAAGCAGAGGTGCCATTAAAAGAGACTTTTGGTTTTGCTACCAATCTACGCTCAGCTACTCAGGGAAAAGCCGAATTTACCATGGAATTCTTACAATATAAACCTCTTCCCAAAAGTTTAGAAGAAGATCTTATCAAAGAATTGAAGACTGAATAACTATTTATTGTAACCCAGATCAGATTTAATAACTTCAGCTAAATCTCGTATCCTTTCAGTTTTAATATCACTATAAGTTTTAGCTTTTATAGCTCGCATTATTAGGCGTTCAATAAGAGATAGATTCTTGAATTCTAATTTGCTGCCAACAAATATTTTAGCACGGGCATGTTCAATAATTTTCTGAGGGTAAGCTTCAAAATATTCGCTAGTTTCTTCTTTGCTACTCAAAAATAGATATATCTTTTTGGATAGCAGAAGTTTTTGCTTCTTTTCTAAAAAATTCCTGACCTCTTTAGCAGGCTTACCATAATAGACTGGTGCGCCTACAACTAAGGCATCGTACTGTTTTATTTGGAATTCAGATACATTGCTAAGCGGAACCAAGTCAGCTTCACCGTCTAATTCTCTTTGCAATATCAGGCTACATTCCTGGGTTGTCTGGTGTTTGGAAGCATAAATTATTATTATCTTCATACCTATCCTTTCTC
This sequence comes from Candidatus Cloacimonadota bacterium, assembly GCA_030445745.1. Classification (GTDB taxonomy): domain Bacteria; phylum Cloacimonadota; class Cloacimonadia; order Cloacimonadales; family TCS61; genus JASUTE01. The sequence continues at coordinate 2,699 of JASUTE010000024.1, forward strand.
TTATTCTGAATAAAAAACTTTCTCTATTCTTTTATACAAAAAGATAATTTTGCGATAGTGAAAGCAAGTGATTTCCTAAAAAAACAAAAAATGCAGGAAAAACTTGCTGAAATATGGGAAAATATAGAATTGCAACAGTGAAGGAGGATTTATGGAGAAAGTGGAATTAATAATAAAAAACGCCAAAGAACTTTTAACTTTAGCAGGTCCCAAAAGAGCTCGCAAAGGCAAAGAAATGAATAAGTTGGCTATTATAAAAAATGGAGCGATTGCCATACAAGACCAGATTATTGTAGCTGTGGGAGAAACAGATGATATTGAAAAAAAATATGAAGCTGAAAAAATTGTAGACGCTACAGGTAAAGTGGTAATGCCCGGTTTTGTTGATCCACATACACATCCAGTGTTTTATTCTACCCGTGAAAATGAATTTGAAATGAGATTACTTGGTAAAAGCTATGTAGAGATATCGCAAAGTGGAGGCGGCATTCGCAGTAGCATAAATGGAGTACGCAAGAGCAGTGAAGAAGAACTATTAAAGTTAGCTAAACATAGAGTGGGAAAGATGTTAGAAAATGGCACAACTACTCTGGAAGCTAAGAGTGGCTATGGACTTTCCACAGCGAGCGAAATAAAGATGCTACGCGTTATAAAAAGGTTAAATGATGAGTTACCACTCGATATTGTTCCAACATTTATGGGTGCACATGAATTTCCTATAGAATATAAAAACAATCGAGAAGAGTACATAAGAATTTTAAAAGAAGAGATGCTGCCTGCTGTAGCCGAAAGTGGTTTGGCGAAATATTGTGATATATTTACAGAGGAGCATGTTTACAATATTTCTGAATCGCGTGAAATATTGAATCGAGCGAAAGAGCTGGGATTTGCTCTGCGTATGCATGCTGATGAGATTAAACCTATTGGTGGAGCAGAATTAGCTGCCGAAGTAGGGGCAGTTTCTGCCGATCATCTGGGTGCTGCTTCTGATGCAGGCATTAGAGCTATGGCAGCTGCTGGTGTGATAGCTACTTTACTTCCAGGAACTATTTTTAGTTTGGGTATGAATTCTTATGCCAGAGCTCGTGATATGATAGCAGCTAATTTACCGATTGCCCTGGCTACCGATTATAATCCTGGGAGCTGCAATTGCGATAGTATGCAGTTTATTATCACGCTGGCGTGTTTGCAGATGAAAATGTTGCCAGCAGAAGCTATTTGTGCTGCCACTATAAATGCTGCTTATGCACTGCAGTGCGGCGACAAAATTGGCAGTATAGAAAAAAATAAACAAGCCGATATTTTGGTGATGGATATGCCCAGCTACCGGTTTTTACCATATCACTTTGGTTCCAACGACGTGGGAATGATAATAAAAAATGGAAGGATTTTGTAACAAAAAACCCCGCCGAAGCGGGGCTGGTTAATCGAGTCTTTTATAAATTGTTCTCAATGATATTTTCGAATTTTGTAGCACTCTGAGGAACAAATCCCTTTTCTTGATGGATAATGTTTCCATCTTCATCGATAAAAAAAGTTGTGGGGATGCTGCGGATACCGTATTCACGAGTAACAGCCATATCGGAATCTACCAGCCGGAGATAGGTAACTTCTGTACCATTTTCTTTCAACTGTTGGAAAAATTCCTGCTGTTTTTCCACACTTTCTGTGCTTACACCTACCACTATCAAATCCTGCTCTTTGTATTTCTCATAGATTTCTTGTAAAAGAGGAATTTCTGCTTTGCAAGGATCACACCAGGTAGCCCAAAAATCTAAAACTATGAATTTATCTAATTCACTCAGAGTAACAGAATTACCATGTAGATCTTTTAAGGTAAAGTCGGCGTGCTGGAACAAATTATAATTACCAGAATGCTTAGCTAAAATATTCTGCAGATGCTGCACATATTTTTCTGCACCACCTTCCCTGTATCCGGTTTGTTCTATTGCTTCTCCTTCAGCAGTAAGAAGTTGGATAGTAGGGAAACCGCGTATCTGATATTTCTGAGCTAAATTGCGATTATATTTTTTTACCTCTTCCGATTGCTGGGTTTTTTGGGGAAAATCTAATTTTACTAAAACCAAATTATCTCTGGCATAATCTTTAAATGCGGGTTTTTCAAAAACCTCTTCATCCAGCTTCCAACACCATTGGCACCAGTCGGAACCAGTGAAATGGATAAAAATTGTTTTGTTTTCATTCAGAGCAACTTTTTTTGCTTCTTCCAGGTTTGTGTACCAATTCAACTCTGTATCTGTTTTAGATTGCGCGCAAGCAATTGAAAAAACAATTAACAGAAGAATAAGAGTTAGATTTACACGTTTCATTATATTTTTTCTCCATTTAACCAAATTTGCACATCGATTTCAGCTGCTTTCCTTAACATATCTGAAACGCCACAATATCTTGTTTGAGAAAGTTCTACGGCATGCTTAATTTTTTTCACAGGAAGGTCATTTCCTGCTAAGCGATAATGAACTATTATCTTTTTGTAAGGTTTAGGAAATTCCTTTTCCTCTTCAGCCTCCACATCAATAATTAGTTTATAGTCTGTAACTTTCATTTTTTTAAGTATGGACACCACATCCATACCCGTGCAACCGGCAAGACCACTCAAAAGAAGAGCTTTAGGTCGGGGACCTAAATCGTGGCCCCCTACCTTTTCATCTGCATCTATCACAAAATGATGCCCATTTTGAGTTACATCGAAAGACATATCTCCTTGCCAGTTGGCAGAGATCTTCGTTTTGCTCATCGCTTGTTTTCTTCTTTGTATTCGTCCAAAATCTTGTTATACATCTTCATGTAGAGCAATAAATTGTCATAGATCTCATCAACCTTACTTTTAGGAAGTTCCTTAATAAGCTGATTTTGGATTTTTCTGAAATCTTCAGTAGTGTTATCTACCAGTTCTTGGCCTTGTTCAGTAATTTTAGCCAACCAGCTGCGACGATCCTTTTTAGAAGGATAACGTTTTACATATTTTTTGCGAACTAGGGTGTCGATAATACGAGTAATGCGGCTATGAGATACACCTAAGGCTGCAGAAAGTTCATTCATGCGAATAGGTTCTCCTACGTCGCTGATGTAATGCAAAAGTTGGCATTCCATTCTTCCTAAATTTAAACATTGCCTTTTAATGAGTTCCTTACGTGAGCAAAGACGATACAATTCTCTACTCAATTCTGAGTACTTGTCGATTTTTTTTTCCATGATTCCTCTCCCTTTCTTTTAGTTTTTGATCTCGAGTTCACGGTCTATCTTTTGTTTATCGAAGCCAACAATGGGTCGATTATTTATCCACATCTGTGGTACCCCTTGCTGACCTGACTTTTTCACCATATCACGAGCTGCTTTACTATCTCGTGACACATCAATATCTTTATAACTAATTTTGTTTTCTCTGAGATAAGTTTTCAGCTTTCTACACCAAGAGCAGGTTGGTGTGCTGAAAACAATCACTCTTTTACTCGCCATGCCAACCTCCACTTTATTTAGATTCACGAAATTTTAGGATAATGTAATATTTCTTACTAGAGAAGTCAAATAATTTTCTAATTTTTTTTAGACGATAATAGTTCTCTGATAATACCTTTAGCATTCAGGCCTTCTGCTTCGGCAGCAAAAGATACTAAGATGCGGTGCTGCAGCGTAATTTCGGCAACTGCTTTTACATCTTCTATAGAGGGTGCATAACGATTTTGCAAAGCTGCTCGAGTACGAGCAGCTTTTATTAAAAATTGAGAAGCGCGTGGTCCTGCTCCCCAGTTAACCCATTTTTTTATAAAATCTGGAGATTCGGCATAGTGGGGTCTGGTAGAACGCACTAATTTAACAGCAAATTCCACCACGTGCTCGCTTACGGGAATATCATCGATCACCTTTTGTAGTTCTACAATTTTCTGAGAAGTCATTAATGGTTCAATTTGTTTATAACTAATGTTGGTATCGCTGCGAGTGATTAGTAATTCTTGTTCATAAGTAGGATAATCGATGTTTATATAAAACATAAATCTATCCAACTGTGCTTCCGGAAGCGGATATGTTCCCTCTTGCTCAATAGGGTTTTGCGTAGCTAGCACTAAAAAAGGTTCTTGAAGTTGATAAGTTTTGTTCCCAGCAGTAACCTGGTGTTCTTGCATTGCCTGCAGCAAAGCCGATTGTGTTTTGGGTGGAGTTCTATTTATTTCATCTGCTAAGATAATATTGGCAAAAATAGGACCTTTAATATATTCAAAATATCTTTTACCATTCTCCTTATTTTCGGCTAAAATATCGGTACCTGTGATATCGGAAGGCATAAGGTCGGGCGTGAATTGAATACGGCTGAATTTCATATTCAGAACTTTGGCCATAGTAGAAACTAAAAGAGTTTTAGCAAGACCAGGTACACCTTCCAATAAACAATGTCCGCCTGCAAAGAGAGCGATCATGAATTCTTCGATCACCTTATCTTGCCCAATTATAACTTTTGCAACTTCTTTTTTGATCTGTTCACGAGTTTCTGCAAGTTCTTCCAATAATTCTATTTTTTTACTCATAATTTCCTGTCTTTTCATACTTAATTCTGTTTTTAGCAGCAGGGACAATTTCTTTAAATTTTATTTTTAGTGCAAGGAAAGAAATTATTCCTACCAAAAAAATCCAGAAAGCTGTAAGTAGATGTGAAAAAGTTACAGCTGCACTGGTTAGGTTTTCGTTAATTCCCAATGCGAAGGAGAAGATTAACACCCACATCACCTGGTTAGAACCAATTTGTGCTGGTGGTGTAGGCAGAATATATGTTAGGTTCATTAATGTGTAGCCAAAAAGAATTTGCCAAAAATCAACTTGTGCACCAAAACTCAGAAAAACCATCCAGATATATAAAGCTTCAGAAATTACGGCACAGATGGTTAGCAAATAAATAGCGATGTGGGAGAGGGTGCGTCCTTTCATGATAGCCATTCCTTCCACAAAATTTACGAAAAATTCTGCCAGAAGACTGCGATAACGCAATGGAATAAGCTTTAGGAAAATATTTAAAAATTTTATAGCTTTGTGTTTGTGGTGAACTGAAAAAATTAGAAAAGCTAAAAACAGGAGAAAAATTATAAACAAAGCGATAATAATGGTTTTAAGGGTGCCATTCAACTCTACTGTGATAAGTGGAATCAGAAAAATAATAATGATGATAGGGAAAAGATCTGTGATTTTGTCTATTAGGATAGTAGGCAGGCTTTTGGAGATGTGAATATCGTGATTAATTTTCAAAATCAGTGATTTAGCTATTTCGCCAGCGCGCACTGGGATAAGGTAGTTAATGAGTAAACCAGACATAAAGATGCCATAGCTTTCACCAAGTTTCATGCGGTAGATTGGATTGAGAATTATTTTCCAACGGAGACTACGAAAAAAGAATGCTAATAAATAAAAAATAGAAAATAGCAGGATGGGAACGACATTTACCTGGGTAAAATATGTGAGAAATTCTCGCCAATCTACAATATTGATCCAAATGACCAAAAAGACCAAGCCTAATAAAGAAGCAATAAGCCAATTTAACTTATTTTTCTTCATCTTTTCCTTTTTGTAGGTTCACTAAAATGGTTACAATAATAGAATATACAATTCCTGCTATCACAGTTTTCAGCAGTATTTTTCCAAATTCCTGTTCATTTCTAAAAAATGGAATAAAATAATTAATAGAAAAAAAGATAACTGAGAAAATAAGAAAAGATAGCACTAGATGGATGATATTTTTCATATTTGCCTCTGTGGTACGAAAAGATAAAATTTATGATGTGCCCAAATAGATTTAAAAAATTTGGGAGCATAATTTTCCAACCAGGAATATTTTAGCATTTTATAAGCAAAGTAGGGATCTTTATCCTGGTAATAACCTAAAATGGAGATCGATTCCGATTTGGTTTTCAATATTTTATCCAGCTTCATTTTTTTTAGGAATTCCAGTTTAGGCATACCGATATCGGGCCAGGGAGGGCAATCAATATAATTTGATTCGGTTAGTTTCCAGTCTCTTTGTTGAAAAAGTGGCACAAAATTTTGCGGAATGATATTTTTGGGATAAAAATCGGGGATATTTTCCATTTTCGTAGAATATTTTTGACTTAGATAGCCTAACCCATACCGATTAGGAACGCAGATAAAGATTACCTTTTTTGTCACACGCGTTAATTCATTAATAAATGGAGCTAAATCGGCTACGAACCACAAAGCAGAAAAGTTCCAGCTCATATCAAAATAGTCATCTTCAAAATCCAGAAAGTTATAACTATTCTGCATCCGGAAGGCTACCTGCTGACCAATTAATTTCCAAATATATTGTACCAGTTTCAAGCGATCTTCATTATGGTCAAGTAAGGTGATATTGCAACCCATTTTAGCCAGGCTTACACTGTTAATCCCACTAAGACCGGTAAAACCAAATATTGGTGCTTCCAAAACATTGGTAATTTTGTATTCTCTGGCAATTTTGCGTAATTTCCTATTTAAAATCACCCGTTCATAAGAAGAGCCCAAGCCTTCATCGGGATTAGAGAAGTACCGCTGCCAATTATTTATAATGGGAATTGCCATCCTCTACTTTTGCTCCTTATACCAGTTTATTACGCTACGAAACTGCGGGATAGTTTTAAAATGTTCCAAATTTAGATTTTTGTATAGCGGTTCTACATCGTAATACCAGCTACGAGAAATAAGCTGAAAACGAGATTGCCACAGTTCATTTTTCAAAAATTTGGATATTTTTTCACCCCAGCGGAAAGGTTTTTCACCTATTATTCTATTTTCTGGGTAGGATTTACCATGCAATTCCTTGGAAATAAAATCGGTTAATTCCCATAAATTGGTAGGAAGATAATCGGCTGCATTGTATACTATGCCAGAGTTGAAAGATTTGTTTAAAAGTTGCAAAAAAGTATTTGTTACAAGTTGTACATTGGCAAGATGGATTTTTATCTCTTTATTGGGAAGCACCAGCAATTTTTTATCGATTAGTTTGGTAAGAGTGTAGGGGAAACCCCGATCACCTTCACCATAGGTAATACTGGGACGAACAATAGCTGCTTGTAACCCTTGCAGAATATATTTATTCAATAATTTTTCTGACTGGATTTTAGTATAATGGTAGTAGTTATCATCTTGGAATTTAGTATCAGAAGATGCTGGGCAAGCAGATGGTATAGCGCCGTAAACACCTACTGAACTACAAAAGAGGAACTTGGAATTATTTTTTAAAGCATTTAAAATAAGCTGTTCAGTAGCATCTACATTAGCCAGGAAATATTTCTGCTGACTAAAATTACGTCCACCGCGCAAAGCTCCGATGTGAATTATTGCCTCGAAGCCAGTTTGCTCCAAAAATTTTTGCAAAGTTTTAATATCTGTAAGGTCGATATTGATAAATTCAACCTCATTTATGAACTCACGAATGCGTTTCTGATCGGTATTGGGACGGATAATAGCTGTTATATCATGATTTTGACGGATAAGTGCTCGCGCAATATTTTTTCCTATAAAACCGCTGATTCCAGTTAGTAAAATCTTCATGATCTAAGTTTGCTAAGTGTTTTTTTGAATCTATTCCAAAAGTTGTTTTTTCCCAGCTCAATATTTTCCAAATAGAATGCGTCTATGTTTTCGTTATTTATTACCTTTTTCGGGTTTTCTTCAGTAAGTAATTTAGAGGTGTAATTATCAAATTTTTTGGTAAGTAAATCGGCTACTTCAGCTAAGAGATATTCACCGGAGCGGCAGTGGCAGTCGGAAGCTATAAAATGGCAATAGCCTAGTTCAATTAATTTCCAAGCTGCTTTGGCAGAAACGCGACCATAGTTTCCCAGTAAACTACCGGCATTCACCTGAAGTAGAACATTTCTGTGCATAAATTCTTCAGCTATCTCTGGCTTTTTTTTGATATCTGTATACCTTTCTGGATGTGCTAAAATCGGTTTGTAGCCAGAGCGTACTATCTGATAGAGTAACTCCTTTAGATTAATAGGAAATCCAGTAAAATCTGTTTCTACCAAAACGTATTTTGTATCAGCAATATTCATCTGTTCCTTTTTAATATCATTCAGAATTTCTGGTTCCAGATATACTTCGGCTGCTAGGTGCATTTTAATAGGAATCTGCTGCTTAGCTGCTTCTTGTTGCAGTTGCAAAAATTTCTCTTGGCGAATCTGGAGGGTGTTGTGAAATTGATTGCGAATATAATGCGAAGTGCAAACCAGTTCTGCTACACCTGCAGTAGCCATTTTTTGCAGGAAAGCCAAAGATGTTTCCATATCTGGGGAGCCATCATCGATTCCGGGTAGGATGTGAGTATGTATATCTATCATTTTCTTTTAACCGAATGTACAGCCTCAGCAATTTTCTTTATTAAATTTGGATCTGGATTTTTTTCTATTACGTTGCCCGTAACAACAAAATCTGCACCTGCTTCGGCCTTAGCTTTAGCTGTAGCAGCATCGCTGATACCACCACCTACAATAAGGGGAAGTTGAATATTTTCTTTTACTGCCGCTATCATTTCATTGGAGATGGAATAATGGGCGCCACTGCCAGCATCCATATATATAATTTTCATTCCTAAATATTGCCCAGCCAGAGCATGAGCTATAGCTATATCACTTTTGTTGCGCGGTAAAGGCAGGCTGTTGCTCATGTAATGAACCGATGTGTGATTCCCAGATTCAATAAGCATATAACCAGTAGCGATTGCTTCCATATTGTAGTGTTTTATTAGCGGAGCCGCTCTTACCTGTTCACCAATAAGCATCTGTGGATTTCGACTTGAAATTACACTAAGTAGCAGCAAAGCATCCGCATAAGGAGAAACAAAATTGAATATTCCAGGGAAAATGAGTACCGGAATATGCACACTTTTTTGTATCGCTTTCAGGATTTTCTCGAAATTATTATGCAGCATTATGCTACCGCCCACCAAAAGACCATCGGCTCCGTTTTCTTCACAGATTTTGGCCATCTGGCTGGCTTTACTAGGTTCCAGATTATCTGGATCTAATAGGCAAAAATAGTTGGCTTGTTTAGCAGCCATCTTTTCTAATTTTTCATAAATTTTCATATTCATATCCCAAACCATAAAATTATTAAAATTAACACCATGTCAAATTTATTAAACTTAGACATCAAAGCAAAGTTCTTTTTTTCCGGTTTTTTTTGCAAGATTATAAAAAAGATAATTAGAGGAATGCTAACCAAAATATGTAATAGTGAAAACGTAATTAAACCGAAAAAATTGTTCAAATAGAAAATAAAATGTAAAGCAATGATTAAAATTATTGGAATTAAGGTAAACCCAGCGGTATTGTTACGTCCCAACTTTATAGCCAGGGTATGGGCTTGGGCTAGTCGGTCCCCTTCAATATCTTCACCATCTTTCACCAATTCTCTGAGGAAGGTATAGATGAAAGCGTAGATAGCAATTACAATAGCATTGGAAATGTTTTCAGCGCAAATTCCTCCGTACAAGAACGCTGAAGTAGCTGTGTAGGAAACCAGGAGATTACCTACCAATATGGTTTTCTTGAAATTTTTTGCGTAGAAAAACAGAACAAAACTGTTTATAAAGGCAAGAACTATGCAACCTATTTTCTGGGTAAGTAAGCTGAGAAAAATTCCCAATAAAAAAAGGATAACAGCGTAAAGGTAAGCCACATGAGGTGGCATTTTCCTAGCAGGAAGAATACGATTGGGTCGGTTAATCATATCTATTTTGATATCAAAAAAATCGTTTATTACATATCCAGCAGCAGCGATAATAGCAGCCGAGAGCATAGCGAAAATTACCGGTGATAATTGAGGAGAATTATTTAAAAATGCAGCAAAAGCTACACAAGCAGCTACAAAAAAGCAGTTTAACGGCCTAATTATCTTGAAAAAAGCCATTTTTAGGGCAGACGTTCTTTTACCATGTTTACGAATTCAATTAGAATATCATTGTTTTTCATATTTTTTATCAGATTATATGAATCACGTAACAGTTTTTCAGCTTTCTTTTTAGATTGTTCCAACCCGATAAGAGCCGGGTAGGTAGCTTTACTATTTTTGGAATCTCCTCCGGGTGCTTTTCCCAAAACTTCAAAACTGCCTACTTCATCCAAAATATCGTCTACTATCTGATAGGCTAAACCTAAATTGAGAGCATAGTTGCTTAAGGTGATAGTAGTATTTTCTTCTTCACCGTTCATAAGGCAGGCTAAATCAGTGGCAGCTTGCAGCAAAGCTCCTGTTTTTTTGTAATGAATATAGCGCAAGGTGTTCACATTTATCTTTTTACGAGTGGAGATAATATCGACTGCCTGACCACCTATCATACCGCGAGTAGAGATAGCTTTGGTGAGTATACGAATGCAACTAATAGCCTGTGAACGATTTTTTAATTTTGTTAATACTTCAATCGCTTTGGTGATAAGTGCATCTCCAGCCAAAATTGCAGTAGCTTCATCGAATTTTACATGACAACTGGGTTTACCGCGACGTTCATCCGAATTATCTACGCTGGGTAAATCATCGTGGATAAGCGAAGCTGTATGAACAAATTCTATAGCAACTGCGATAGGGAGAAGTCTGTTTAAACGATTTATGTTTTTACGACCTATAAGCATTTCATAGGTGGCAAAAAACAGGATAGGACGCAGTCTTTTTCCATCTGATAAAACTGAATAGCGCATCGCTTGGTTAATTCTCTCTGGGTATTTATCTTCTGGGTCCAAAAATTTATCTAAAGCTTTTTCCAACAACTTACCACGCGTGCGAAAATATTCTTGTACTAACAAATTAACCTCACTTTATCTTATATTATCAAATCACATTGGAATTCACACCAAATAAAAAAAACTATTTCTAATGTCAATAAATTAATTGGAGTTAAATTAGTTTAATTGACAATGAGTTTCAATTTAAAAAAATGGTTGCAATCTTGATTTAAGAGTTAGCTATTATAAGTTTTAAAGCTTTGCAGAAAAAATAGAATATGGAGGCATAATGAGTAAAGTGCAGGGAAATTCTGAAGAAGAAAGGATGCAGGCCAATTTAGACCGCATTAAACACAAGCTTATCGTTATTAGTGGTAAAGGCGGGGTTGGGAAGAGCACGGTAGCAGTAAATGTGGCATTGGGATTAGCCCAAAAAGGCAAAAAGGTGGGACTTTTGGATGTAGATATCCACGGCCCTTCCGTAGCAAAAATGTTGGGAATAGAAAAAAAGACTCTGATGTTAGCCAAAGGCGAACAATATCCGGAACCGGTTAAAGTGACTGCTAATTTGTACGCACTTAGCATTGCCACTCTTATGCCCAGTCCCGATGAACCGATAGTGTGGCGGGGCCCACTGAAGATGGGAGCCATAAAGCAGTTCTTGCGAGATATTAATTGGCCAAGTTTAGATTATTTAATCATCGATTCTCCCCCTGGAACAGGCGATGAGCCAATTAGTATCATTCAATTGCTAAAAAGTGTCGATGGTTCACTGATTGTATCTACACCGCAAGATGTGGCTTTGCTGGATGCCCGTAAAACAATTAAATTTTCACAGAAAATGAATGTACCTATTATAGGGCTTATAGAAAATATGTCCACATTTATCTGTCCACATTGCGGTAAGAAAACTGATATTTTCAAGGGCACAGGAGTAAAAAAAGCAGCAGAAGATTTTGGACTTGATATTTTAGGTAGTGTACCTATCGATGCAGCTATTGTGGAAAGTGGTGACAGCGGAAAATCCTATTTGGAAAAATTCAAAAACAGTCCATCGGCAAAAGAGATAAACAAAATTATCGATAGTATAGAAGCTAAAATAAAATAGGTTATGCTCTAATATTAAGGGACGATCTACCAGGTTGTCCCTTTTTTTATTGACTTCCAAACTGCTTTTGTACATTCTTCCAAAAAATATACTCAGAGGTTTTCTATGATTATTGATTCTCGCTATAAAGTATTAGAAGAATTAGGAAGCGGTATTTGGTCTACCACTTACAAAGTGAATGACCTACGAACAGGGAAAGTTTATGCTTTAAAGCTATTTCAAAATATCGAATCGGCCGAGTTGTACGAGAAATTTTCTGCTGAAGATATGCATCATATTACTAAAATACAACATCCTAACCTACTGCACGTACTCGATTTTGGTAATTTTGGCACTCATATATACTATATAAGCGATTTTTATGAAGGATACTCATTTAGCGATTTTAAAGTACGCTCTTCCAATATGGAGTTGCTGTACGACATAGTAGTGCAAATATGCTATGCTTTAAATGCTTTACATAGCCAGAATATCGTGCATAAAGGGCTAAGGCCGTCCAGCGTACTTTACAAAACTTTCAACAATAAAACTGAAGTGAAAGTAGCCGATTTTGGTTTTACCAGAGTGGATTTTGCTGTTAGCCAGCAGAATTTAAGTAAAACTCTACCCTATATTGCACCTGAAATTTATATGGGGGAAAAGCCAAAACTACAAAGTGATTTTTATTCTTTGGGTGTTATTTTGTACAAATTAACCACCGGTAGTTTGCCCTATAGTATCGACCAAATTTCCGATTTTATGGCTGGTAAAGAGATCAACCTATTTCCCAAATTCCCGCGTGAATTAAACAAAGCAGTGCCTTTCGGGCTGGAAAGATTGATTTTAAAATTGCTGGAGAGAAATCCAGAAGATCGCTTTACAGATGTAAGTGGCATTATAGCTTTTATTAACCAGATCCAGCTGAAGAAATATCCCTTCTCGCGCAGGTGGTCGATAGTTCACAATATCGAGTTTAGCGATTATTTGGTGCGTGAAGATTATTCCCATAGAATTTTAGATTATGTGCCACTGGTAGAAAATGGAAATGGAAAATTAATTTCATTGATAGCCGGAAAAGGATTGGGAAAAAACAACGTGCTTACTCTTTTTAAATATCATCTACTAACGGATAAATATTTTATTTTCGATTATGTGTGTAGTCCGAAGCATAAAGATCCATTTTTTGCACTTATCAAAGAGTTTTATCATTATGCAGAAAACACCGACCAGTTAAGTTCAGATCTTAGTAATATTTCCGAGAAACTAAAAAAATATCTGTTTGAATCGGAAGAGGTGGCTACATATATGGAGGAAACAGAGGAAGATCTTTCGCGTGATTTCGAAACTACAGCGAATTTTGTTTTCCATCTATCGCAAGCAAAACCAATTATTTTTATAATTAGAAGTGCACAATACTTAGCCCAAGAGGTTATAGAATTTCTCAATTATATTTCGCAAGAACTTTTAAAAAAGCGGATTTTGATAATTTTGGGTATAGAAGACCCTCGCAAGCTGGAAGGATTAATTCATCCGGTTCAAATCAAAATAGAACCATTGAATTTGGAACAGACGCAAAACTATGTAGAGCGATTGGTACATCAGAAAGTGCCGCACGAATTTGTAAAACAACTATGGCAGCGTTGCTATGGGAATCCTTTCTTTATAGAAAAATTTCTAATAGAGTTGACTGAAAAAAAAGTGATTTGGAACGACAACCACTACAATTTCGAGATTGATTTGGGAGAGTTTGATCTGCCAGAAGAGGTAGTACATTCCATTTACGATCGTATGAGCCATCTGCAAAAGAAAACCTACCAGGGTTTACAAAAAATGGCAGCTGTATTTACTCCTTTTTCCAAAGAACTATTACGTTACATATTGGATATAACCGATAAAGAAGCCTTCTTCCTAATAAACGACGGCTTAAACAACGAGATTATAAAACTTGATGCCGAGTATTATAAATTCACTTTCAAAGAGGCTAAAGAAAGAATGTGGCTAGAGATTTCTGAAGAGGATAGAAAGCTGGTTAGTAGAAGGGTTTTGAGTTACTTCGATGATAAAACAATCACACGTCTGGATTTTTTAAAGGGAATAATAAAGCATGCTAATTTTATTCAAGATTTTGTTGCTCTTAGGAAGTATACACTGAAACTTTCCGATTATTATGCAGATAGAAAAGAACATGAAGCCAGTTTCGAGCAGCTCTGTATAGCTGTAGAAATAGATTTTGCCAAAGAGGGTGAAGTAGCTGCAAAATATATTCATCGTGATCTGCTACAACTTATTCAAAAATCGGAGTGGACAACTCCCAATCGCATTCCCGAAGAGTTGAAAAATTTCATTGTCCGGATGCCAGATATTGCAGAAAAACATCTACTCATCGGGATTTTTTATATGGAATTGGAAAAATTTCAACTTGCTGTAAAAAGATTACAAAAGGCATATAAAGTAGCTATTACTGGATTTTTCAAAATTCTATCGTTAATTAAATTGGCGCGTACATATTATTTTCTTAACAACTATGACAAGATGGATGAATGTTTGCAAGAACTTGAGAAATACACAATTACGCCCAACTTGGAGATACAGACTGTGGGAGTGCGTGCCTTGTATTTGGGAGCTCAAAATCGACCTGATGATGCTATCAAATTGATAGAAAACTACCTACCCAAAATTCAGGCTCAAAACAACGATTATTTCTTCATCAAACTGGGAGAATTACATAATATTTTAGCACTTATGTACCATAAACAGAGAATGCTAAATGAAGCTAATGAGAATTTTCTGACTGCTTGCAATATTTGGGAAAACCAGCATTATACCAAAAAATTGGGTACAATTTATAATAATATCGGCGATGTTGCCTTGATGCGCGGAGATACCAAGACAGCTTTTAAGTATTTCGACAAAGCTCTGCAGCTGGTTCGGAAGAATAATATTAGATCGGGCATAGTACAAAGTCTTTTGAATCTTGGGGAAGCATACGTGAAACTGGGGGAATTCCAAAAAGCTGAATCATATCTGTTCCAAGCTTTAGAAGTATGCAAAACATTAGAAAATAAACCTTTTTACGAATCAATAATAAATAACTTGGCTATTGCTAAGAGCCGTATAAAAAATTTGGCATACTACCTAAATTTCATAAAAAAACATGCTCCAGAGGTTGTGAAAGGACGTGTAGAAACTATAAATCCGCTGGTAAAAACCTATTTCTACTACCTTATAAATATAGGAAATTATGCTAAATTGGAAAAACTTCTGCAACAGGGCAAACAGGTTATATTAGATAAAAAGGAAGATGAGTTCTTTTTCCAAATGAAAGGCTATTTACTTTTGAACAAAGGGGAATATAAAGAAGCATCACAGATTTTAGAGAGAGCTTTTCAATATTCGCAGCGCAACCAGAGTGAATATGCCCAAGTTATAAATTATATCCGCTTACTGGAAAGCTATTTTGGCATGCACAGTACCGAAAATGCTATAGAAATTTATCAGAAAGCTGAAAAATTATCTTCCCAAAACAACTTTTACTATTGGCGCAAAGTGCTGCGGTTGCGCAAGGTTAAGATAGATCTGCTGGATCCTGATATTAGCCTGCGTAAACTGGTGCGCGACCTTTTGGATATGCTGAATATAGTAAAAAAACGCGAATTATATTTTCTGGAACTGGATATCTATGAACTGCTGATGCAAATTTATGGTAAATTGAATGTGAAGCGTAAAGCACGGTTCTTTTTTAAAAAATATAAAAAGAAAGTGGAAGAAGTAACCGAAGGTCTGCCTCAGCATGATAAAGATATGTTTTTCCGAAAAACAAATTACCATTTGCCCACCTATAAAGATTTCCAAACAATAACTATTGCCAATCGCTTTAAAGAGGATTTGGAAAAATGGCAGGAAGAGATCTACGATGTCTTAAAAATAAAAGAGATTAGCCGTATAAAGTTTTTCATTAATCGTAAGATAAGATCTCTATTTTCACCTTACTTTTATGCCATTATTCTTAAAGATGAAATTTATCATAAACAGAAACCTTTTATTGCCTATAATGTGAAGCAAGATACACTTTTCCAGGAAAAATTTTATGCTAACATTATGAGCAGTTTGGAAAAAAACGAAGTGATTTCACGCAAAATTAGCAGATCACATGTGCTATTTGCTCCATTACGCATCAAAACTACTCAGGTGGGTTGTTTAATTTTGGCCGATCGGGGCGAGCTGGAATTCCAAGAAGATGAAAAGAATATGATAAAAATTTTGCGCTTGCACCTTACTTCTCTGTTGCTGCGGATAGATGAATTTACCTCTCTGAATCGACGTATGCAGCTTATGAACAAACTTATTGGCATAAATGAAAAATTCTTTTCTATTTTGGATATTTCCAAGTTAGAACAGGAAATTGTGTTGTTTGCCTTAGATTTTATCGATGCTAACCGGGGATTTTTGATAAAAAAGGATGAATTTGAAAATTACCGTTTCGCTGTAGCTTTAGATGAGGCTAAAAATATTTTGAATAACTATACTTACATCAGTAAATCACTGGTAAGTGAAGTACAGAAAGAGAAACAGCCTGTGTTTATCCAAAATGCTAGCCAAGATGAACTCTTTGAAGGATTTTTAGATATTGAAAAAAAGCAATTGTCGGTTTATTGTGCCCCTATTATCGTTGACGGTAATATTTATGGATTTTTGTATTTAGATAATTACGGCAACCATGAAGAACTTCTAAACATAAATTCAGAATTTATGCGACTTTTATTAATTCAAATTTCAGTAGCAATAAAAAATGCCAATCAATATGAAGCACTACGTCGTAAAAATATGGAGATAAACTCTTTGAATAACCTAAAAACCGAATTCATCAACATAGTTTCCCATGAACTAAAAACTCCGTTAGTATCACTGTTAGGTTATATAAAACGACTGCAAAAGAACCCTGAAGACCAAGAGCAAGTTATCGATACTATAGAAGAAGATGTAATGCGTCTGCACGATACTACTCAGAATATTATCGATTACAATAAATATCGTATGACCTCACAGCTCAGATTGACTCCGGTGAATATTAGCGATCTTCTTAGAACAGTGATTGATGATTTGAAAGATAAAAGCGCTTACCGCCATATGCGTTACAAATTGGAAGTAGACGAACAGTTGCCCCCGGTTAACTTGAACTGGCAAGCTTTTGAACTGTTGGTGCGTAACCTGATAGACAATTCAATTCGCTTTACTAACGATTTTGGTACCATCACTGTGGGAGCGCGACGTTCTGCTTTCCAAAAAGAGAAAGTAAATAACAAAGAATCTCTGGTAGTTTATGTAGAAGACAATGGTATTGGTATTCCTGAAGGTGAATTAAAAAATGTCTTTCAGAAATTCTACGAGCTCAGCGATATTTATTCCCATAGTTCAGGAAAATATGAATACCGTTCCAGTGGTTTAGGACTGGGGCTTTCCACCTGCGAAATCATTGCCGAGTTGCACCATGGAAAAATTTGGATAAACAGTAAGGAAGATGAGGGCACAACCGTTTTTGTAGCCGTACCTTTGGAAGAGGATTAAGCTTATGAAAAAATTAATGTTATTGGCAATTTGCTTCTCTTTTATAGCTATTGCTGCTTCAGAAACCGAAGATCTGAAATTCATAATTGGGCTGTATTCCGATAATAATTTGGATATCGCTCAAACCGAGATCGTGAAATTCCAGAAAAAATATCCAACCAGTGATTTTGCCAAGGAAGTAGATTATCTACAGGCCTCTATTTTTCTAAAAAAACAAAATTATCAACGGGCTTATGAGTTATTTGCAGAGTTAGTTAAAGCAAATACCCAACCAGAGCTTACAGCTAAAATAGTTTTCGGTTTAGCTCAAAGCGAATTTTTTTTGGGAAAAACAGAGGCAGCAAAAAAAAATTTCGAATTTTACACCAATAATTTTGCCAACTTTTCCAATTTTGCAGAAGCCAACTACTTTTTGGCAAAATTGAATGAACAGAAACCAGCAACAGCGCTTAAATATTTGCAAATTGCTTTGAAAAATGAACAAAAAAGTAAATACTACCGTTTGAAAATGAAACTGCATCTAGCGCTGGCAGAAACTGTTCAAGCTGAACAAACCTTGCAGGAAATTTTACACAACTATGAAGATGAAATTCGTGATTTAGCGCTGGTAGAGTTTTTAGACTACCAATTGGTTCAGAAAAACTATCTGAAAATTTTGGATTATCAGACTTATAGTTTAGCTACCAAATCGCAATATTATACCGATTTCAACGAAATAACTGGCATTGCGCTTTACTATTTGGAAAAGTATTCGCAAGCTGAGCAGTATTTGCAAAAAGCTGCCAGCCCCAAAGCCAGCTACTACTTAGCGTTGTGTTATCTGAAAACAGATCAAAAAAGCCAGGCAGAAACGCTTCTGGCCGATTTACGCAATAGTGGCAACGAGGAAATTGCTGCCAATAGTTTTTTCTACTATGCAAACCTACAGCCCCTGCAGCAGCAGAGCGAGCTTTGGCAAAAATTCATCCAGCAATACCCAAACCATGATTTTATTGGTGCTGCTATGTATCAGTATGGCTTGGTTTTATATAAGTTGGAAGATTACGAGAGCGCTGCTTCCTATTTGCAAAAAGCTTTGGAAATTCAAGAAAATTCAGATATTCGCAGATTGCATAAACAAAATTATCGTGAAAAAGCTGAATTTTTACTAGCTGACTGCCGCTTTAACCTGCAAGAATACGAAAAGGCAGCAGCAGCTTGGCAGCAGTTTAGGCAAACATATCCCAATTCCCCAATGATGGCCGAAGTTCTGTTTAAACTGGGCAAAATCTATTTTGTGCAAAACCAGATGCAGAAAGCCCAACAACTTTTCCAACTTTTAATAAATTATCAATCGGAAAAAGTGGGGCAGGGTTATTATTATTTGGGTGAAATTGCCTATCAGAACCAGAATTACAACTCAGCTAAACAGTATTTTGAACAAGCATTGCTGCACGAGGCCGATAAAAATGCGATTTGGTTGCGCATAGCCGCTATTCACTTCCAACAACAAAACTATGCCAAAGCCTTGTATAGCTTGAATAACGTGGCAGAAAACTCAGATTACGAATTCGATAAACAGATGTTGCGTGGCAGTGTGTATTTTGCACTAAAAAAGTATGAACAAGCGCTATCTGCTTTTGAAGCGGCACAAGCATCATCAGATTCCCAAAAATTGTATGCTAATCAGAAAATTGCCCAAACATTGTATAGGATGAAGAAATTTGAAGCAGCTGCTGAAATATATAGCGAGTTAGCTCAAAACAGTCCAGATTTCCTTTATGAAGCAGCAGTAGCTGCCTTCAGTGCTGAAAACTACAATCAAGCAATTGTGCTCTATCAAGATTATTTGCAGAAATTCCCAGAAGCAGAAAAAACCAAAGCCGCAGAATTGGGAATTGCCGACAGCTATTACAATTTAGGCAAGTTTCAAGAAGCTGTTCATAGTTATAGGAATTTGGTTTCAGCGGATTTACCGGAAGCTATTTTGCAGAATGTATTAGATGGCCTGCAGTGGGCTTGTCAGCAAACCGAAACTTACGATTTTACCACGATTTTACAACAGCTTAGCAAGCAGCAACCGCAACTGGAACAGAAACTTTTGCTGCGTAAATTGAATTTTGAGTTTGAAAACCAAGATTGGGCAGCCGTGGTGCAAACTTCGGAAAAAATGGAAGAACCTAGCTTGGAAGTTTTGTCCAAGAAAGCTGCTAGTTTGGCAAAATTGAATAAAATTGAAGCAGCAGAGCAAATCTATGAAAACTTAGCACAGGAAAAATCTACACCAGAGGTTTTGCAAAACTGGGCAGAGCTGAAATTGCAGTTAGATCAACCTTCAAAAGCAATTGAATTATACCGTCGCGCCAGCCTGCATAGCAACGATGTAAGTTTGTGGCTACAGCTTTTGCAGTTGGAAGCGCAGCACGATTCCCAATATTTTTTAAACGATTTTGCCAAATTTACCGAATTTGCTGGCGATATAGCTTTGCAAAAGGCCAAGTTGGTACGGGCTAGGTGGGAAATTTTAAATAAAAAAGAGCGGAAAACAGATTTAACAAAACTGGCGGAGAGCAAAGATAAACAGGTGCGCGCTGAAGCGCGTTATTTAAAAGGATTGGAGCTTTTCCAACAACAAAAATATCAAGAAGCAATTCCCGAATTGCTGCGTATTCGCTATCTCTTTCCAAATATAAATCAGGTGCGCGTAGATGCTGAAACTTTGGCTTGCCAGGCTTATTTTAAGTTAGGAAAGTTGAAAGAAGCGCGGCAGACTTTTGATATGATTAAAGACGATTTGGATGGGCAGACCAGAGAAGAGCTGACCAAAATGCTTAATGAAGGCGGGCAAGAGTGATGAAAAAACTGATCCCGTTGCTGTTTTTATTGGTTTGTGGGAAAATAAGTGCCCAAGAAGAACTTCTGCAATTCCAAGATGTGGTGATAGAAGGCGAAGGTGCTATGCAAGATAGTTTGCAGCTTTTCAGCAAAATGCAGGCCAGCTCTAAGCCAGATTCTATGAGTTTTTTTAGATTCGAGCCCTATCCCGCAGCTCAGAAATTTAGCCTACCTGCTTGGGAAATTACAAATGACCGCTTTTATTCTAGCTGGCAAGTTAGCAGCTCTGTTTCGGCGCAAGCAAAAGTGGGCTGGCAGTTTGCTAAAAACTTTTATACTACTGCCCAAGCTGTTTTACAAGATCTTCCCACTGCTTGGAAAAACGAGCATTTCCAAGCTAGCCTGAACTATACAAGAAATACAAATTGGCTCAGTGCAGATTATTCTGGGTTTCATTCCCAAAATAGGCTTTACGATACCGATATTAACAGATTCCAACTTGGCATAAACAAAAAGTGGCAAAATTTCGAACTTTTCGGGCAGGGTGGCTGGCAGCAGTTGCAGCAAGCTAACTACGATGATAAGCAGTTTCCCCTAAAAGCCAGCGCCCAATTCCAGGCAGATAAATTTGATACCAAAATAAACTTCTACCACCTGTTGGGCGAGAGCAATGTAAGCTTTAAATTGCTGCGCCGCCATACCTTGTGGCTAGATGAACTGGGTTTGTGGAGCGCTTATGATGGAGATGAATATTATTTTTCTGCAGTTGTGAGTAAAAATTTACAGCTTTCTAGGCAGTGGCAGCTTTTTCTGCAAAATAACCCGCGATTTATTGAGAAAACCATCTCGCAACTGTGGCAGCAAAATTATTTCTTCGATTTGGATGTACAAATGCCACAGACTAAAATACCGGTCAACTTAGCTACTGGAGTGCAGCTAAATGCGCAAATTCCCTGGAAAATAGAATACAATTTGCTTAAATACGAGGATAAATTTGTGTTTCGTGAAAATGGTATTGGCTACTACCAGTTACAGCAAACCAATTTGTGGCAGCAAAAGTTCAAGACCGAGCTTTTTTACCAAATAGATGGTTTAGAGATACTCCCGCAATTTATTTACAACCAATATTCGCAAGATATGGCCTATTTGCCTAAAGTACAGGCAAAGCTTAAGGTTGCCTACAAACAACCTAGCTGGCAACTGCAGGCCAGGTTGCAAATAAATCGCGATAGGCAAGATGAAACTGGTGCCGATCTGCCAGATATACATCTGCTGGAAATTAGCGGCAGCTTGCAGCTTTCGCCCAATATTGCGCTTACCGCCACAGCTAATAACTTGCTGGATGAAGACACCAGCTTTTATTCACTGCTACCACAACAAGAATGCCAAATCTGGCTGGGAGTGCAGATAACAGATTAGGGTGGGGTTGAAAGTAAATTGATTTAGCAGATTTTAATATTAGAAAATAAGTAAATTATGAAAAAACTTATAGTAAGCTATGATGATAGATCTGTGCAGATATGCGCTGAAAAACGTTTTTTAGGGTTAGGATTTGGAAAAGAATTACCAGATGATCTGGAAGATATTGATTACGATAGACCTAGAGTAGCATTCC
>JASUTE010000007.1 GCA_030445745.1 Candidatus Cloacimonadota bacterium
CAATCTGTAATTAAAAACATAAAGTTAATATAAGACTTTTATTAACAATTTATAGATTACTTCGCGAAAGATAATTCAAGAAGATTTACTCGTAATGACCGCATGTTTTGCTCCCCTTTTTAAGGGGAGAAGCTCTGCTTTGCAGAGCAGAGGGGTTTCTTGAGGACTAAATTGTTATCTCGAGCGGAACGAAGTGAAGTCGAGATTTATGTGCCATAGGCACATTTATGCGTCCTCTGGCGCAGGTCTCAGGTGTACCATAAGTTTGTATGAGACTTACGCCAAAGGCGCAAAAAACTTTTATTTTAAGATATTATTATTTTGTTTATATTCCTATTTTTCGGAATAAATAGGCGATTGTGAATTACGTAGGCTAAAAAGACATACTATTCAACCATGGCTGGGTGGAATTACTTGGATAATAATTATTTATTTTGGCCATAACGATGGCAGCATCGCCCATGACCAAAGTTTTTAGCTATGTTTTCCACATTAGTTGAACCGCAAACCGGACAAGGATACAGATTAACTACATCGCTAGGATAAATATTGCCACATTCGCGGCAGCGCAATTGGTTTCTTCTAAAATGAATGTAGCCACCTTCTATTTGCAGTTGTTTGCCATGGATAATAAAATCGGCTACTTTTTGGTGCGCTTTTTCTATCAATCTTGTAAAAGTAGAACGCGATATTTCCATCTTTATAGCTGCTTCAGCATGGTCCAATCCTTCCCAATCTGCCAATCTTAGGGCTTCATATTCATCTATAGTGATGACTATTTTGTCTAAATTACGTTTACGAACTCCAACTGGTTTAAAAATATTAAACAGTGGTGGTTTTTCTACAATTTTATTTTTAGGTGGACGCGACATCTCTTCTCCCTTTTTTATTTAATCAAAATTAGTTTTTTTGTTATATTACGATTAGGCGTTTGTAAATTATAAAAATAAATTCCTGAGCCAAGTGTTTTGTTTTGTTCATCTTTTCCATTCCAAAATAACTTATGTTCACCTGCAGGCATTTTTTGGTTAATTAATGTCTTTACTTTTTGTCCACGGCTGTTATATATATTCAGCACGACCTCAACAGCGGTAGATAATTTAAAGTTGATTGCCGTATTGCTCCGATTATTTTGAAGGAAAAAGGGGTTAGGATAATTTTGTTCCAACTTGGTAACAGCTGGAATTTCTTGATAATTACTGCTATTTTCTACCTGTAATTCAACCGGTATATGCATAATCCTGCCAGGGTTAATTATAATATTTATATAAGCTGTATATTCACCTGGTTCTAGCGTAGAAGTATCTACGGTAATAATCAACGTTTCTGTAGTATTAGCCTGAACAGTACCCTCAGTATTAGCTGTACTTAACCAGTCAACGGGGCTATCTACAATAGCAAAACTAGCTGTGGTCTTATTTGTAAGTCCAGTTTGAGTATCGCGCAGTCGCAAGTGGCAGTAGGGAGAGGTAGGACCAGGTACCTGGAAATAAAATTTACCCGTATTTTCTAAATTGGATGCTAAATTTTGCCAACTATAGCCATCATCATGAGAAATATCGATATCTATAGTGGTAATATTTCCATAATTTTCCCATATCACACTATCTTGTCCAGCATAGAGCATTTCTGTAGCTGCATTAGGATAGGAAATATCCAGTGCACTTATTTGGAATTCTTCTGCTGAAAAATCGTTAATGTACCCGCTAGAAAGCATTATTTTGCATTCATTGGAAATTACAGCTGGTACCTGAAAAATATATTCACCTAAATTGGGTGCATTTTCCGCCAGTATCTGCCATTCTCCACCACTCTGATAACGAATAAATATATCCATTTCATCTAAAGCGCCATAAGAATTCCATTTTATAGTATCTTGACTAGTAGCTATCAGATGTTCACCTCCATTTGGATATTCCAGCCAGATAAAACCAGAAGAAGTAGGGTCAATAAATATAGAACCAGAATTTGTATGAGGTTCATTACCGCTACCATCTCCCTCGATATACCAAGGTATCTCTACAGTTTCAGTCATATTTTCGTCTATTATCACTGTAACTTGAAAAGCTTGTACTCCAGTTTCATCAAAATTGTCACCATTTCCAAATCCCCAAGTTACCGTGGCTCCATCTCCAGTTTCACCATTCCAATTCATACTACCTAAATTGGAGGCGGTTTGCACTGTAAATCCAGTCGGAAAATCTAAACTCAAGCCATGAACAGGTTCACTTTGAGCATTATGAAAGAGATAAAACAAAAGTTCCATTGGTAATATTGGTATATAGCCATTATTACCACGAATAACTTGATCCAGGCTTATATCTCTCTCGGTTTTTTGCTGTTTAGTAAAATGGGAAAATTCTACCGAGAAATCTATAGCTTCCCCAAATTGTGAATGATTGGTTAAATTTAATGTAATATCTTGAGTTTCGTTTTCGGCCAAATTTAGCTGAAATGCTTCTGGAGAGGAGGTAAGATAGGGTATATCGGAGTATGGATCTACTGTGAAAAGAATCGCTGTTTCCGATTCCAGAGGATGAGCACTGCTTGGTTGTCGATTGGCATAGGACATATTTATACCGTCATCTTCTGTGTAATTTTCTATTCCCACAGTGGCATAATTGTTTTCCTGGTCTTCATTGTGAACTTCCTTATATTGGAATAGAATTTTGACATCTGCAGAAGGTGTTTGATAGTAGTCAGGATCAAAGATAATAGCCTGGAATGTATTTTGATTATTATCATAATTTTCCCAGTTGGTCCATTGTACGATAAATTGATTATTCTCGGAATCGTAATAGTAGTGAACCTGGCCATTTTCCAGTTCATCCCAAAAAGGTGCTACTATACTGTTAGGTCCATTTCCCGAGGGAATTTGTCTATTTCTGTGGAAAACTTGTTCGCATACACCCATGCTAAACCAGCCGTCTGTACAGATCGATATTGTATCGTAGGAATGTTCGAAATAATTTACCCAGAATGGTAATGGTACTATTTCCACTGCGCCATCATAAGTTATGAAATCGTATTCTAAAGCTACTCCGTTGCCCCCATATTCAGGGTTTATCTCTATCCAATTGTAAGCTGGAATATCAAAATTACCGGCATCTCTACTCTCTATTGCACAATAGCCATATTTACTGTAGGTGGGAGCTGTTTCGGAAACTAAACCCACCGGCAGTTCGAATTGAGTTGAAAAAACAGAGTTTCCAGCTTGCATTATTTGCAGTAGAAAGTTAGCGCTGCTACCTGGATATACATCAAAAACCTCTATCTGAAGAGGATTGTTACTCATTTCAAAATTTTCTGGGTCAATAGAAGAAAAACCAGCTGTGGCTTGCAATATTTGGCAGCGCGGCGAAAGACTACTTAAATTTGCTGTAAAGTCACCGGTTGCAATTGCGCCGATATTTTCCAATTCTAAATAGATATTTTGAATAGAGTTTGGCAGCAGATAATCACGGGTAGTAGTTTGGAAATTGGAGAAAATAACTTCTGGTGAGAGAAGCTGAGTTTGTACCAAAAATTCTTGATTGCCACTGGCTGAATTTACTTCTATAATTAAATTTTTACACTGCTGATTTTGCCACGCGGGTTGCGAAGTGAGATTAAAAATGCCTGTATAAGTATTCTGAGGGAGTAATGATTCCACATAGATAGAGTTAGTTTCTATCTGAAAGTAGTTGTCTAGGGAATTTAGATTAATGTTTATGGAATTAATTGCGTTGCTATTATTGTTTTTAAGGGTAAATTCCAACTGAATGGAGCTGTTATTTTGGGGTGGTTGCTCAAAAGAATATTGGACCAATTGCAAATACTGGGCAGAGCTGCGGGATATATCTTTTGTTATAGGAATAAACCCGTATTTACTTGTGGTAATGCTAAATTCGGTAATTTCTGTTGGAACTGGCAGATAAGCTGAACCAGCAGAATTTGTTTTAGCAACAGCTATTAGGCTATCTGCTGCCGTTATACTAACAGTAAACTCAGCAGCATTCTGTACGTTTTCAATAGTTACAGGCAGGTAGTTTTGGTTTGCATCCAGTTGGTCTGGACAAATCAGCTGAAAGGGCTGTGGTGGTGAGTGTAATACTCTTAAACCAGGATCTCCCAGTAGATTGTACACAAAAAAATATAGTTGATCAGATTCTTCAGGACCACCCCATTCATGACAATCAGGAAAATTATTGTAAAGCTCCATCTTACCACGTAACATCAGCCCAGCACAGGTATTTATACCTTCTTGGGTAAACCCCTGGTAAATTCCCAAATCGTGACAGTTGTTCCAAGCTGTAGATGTGTTATACTCGCTGGGTCCAATAAACCCAATTGCACCTTTGGGTTGGCCGGGGTCACCAGCATTTAGCCATATTTCTCCAAAACATGATGGAATATTTTCCACAGCGAAATCTCCTCCGGCGCATACTATGCTGGTTACAAATGGCAGCTTAAAACCATTATTCAAGTTCATTAAGTTCTCGTTAGCAAAAATATTGTATCCATCAATAGAAGACCAATGGTCGTAGCTACCGCAACCACGGTAATTTATAATTGAACAACCCTCGTTTATTAAATTTTCCAAAGAAGTTTGCGAAGTTTGCTCGGGATAGATATGGTTGTGTACAGTTGTATAATCGAATTCTAATAATTTACGCCTGGCTTCCAGTAATGTTTCTCGGGGAGAATAATTATCGTAATTTGGGGATATACCACCTACCATTATTGCTTTCGTGAACCAATCTACTGAAGTATCGGGTTCTTTTTCATAGGTTATTATCTTGTTTACCACCGTCATTAACTGCATCATATCCTGAAAAGAAACTCGGCCCAGCATAATGTCGGGGAAATAATCATCTCCTTCCAATAAAGTATAGGGATGATCACTAACATCGAATTCCGAATAAGGTCCGCCTTCCACATAAA
Organism: Candidatus Cloacimonadota bacterium; assembly: GCA_030445745.1. Classification (GTDB taxonomy): domain Bacteria; phylum Cloacimonadota; class Cloacimonadia; order Cloacimonadales; family TCS61; genus JASUTE01. The sequence continues at coordinate 4,924 of JASUTE010000007.1, forward strand.
AAGATGGCACTATATAATTTCCACTTACATCGCCAAATAAAATTACATTTTCGGGCGGGATTTCCCAATTATCGTAGGCATTTTGCAGGTAGTTTTTTATTTCATCTTTGGTATAACCAGTTTCCGCAAGTGTGGCGATTTTGGTGTGATAACCCAGCTGTTGTTTCCAACTTTTAAGTTCTTGCAAATAGGAAGCACAATTTTCTGGGCAAATAAAAAGATAGGAACCTGTGGTAGAATTTTTTTCTGACTGAAAACCAGTGATATTTTGTTGGGCAATTTGCCTAAATATTGGAGTGGAAGCAATGTTTTTAAGCAAAGGGTTACTATTTTTATTGCTATCTATAGAAAGAGTTATATCTATATCCTTAAAATAACGAATCTTCTGTTTAGCAGGATTGTATTGACAACTGGCAACCGAGATTTGCGCAAATCTAATTCCGCGCATAATAACCGGTTTAGAAATTTGAACAACTTTTTCTGGCAGCCATTTATCTTGTTTATTCTGGGAAGCTTGAGAGTTCTCTTGTTCACCGCTGCACAATTCAAACCCAATGGTTTGTTCATCTGTATTGTAAAATTGTTTATCAATTTGCCAATTGCCGTTAGCAGGTAATTGTACCAGTTTGGTAAATCTGGGGATTTTGGATAACCCTGCAGCAGCACTGTTATTGCATTCTTTGGCTGTTAGCAGCAGATAGGTTTTTCCGTTAGCTGTTATTTCCTGTTCTTGTAAATCGAAATTACCAGTAATAGATATTTCATAATTCTGGTGCTTAAATTGGAGAGAGAAAAGAGTTGAGATGGAAAAAATTAAAAAGAGGATTAAATATTTCTTCATAGCAGATTCCTTTCCTTCATTTTCTTAAATTTATTGATAAGATTATTAGTAGAGCTATCATAGGAATTTATTTCTGTACTTGTTTTTAGATGTGGCAGCAATTTTTTTGCTAATTGCTTTCCTAATTCAACCCCCCATTGGTCGAAGCTGTAAATATTCCAGATAATGCCTTGTACAAAGATCTTGTGTTCATACATGGCAATTAATTCCCCCAAAGTGGCTGGTGTTAACTTCCTAAATAGAATAGAGGTGGTGGGTTTGTTACCTTGGAAGATTTTATAGGGTAATAGTCTTTCTATTTCGCTTTCACTTTTACCTGCTTCTTCTAGTTCCTGGCGAGCTTCCTGCTCTGTTTTACCTTGCATTAGCGCCTGGGTTTGGGCAAAAAAGTTGGCCAGCAATTTTTCATGATGATCTCCGATAGGATTTGAACTAGCAGCTGCAGCTAGGAAATCGCAGGGAATAAGTTTGGTACCCTGATGAATAAGTTGGAAAAACGCATGCTGGCCGTTGGTGCCTGGCTCACCCCAAATTATGGGTCCAGTTTGGTAGTTAACAGCTTGGCCGTTGCGATTTACATATTTACCATTGCTCTCCATATCTGCCTGTTGTAAGTAAGCTGTAAAGCGATGTAAATATTGATTATAGGGAATTATCGCCTGGGTTTCTGCTCCCCAAAAATTGTTGTACCAAATTCCTAAAAGAGCCAAAATAACAGGAATGTTCTTTTCCCAATGGGAATTTTTGAAATGACAGTCCATATCATACGCGCCACGTAAAAGTTCTTCAAAATTTTTGTAACCAAGGCTGCACGCTATAGAAAGCCCGATAGAGCTCCACAGAGAGTAGCGTCCCCCTACCCAATCCCAAAAGATAAACATATTTTCTGGAGCAATCCCAAATTTTTCCACACCTTCCTGGTTGGTAGAGATGGCCACAAAGTGTTTTTTAATAAATTCAGGTTTTGGAGCTGTATGCAAAAACCACTGGCGGGCAGTGTGGGCATTAGTCATGGTTTCTTGGGTAGTAAAAGATTTGGAAGCGATGAGAAAAAGAGTAGTTTCGGGGTTCAGCTTTTTCAGGGTTTCGGCGATATGAGCAGCGTCGATATTGGAAACAAAATGGGGAGTTATATGTTCTACCCGATAAGCCTGCAAAGCTTCAGTAACCATTACCGGCCCCAAGTCGGAACCACCAATACCAATATTCACAATATCAGTGATCGGTTTGCCGGTGAATCCTCTCCAGCTACCAGAAATTATTTGTTCGGAAAATTGTTTTATCTTTTTTAAAGCTGCCTGCACCTGCGGCATCACGTTTTGGCCATCTACTTTTACTGGTTTACCGCTGAAATTACGCAAAGCTGTATGCAAAACTGCGCGATTCTCTGTTTTGTTTATCTTTTCGCCTGTAAACATAGCTGTGATAGCTTCATCTAAACCGCATTCGTCTGCCAATTGGAAAAGCAACTGCATTATCTTATCATCAATATGGTTTTTGGAATAATCCACAAAAATATCTTCAAATTCTACACTGAATTTAGTAGCGCGTTGTTCATCTTGGGCAAAAAGTGTGCGCAGGTGAGTTTGCGAGATTTGCTTTTGTAATTTTTGTAATTTTCCCCAGGTTTCTGTGGTGGTTGGATCTACATTTTTTAACATAAATACACTCCTAAAATTTTAAGTATTCAAAGTAAATTTGTTCATATTAGCATCGTGGGAAGTATGCAAGAAATTCCAGGTCTGCAGGATGTTATCGCTCATAATTACAACTCCTTCTAAAGCGTATTGCAACTCACGAATGTTTCCAGGTTAGTTGTATTTTCCCAATTTTTCCCCATTTTTTTCTCCATAGCTATTTTGGAAATCGTCTTCTATTATACTGTTCCTTTTCTAAAAAAAATTACTAACTTGCCAAGTTTTTTTTAATAAATTTTTATGCCATGAGGTGGCCGATGGATATTTGTGGTTGACGAATCTGGTGGGTTTGCGGTAAAAAGGTTCATAAAATTAGGCGGTCAAAACCCCGCTTCTATGAAGTTTGGAAGGACTGAAGTCAGGTGAAAAGGTCATAGTTTCCTGTTACGAAAATTTTGGCGAAGCAGATAAATTGAAGGAGCATAAGGATTACAAAAGGTTGAAAGAAGAAGGTGCTGAACTGAAACAGCGCTTGCAATCGGTTGGTTATGCTCCCGCTAAAAGTATTTTTTATGTCGGTATAAAACAAGGAGATTAAAATGGAAGAAAAGAAAACTATTATTAAAGCAAAAGTGCTTTACGATGGCAAAACCAAACACGAAGATGTTTATGTAATAGTGCAGGGAAACACAATATTAAACATCAGCAAGCAAAAAATGCAAGCAGATTACGAAGGTTATGTAACACCCGCTTTTATCGATGCTCATTCTCATATTGGAATGGATAGAGAAGGTGAACCCTCCCAAGAATCGGAAACTAACGATGTCCTAGACCAATTTAACCCCACTAATAATCCTATTAACAGTATTTATTTCGATGACAGAGCTTTTAAAGATGCCGTTGATTTTGGTGTTTTATATAGCTGTGTGGTGCCCGGTAGCGGTAATTTGATAGGTGGACGAGCAAAAGTAATTCGTAACTTTGCCAAAAATCGTAATGAAGCAGAACTAAAGGATTATGGTTTTAAAATGGCTTTGGGGTTCAATCCACGCTCTACTACGGAATGGAAAGGTAAAAGACCTAATACCAGAATGGGTATTTATGCGCTTTTGGAAAAGAAACTGGATGATGTTATTTTAAAGCGTGATAAACAAAAGGTGGCCAAACAGAAAAAGCTGAATAGTTTGGAAAAGAAACTTAAAGATAAAAAGATAAACAAAACCGAATATAAAGAAGAAAAAGAACTGATTGAAAGAGAATATGATTATCAGTTCGACAGTGACGAGAAAGCGCTTTTAGAAATTCTTTCTGGTGAAAAAGTGGTAAAAGTGCATGTTCACAAAGAAGATGATGTGCATTATCTTATTTATCTTGTAAAAAAATATAATTTAAATGTAACTGCCGACCATACTGGTGATGTTTGGAACAAAAAGATATTCGACCAATTGGCCGAGAACAATATTCCCATAGTTTATGGTCCTTTGGGCTCTGTAGGTTATAAGGTAGAACTGAAACATGCCTATTATCAAAATGCTAAATTGCTAATGGAATCAAAAGCTTTCTATGGATTGATGACTGACCACCCCGTGATTCATACTATTGCCCTGCGCGATAGTTTGAAATTTTTCCTTATCCAAGGTATGAAACCAGAAGAAGCTATTTCACTTATTACCTACAAAAATGCTCACATTTTAGGATTACAGGAAACCTTAGGCAGCATTGAAGCCGGTAAAGTGGCCAGTTTAGTTGTTTGGAACCAAGATCCGCTTAATTTAGGTGCATTCCCTGTATTAGTGATGGCCGAAGGCGAAGTTTTGCGTTCTTAAAAAATAATACTAGTAGAACCTGGATTAAATATAATAAGCAGGTGGTTTTATAAACCTCCTGCTTTTTTATTCATCAGATTATAAGTTATGTTGTTCGTAGTAGCTGAGGTTTTGTGTTCGAAGAAGAACAGTTTTGTTGCAAAAGTGGACAGAGTGTATTCCTATTTCAGGACGGGACAAATAACCCTACACCTCCACCATTCCTGCAGCCATTTGCAAATATTTCCGTGGATTTTGCAACGAGTCGTGCTTGTTACCGCTTAATTTTTCCAGTGAAATTATCTGCTGGAAACGCTCTTCCAGGTTACTTTTGTCTGGGTAGCGTCCAACAATTGCTATTACTGGGATATCGCCAGCTTTTTCCAGCACTTTGCCAACCAATTTACCCCAATTTATTTGGTTATCCAAACTGCCCTCACCTGTTATCAGCAGGTCGGCATTGGCTATCTCTTGTTCAAAATGACATTTTTGCATAAAATACTCAGCACCACTAACAATGCTGGCATTTAAAAAAGCAACTAACCCCGCTGCTAAGCCGCCTGCAGCACCGGCGCCAGCAATATTGGTTACATCTCTACCCCATTTTTGCTTTATCAGCTTGGCCAAGTTAGCTAGACCTGCTTCCAGGTGTTCCACCTGCTGGGGCGTAGCTCCTTTTTGGGGAGCATACACAGCTGCTGCGCCGGTGGGTCCTAAGAGCGGATTGCTCACATCGCAAGCAGCTACTGCTGCGATGTGCGGCAGCTGCGACTCTGTTATTCTAGCTATTTTTACTAAATTATCTCCAACTGGCTCTAACTCTCTGCCCTGGGCATCCCAAAATTTATAGCCCAAAGCAGCTGCCATGCCAGTGCCGCCGTCACAACTGGAACTACCACCCAAAGCTACTACGATTTGTTTAAATCCCTGGTTGCCAAGTTTAACAATTAGCTGACCCAAGCCATAGGTAGAAGTCTGCCCCGGATTGCGTTTAGCAGGCGGCACTAGCTGCAATCCGCTCACATTTGCCAGTTCCACTACAGCTGTTTGGTCTAGTTTGGCAAATTGTACTTCATGGGGTTTTCCTAACGGGCCCTTTACCATCTCTGTATCTAATTTAGCGCCCACATTGTGTTGCAAACATTGCAAGCTACCTTCACCGCCATCGGCCAAAGGGAAATTGACGATCTGAGCCTGCGGCCAACGTTTCTGCAAAGCTTCTTGTAGTTCCTGGCCAGCATCTACAGCCGAGATGGAATCTTTGAACGAATCAAAGCAAATTACTATTTTCATAATACAAAAAAGGCGACTTTGCAGCCGCCTGTGAAGTTATTTATTTTTCCAGCAATCCAAATTTTTTCAGCATTGCATCTGGATCTGGTTTTTTCCCACGGAATTTTACATAAATGTCCATCGGATGCTCGGTATTGCCGCGAGCCAGGATATTTTTACGGAAGGAAGTGGCTGTTTCGGTATCGAAAATCCCCTTTTCCTTAAACAGCTCAAAAGCGTCCGCTTCCAATACTTCAGCCCATTTATAGGAATAATAACCAGCGGAATACCCACCAGCAAAAATATGGCCAAAGCTAGCAGAAGTATTCTTGTTCTCTACCTTAGGAAAGAGTCTGGTATCTTCTACTACCTTGTCTTCAAATTCACCTACATCTTCAATTCCTGAAGGGTCTTTATCGTGCCAGCTCATATCGATGAGTCCTAATTGAATTTGGCGCAGGTTGTTCATACCAGCGTGATATTTTTTCATCTTTTTAATTTTCTCTATCATATCTTCAGGAATTACTTCACCAGTTTCGTAATGTTTAGCAAAAAGGTTTAAAGCTTCTGGTTCAGTTACCCAATTTTCCATAATTTGGGAAGGAAGCTCCACGAAATCCCAATAAACATTGGGACTAGCCAAACTGGCATAGGTGCAGTTGGAAAGTAAGGCATGCAGGGAATGACCAAATTCGTGGAACAAAGTAGTAACTTCGTTTAAATTCAGCAAAGATGGCTTTTTTTTGGTAGAAGGCGTAAGGTTTGCCACTACTGCAGCGTGTGGTCTTTTCAACTCGCCATAGTGTAAGCCTTGAGTGCGGAATGTGGTCATCCACGCACCAGAATTTTTAGTCTCGCGTGGGAATAAATCTACATATAAAAGTCCCACAAATTCGTTTTTGCCTTCGGTTACTTTGAAAACTTTCACATCTTCGTGATATACAGGAACGTCATCCAGTTGTTCAAATTTTACTCCATAAAGCTTATTTGCAACTTTAAAAAGTCCTTCTACCACGTTTTCCATTTTAAAGTATGGGCGTAGTTTTTCTTCATCAAAATCGAATTTCTTTTGTTTTAATTTCTCGGAATAATAGGTTGAATCCCAGCTTTGCAACTTTTCTATACCATCTTCTTCTTTAGCTAATTGTTGCAATTCTGCCACTTCCTTTATAGCAACTGGTTTAGCAGCATTTTTTATTCTATCCAGGAAATCTTTCACCTTTTCTGGAGTTTCGGCCATTCTCTCTTTTAAAACATATTCAGCATGGTTTTTAAAGCCAAGCAGTTTTGCGCGTTGATAGCGCAAGGAGGCAATTTTTTTCAGAATTTCGCGGTTGTCGAATTTATCTTTATAAGCCCGAGAGCCAAAAGCACGATTCATCTTTTCGCGTAGTTTGCGATTTTTGGCAAATTTAAGTACTGGGAGCAAACTGGGAATTTGCAATGTGAATAACCAGCCAGAATCATAACCTTTCTTTTCAGCAGCATATTCAGCTGCATCTAAAGCACTCTCTGGAATTCCTTCCAATTCTTTTTTATCGGTTATATGCAGTTGAAAAGCATTGGTAGCGCCTAAAACATTCTGCGCAAATTTAGGACTTAGCTTAGAAAGCTCACGATCGATCTGCAACAATTTCTTCTTATCTTCATCGTTCAGAAGAGCACCATTGCGGGTGAAAGATTTATAATTTTGATCTACCAAGCGCTTTTGTTCCTCGTTCAGGTCTGCCATGTTGTTATAAACTGTCTTTACTTTGTCGAACAGCACAGCGTCTGTCATAATTTCATTTCTAAATGCGGAAAGCAGTGGTGAAATCTCCTGTGCTAAAGCCTTGAATTCATCATCCGATTCCATTCCCATCAAGTTAAAATAGAGGGTTGTAACCTCATCTAACTTTTCACTGCTAGTTTCTAAAGCTAAGATTGTGTTTTCGAAATTGGCTTTTCCCTTATTTTTTCGTATTTTCTCAATGTTTTGTTTAGCTTCTTGCAAAGCTTCTTTTACTGCTGGCAGAAAATGTTCTGTTTTTAGCTCATCCAAAGGAAAAGCTTCGTATTTTCCAACTTTTTTACCAGCTATAAGCGGATTTGTACTCATTTTTTACACTCCTTATATATTTTTTTATATCTTTGAAGTAGACCCCCGTCTGCTGTGTCAAGAGTTAGTTCGCAATATTTTTACTTGTTGCATAAATTTTTGCAGGCGCTGTGGAGCTATAGCATTTTTCCAAATTCCCTCTTTTTTAAAGTAGGAACCTACAATAAATCCCTGAGCTAAGTTCCAGTATTGGGAAATATTATCTGCTGTTAAGCCAGAGCCAATAAAAATGGGAACAGAAAGATGTTTTAAAGTTTTAAGTTCTACTATGTCTGCTGTTTCGCCAGTGCTGTTGCCGCTTACTATTACGCCATCTGTTAAAAAAAACTCAGCGGCCTTGGCTGTTTGCTCTATATTTACATCGCTAGTAAGGTTGTGGGCTGAGTGCTTTTTCTTGATGTCGGTAAAAATGGCCACATCTTCTGCTTCCAATAACTTGCGGTAGCGCAAAAGCTGCCCAGCATCACTATGCATAAATCCTTCATCGGCTATATGAGCAAAAACAAAACCTTCACAGCGCACAAACTGCAAAGAAGCAGCTTGGGCAACTGCTAGTGCTTGTTTGTTAGCGCCAGCTAAGATCTGTATCCCAATCGGAAGTTTTATCTCTTTTCTTATTTGAGTTGCTATAGAGGTCATTGCTGCAGTTATTTCGGGGCCAACTTGTCGGTTCAAATAGGGAAGATCGTGCATATTTTCCAAAATTATACCGTCTAGCCCAGCAGTTTCATAAATTTTGGCTTCATGTACTGCAGTTTTTATTACCTTTGTTAGATTTCCCTGATAACGAGGTGTCCCTGGCAAAGCGCCCACATGCACCATACCGAAGATCATTTTGCCGTATTTTAAATGCTCTGTTATTTTCATTTAAACTCCAATCTGCTTACTTATTTTTATCGGTTCTTGTGTCAAGATAAGAAATTCTTTGACAAGAAGTTATAACTCTTTATAATTTTATTCGGAGTTTGGGATTAGGAAAATATTACGCAAGATAGACGATATGATTTAGACTTTTTTTACACGGGAACCAGTTATTTTAAGAGCACTAGATAATTCAAGGAGGAGAATTATGAGGAAGTTGCTTATTTTATTATTATTTTTAGTTTTAGGTATTAGCTTAGCTGCCGAATGGTCGGTAATTGCCACTTATGAAATTCCGGAAGGTGCTTCTGGATTGGCTTATGACGGAGAATACTTGTACTGTGGCATTTATGGCAGTAATGGAGATAAAATCTACCAGCTCAACCCTGCCGATGGCAGCTACACAGAATACTTAAGCGGAATGCAAGAAGATTGTTATGGTCTTACCTTCGATGGGGAATATTTATGGACTACCGATCACCCAGGTTCTTCCAGCAATCCCGCTACCGCCCTGAAACTGGATAGTGATGGCAACATAGTAGAACAATTTGATTTGCCAGATCACTACATGAGCGGAATAGCATACGACGAGGGGAATTTTTGGGTTTCTAGCTATTACGATCCCGAAGGATATATCTACCAAGTAGACCACGAAGGCACTATTTTACAGGAATTCGATGCTCCAGACGAACAACCCTGGGATCTTTGTATGGAAAATGATTACCTATGGATGGCAGATTACTGGGGAGATGCTCTCTATAAAATCGATCCCACAGATGGTTCAATGCTGGAATCACATGCTTCGGAAAGCACCAATCCAGCCGGCATAGTTTACGATGGCCAATATCTGTGGTATTGCGACAATGGTTTTGAAGGTGTTGATTATCTTTACAAAGTAGATTTGGAAGGTGGTGGCACTCCAGCTATCGATACAAATTTCACTAGCTACGATTTTACTAATGTGCAAATCGATACTATGGATGAGACAGAAATAACTGTGTACAATAATGGTGATGGCGATTTGGAAATTTCCGAGATGGATATTCCCTCCTCTGCCTTTACAATCTATTATGAATTACCAATTGTTATTTCTCCTTCGGACGCTGCTTCCTTTGTTATTGAATTTCTTCCTACTACATATGGGGCATATAACTCAGCTCTGGCTATTACTTCGAACGACCCTCTAAATCCGGTCTGGGAAGTAGAACTAAGCGGTTTTGGCGTTTACGAAAACCAGGAAATTGCTGTTGACCAGCAAGATCTGAGTTTTGGTTCTGTAAGAAAAGGCTCATCTACTGCATTAAACTTGGAAATTGTCAATCAGGGCTTGAACTGCCTGGAAATTTCCGATATTGAAACTACAGATGATAATTATTATTTCATTGCAGAACTGCCTGCTACCTTGGAAGTAAACGAAGTTTTGCTGGTTACTGTTTGGTTCAATCCTTATGTTGCCGGTAATATTGAAGCTGAACTGCAAATAACTTCTAACGATAGTGATGAAAACCCGCTGATAGTGGAACTAAATGGTACAGCTACTGATGAGACCTATTCTATTGGCGAAGAATTGTGGCACTACACTGTAACCGGTGGTTACGATAACAGCCTGAAAGCCCTAGCTTATATTCAGGATATAACTGGTGATGACAAAGAAGAAGTTATAGCCTGTTCCGAAGACAACTATGTGCGTTGTATCAATGGGAACGCTTCCAATGAAGCTGAGGTAATTTGGGAAACTGAAATAAGTAATGTCTATCACCAAAATAATTTGTATATTGCTCCTGATTTAAATGATGATGGGTGTAAGGATGTTCTGGTAGGTACAGCCGGCAAAAAGGTTTATGTTCTTTCAGGTAAAGAGGGCAATATTATTTGGATATTCGATACAACTGTCTATGGAGAGGGTGGCTGGATCTATCAAACATTTGCTAAGTACGATTACAACGAAGATGGCACTATAGATGTGCTAGCGGCAAGTGGAGATGATGCCTACGATACTGGACCACAGAGAATATTTTGTTTAGACGGCACTAATGGTGAAGAGATTTGGAACTACTTCTATGCTGGACCTAAATTTGCTGTAATTGGAGTAGAAGATTTCACCGGCGATGGTTTCCCAGACGTGGTAGGAGGAGCTTCCAATGCCTATGAAACTGAAGGAAAAGTATTTGGCATAAATGGTGCTGACGGTGGAGTTGAATGGACTTATAACACTAGTGGCTCCTCGGTATGGGCCTTAGCAAGTGTAGCCGATATCAATGATGATGGCATAAAAGATATTGTAGCTGGCGATTTTGCTGGTGCAGTTTATGGAATCGATCCCACAACAGGAGACGAAATTTGGGCTAATGGCCTGGGTTCGATGATAATTCTTCGCTTCGAAGACGTAGGAGATGCCAACGGTAATGGCTATAGCGATTTGGCTGTAGCGCATAGTTCCAGCAGTAATGCCCTGCTTATAGATAGTTACGATGGCAGTATAGTCTGGACGCACCAAGTAGCCGATCAGCCTTGGTGCGTGGATGTTGCTAACGATTTGAATGGTGATGGTGTAAAAGATTTGGTAGTAGGAACTCTTTTCCAAAATAACCGAACTTATTTTCTTGATGGTAGCAATGGCAATGAATTGGGTTCCAATAATTTCTCTTCAGCAGTAGATGCTATTTGCGCTCTTCCCGATGTAACCGATGATGGTAGTTGGGAAATGGTAGCTGGTGGCCGCGATGGCACCATAATTTGTTATTCCGGAGGGTTAGGTAGTTCAGCTAATCATCCCAATACAATATCACCTAACAATATGTTGCCTGTGCAAAATTATCCAAATCCTTTCAATCCTACCACTAACATAGAATTTACCCTGCCCACAGCTCAACAAGTTCAGCTTACTGTTTACAATCTAAAAGGTCAGAAAATTAGAACTTTGGTAGATGAAATTTATCCAGCAGGCAAAAACACGGTGGTTTGGAATGGAAAAGACAAAGCTGGCCGAGAGGTAAGTTCGGGCGTTTATTTCTATAAACTGGAAACTGCGCATGCTAACATCACTAAAAAAATGCTGTTAATGAAATAGTACCAACCCGTATTGCATAAGCAACGAGCCTGTGTCTTTGGCACAGGCTTTTTTTCTTGGAACAGCTGAGATTCTTCCTCAAATTGTTTCGGATTTAATCTGTGAAAATGTATAAAAAATGTAGTCCCATTTCAGGATGGGGAAAGTGATGAAAAAGATGATATTAAGGAAATAGTATCAATTGACCATATTTTTTTAACGAACTGCTTTGCAAGCAGTTACGAGAGTTTTATCTCGTGTTATGAGCATAGCAAAAAAGACGCTTTCCTTTTTGTGGCAATTTAAAAACCAAAAAACATGGTTTTATTTACAATAGAATTCTCACAAATCGTGGCAGGGTAAACCGGAAAACACAACGGTATCTGTGTAAAGAATGTGGCAAAACTTTCACTCATTTTAGCACAAAAACAAGCAAGCATACAAGTGTTAATTTAAAAAAGCGAGACATGCTGGACTTTGTATTAACCAAAAACTCTCTGCGTGAAGTAGGTAAACGCTATTATGAATTCCTGACTAAATTTTTTGATTAGGATTACTTGATAATAAATACCAATCGTATCGAAAACATGATTAGACAACTGAATAGAAAAATTAGACACAGTTATTTTTACACTACCTACTTTTCAATTAAACTACGTTTTGTTTTAGCAAGCTTTTTCCTACAAACAAGCTAATTCTCTATTTTTTTTGCCTTTTCCAAATAAAAATGGGAAGCCACTCAGCAGCTTCCCAACTTTTGCGGTTTTACAAAGTTCCTAGAACTTGATCTCGGCTGTTAAGAAAGCATTAAATAATGGAGCCGGAGTTACATACATATATTCGTTATCAGTAAGATAATCATCCACAAATTCGCCTTCTTCGTTGTAATATCCACGATTGTAATCAGTACGCACATTAGCCGACTGCAGGTTTTCTCGGTTCAAGATATTATTCAAGCTTAGTTTCAGGAAAGCATCTTTTTCGCCGATCTTGAAACTGTATTTAATATCTGCGCCCATCTCGAAGAAATAGGGCAATTCACTGCTTTTTATAGAAGTAGAGTCTGGTTCGAAGGTTTGGCTGCTTTCATTCCAAACGTAGTTACTGTAATATTCATTGGTATAGTTAGCATAATAGCCATCCCAATAACGTCCGCGCAGGCCAAATCGAAGTTTTCCATTATAGGGCATGTTTTTGAAAGTATATCCTACCGAGCCGTTTATAATAATTTCGGGTGCAAAGGGAACTACTTTATCTTCCATCTCTTCCGCACTCATATCGAATATCTGTTCCACATTCATATCGGTCCAACGATTGTGTGACCAGGTAAGTGACGAGTAAGCGTCAAAATTGGCGATATCGAGGTTGGAACTAAACTCCACGCCTTGATGACGTGCCTTTCCTGCATTCAGTACCATACTGGCATCGAACTTATTGGTCTCGATAGAATCGTTTTCGGCATTGTAGTATTGCTCTGTAATTGGAATAGTAACATATTCTATTTTGTCATAGTAGTCACTCATATAGTAGTTTACATCGAAATCTACATAAACTCCATCGTAACCTAGTCCAAATTCTATTGTGTTAATCTTTTCCGGTTCCAGTTCGCCATAAAAATGTTCTTCTTCCTGGTTGTAGTAGGCACCGGTGCTGTCTTGCAAAACTATATTTTTGGTATACATTTGGCGGGTATCTGGCCCATCGTAACCATACCATTCGGAAGTACGGGGCTCTTTGTAGGCTATAGAGTAGTTTGTTCTCACATTAAAATATTTGGAAATATTATAATTTACCCCGAATTTGGGAGAGAAGAAGCTATAAACTTTCTCATAATCGGAATCTTTGAATTTATATACAGTGTCTTGTCCAACCACTTCGGTTATATCTTTAGTAGAATAGAAATATTCGCCGGTTGGTTCGCCTGTTCCCAAATCATAGATCTCGATAGGATTTTCATCGATGCTGGAAGCATAACGGGCTATTTGGCCGTCTGCCATCAAATTCAATTTTTCAATCGGTTTGAAACTTACACGGGCAAAAGCAGACATATTCAGCACATGGGAAGTATAATCGTAGTTCTTTTGCATTTTGTCGTAGGTTTCCACGCTATCTGGAAAGTCTGGGTTGAAGTGACGGAATTTTTCGATTTTGCCGATATGATCGGCATTCCAGCTTCTAACTTCACCACCGCAGACTATTTTAAATTGGTTATTTACTTGGTAATCGAAATATGTGTTCCCGCCAAACTGGAAGTGATCGCTTATTTGGTTATTGCGCCAGGAATACTCGTAGCGAGTAGGAGAATCGAAAAAATCGGCGCCCTTACCACTAATAAGCTCGCCTTTATAGGAAGGGCCTACTACCGGAATAACACCACCAACCAGAACGGTATCGACCGGACAGAAATTTTCTGACTCTACGCCATAGTTTTCGTATAGGAATAAGGCATGTTTTCCAAAAGCGTTATCTTCGAAAGCTTGGGGATCATCTGAATCTAAAAACCCATCGCGGAAAGCAACTTCGCCAGTATTGATATCGAATTTATCTTGGCTGAGATATTTACCACCACCATCACCTTTAGTAACGAACAGGTTGGTCATCAGCAATTTATTATCGGAAATTTCCCATTCATCGCGAATCGAAAACTGCGGTTTAAAATAGTAATTTTCCTGATATTCATGGTTGTTTCTATTATATTCACGGCCCAAGGTATTCATAAGATCGGGGTCAGATTTAAAATATGCCTGGTTGTGTTCCTGCGGCGCACCCAAAAAGTTGGTGTAGATCTTATGATTTCCCAGAATATGCTGGGTATCTAACCCGAAAGACCAACCGCGATAGTTGGTTCCAGTTATGTAATAATCACCCACTTTTCGTTCCACCATAAGCCCATAGTTTAGTTTCCCGTTATACAAGTTACCAGAGTTATATCGCATCAAAACATTGTAGTTATATGGATTATAATCTTCCATATTGCCTTCGCCATCTGCCACTTTATCTTCACTTACATAAGCACCGTAGGAAGAGCGGATAGTAAACTCTGGTTCCGGTTTAGTACCCATTGTTTCTATGTTTAAAGAACCGCCAAAGGCGCCTGAACCGTACAGAGAAGAGCCGGCTCCCTTTTGCACTTGCACCGATTTCACATTGGAAGTTAGGCCTGTCCAGTTACTCCAGTATACTTTTTGGCTTTCCGGGTCGTTTACTGGAATTCCATTGATAAGTACCTGAATTTTATCTGCTTCAAAACCACGCATAGTGATCTCGGCATCGCCCAAACCGGTGGTATTAGCAAAAATACCAGAAACATCTTCCAATAATTGCGGCATATCTTCCGTTGTGTATTTATCGGAAATCTCTTCTTCTTTGATATTGGTAAAAGCAATTGGGGTTTCACGCTTTTTGGCTCGGTTAGCGCTTACGCTAATGCCTTCGGTAGCTATAGCTTCTTTGCGCATTTTCACATTTAACACGCTAGTTTCATTTGCCACTACCTCTATCTCTTTTTCCAATTTTTTCATTCCTACTAAGGTAAACTCAACAGTGTATTTTCCTTCAGGCACATTCTGAATAAGGTAAGTACCATTTTCCTTAGTATAAGCACCTATTTCAAGCTGCTGTATTTTTACGGAAACATAACCTATAGGTTCTTGATCGGAAAAAGTGACTACACGGCCAGCTATTTTCCCGGTAGCTGCTGTTAAAGATGTTACAATAAATAACACAATGCAAAATAGAACTAATTTCTTCATACATTACCCTACTTTCTTAATTTAATATTTATAAAATTCTAAAAGCTGCAGAAATTTTAAAAATGTCAAGCTCATTATAAAATTACGATGATTTAATTTATCAAAATTAGCTGATAGCGCTGGTTAAGTTAATTTAGAAAAAATAAAAAAGGAGGTTATGAACAAGTTAGAAAACTTTTAGCTGTAACTGAAAAGCAGTTGCTCGTTCATGGCAGTCGTGATGATTTATATCTTTGGATAGCTCTTTGTGGAATTTGGTCAGCCTGCAAAAATCACAACTTCATTTCCATAAAAAACAGTTAATTGCAAGGTGCAAGAATTATACAAAAAACTGGGATTTACAAAACTAGTCAAAGAGGAAATTTGGCAGAGATAAAGCTAGATTCGCAGTCAGTTTAATTTTTTCTGTTTCTTTTCCTATCTGCTGTTTTCAATATTTTTTTGCGCATCCGCATGTTTTGCGGAGTTACCTCCAGCAATTCATCTTCTTCGATATATTCCATAGCTTGTTCCAAGCTAAATTGGCGGGGTGGATTCAATTTAATAGCATCATCGGAACCGGCAGCCCGGACATTGGTAAGCTTTTTACCCTTGCATACATTTATCACCAAATCGTTCTCGCGGCTGTGTTCACCTACGATCATACCTTCGTAAACTTTGGTTCCCGGATTAATAAAAAGCGTACCGCGCGGCTGAAAACTATTCAAAGAATATCCGGTAGCTTCGCCTTTTTGCATAGCTACCAGAACTCCACGAGTTTTTCGTTCTATTTCTCCCGTAAAATATTCATATTCATAAAAGCTGTGGTTCAAAATGCCGGTACCTCTGGTTTCAGTTATAAATTCATTGCGGAAACCAATTAACCCGCGTGAGGGAATTTTATATTCCAACCGGGTATAACCATCACTACCGGCTACCATGTTCAGCATTTTGCCTTTGCGTGTCCCCAGCATCTCGATAACTGTGCCTACAAATTCATTGCTCACATCAATAATCGCTATCTCTACCGGTTCTGTTTTCTTACCATTTAACTCACGGAAAATGACCTTGGGTTTGGAAACCTGAAACTCGAAACCTTCCCGGCGCATATTTTCAATAAGAATGGAAAGCTGCAATTCACCGCGTCCCTTCACAATAAATTCATCTGCTTTGTTTGTGCGTTCCACCAAAATACTCACATTAGTTTGCAATTCTTTCTGCAACCTTTGCCATAGATGGCGCGCATTTACATATTTGCCTTCTTTCCCAGCAAAAGGCGAATCATTTACCTTAAAATTAATTGTCAGGGTAGGTTTATCAATTTCGATAAGCGGTAAAGGTTGGGGCCGTAGTTTATCGGCAACTGTTTCACCCACATCTATCTTCTCTAACCCAGCTACCGAAACGATATCGCCGGCAAAAGCTTCTTTTATCTGTTTTTTTTGCAAACCTACATATTGGAAGATCTGAGCTATCCGATATAGCAGCTGCTCACCATCTCTTTTCAGCAGCAGCACTTCTTCGCCCACCCTCAATTTGCCATTGCTAATTTTACCAGTACCTATTTTTCCCAAAAAATCGTTGTATTCAATAGCGGAAATAAGCATCTGCAAAGGTTTTTCTCTATCGCCCTGAGCATCTTCAACTTGGTTTATAATTGTATCGAACAGAGGAATCAGATCTTCATTTTTATCTTCCAGCTCATAGCGTGCTATCCCAGCTTTTCCGGAAGAGTACAAAATAGGAAAATTCAGCTGGTCGTCATCTGCATTAAGTTCCACGAACAGGTCAAAAACCATGTCCAGCACATCGCTGGGACGGCTATTGGGGCGATCGATCTTGTTTATAACCACGATCGGTTTTAGTTTAAGTTCCAAAGATTTCTTTAGCACATATTTGGTCTGCGGCATCGGCCCTTCAAAGGCATCTACCAGCAGCAGTACCGAATCTACCATTTTCAAAATACGCTGTACTTCCCCACCAAAATCGGCATGCCCGGGAGTGTCCACTATATTCACTTTGTAGTCTTGGTAGTAAAATGAAGCATTTTTGGAAAAGATGGTTATTCCGCGCTCCCTTTCCAGGTCATTAGAATCCATGATGCGTTCTTGCACTTCCTGATTTTTGCGAAAAACTCCACTTTGTTTCAAAATAGCATCTACTAAAGTTGTTTTGCCATGATCCACATGAGCTATAATTGCTATATTCTTAATTTTCATATATAACCTTCTCTATAATTAGGAAACACATCTATGAGGAGAGGATTTTACGTCAATGTTTACCGTATATTATTTTTGCAATAGGATGGGAAGCCTTTTGTGTTTCTATTTTTATTACATTTATTTAATAACCTGGCACCGAGCTGCATTCAAGCAGAAAAAAAGTATGTAAATTCCTCATAAAGGATTTAAGTATAATTTATTTAAAAACCAGATCAATCTTAGAAAATAGAAATAAACAGTAACGAAATGCAACTACAAAACCTCAGAGGCCGGTTGACCACAAAAAAGAGTCCGACTTTTAAAGCCGGACTCTTCGGGGAGGAAGGTGATATTATTTCATTAATATCATCTTCTTTATGTGGGAATAATTATCGGTTTGCAGTCGATAGTAATAAATACCGCTGCTAACTTTCTGGTTGTAGTTGTCTGTTCCATTCCAAACCACTGTATGAGATGCTGCTGTCATGCTTGTGTTCAGCAGAGTGGCAATTTTTTCGCCCTTAACATTAAAAATATCCAAGCTTACCTTACCTGGTTTGGCTAAAGTAAACTTAATCTGGGTGGTAGGGTTGAAAGGATTGGGATAGTTGCCTACCAGAGTAGTTACTGCTGGCACATTAGGATTGTCGTTGTCGGAAGTGTAGTGTTCCACCGTTACAGCCTCAGAAGCATCTGATTCATATTCTTCGCTGTAAACAGCTGTAGCATAATATTCGTAGGTGCCATCTGGAACATTTGCATCTACATAAAGTGTATTTGTGGGTGTTCCTACAATTTCGCCATCGCGATACACGTTATAATGAGTAAGCGCACGTTCTTTAGCAGGAGCATCCCAGGTACAAAGTATATTGCTTGAAGTTGGTGCCTGAGAGACTGCACTAAAGTTAGCTGGAGCTGGCAGGGTCACCTCTACAGTTTCTGTATTGGAAGCAGCTGATTCTACACCCTCGTAAACGGCGGTTACATAATAATCATAGCTGTCTGCCAATAAGTCAGCATCGGTGTATTCCAGAATAGTTGGATCAGTTATCTCGGCTATTTCGGTGCTGTTACGATAGATCTTGTAGCCACTAAGAGAGCGAGTGTTGTAGTTAGAATGTGTCTTCATCTCAAAGTTAGCGTTGCCTGTTACTTTGTAGTTTGTTTGCGGAAGAGTGTTGTGATTAAGTGCCAGAACAGCGTCTTTACCACCTACTATACCTTCTACACACCAGTTGTAATCTAGACCAGCACCTAAGTTAGGTAGCATGTCCCAAGCTCCGTTGAAATACATCCAAGCCCCTTTTTCCGGTACCATAGGTCCATCATCAACTGCTGCAGGATGATCGGCTGTAGCACTAATAGCATAACCGATCCAGTATTCATTGCCATCTACCAGGTTTACTGGTGAATTCAAGGTGTGGGTTGTCCAATCGCCTACGATAACATCGGCGGTTATGTCTTGAGAGTATATTTCGGTACCAGCATCACCATAGCTGCCACCTTCCCAAACTTTAATCTCAACACTGGAATAATCAGCTGAACCAATAACGATATTAATCTGAGTCAAGTTACCGCCGTAGAAATCGATTAGTTCTGCAGATGTGAAGCGAGCTGCACATTCAAAATTAGCAGCAGAACCAGTTCCAATACCATTACCACTATAACCGGTATGATAAGCTAAGGTACCTCCCGTACCGCTGGGTTGTTCCCAAGTTAGTTGAACATCGTTGTAGTTTTCTAAACTGGCTGATAAGTTCTCGGGTGGGTTGTATGTAGGTGGTTGATAGGTGAATTCATCAGTAACAATAGCAGATTCACCAGCATCGTACACAGCGCTTACACCCGCTGTGTAGGTAGCGCCTTCGGTTAAATCTGTATAAGTATAGAATGTGTCTGTTGTATTATCTACCAGTACATCATCCAAATAAACATTATAACTTTGCAATCCAGTATCTGATGGAGCTTCCCAAGTTGCTTCTCCTAGACCGGTTACATTGAAGTTAGACGGTTGTTCAAAATCGCCTTGAGAAATGTCTCCCTCTATACAATAAACATACCCGTTATCTGAGCAACAAATCATATCCGTATAACCACTATTGTTTACATCATCTATTTGTGTTACCGACCAAACCATTCCAGTTGTTTCATAACTCCAAAATAATTCTCCGGTAGCTCCGTTTACACAATAAATTGAACCATAGTAAACATTTGGACTACCTTCTTCACCTCTATCTCCGACTAATAGATCTTGATGATTATCTCCATCAATATCATCAATAATTTGTATAGTATGTACCCAATTGTTTACGGTAAAATCCCACAATAACTCTCCTGTAGTTCCGTCTACACAATACACATTATTATCCCAAGATCCAGCCACAACTTCTGGAATATCATCACCAGTAATATCATTTATTATCTGAACTTCTTGCAATATGTCTGAAGTTATTTCATTCATCCATATAGGAGGTGGAAAGGTTGGGTCAAATGTATATAATATTCCTTCCATAGAACCCACGACAATTTCTGGAACATCATTTCCTGAAATATCTGGTATACTCTTCACACAATTAGATTGAATATTTCCGATTGTACTTTCAAACAAAATAGAACCATCTGTACTTCTTAAGCAATATACACCACTTGCTGCTTCATTATCCCAATTACCTACTAGAACGTCATTTAAATTATCACCATCAACATCACCAATTTGAGAAACAGATTGATTCTGTTGACTTGGTAAATCTACTGACCATAATTGTTGTCCCGAAACGCCATCTATTAATGAAATCCAATAATTTTGAGAACCAGCTATAATATCTGGTTTTCCATCTCCTGTTACATCATCGATTAACGACAAATCAAATATAAATCCTTGTGGATCAGGAGTATATTCCCATATTAATAAACCAGTTTGACTGTCAACACAATATAATTCGGGGCCTGTTGGCTGGGTAGCAGGTATAGTAAAGATAAATTGATTGCTAAATAAAACTTCATTATACCCATTATCATTTATATCACAGGGATAATGAACGATATCTCCAACTACTGTGGTAACAGGATAACTCCATAATTGATGCCCATCAACGCCTTCTAAAACATAAACAGAATCTGGAACAGAACCATTTTTTGTTCCTACTATAACTTCATTAATACCATTACCAGTAACATCTGGTATCCATTCAGAATTTTCAACATAATTGCCCTCACCTATTAGGTGTTGCCAAATAACCTCTTGTGCCGAAATTAAATTAAAAAAGACTAACAATAAAAAAATTGTTAGCGTCATGCTTTTGTGTCTTCTCATTTTCTCCTCCATTTTATTTTTTTACGGGAAATGTCTTTATTAATGATGAAACTGAAGTAGCGCTTTTCCAATATTCATTAAAAGCACATTTTAGCATTTCTACAAAACCAGAATGTTCAACAAATATGGTTGTCAACTCTGTTGAAAGAGTTATGGGGTTATTAAGTATATACATTGCCACTTTATCATCAAATATTGAGAGTTTCATTGGAAGATTGTTATACAATCTAATTTCTACACCTGCGTCAATATGCCACTGGGTAGCTGTTTTAATTAAATCGCTATCCAAATCTTTTTTTTCATTTATATTTTGAATCCTAACCCCTCTGTCAATTAGCATCTTGTTTATTTTTTTTACTTCCACTATATCTTTTTTTGCCATAGAATAAGGTGATTTAACAAATTCTTTTATAGTTTCTCTGGATTCGCTGTAGAGAGCTTTATACCTTTCTACTACATCTTGTGAATCTTTAACTATATGTACAAATTCATAACCAAAATAACTATAATCATTATAGTCAACTAACAATTCTTTGCCTATAGCAGAGGCCTCCTCGTACATATCTTCATATAGCTTCATCTTTTTTTTAATCATTTGAGGTAAGGACTTGTGTGGGTTTTCAGCAGAATATTTTTTTACCTTACCCTCAGAATGTTCTTTGCATAAACCCTTGTTTACAAGTTTATCTAGAATATCATATATTTTAGATCTTGGAATCTTAGTTAATTTCGCTATCTCTGATGCAACCATTGGTTTTGTTTTAATTAAGGATAAAACAATTATTGATTCTCTTTTAGTAAGCCCAAATTTCATTAACTGCTCTTTTTGTTTTTCACTCATGTCACCATTCCTCGCTACAAATACTTTTTATTTTTGTCCCTTTATGGGGATAACAATTTTATAAACACATAACTTGTCAAGTTTTATCTATAATTAATTTATTTTAGTATACCTTTTATACTCTATCAAAGCCATCTTCGTTATTTTGTCATTTATAAAAAACAAAAAAAATATTTTTCGCTTGACACAAAATACAAACCGGACAATATCCGGACAGAAATTTTTGGCAACTAAGTTTGCTAATAAACTGTATACGCGGGGACGTGAAATTTGTGTTAGCTTAGCAATTTCAGAAGCTGTAGCATACTCCCTCTTTAATAGAAGACAATAGATATTAGCCTCATATTCACTAAGACCTAAATCCATAAGCCGCGATATCAAGTCATCCATATTCACCTCTAAATTTTGTTGTAAATTTATTTATTACAAAATGCAATTTGCGTTCCAACTTTATAAATATGCTGAATATTTCAAAAAAAAGCCACTAATAAGGCGCTTTAAAGAGTTTATAAAACAAAATCAATCTAAAAAAAATTTAGAATACTGTTATCTAATATTACAATCTGTAAACAAAGTTGTCATCTTTTTCGTTTTTCCGAGATGGAAACAGATATTTATGACTAGATATAAATTAAGCCCGAAATAACTGCTTATTCCGGGCTTTTTAAAATGTTAACTAAGCTATTTTTGCGGAAGTATCTGAGGATTTATAAATGCTCTTTCATTTACTTCATTAACCCTGTAAATACCATCAACACCTAATGTAATAGTTGTAACTGTCCACAAATCACCTGTATCTATAAGGTAGCCGTAATAGTTTAGTATTTCTTCATCTTCGGTTCCTTCGTTCAGGCGAATAACAACAGAGCAGCTGGTTGAAATAGCTTCTTCGCTATTATGGTCTGAGTAGTAGTGAACTTGAACCAGATAGTCTCCTGCCATTGGCGTTTCGCTGGTAATATTTTCGGGGCCATAACCATTAGTATCGTCGAAATCTAATACCAAACCACTGGCTGTAGCAGGATGAGCGTAATAGCACTTTTCGCCATTGGGATCGGTAGTCCACAAGTCTACATCCGTGCCGTTCGTATCCCAGCTTAAGGTTACTCTAAATCCTAGTGGGGCAATTTCGGCAGTAAAGCTAGTGTTTGCGGTTTCTTCCCAACCACCAGACTGGGCCGTAAGTTCCAGGGTATGTTCTTCTGGTTCCGAACTACCAGAAAGAGCTATCTCTTTGGAAAAATTACCATTATTTAGATTAACTTCATACATTTCGTCATAATCGCCGTCCATTACCAAAACAGCACTAGTTAAGGAAGGATTAGCCACGCTTCCCGAAACATTTATGATGCGGTCTGTAACGGGAGAAGTAATAGGATCGATCTCTGCATAGAAAGATACATCCAAAATTACCGGACAGGAAATTGTAATGTCTAATTTTTCTTCATAAGAAGTATCAAAATCCAAGGTAAGCTCGGCATAATTATAGGAATAATCTACAGGCAGGTTAACTGTGGCTGTGTGGTAAGCAGTGCCATTGCCTGGTAGGGTTACATTGTAGGAAGCGTTTTGCGGAACATCGATTCCTACAGAACCTTCCACAAAGATATCGCCGGTAACTGGATTTTCACTTAAATTTGTCACATGAAATTTAATTTGAACAGATTCGCCCGGATTAGCCTGATCATCATGGAATTGTTCACCTACCAGATCAAAATCGCTTACCATAACATTTACATCGCTTACTGCTACTTCTATACTGCTGCTTTTGGATGCACCTAGGGCATCGGTAACTGTCAGGTTAACCAGATAGGATCCAGGCTGAGTAGGTGTGAAGGAGAGAAGATTATCTTGGTTACTAAGGCTTTCATGTTCTCCGCCAGTTACTGTCCAGTCAAAAGTTAAATCACCACCCAGTAAGCTAATAACTGTGGCATTAATTTCTACGGGTTGATTCACCACAGGAGCAAAAGTGATAACTTGCATATTTTCTATAAAGATCGAAAATTCATTATACTTGTACATTTCTAAGGTTTTATCTACCAAATCGTTAGCAGCCATTTCCACAGCATCACTCAGAGAGCGTACATAATCTTCTGCTATAACGATAATATCGTAAACACCTGCTGGTAGGTTAACTTCCAATTCTTCAGAAGCTTCATCCAACATTACAATTTTGGGTTGGTTTTCCGGTTGGTTTCGTTTGGAAATAATAATAGTTTTGGGCTCTTCCACATTGTTCTGGGTGGAAATATCTATTGTTTGCAGTTTTACTGTACCCGGAGTAGGGTCTTGCTCTTCATTCATCATTTCATCCATAATTTCAGCTTGAGTCTCACTGGAAATTGTCCCAGTATAATGTTTTAAACCAGCCTTGGCATTTTTCTTAACATTATTGTAAATACGAATTGCGTTGTCTCTATCCCACAGATGAATATTTTTGCGATTGTATTTTTTTACAGGATCATCGTTACTCATATTCAAATAGTTATTAGCTTTTTCTTGGTTAGTCTCCCCAGGAATTGACTCTATATCGATAAGACCATCATGATCATCACCTATTGCAATTTGATTATAGATGGCTTGGTCGGTTTGCGCTAGATGTTCCTGTGCATTAGCAGCCCAATCGGAAATCAATGGAATCCCGGAATCTGGATCGTTAAAAGCGTCTGGGATAGATTGCTGGCCTGTGAAAACCCGGAATGTAGTTCGAGCCATTTTAGCTGTGTTAACAACAGTATTTTTAGCAGCGTTATAAGTTCCCACTACTATGGCTTTAGCAGCATCTGTGAACATATTGCGTCCTTGGCCACCATAAGCAGTGATATTGTCTTCCAATTCCAATAACTCATCAAAACAGCCAGCTACAACTTCCGATTGTGCATCCAAATCATCTAGCAATGACATTATTTCTTCATAGGAATCGCGTTCTGTTTTGCCTTCTGGCGGCAGCAGAATAGCTTCCATCGCATCTACGATTTCATCACGTGCTTCCATTGCAGAATTAACAGATTGATTAGCACCCCAATAATTTTCCATAGCCTGATAGGTGTCTGAATCTTCGAGGTTTGGTTCTGTTGCATTGTCGGATTCTTCACTACAAGATGTAATTACTAATATAAAAAAAAGAACAAAAATGAATAAGATACCCTGCTTTTTCATAATATCCTCCTTAGTTGGACAAATTAGATAAATTGAAGATAATTCAGTCAAGATAATTTAATGTATGCCAGAGAATTAGAGCAAAATGAATTTAGCAGAAATGGATAAAGAATGGAACGTCCATTACTTACTTAATCTATCAATCTATACATTTCCAAACTGCAAGCAATAACACTTTAGGATGAAAGTTCAGCGCCAAGCTGAAATATTAAGCGCTATATTTCCAAATAGTTGTAATAATGCCCCGATAAGTTGCTAAAATTAAAATTATTAATCTCTATATTAAAATATTCAAAACTAAGCTTGACATATTTAATATTTAAAATTTTTTTTAACAAAAGGAGATAGCTATGAATCGAAGATTAAAAAAATGCCCTGTCTGTAACAGCGATTTGCAGATTGTGGAATACAGGTGTCCCAATTGCCAAACCAGTATCAGAGGTGAATTTGGAGTGGGAGATTTTGCTGTACTCTCGGCAGCACAAAATCAGTTTGTAAAAACATTTATCTGCTGTGGCGGTAATATACGTGAGGTGGAAAAAGAGCTGAAGATTTCCTACCCCACGGTAAAAAACCGCTTAGCGGAAGTGCAGGAAATTTTATGTAATAACAAAACGGCGTCAGCTTCCAATGAGATTTTGGATAAAGTAGAAGCTGGAGAAATAAGTGTGGAAGAGGCAATTGAAAAAATCAAGCAAGGGAGGAATAAATGATTACCTTGGAAAAAAATCAGAAATTTGCAACACCCAGCGGGGTGGTTGTGGAAATTTATTTGCAAAATATAGCCTTGGATTTGGCTGGCGGTAATGCTAATGAAACCAACTTAAATTTAAATTGGCAGGCAGAAGAAGATATGCAACTAGAGGATCTGCTTCAAGTAGAATATTTTGCAGACGAGAACCGTTTGAAGGTCGAAGAGAAACAGGCCAAAGTGAACAATGCTAAATTTACTGTACAACTACCGCCAGAATGCGAAGTGCTGGCAGATAACGAAAATGGCAGCATTAGCGCTAATAATTTAGATGGGAATGTGAAACTAAAAACCGAAAATGGTTCTATAAGCTTGCAGAATAGTCAGGGGAAATTTAGGCTGAAGTCAGAAAATGGCTTTTTACGGGCTAAAGCGATCTCGGGTGAATTGAAATTAAATAATGAGAATGGGGCCAGCAAAGTTGTGCAATGTTCAGGAAAACTTAAGGTAAAGAGTGAAAATGGGGTTATCCGTGTTTTAGAAGCCGGGTGCGACAAAGCGGAGATTACCAGTGAAAATGCACTTATTTATTTTGAGTTTGCCGAAATCGAGCAGGGTAAGTTTAAATTCAAAAACGAAAATGGGAAGATCCATCTGGCAGTTCCGTCCCAGCTTCCTTACAATATCGATGCTGCTACCAAAAGCGGAAAAATGCACATTGGCCTGAAAGGTGAGTACGATGGTGAAAGTGATTCTACTTCCAAGATAATAGAGATGACCCAAGGCGCTGGGACAGTAGCAATTAAGGTACAAAATAAGCAAGGTTCGATTAACATAATGCCGGCCAATAAAGGTTTTGGGTATAGCCACCATTTCGATTTCGATTTTATTACCAATACACTCGATAATGTTCTCGACATTATTCCGCAAGAATATCGGAAAAAAGCACAACAAGATTTCAACAAAACAAAGGAGAAATTACAGAATATTGATTTAGGAAAAATTTCTGGTAATGTGGAAACCGCTTTGAACGAAGTGAAAGATGAGCTAGATAAATTTGCTCAGAAGGTTTCTGAATCTAAATTTCAGGAAGACTTGAAGCAAAAAGTACGGCAAGGTGTGCAGAAAGTAAAAACAAACTTAAGTAGCAGTAGCCGAAAAGAGGTAGATGAGCGCAGTCGTCTAAAAATATTGCAACTTTTGGAAGATGGTAAAATAACTCCCGATGAAGCAGAACGGCTTTTGGCAGCTATAGGTAAAAATGATGAATGAAAAAAGGCGAATTTTGCAGATGGTTGCTGCTGGGAAAATAACCGCCAGAGAGGGTGAAAAATTACTAACTGCTTTGCAAAAAACTAAATCTGCCGAAAAGCTGTATATCCAAATTACTAGAGAAAATGCCAGCAAACCCAGCCTGAACTTAGCAATTCCTATGAAATATGTTCATTTAGGTTGGAAGCTATTACCCAGCAAGCTTACAGTGGTTTCCCAGCAGGCAGGCTACGATCTTTCCCAGCTAAATTGGCAGCAGATAAACAGTATGGCTTCGGCTGGCGAAAAAGGTGAGCTGTTCTATACTGAGATTACCGAGAAAGATGGCTCTACCAGCGAAGTTAGAGTGTTTATAGAATAAAAAAAAGACCGTCGCTTACATTAGCGGCGGTCTTTGTACTATTTATTTTTTTGGATCATATACAAAAAGCTAAAATGTTGAGTATTATTTTTTTAAATAAAAAACATATATAAATTATTTGACACATTTTATTTATCGGAACATTTTACCCTTTAAAAGGAGGGATTTATGCTATTTGGTAAAAGTAAAATTATTTTGTTTATTGTGATTTTATGTTTTACTACTGTTTTATTAGAAGCTGCTGAATTTGGGATAAAAATAGGTACAGGTTATTCCAATTTAGAAAATGGTACATATAAAATGGAATTTAATGGACTGCGGGAATCACAATATTATGAGGCGTTCTACGATTCAGCAGGTCAAGAAACGATTATCGACACTGCTTTTATAAAAATGATGTTAACCACCACAACAGAAGCGGAAATTGAAAATAAAATGACTTTTTCAGGTGGTTTTTATGCACGTTTTAATTTACATAAAAATGTAAATAATAAAGAAAAATCTTATAATGGAATAAATCTACTACTGGAAACCAATTATCAACATCACAAGGTTACATTTAAGTTTGGTAATTCAATCAATAACTCTATTGTTACTTCACCAGATGTAACTCAAACTATGATAAATTCTGGCCAAATAAGCAATACCGAGGCTACAAATATTATTTCAGGAGTTAACAGCAATCCGACTTCTGATTTGAGTTTGGATTATGTAGAAATACCATTAATGCTAGAATTGATGAAAAAGTATGAAAAAACAGAAAGTCCCTACCATAGTGCATATATATATTTTGGTCCTGCTTTACGGGTTTGCTTAAATAGTGTGGAAGAAATTTCTAAAGATCTAAAAAGAATATTGCCTCTTTATGAAGAAGGGCTTAATTTCAATTATGAAGCGAGTTCCGATACCGTAACTGTTATTGAGGATTATCGAAAAATAGAAACTAGTAGAACTGAAATAGCTGATAGCTTTAATGAAGTAACAAAGTCAATTACAGTAGGTTGCGGTATCCAACTTGATAAAATATTTAATTTAGATTTAGGCTCAGATACTTTTTCGTTTGATTTTAGAGCAAACATCGGATGGGGAAAGATTAATGATTTTTCTAGCAAAGATTTCACTTTAAATAGCTATAACTTTCTGTTAGGCTATAAATTCTAATAAAAAAAAGACCGTCGCTTACATTAGCGGCGGTCTTTATGATATTTTTAAGAAAAGTTTTTAGTAACCTTCCGGATTATTTTTCTGCCAGCGCCAGGAGTCCTCGCACATTTTTAGTAGGTCATATTGTGCCTTCCAGCCCAAATCTTTAGCGGCTTTGGAAGCATCAGCGTAACATTCGCCGATATCACCGGGGCGTCTTGCGGTAATTTGGTAAGGAATTTTTTTGCCGCTAACCTGAGAAAAAGCAGCTATCACTTCCAATACGGAATATCCGCGCCCTGTCCCTAAATTATAGGTGACTATGCCGGGTTTTTCTTGTAATTTTTGCAAAGCTGCTAAATGTCCCCGAGCCAGATCGACCACGTGGATATAATCACGCACGCCGGTGCCATCAGCTGTTTGGTAATCGTTACCAAACACATTCAATTTTTTACGTTTTCCCACAGCAACCTGAGAAATATATGGCATCAAATTATTGGGAATACCTTGCGGATCTTCACCCATAGTGCCAGAAGGATGAGCTCCCACTGGGTTAAAATAGCGGAGCAGAGCTACATTCCAGCTACTATCGGCATTGTAAAGATCGCGCATAATTTGTTCGATCATTAATTTGCTGGTACCGTAGGGATTGGTAGTATGTAGTGGGAAATCCTCGGTGATGGGTACCGTTTCCGGCTCGCCATAAACTGTTGCCGAGCTGGAAAAAACTATATCTTTAATGTTATATTGTGTCATAACTTGCAGAAGAACCAGAGAGCCATTCACATTATTTTCATAGTAAGCCAAGGGTTTAGCTACCGATTCTCCTACAGCTTTCAATCCGGCAAAGTGAATAACAGCTTCTATGTGGTTTTCCTGGAATATCTTGTGCAGAGCTGCGCTATCACGAATATCTTCTTGGTAGAATTTAGGTTTATTACCTGTTAGGTTGGAAATGCGGTTCAATACTTCTTGTTTACTGTTGGAAAGATTATCGATTATAACTACCCGGTGACCAGCTTGCATCAGTTCCACCACAGTGTGGCTGCCGATATAGCCAGTACCACCTGTTACTAATATATTCATATAAGATTTATCCTTTCTTATGTTTAAATTTCAACTTACAGTTCTCGGCTAGTGGAATCTCGCTTTCAGCGGGAATTTGAAAATGAATTTATATAATTTTTAAGACGTTTTTTAGGGCATCTTTTTTTAAACAAACTTCGTAATAAACTAATTTCAAAGGAACTCTATATTTTGTTGCTGTAACATCACGTTATTGTGTTGTTTTAACCGCTCTATTAAATCTTTAGTAAAACCGTAATAATATTTATTATCTTTTTAGCTTATAAGCACTTAGGTATAATATTTCATTTTCAAATTATTCCACCTGGCAAGCCAGTACCACCTGTTACTAATATATTCATATAAGATTTATCCTTTCTTATGTTTAAATTTCAACTTACAGTTCTCGGCTAGTGGAATCCCGATCTCCTCGGGTGAAGTAAACTAAGATTCAATCCTAAGCTACAGAACTGTTTTATTTCTATAACTCGGGTAAAAAGCCGTTTTCTGTTTGTAGTAGATTTAAATATTGGGAAACACCTTTTTCTAAAGAGGTGAATTCTGTTTTATACCCGGCATTTCTCAGGTTATTCAGATCGGCTTTAGTAAAGGTTTGGTATGTATCTTCCAGATCTTGGGGGAAAGGGATAGGCGCGATGCTGCTTTCTGGAAATTGGGATTGTACAAGTTCAGCCAGTTTTTGAAAACTGCGTGCTTCCCCACTCCCACAGTTAAAAATACCCGATTTTTCCAAATTTTCCAAGAAAAATAAATTAACATCAACAGCATCCTCTACCCAGATAAAATCGCGCAGATAGTTGTCACTGCCTTCAAACACACTTATCTTTCCCTCTTTTGCAGCCTGATGATAGAAGTGATAAATCACCGAAGCCATGCGACCTTTATGGTTTTCTTGAGGACCATATACATTAAAATAGCGTAGCCCGACAACCTGAGATAGCTCTTTTTTGCTAAAATTATTAGTTAGACGGCGGACGTAGTTGTCGAAAGCAAATTTGGAAAAACCGTAGATGTTCAAGGGATATTCACTGGCGCGTTCTTCTTTGAAACCATTTTTGCCATGGCCATAAGTGGCAGCACTGGAAGCATAGATGAAATTTATTTTGTTGTTAAGGGCAAACTTAAGTAATTTTTTGGAATAAGTGTAGTTGTTATCCATCATATATTTTCCATCTTGTTCAACCGTGGAAGAGCAGGCACCTTGATGAAAGATGATATCGTAATCGTTGAATTGCTCCAACTGTTGTAAAAAATCATTTTTGTTTATGTAATCTAGGAATTTTAATCTATTCAAATTTAAATGTTTGGCAGCATTACTAAGGTTATCTACAATTGTGATATGGTCAAAACCACGTTTGTTGAGTCCATATACCAGGTTACTGCCGATGAAGCCAGCCCCTCCAGTTACTATTATTTTCATAAGTTTAAATCCTTTCATTAAAAAAAATATAACTTTATGTTCTCGGCCAGTGGAATCCCGCTTTCAGCGGGAATTTGAAAATGAATTTAAATAATTCTTAAGACGGTTTTTCAGAAACATTTTACCATGATGGGTCTTAAAATACTTTTCTCTTTTTAGGGCATCTTTCTTATTAAAACAAACTTCGTAATAAACTAATTTCAATGGAGTTCTATATTTCGTTGCTGTAATATCACTGTTATTGTGTTGTTTTAACCGCTCTATTAAATCTTTAGTAAAACCGTAATAATATTTATTATCTTTTTCGCTTTTAAGTACATAGGTATAATATTTCATTTTCAAATTATTCCACCTGGCAAGCCAGCCCCTCCAGTTACTATTATTTTCATAAGTTTAAATCCTTTCATTAAAAAAAATATAACTTTATGTTCTCGACCAGTGGAATCCCGCTTTCAGCGGGAATATTTTTCCTAAGCATGCTTTTCTTGGACTTTGCAGTAAATTAGCATTATCAGATTTCTGCAAAATTTTCTTAAAGTTTTTTTATAAGTTTTCTCCGCCCACTAAATTCTACCACAATGAAAAATTCCAGCAGTTTTCAGGTAGCCTAATATTTCTGAGCAGAGTTTTCTCTGTCTTCTGCTTGGAAACGGAAACGAGGATTTTGTGGCTTCTCTTAAGCTATATCCAGGTCAGGTAAATTTGCCAATCTCAGCTTTTTGATAGAGTCCATTTTCAACATTTTTTCGGCAACATTCTATCGTTGCGCCTAAATGAATAACATCGAGATTTAGCTGGTCCGATTCTTTGCTTTAGCTGTTGGCGAAATAAACGAGCAAATAACCAGATAACCCCAGCGTTTCAAAGAGGACAAAATCTATTGCAAAAATTTACTAGGGATATTACTCGGTTTAATAAATCGGGGATGATGACGAGTTTTATTTCATAATTTTTTTGCAAAATAAAGCAATGTCAAAATTGCATATTCACAGTGAAGTGAAAGTTTCAAAAGAACTTCCTCATCTTTATAATAAATTTTTCCAGTTCGTCTTTTTTGATCTCCATTCCTAGCGGAATATGAGGCTTATTAGCACCGTGAAAATCAGAACCACCAGTTATTATAAGGTCGTACTTTGCTGCCAGATTTTTATATTCTGTAATTTGTTGAGTTTTATGTTGAGAATAATAAACTTCTATTCCTTGTAGTCCCTCGTAAGCCAGGTCGTGTACAAGACTTTCCAGTTCTTGTGCTTGCAAGCCGGTTTGACACGGATGCGCCAGAGCTGCAAAACCACCTGCAGCACGAATCAGTTGGATTGCTTCAGCCGGTTCCATTCGCTTTTTGTCTAAATAGAACGGCGCCCCTTTTTTTAGGTATTTATCAAATGCTTCTTGTTTGTTTTGTACATATCCTTTTTGTAATAGAAGTTGAGCAAAATGGGGACGTCCAACTAAATCGCTACCAGCTACTTTTACCAATTCATCCCAGCTGATTGCAAACCCGTGTTTTTGTAGGTTTCCCACCATTTTATAATTACGTTTTTCTCTAAATTCCTGAAGTTGTGTGAGTTTTTTTTGTAAAGGTTGATAGTTGGAATCGACTCCATATCCCAGAATATGCAAGGTTTTAGGGTATTCAGCACTTATTTCCAGCCCGGGAATCAGCCGCAATTCATTGGGAATTTTCTCTATCTGGTTATAGGCGTCTAAGGTGTCGTGATCGGTTATAGAGAGTAGGGTAATTTGAGCATCAACAGCAGCCTGTAACAAACTAGAAGGGCTATAGGAACCGTCGGATGCGGTAGTATGAGTGTGTAGATCGATAAACATAATACTTCCTTTAATGATGTGGCAAATAGGGTGTGGCGCCAAGCTCCTATTTTTGTGGATATTCCAAAATGTGGAGTTTGGTGGCGCGAATTCGTACCCGAGCTTTCTTGTTGAGATCTTTGTCTTCCCAACGGTCTTGTTTCAGGGTACCTTCCACTATTACAGGGGTTCCCTTCTTGCAATACTGTTGGTAACGGTCCACCAAACCTCCCCAGAGTTCTACCTCGAAATAGGAGGTGAACTGCTGCCACTGACCTTTTTTGTCCTTGTAAGGATGATCATGTGCCAGATCAATTCTAAGGGTACGGGTATCGCCAACTTCACGTATGTCACTTTCCCTGACCACGTTCCCAGCTATTTGTACATTATTTATGTTTGGAATACGTGACATGCTACTTTCCTTTCTGTGGCGCCATCACCTCTATTTGCCTTTTAAATACAGCTTCGCCGCCTCGCTTACAGCTTATTGGGCGAGCTTGGTTTATTTAGGAATAAAAGCGGCCAATGTCAAACCTTTTTTTAGTGGCGCTAAAGCAACAAATAGCAGCCTTACTTTATCTTTTTGGTTTAGTATAAGTTAGAAAACCAAGTTAACAAATTGTGGCCTTGATGAAAATTTTTGTGGCGCAAAAGCAACACTCAGATTTTGCATTTGCTGCAAGGGCTGAATAGGTTAACTTATTTGGAAAGGGGGTAGTTATGAAAGATTTGGTCGTTTGGTTTGAGATACCTGTAAATGATTTTATTCGAGCTAAGCAATTTTATGACAAACTGTTAGAAACGAATATTGAAGCCGAAAAGATTGGCGGGGTTTTAATGGGATTTTTCCAACTTCCCAATTACAGCAATAGTGGTGCGATAGTACAAGGTCAGGGCTATGAACCTGGAGATAAAGGTCCACTTTTATATTTTAATGCTGGCCAAGATCTACGTCCAATGCTGAAAAGAGCAGAAGCTGCTGGAGCTGAAATTCTACAGTCACGAACTTTTATAAGTGAAGCAATAGGCTATTATGCTATTTTTCGCGATCCTGAAGGAAACAGAATAGCTCTTCATTCTAAGGGTTAAGCAGCCAGCACCCGGGTTTACTGGCATGGTCTGACACAAAACTGCTACTAGACAATTTTCTAATTTCTAATAATATAAAAAAATCTCCCAGCGCTGCAGTAGTCATTAAAATGGCATACACAAAAACTATTGGCCAACCCCAAGCAAAAGAGAGCAGCAATGGAATTATTCCCAACAATAAGCCGGGAATAATTACAGAAATTCTATAGGCATTTATCTTCATAGGTGTGGAACAGTGAGCATACGGCGTTCCCGATTTTATACCTATATGCCAATCCTGGCGGCGTGTTTTTCCCAATAACCAAAACCCTAAAATATGCAATACTTCGTGCAGTAAACTTAATATCAAAATAGCTGGGATAAATATGTAAATACGTAACCATAAGTTGCTAAGAGCAGCAAATAGATTGTTCCAAAGTAACTGATAGACCAAGGTAGCACCAATTATTAGTAAAATTGTAACAGGAAGTGCTTTTATATAAATCTGTTTCAAGGTGAGAGAATAATCGATTTTCTTCATATAAATAATTCGAATTTTGTAGTAGGTAATGTCAAGAAAATAAATATAGTTTATTTTAGCACTGAATGACTAAAAATTTTCTTTACAGAAATGGTAAAAAAAATTTATCAGAATAGAAAGGAGTATGTATGCAAATAGAGCGCGATACACCTATCGAAGAGATTGTGGAAACTAGTAGCCAGGCGGTAGCTTATCTAATGAAGAATGGTATACATTGCGTAGTTTGTGGTGAGCCGGTTTGGGGAACTTTGGAAGAATTAGCGCAAAGTAAAGGTTTTTCCGAAGCTGAGATCGATAATTTCGTGAAAGAATTAAATAAACAAAATTAATCAGGAGGAGTTATGTACAATTCAGTTGTTAATATGCCCTTTCCCACCAATGAACCTAACATTATGTACGAAAAAGGGTCAATTCATCGTAAAAAGATCGAAGAAGCGTTAAAGAAAATTTCCAGTCAACAGGTGGAAATCCCGCTTATAATCGGGGGAAAAGAGATCAAAACAGGTGATATGGGTAAGATGATAGAACCCCATAAACATGCCAATGTGCTGGGTCAATATCATAAAGCCGGCAAAAAAGAAGTCGAAATGGCTATTCAAGCAGCTTTAAAAGCTCAGAACGAATGGGAATTGATGAGCTTTGAACAACGTGCTGCTATTTTCTTAAAAGCGGCTGAACTAATCTCGACTAAATACCGTTATGAAATCAATGCAATAACCATGTTGAATCAGAGTAAGAATGTATTCCAAGCTGAAATAGATGCTGCTTGCGAACTGATCGACTTTTTGCGTTTTAACGCGTATTTCATGCGTCAAATTTATGAACAGCAACCCATGCATAATCCTAAAGGGGTCTGGAATTATGTTCAATATCGACCCATCGAAGGCTTTGTGTTTGCTGTAACTCCCTTCAACTTTACAGCTATCGGCGGTAATTTGCCTACAGCACCAGCTATGATGGGTAATGTGGTAGTTTGGAAACCTGCATCTACCGCTGTTTATGCTTGTTACAAAGTTATGCGAATTTTGGAAGAAGCTGGTCTGCCAGCCGGAGTTATTAATTTTGTGCCTGGTTCGGGAGCCAAGGTAGGGGACCCAGCCTTGCAATCACCAGATTTAGCTGGAATTCATTTCACCGGTAGTACCGCAACTTTCCAAAATATGTGGAAAACTATTGGAACAAATATTCACAACTACAAAAACTATCCTAGAATAGTTGGTGAAACAGGTGGTAAAGACTTTATCGTAGCTCATCCTTCTGCACAGGTAGAACCACTGGTAGCAGCTATTACTCGCGGTGCTTTCGAGTATCAGGGACAAAAATGTTCGGCTGCCTCGCGTGCTTATATTCCCAAGAGCTTATGGCCTCAATTAAAACCACTTATCGAGCGCGATGTAAAATCGTTGAAAATGGGGGATGTGCGTGATAATACCAACTTTGTAAATGCTGTTATCGATAAAGCTAGTTTTGAAAACTGCAAAGCTTATTTGCAGCATGCCAAAGATTCCGATGATGCAGAAATTCTGCTGGGTGGCGGTGCTGATGACAGTGTAGGCTATTTTGTGGAACCAACAGTAATTTTGGCAAAAGATCCTAAATACAAATCGATGGTAGAAGAGATATTTGGTCCTATCATCACTATATATATTTACGAAGATGAAAAATATGAAGAAACCTTGAAATTGTGCGATCAGACTTCTATCTATGCACTCACTGGTGCCATTTTCTCGCAAGATCGTATGGCAACAAATAAGGCCTTGGAAATATTACGTCATAGTGCCGGGAATTTCTATATTAATGATAAACCAACCGGTTCTATAGTTGGTCAACAGCCATTTGGCGGTGCTCGTGGTTCTGGAACAGACGACAAAGCTGGTTCATATCAGAACCTGCTGCGCTGGGTAACTACTCGTTCTATAAAAGAAACATTCAACCCACCTACAGATTATCGTTATCCTTTCTTAGAAGAATAAACCAGATAAAAAATTAGGGGCTCGTCGATGAGCCCCATTTTTTGTGCTAATTTTACATGAATTTATAGGTTAAACCCAAAGCCAGAGTCTGACGAAATTGTCCGGCCTTGTCTTCTTGTTTGTCGTAAATAAGTTGGGCATAGAAATTTACCATTATATATTGACTAATGGATACCGTAAAAGTGTTTTCCCAATCTACATCTACAGCTTTCCAGTCATCGTTATTTATCTTGTCTTCTTCTGAAAAATATAGCGCTTTGTACATACTAAAGCGGGTGTTGTACTGAATGCGGTTTTGTGCAAGAGGAGTTTTGTATTCGGTTACAAATTCCAAGCCACCATCGTTGGTATTGCCAATGCTGTCGTGTGAGTTAAGATTCTGTTTAAAAGCAGCACCGAAGCGGCTAGAGAGCTCGGCTTTTTCTTTTTTATACAATATTTTAGCAGCACCAAAGCTCTCAGTAAGTGTAATAGGGTTAAAATATTTTTCTTCGGATAACGATTGATCGATGAATTGGCTTTCCAGACGAGCGCCTACAAAGGGGTCTACTATCAAACCCAAAGTAAAGCGTTCGATCGATTCAAAATCGATAAGATCTGTTGATTTTTCTGGTTTTCCCCATTTTCCCGTATCTGCATTCTGCCGATGGGTTTGGCCAAATGCTAATTTCAAAGTGTTTTTACTATATAAAATCTGAGAGAGTTGCTTTTGAGCTAAAAAATTTGCCTGAAAAGACCAGGTGACGTTCCCTAGTTCACTTCCTTCCCAATTATCGCTGTAGGCATTTTGATTCAGGGTAAGATTGACATCTGCTTCTGTTTCCCATTCTGCTGCACTTAAGGTAACAGCAATTGTTAATAAAATTATAATAATAATTTTTTTCATATTAATTTTCCTGAATCCATATTTTTATCATTTCATACAATATTTCTGCTGTAATTCCCCAAATTATTTCACCTTGGAATTTATAAACATAAATATTCTGCAACTTACCTCCCCATGGCTTGTGGTAGCGGCTGGGGATTTGTAGTTTTTGGGTAGGAAAAGTCGTTATTTTATCACCATTCTTATTGTAATGATAAGGCTTTATTTCCAATTTCACCTTATAAATTTCTGGATCATTTTCCAAGAAAAAGGATAATGGAATTTTAAGTATAGATTGTACTTCGGAAAGATTGGGAACGATGGGGTTATGTTCCTCTAACTGCAATTCTCCGATGAACACATCGATAATAGAACCGATAGGTGATACTAAGGAATCTAGCTGTCCTAAAACCTCGATTGTATTCTTGGCAATTCCCAGCTCTTCACTGGTTTCGCGAATGGCCGTTTCTTGGGTGTTGCTATCTTCTGTTTTACTAAAATGCCCGCCAGGAAAACTGATTTCATCACCTTGACGAATATGAGAAGCGCGTTTTTCTAAAATAATATAAAGCTCACCATTTTCCCACAGCAGAGGTATAAGAACAGCAGTCTCATGATATTTTACTCTTCCTAAAATACCGGGTTTATCGGGTAAGTTCTTTAAAAATTTCTTTAATTTATTCCGCAAATCAACCTCGAGCTTATCTTTTCTACAGCCTGAGTCCAATTATATCAAATTCATTGTTTGTCAACAGATAAGTGTGCACTAGTGAATCTCGGTATAACAAAATATTCCCGCTCCGTCGGCAATATCTTCTGCCAACCGGCGAGCAGCTAACTTGGCTGTTATACCCTGCTGTCTGGCCAAAAAGCTGCAGATCACACCTGTTACAGCCGAAAATTTCAGGTCTTCCTGCGAGCATTTCATATTAACAAAGTAGGAACACGGTTAAGGCTTCAGCTATTCTGTTTATTTCCACAGTCAAACTATGCCCTCGCTTTAGATGTATGTGAAAATATTCTCTTTTTTCGCTATCTGTTCAGCCAGCTTTATTGAGTTTGTTAAACACTACTTTGGCATCTTTTTTTATATCAAATTCCCTTATCTTCAGTTTTTTCTCCTATTTCATTACTAAAAAATCGCGAAAGTTTTCTAAATCACATTTATTTACTACAACCTCTACCCCATAATCCTTTTTCATTGTAATCCCTTTTTTACAATTTTGGCATAATTATGCAATAGTTTACTTTTTGCTGTGCTGCATGAGGAATTTGTAATTCCTCGTTCAGGTTCTGGTGCAATTTATCGTATATCATCTATAAGTTAGGAAATATTATAGATAGTTCAAGCTGAGATCTTGGCATTATTTTTCCTAACATAGCGATATGCACGCAAGATTTTATTATAGAAGAAAATGCTCAGGAAAACCAAGCTGGCATCACTGTTAGGGTTATCAGAACTAATGTCCAATTTAGGAATAGTATCACGCTGCTGATTTCAAACATAAGGTTACTGCCCCGAATTATATCCCTCCCATAATGCTTCCCAATCTTTTGCTATCGGAGGTAAGGCCTGTTTCTATTTTGCTTACTAGTGAAATGCAAAAAAGAATATTCACGCCTGTATTGCAATTTAAGCAAGGAACAAAAGCCAAATTTAACTAGCTCTTTTACATTTTGGTAGACAAAATCCGACAAATATTAGTTACAATTGCTTGACTTATTTTTTTATTTTCGGCGAGTTTACCAAAAAGGAGTACCTATGAGATTTTTTTTGGCAGTTTTAATACTTTTTTGTACGCTAAGCCTGTTCGCTCAGTCCGATTTTGAACAATTTAAATCACAGCAGGAGCAGCAATATCAACAATACGAGGAGACCGGGAAAAAAGCGCAGGCCAATTATTACAGTCAGCAAGATTCTATGTTCATTCAATACAAAGAAGAGATCGAAAAACTATGGAATGAATTTCTGGAATCTACACCCAAAAGCTGGGTGAGTTACAATTCCAATTTTAATGGTCGTAGTCAGGTAGATTTCGAAAAGAGTGAGGTGAAGGTAGAAAGTGTGGTAGATGAAAAAGAGGTAAAAAGTGAAGAAGAAGCCAAAGAGGTAATTAAAGAGCAGTTAGTTTCTATTCTAAAGGAAAAAGATAAATCCACCCACAAACCGATTCTAATGAATCAGGTTGCCTCACCAGACGATGATTCTAAACCTATAACACCACCAGAAGTGGAAAAAGCTGCCGAAAAAATAGTGGAAAAAGCCGAAAAAAAGGTGTTCACAGATAAACAAGGCAACCAGAAAACCAAATATGTTATCACCCTGAACCTGATTCCCAAAAACATACAGGTGCGAGTGGATATGTACAAACCGCTCATCGAACAATATTGCCAGCAGCACGATATCGAGCCCAAATTGGCAATGGCGATCATTCATACCGAATCATTTTATAACCCCAAAGCTTACAACAGACACGGAAATGCTTATGGCATGATGCAAATAGTTCCAGCTTATGCTGGTAAAACTATGAACTATGTGCTTTATAAAAATAAAAGTAAACCTAATTCAAGTCAGTTATACGATCCCAAAGTAAACTTGAATATGGGGATTGGTTATTTGCGCTGGCTGGCCGATAATAAGTGGGAAAAGATAAAAAATCGTGATAACCAGAGCTATTGCATAATATGCAGTTACAATGGCGGGCCTGGTAGTATTTACAAAGCTATGACAGGTAAAATGCGCCGTATAGGCCAAGCTGAATGGGATAGAATGATAGATGATTTGAACACGATGGAAACAGACGAGCTTTATAAAAAATTACGCAAAGATATCCCCTGGGCAGAAACTAGAAATTACATAAAACTAGTATGCGACAGAATGGAAAAATATTACAAAGATCAGTAGGAGAAAGGGATGAAGATGAATCTATTTTGGGGAGTAATATTAATTTTATGGGGAATAACCCTGGTATTAAAAGCACTTTTCAAGATCGATATTCCCTTTTTTCGTATTTTAATGGCAGCTATTCTCATCTATTTTGGGGTAAAACTGCTAATTTCCGGTTGGGGTGGAAAAAATGGCAGCAGAACAGCTTTTAATAGTACTCATGTAACAGTTCACAATACTGTTTCGCAGCACGATGTTATCTTTGGCAGTTCCGATATCGATTTGCGTAACATGGATTTAACTGAAAAAAATGCACGAGCAGAAGTGAATGTTATCTTTGGTTCTGCAAATATTTTGGTTGACCAGCAAACCCCTGTTAAAATTTATCTGGATACCGTTTTTGGAGATTGCCGTGTGGATGGGAAAAATATTGGTCCATTGGGTAAATCTGTATATACTACGGAAAGTTTTAAAGAAGGAGAATATTATTGGGAAGTAGAGCTGGATATTGTTTTTGGCTCTGCTATAATAGTCAATAGATGAATAAAAAGCTACTAGAATATTTGGAAAAGATATTGCCACTTACCCAGGCAGCAGGATTTGTATTGGCAGATGAAAAAGAGATTCCTTATGGAGTACAGTTAAAATTCGCGAAAGCCGACAATAAAATCCCGTTAAATATCTATTTTTCAACAAAAAAAGGCATCAATCCGGTTTTGGGTGGTTCTGCCAAAAATCCACTGCGAGCTCAGTTACAGCAAGTTTTGGTAACCAGAGAATCGGAGTTGATTCACAGCTGGCAAATATGGTGTGGCAGCGATGAATCTGGCAAAGGAGATTTTTTCGGACCGCTGGTGGTAGCTGCTTTTGTAGCCCAAAAAGATGAACTACCGCAGTTGCTGGCAACTGGGGTGAAAGATTCCAAAAAAATAACCGATAAAAATATAGAGCAAATTGCCAAAAAATTGTACGGTAAATTCAACAATAGAATCAAAGTATTGGTGCTTAATCCGCTTAAATATAATCAACTTTATAACAAATTCCGCCAACAAGGCAAAAAATTGAATGAGCTTCTGGCCTGGATGCACGGCCGCTTGATTGTGGATTTACATAAAGAACACCAATTTGCCGGTGCCGTGGTAGATAAATTTGCTTCCAACCGTAATTTGATGGAAAGTCTGCAAGCTTTGCAGCAAATAAAAGTGAAAAATGTAGTGCGAGCTGAACAGGACCCAGCTGTGGCAGCAGCTTCGGTTATTGCCCGCTATCATTTCCTGCAAAATATGCAAATGCTACAAAAAAAATACCAGATGAAACTGCCTAAAGGTGCTACCAATAATGTGATTAATGCTGCTCGCGTATTTTCCCAAAAATATGGCAAAAACCGGTTGAAGGAAGTTGCAAAAATTAATTTTAAAACAATACAAAAAGTTTAGGAAGGCAAATATGTTACATGAATTTGAAGGAAATAAACCCAAAATTGGCAAGGCAAGCTGGATAGCAGATAGTGCAGATGTTATTGGCGACTGCCGCATAGGTGAAGATTGTTCCATTTGGTTCGGCTGTGTAGTGCGTGGCGATATTAATTTCATTCAAATTGGCCGTGGTAGCAATGTGCAAGATGGCACAGTGGTGCATGTAGATACAGATTTACCCGTGGAAATTGGTGAAAATGTGACGATTGGGCATAAAGCCACCATTCATGGCTGCAAAATTGGCGATGGCTGCTTGATTGGCATGAGTGCGACCATATTGGATGGAGCTGAAATAGGCGCTGGCAGCATAGTAGCTGCAGGCGCTGTGGTTACACCACATAAAAAATTCCCTCCCCGCAGCATGTTAATGGGTATCCCAGCAAAAGTTGTGAAAAAACTAGATGAAAAGGAAACTGCTGAGCTTATAGAACATGCCAAAAACTATGCCAAACTAAAAGATAGATATTTAAAATAATGCTAACAACTGTTTTGGAAAAAATGCCGAATAATTTCTGGCAACTGCTGGAACAAAATGGCTGGCAACAACATTTCACCAGTAAGGAAGACAAACGAGCTAAAATAGCTATAATTCGCACCTACACCGATTTCGATAAAGCTAAATTTGCTCATTTTCCCAATCTGAAGCTAATAATTCGAGCAGGAACTGGCTACGATAATATCGATTTAACTGAAGCTAAGAAGCGTGCTGTAACTGTTTGTAATACTCCAAATGCTAATGCCATTTCGGCAGCAGAACATACCCTGGCATTTATAGCAGCTATGCTGAAACAGCAGCAACCAGGTAAACAGATAATTCAGAATAAAAAATGGCGGGAAACAGCACAAAATTGCTGGGAATTTGCCGAGTTAAAAGTTTTGATTATCGGTTTGGGACGGGTGGGAAGCCGCACAGCTAAGCTACTGCAATCGTTAGGTGCGCAGGTAAAAGCATACGATCCCTATTTAAATAAGGCACAATTTGAAAAAAAACAGGTTACTAGTACGGAATTAGAATTTGGGCTTGGCTGGTGTAATTTGCTTAGTTTTCATACTCCGCTTACCAGCCAAACTTATCACTATTTTTCAGCCAAATTGCTGCAAATGTTGCAATGTCCATTTTGGCTGGTTAATACTTCTCGCGGCTCTGTAGTAGATATTGCTGCTATTAAGCTAGCGCTAGAGCAGAACAAACTTTTAGGTGCAGCTCTGGATGTATTTCCCAAAGAACCTTTTAATATGCCAGATTTTATGCGAGCTGATAAGATTTATCTTACACCTCACCTGGGAGCTTTTACCAAAAATGCAAAAGAGCGAATGGCAGAGGAAACTCTGCAGGTTTGGCAGAAATTTGTTTTTGAAAATAAAATAATCTCGGAAGTTGACCCTCGTTTTACCTTCCGAAAAAAATAATCTATACAGTTAAAATACCGTCAATAAAAGCCATACTAAACATACAAAACCTCCCGGAATAATAAAACTTGACAGAAGCGATAAAATCTTGCTAATTAACAAGCTAGCTAATCTATATCAAAACAGAGGTTTATGGGTTTTAAAATTGTAATATATTGGAAATTAAGAAATTAGCGCTTGAGGAGCTTTAATGTTCAAATTTATTAAAAAAAGAGATAATCAAGTACTACCATTTGAAACCGAGAAAATAGCTGCAGCTATTGCCAAAGCGGGTAAAGCGACTGGCGAATTTGACGATAATAAAGCTAAGAAATTAACTGTATCTGTGTTGAATTTAGCCCAGCAATTGGTGCAAGATAATGTGCCTACAGTAGAACAAATTCAAGATTGTGTAGAAGAAGTGTTGATTTCTTCACCCTATAAAAAAACAGCAAAAGCTTACATTATCTATCGCGACCAACATGCTAAAATCCGCGAAATTGTTTCCAATGCCGAGATCGATTTAATTGATAAATATTTGGAAAAACTGGACTGGCAGGTAAAAGAAAATAGCAATATGGCCTATTCTTTGCAAGGTTTGAACAATTATATCGCTTCTGAAGTGAGTAAAATATACTGGCTAAACAAGATCTATCCGCCCGAGATAAAAAAATTGCATACGAATGGCGATTTTCATATTCACGATTTAGGCTTGCTCTCTGTTTATTGTGTAGGCTGGGATTTAAAAGATCTGCTGATGATCGGGTTTAAAGGAGCTCCCGGTAAAATTGAAAGTTCTCCTGCTAAACATTTCAGAGCCGCCTTAGGACAAATAGTGAATTTTTTCTACACATTGCAAGGTGAAGCAGCTGGAGCTCAAGCTTTTTCCAATTTCGATACCCTGTTGGCACCGTTTATTCGTTATGATAATTTAAAATATGCAGAAGTGAAGCAAGCAATCCAAGAATTTATTTTTAACGTGAATGTGCCTACCCGGGTAGGTTTCCAAACTCCTTTCACCAATGTAACCATGGATTTAGTTGTACCGGAAATGTATCAAGATCATCCAGTGATAATCGGTGGCCAGTTGCAAGCGGAAACTTATAGCGACTACCAGGAAGAGATGAATATTTTCAATAAAGCATTTTTGGAAGTGATGTGCGAGGGTGACGCCAAAGGCCGCGTTTTCACTTTCCCCATTCCAACCTACAACATTACTCGTAATTTCGATTGGGATAATCCAACTTTGGAATATTTGTGGGAAGCTACTGCAAAATATGGAATTCCTTATTTTTCCAACTTCGTAAATTCCGATCTTGATCCTAATGATGCTCGCTCGATGTGCTGTAGGTTGCGCCTGGATACACGTAAATTGGAAGCACGTGGAGGAGGACTTTTCGGAGCTAATCCGCTTACCGGCTCAATTGGAGTAGTTACCATAAATATGCCGCGCCTGGCCTATACTTCCCAAAATATAACTGAATTTTTCCAAAATCTTACAATTTTGATGGAGCAAGCTAAAAACAGCTTGGAAATTAAGCGCAAAGTGCTGGAAAATCTCACTAGTAACAATTTGTATCCCTATACCAAATATTATTTACGAGATATAAAAAAGCGTTTCGACCAGTATTGGAAAAATCATTTTTCCACAATCGGGCTTATCGGTGTTAATGAAGCTTGCCTAAACTTAATAGGAGAAAATGTAGGCATCGAAAAGGGCCAGAAATTTGCCGTTAAAATCATGGATTTCATGCGGGAAAAATTGATTGATTTCCAAGGGGAAACTGGTAATAATTATAATTTGGAAGCAACTCCTGCCGAAAGTACTACCTATCGTTTAGCACGTTTAGATAAAGCCAAATATCCCGAGATAATTGTGGCCAATGAAGAGGAAT
Organism: Candidatus Cloacimonadota bacterium; assembly: GCA_030445745.1. Classification (GTDB taxonomy): domain Bacteria; phylum Cloacimonadota; class Cloacimonadia; order Cloacimonadales; family TCS61; genus JASUTE01. The sequence continues at coordinate 49,610 of JASUTE010000007.1, forward strand.
ATCAGAAAGGTGCAGAACCTTTTTATACAAATTCCACCCAACTACCGGTAAATTTCTCGGAAGATATCTTTGAAACCCTGGAGCTACAAGACGATATCCAAACAAAATACACTGGCGGCACCGTGCTGCATTTATATGCTGGCGAACGAGTCCAAAATACCGAAACTATTAAAAATCTGGTAAATAAAGTATGTAGCAATTTCAAACTTCCCTATTTCACTTTTTCACCTACGTTTAGCATCTGCAAAGAGCACGGCTACCTGAATGGTGAACACGAAGAGTGTCCTTATTGTGGCAAAGCCTGTGAAGTGTATGCACGAGTAGTGGGATATTTAAGACCGGTGCAGCAGTGGAATGATGGCAAAAAAGCAGAATTTAAAATGAGGAAAAATTTTAAGGTGGTAGATTAATGCGCATTGGAGCTATCCAAAAATTTTCCATGATCGATTATCCGGGTAAATTAAGCGCTATAGTTTTTACTCAGGGCTGTAATTTTCGTTGCCCCTATTGCCATAATCCCGAGCTTGTGGATAGTGCTAAATTCCTTGATCCAATTCCAAAAGAAACACTTTTTACGTTCTTAAAAAAGCGGGTAGGAAAATTGGATGCAGTCTCCATTACTGGTGGCGAACCTACTTTACATAAAGATTTGCCACAGCTTATGAAGAACATAAAAAAAATGGGGTTTTTGGTGAAGCTGGATACTAACGGCTCCAATCCTGAAATGTTAAGTAAAATCATTGCAGAATCAGCAGTAGATTACCTGGCCATGGATATAAAAGCGCCTTTGGAAAAATACTCACAAATTACTCGCAGCCAGGTAGATACCCTAGCAATTCAGCGCTCTATTCAGCTTATAAAAAAATCGGGTGTCGATTATGAATTTCGTAGCACTTTGGTGCAAGATATGCTTTCTAAGAAAGAAGTTTTGCAAATGGGATCCCTTTTAGGAAACGCTAAGCGTTACTTTCTGCAGAAATTCGTTCCTAGCAAAACTTTGAATCGCGATTTTGCTGAAGCCACTAGTTTTTCCAACCAAAAAATGGATAATTTACAACAAATTCTACAAAATAACTTTCAGGAATTTGCAATCCGCTAAATTTATTTGCAAAATTTAAATTTTTCATTTTAGATAGGCATGAATAAAATTTCTATACCATTTTAAAAACAACTGGAATTTTTTCCGTCTTGACAGACTTCTAACCGAGCAAAATTTAACATAGATATGAGATTAGAAGCGTAGAGGGAATAATTGCCTCATAGACTTGTAATCATTTGGAATATAGTTGTTTAACAATGTGGGGGCTTATGGAAATTTCTAAGAATGCTTTAACGGTTTTAGAACGACGTTACTTTAAAAAAAACGACAAAGGGGAACCGGTAGAAGATTGGGCTAAACTTATTGGTAGAGTAGCCAAAGATATAAGTAATGGCGATGATGAAAAAGAGAAAAAGTTCTATTCTTTACTCGATTCAGGTGATTTTTTGCCTAATTCGCCTACTTTAATGAATGCAGGCAACGACCTGCAGCAGCTTTCTGCCTGTTTTGTGCTACCCATTGAAGATAGTATGGACAGTATTTTTACCACGGTTAAAAATGCTGCTTTAATCCACAAAAGTGGTGGTGGAACCGGCTTTAGTTTTAGCCGTTTGCGCGAAGCTAATGCCCGGGTGCGTAGCACTAATGGAGTTTCCAGTGGCCCAATCTCTTTTCTGAAGGTGTTCAATGCTGCAACCGATGCTGTAAAGCAGGGTGGTACCCGACGGGGCGCTAATATGGCGATTTTGAATGTGGATCATCCCCAAATTTTGGAATTCATTACCTGTAAAGAAGATCCCAGCCAACTTACTAATTTTAATATTAGTGTGGGAATTACCGAGGAATTCATGCAGGCTTTTTACCAGGATTCTGAATACGAACTTATCTCACCACACACCAAAAAGGTGATCAATAAACTAGCGGCTCGCGAAGTTTTTAGTCTTATAGTGGAGATGGCGCACAAAAATGGTGAGCCCGGTATCATATTTTTGGACAGGCTGAATCAATATAATCCCACTCCCCAGGTTGGAAAGATAGAAAGCACCAATCCTTGTGGAGAGCAGCCGCTGCTTCCTAACGAGGCTTGTAATTTGGGCTCTATTAATTTGGCAACTATGATAAAAGATGGCGAGATAGACTGGCAGAAATTGGAAAAAGTGGTAGGCGCTAGTGTATTATTTTTAGATAATGTAATCGACCGCTCTAAATTTCCGCTACCAGAGATAGACAAAATGGTGAAAAGCAACAGAAAAATAGGGCTTGGTGTTATGGGCTGGGCCGATATGCTTTTTCAACTTGATATTGCTTACAATAGTCAGGAAGCTATAGAATTAGCCGCTAAAGTGATGGAATTCATCGATTTTCATTCCAAAAAATATTCGATGCGGTTAGCGCAGGAAAAAGGTAGTTTTCCAAACTTTGAAAAAAGCATCTATGCCACAGGCGAATTGCAGCGCGAAGGTGAATTGGACTGGGAAAAATTGATCGCAGAGATCAAGAAAACCGGCATTCGTAATGCCACCACAACCACCATTGCTCCCACTGGCACTATAAGCATGATAGCTAATACTTCCAGCGGCATTGAACCCCAATTTTCGCTGGTGTTTGTAAAACACGTGATGGACGACGATGATTTGCTTTATGTGAACCCCCTTTTTGAAGATAGATTACGAGCAGAAGGTATTTATTCGGAAGAGCTAATGAAAAAAGTTTCTGATAGCGGTAGTTTGCAGGAAGTAGAGCAAATTCCTGCTAAGATTAAAAAAACTTTTGTTACATCGCACGATATCTCGCCAGAGTGGCATATTCGGATGCAGGCAGCTTTCCAAAAATATGTAGATAATGCTGTTTCCAAAACTATAAATTTCCCGCGCCAAGCTACCAAAGAAGATATTCGGATGTCTTACGAGCTGGCTTATGAATCCGGTTGCAAAGGGGTTACGGTATATCGTGATGGCAGTCGTGATAACCAGGTTCTGAACGTGGGTAAAGAGCGCAAAAAAGAAGAAAAACAGGAAGCAAGAGTAAATCCGCGCCAGCGACCAGAGATTACTAGCGGCATTACCCAAAAAATTGAAACCGGCTGCGGCCATCTTTATGTAACAGTGAATTCTGATAAGCGTGGTGCTTGTGAAGTTTTCACCCAGATGGGTAAAGTAGGTGGATGTGCTTCAGCTCAGTTGGAAGCAGTGGGCAGGCTTATTTCACTGTGTCTGCGCTCCAATGTAAGTATAGATTCTATCAGCAGGCAGTTGCGCGGTATTCGTTGTCCGTCGCCAATGTGGCATAAAGGTGAGATGATAACTTCCTGTGCAGATGGAATTGCGCGTTCACTGGATAATTTTTTACAGATAGAAAAAGATGCTCTGAGCGATATAGAAAAGCTAAATGGGAATAAAGATAAAGTTAAGAAAAAGCGGCCAAGCAGTGGTAAATTAAGCGGGATTTGTCCCGATTGTGGTAGTCCTATCGAGCATTCGGAAGGGTGTTTGAAGTGCCTCAACTGTGGTTGGTCGAAATGTTAATAAAAAGTTAGCCTCGTTATTTAGCGGGGCTTTTTTTATGCACAGTTTTACCGGCAATAATAGTTTCCGTAGCTAATTTATCGCTGGAAAGATAGAGCAATTCCGATAGAATTTCCTGTTTATTTTGCAAATTATTGGTGGAAAAGAAGGTTAGGTCTGCTTGTTTTCCTACTTCTACCGAACCGATTATATCTTTTTTACCAATGATATCGGCAGCACCTAGGGTAGCATAATAAAGTGCTTCTGCAGGTGAAACGATATAGTTTTCCTGGCGATAGTTGCTCATTTTCATCACATTCAGCATGGAAAGACTGCTGCCAGCACCAACATCGGTAGCTAAAGCAAATTTGATATCCTTTTCCAAAATTCTTTGGTAGGGGAAGGTGCCGCTTTTCAGGAAAAAATTGGAATCGGGACAATGGGCGATCTTACTGTTGTATTTTTTTATAATATCCAGCTCAGCTTCCGAAATATGGATCACATGTCCTAAAATCGTATTTTCATAAAGCAGATTATGCTGAGCGTAAACATCGGTGTAGGAAGCAGCTTCAGGGAAAAGCTCTTTTACCCATTTGATCTCACCTGTATTTTCGGAAAGATGAGTTTGAATGAAGATATTGTTCTTCTGGGCGTAGTTTCCTACTTCTTGCATAAGTTTGGGTGAGCACACAGGTGCAAAACGAGGTGAGAAGATATAGTCCAACAGATCTGTGCTTTGATGCCATTTTTCGCAAAGTTGGAAGCTATCGCGTAGGCTCTTTTGAGTATCTTCCTGCAGATAATCGGGGCTGTTGCGATCCATCATGGTTTTACCTATCATAGTGCGAGCTCCCAGTTGTTTAGCAGTTTCAAAAGCTATGTTGCAAGCCTGAAAATAGGGTGCGGTGTAGATAACAGTAGTAGTGGTGCCATAGGCAAATGTTTCCTGAAAGAATTGTTCTGAGATCTGGCGGGCATATTTTTCCTGTTGCGAGCGTTTTTCTTCCTTAAAAATGTAGGTGTTTAGCCATTCCAGCAAGCCACTGCTGTGTTTGCCTTTGGCATTATTCTGGGAAAGATGCACATGTGTATCGATAAGCCCGGGAAGACAAATGGTGTCGGTTTTATCCTCATAATTTGTAGCTGGTGGTTGGGAAGATATTTCGCTGATCTTATTGCCATCAAGGTGGATATAAACTGCTTTCTGAAAATCAGTTCTTTGAGGGGAGAGTGGGTTCAGCAGATTGGTTTTAATTATTCTGTTCATAATTATAACTAGCTGGATTTTTTTCCAAAGCTACAGTAACAATTTTTTTATCGGTTACCTGCAGAACTTTTATTTTCCAAGCTCCTGCTTGTATAGTAGTACCTTGTTTAGGAATACGGGCAAGTCTGTCTATAACCAGTCCAGCAATAGTTTCATAATCACCTTCGGGGATATTCAGGTCATATTCATCGTTCAGAAAATCTATTTCCACATAACCCTGAACTTTGTAATTGTTTTCATCTAATTTTTCTACTTCCTGAGCTGTGTTGTCGTATTCATCCTCTATTTCGCCGACAATTTCTTCCAAAATATCTTCTATGGTAACAATACCCGAAGTTCCACCAAAAGAATCTACAATGATCACCATACTTTTTTTGTAAGTTTGCATTTCGGTAAGCAGGGTAGTTACATCGATGCTTTCGGGGGCGAAATAGGCTTCGCGGACAAAATCGAAAGCGGTAAGGCCATCATGACGATTGCGTTTCATTATATCGTAGATTATCAAAATTCCAATAATGTTATCCAGGTCTTCGTTATAAACTGGGAAGCGGGTGAAGCCCTCTTTTTTGGCGAGTGCTAATATGTCCTGCACAGGCATATCCTGAGGTAATGCTACTATTTCGGTGCGGTGGATCATCACATTTTCCGCTTTCAAATCTTTAAATTCTAAAACTTCTTCCAACATTTCGCGCTGATTTTCTAAAAGCTGTCCATCGTTTTCGGTTTGGGAAAGCATATAGGAAAGGTCTTCCTTAGTGATGTTTTGCAAATTTCCATCTTCTGGTAGTTTAAAAAGCTTAGAAATACTTGAATCTAATACGTTTACTATTCCCAGAAAAGGTTTAAAAATTATGGCAAAGAAATTTATAAGAGGGTATGAATTTTTTACCATTTTTTTAGCATTATCGCGAAACAGAGCTTTGGGAATGATTTCGGTGAATATTAGAACAAATCCAGTGAGAATTAGGATAAAAAGTTCATTGCTAAGGTTAATTTGTTTGCGAGAATAGAAAAGTAGGAGGATACCGAGAGAGGTTATAATGATGAGAGAAAAGTTGGCCCCAATAAGTGTGGTAGCGAAAAATTTATTGGCCTGTTTATCGAATTTAGAGATGGTTTTGCTGGAATTTTCTTTTCCAAGTGGTCCAGAAAGCTTTAGTTGGCCCAAAGAGATGAGGCCAGTTTCCATGCCGGAAAAAAAGGCAGCCAGAACAAAAAAAACTAAGATAATAATAAAGGCGATTAACCACATTTTTTAATTATTCATTATTTCGTTTTTATGAGCTAATTTCAGATTTTCAATAAATTCATCCAAATCGCCTGCCAGAATGTTATCTAATTTATAAGATGTCAAATTTATTCTATGATCGGTAACTCGAGATTGGGGAAAGTTGTAAGTGCGAATTTTGGCACTGCGATCACCGGTTCCAACTTGTGATTTACGTTTTTGAGCAATTTCAGCTTCTTGTTTGGAAATTTCCTGGGCTAGAAGGCGGGAGCGTAAAACTTTCAGCGCTTTTGTTTTGTTCTTCAGCTGCGATTTTTCATCTTGGCAAGTAACCACCATACCACTGGGAAGGTGAGTAATACGTACAGCTGAATCGGTAGTATTTACACTTTGCCCACCATGGCCAGAAGAGCGATAAACATCTATTTTCAGGTCATTGGGATTTATTTCCACATCAATATCTTCAGCTTCGGGCAACACAGCCACACTTACGGCAGAAGTATGTACCCGACCTTGCGATTCAGTTTCGGGTACACGCTGCACTCGGTGCACACCGCTTTCATAGCGCATAGTGCCGTAAACATTTTTGCCGCTAAGTGAAAAAATAATCTCTTTGTAACCGCCCTGGCCAGTAGGGTTTGCAGAAATAACTTTATGCTTCCAGTTATTCTTTTCAGCAAAGTAGGAATACATTCTATAAAGATCAGCTGCAAATAGTGCAGCTTCATCGCCGCCAGTACCAGCGCGTATTTCCACGATAGCGTCTTTTTCATCATTGGGGTCTTTAGGTAGCAACTGCTCTTTTAAAATTTCCAACTGCTTATCGTATTGCTGTTGCAGTTCTTCCATCTCCATCTCTGCCAACTGACGTAACTCTTCCTTGTTGCTGGTGGCAATGATTTCCTTATCACCGTTTATATCTTTTTCCAAATCTTTTACAGAATCATAGCTGCGCAGGATCTTTTCCAATTCTTTAAAACGACGGGAAATTTTGCCATAGTACTTTCTGTTACTCATTTTGGCAGGGTCATAGATCTCTTTTTTCAGATCTTCGTATTCGTTTTTCAGTTCGATTATCTTTTCTTCAGGAATAGATTCCATATTTAATTTTCCTCAATTATTTTAACATTTGCTGGAATATCCATTTCCAAAGCACATTTCATAGCTATTACAGCTGTTTCTATTTGTTCATGGTCTGGAGGTTGTGTAGTGATTTTTTGCAACGCCAGACCGGGCGCTGTCATTAATTTTACCAGGGGATGATTAATATTTTTACCAGATAATTTTAGGATTTCATAAGAAATTCCGGCAACAAGCGGGGTTAGAAAAATAAGATGATAGGCAATACGCATTGGCAGGCTAGGAGTGTGCCATAAATAAGCCACCAAGGTGTCCACAAGTGAAAATATGATAATAGAAACCAATAAAACAAAGAAAATAAAACTTGTGCCACAGCGCGGATGCAGGGTGGAAAAATTATCTATCTGTGGTGGTATCAGCTCTGCTTTATTCTCGTAAGCAAATACGGATTTATGTTCAGCGCCGTGGTATTGGAAAAGTCGTTTTACATCTTTCATAAAACTAATAATCCAAACATAGAGCACAAAAAAGATAATACGAACAGCACCAGCAAAAAGGTTGAAATAGAGATTTTCCTTACTCAAGTTCAACCAGGAAGCTATTTGGTATGGTAAATAAACAAAAAGTAGAAAAGCTAGAGCAAAGGCAAAAATGTAGCCCACAATATCTTCAACTTGTTGGCGAAATTTCGATTTTTCCTTACTTTGCGTCTCTTTTTCTGCTTCCCAATCTATTTCAGCTCGTTTAGCAGAAAAATTTAGTGATTTCATTCCTATTATCAGCATCTCTATAAGCGAGACAAAACCGCGAATAATGGGAAGTCCTAAAAATTTATTTTTTTGGGTAATACTGATGAATTTTTCTTTTTTTACTTCTATCGATTTATCTTTACGGCGAATGGCGGTTGCCAAATACAGTGGACCACGCATCATTACGCCTTCTATAACGGCTTGGCCACCCACTTGGATGTTTTTTTCGGACATATGGTTACTCCTAAAAAAAGCGCACCACAAGCCTGAAAATGTTCAGTTGTGGTGCGCAAATAAAAAAACTATTTCTTATTATTTTTGCTATATTTTTGTTTAAATTTTTCTACACGACCAGCTTTTTCTAAAGATCGTTGTTTACCTGTGTAGAAGGGGTGACATTCAGAGCAGATTTGCACATTAAGCTCTTCTGCAGTGGAACGTGTCTCGAATGTGTTTCCACAAGCGCATTTTACAGTTACTTTTTCATACTTGGGATGAATTCCTTTTTTCATGATATATCTCCTAATTTTTTACAACATATTTTTATCGAATGACGATATTTTAAGCTAAGGTTTTGCTGTCAACGATTTTATCATAGTTTTCTTATTCCAATTTATAAAGATAATAATTTCGACCGATAGCACGCTTTATATCCAGAAGGGTTTCGTTGTCACGAAATAAAAATTCTTCTAAAAGCATATAATTTTCGCTATTATACTGGTAGAAATATTTGTAGAGCAGGGTTTTGGGGTTATTCTGTCTTTGAATCTGCTCTACATCTAATACAAAATCCCGCTTTAATAAATCTGCCTGCTCAGATGAGATACGGTAGGGAAATTTAGGACAGGAATCAATAATCTGAAGGGTTGTTTTCATCTGTTTTCTTTCTGAACAACACTACGATTCCCAAAATTATCAATATAATTCCCAAAAAGGCGGTAAAGGAAATTTTTCCGAAATATTCGTGTTCCTGCAGCCCAATTCCAATTAGCACCACACCTGGAACAAGGGGCCACCAGTGAGAAGTTTTCCTATATAATTTGTGGATAATGTAAATTGCAGAAAATCCTAAGCCTAAGCCAATAGTTGGAAAATTAAACATCTCACCCACAGAAATACCTAAAAGTATGCAGCCTGGGATAAGGTAGCCATAGCGATTTCGATAAAAATAGGCTGCCACAAAAACAACTCCTAAAATTAGCAGAAAGTAATTTTGACTTTGATAATTGAAAATCTCTGAAAGCAGCAAAACTATTCCGATGAGAATAACAAAAATACCTGCAAATAAATTTTTCTTCACCTCGCCTCCTAACCGGACTGGATTATCGCCAATACAATGAATAAAATAACGAAAACTAACAGTGCTAACAAGATAATATTTCCCAAAAGCGGCATTTTTAACAACGTACCACAATGGGGACAACGTTTGGCATTTTTGCCCACTTTTTTACCACAACTTCTGCATACTATTGTATTTTTCTTTGCCATTATTACTCCAGATTTTTTATAGTTACTAAGATAATTTTTACATTGAACTTGTAAATAAAAATAAGTTTGCCTATTTTTTTGCCAACTTAATTTCGATTCTTAAACAACTTTGCTTTACAATACTAAGAAAAGAATATTTCTGGTATAAAAAAATAAAAGGAATATAATGATGGGAAAGATCGATCTTCATATTCATACGAATTGTTCCGACGGAGTTTTTAGTGTTAAAGAAGTTTTGGAAATGGCAGGAAATAATAGCTATACACCCATCTCTATAACAGATCATGATACAATTGAAGCTTATGATACAGCTTTTCCTATTGCTCAAGCAATGGGAATAGAGCTGATACCAGGTGTGGAAATAAGCAGTGAATACAAAACCCGCGATGTGCATATCTTAGCTTACAATTTCGATTTGGAAAATAAAACGTTTCGCAAGTTGTTGCATAAGATATACAAAGGCAGGTTTGTACGTGCTAAGAAAATTATAAAAAAATTGGCTAATTCGGGTTTTAACGTTAATTTGAAAGAGATAAAAAAGGTAGCTGGTGACAGTAATCTTATTGGGAGACCGCATATTGCCAGGGTGCTAATGGAAAAAGGGTATTTTAAACATCCGCAAATTATATTCGATAAATATTTGGGAGAGGAGGGCAAAGCGTTTGTACCCAAATTAACCTTTACAACCGAAAAGGTGATAAAAAAGATCCAAGAAGCCGGCGGCGTAGCAGTTTTGGCACACCCGCATCTATTAAAAGATGATAAGATGGTAAAAGAAATTATTGAGATGGGAATTGACGGTTTGGAGGTGTTTTATTATAAATGTACAGAACAGGAAAAGGAACGTTACAACAACTTAGCTCTGCAACACGGCCTTATTCGCACTGGTGGCAGCGATTTCCATGGCTTTATGAAAGATGATGCTTTGCAAAATTTTTCAGCGCCACCGCTGGTTTTAGCTGAGCTTAACAAAATGAAAAGGAGTAAGCAAGATGAGTGATAGATTATTTATTAAGCAATTACCCAAAAAGTTTAAAATGAATCCTTTTGTACGCTGGTTTACATTTTTATTTGGAATTTTTGCCATTGTATATGCTATATGGGTCATATTCTATAAGATAACAGCAGATTCTTCTACATTTTACAAAATAGTACCTTTTATTATCTTATTTTTAGCGCTAAATTCAGTTATGAAAAATCTGATAAGCCTTAATTCTGTAAAATTCACTAAAGACAAATTAATATTTGGTTTTTTGGGTAAGAAAGCTGTAAAAATCGATTGGGATAAGATAAAAAAATTACAAGTTCATCCCAGTAAAAACCGTTATGCTACTTTGATCTACGAAGAAGATGGACAAGAGAAAGAATTTCATTTCACCATTGCCTTTCCTCAAATTTTAGAAATATTAAATGGCATAGGCGAAATGGCACCAGATATCGAGCTGGATGATTTTATGAAAAAGGTGATAATTAATGAAGGTTAAAACCGCTTGTCGCCATTTTAAAGGCGATATTCCCTGCCAGCCACATAAAGAGTACGGTGTACACTGTTCAGAGTGCGCCTATTATGAAAAAATTGATCATTCTATCTTAATAATAAAACTTGGCGCTGCTGGAGATGTGATAAGAACAACGCCAATACTGCACAAAATAAGCAAAGAATTCCCCAAAGCCGAAATTACTTGGCTCACCGATTATCCGGAGTTTGTTCCTAAAAGGTATGTGCAGAACATTTTAGCATGGAATTTGCAAAACGTTATTTGGTTGCAGAATCGTGAGTTTGACCTGCTGTTGAATTTAGATAAAGATAAACCCGCTTTAGGGTTGGCAGAATCTGTGCAGGCTGAACAGAAAATAGGCTATTTACCAAACAACACCGGTAAATGTGTGCCAGCAGATGAAAATGCCAAGTATAAATGGCTTACCGGACTTTTCGATGATGTGAATAGGGAAAATACAAAATCGTATCCGCAGGAGATTTTCGAGATTTGCGATTGGAAATTTAACCAAGAAAAATATATTTTAGAGCTTCCCACTTATGAACCTGTTTTTGAACTCTCTCAAACTAAAAAGATAATTGGTTTGAACACTGGCTGCGGTACACGCTGGCAAACCCGGTTGTGGGGAGAGGAAAATTGGCAAAAACTGGCAGATTCATTAGCAGCAGAGGGTTTTTTACCACTACTTCTGGGCGGTAAGCAGGAAGATGAACTTAATCGCAGGATAGCAGCAGCCAGCCCAGCAGTCTATCTGGGTGCATTTTCACTGGCAAATTTTATTCATCTGGTGAATAGATGCAGTTTGGTGGTTACATCTGTAACTATGACTATGCACATTGCCATCGCTTTAGAAAAGAGATTGGTAGTTTTGAACAATATTTTTAATAAAAATGAATTTGAAATGTATGGATTGGGAAAGATCTTAGAGCCAGATAAACCCTGTTTGGGTTGCTATAGGAATAGTTGTCCTGAACCATGCCTGAAAACCATTTCACCTCAAACTGTTTTACAAGCTATTGAAGAGTTATTATGAAAATAGCTTTTTTAGGGCCGGCCTATCCGTTTCGCGGCGGCATTGCTCAATTTATCGAATTACTGGCTAAGCAGTTTGACAAAGAGCATCAAGTTAAAATATTTACCTTTCATAAACAATATCCTAAGCTGATATTTCCTGGTAAAGAGCAGCAAGATAGAACTGGTAAAACGCCAAATATCGAAATTGAACCGGTTCTTACTCCCTATAATCCTATCACTTGGCCTTCTGCTGTAAAAAAAATAAAAAAGTGGCAGCCTGACCTGCTTATCTTTAAATATTGGATACCATTTTTTGCTCCAGCTTTTGGTTACATCGTGCGCAGACTAAAATGCAAAACAGTTTGCCTGATCGATAATATAGAATTTCACGAAAAATGGCTATTTGCCGAGAAGTTTACTCGCTATGCATTGGGAAATTGCGATTTGCTTTTTACCATGTCTGCTGCGGTTTGGCAAGATGCTAAGTGCATCTTTCCCCAAAAACAAATTGTAGAGGCTTTTCATCCGCCTTACGATTGTTATAATCAACAAAAATATACCAAACAAACCGCTAAACAGAAGCTGGAATTAACAGACAAGCGAGTTATCCTGTTTTTTGGTTATATAAAACCATACAAGGGCTTAGATTTACTAATCGCAGCCTTTTCTAAGCTAAAAAAACAGCTTCCAAACTTGCATTTGCTTATTGTAGGCGAAGTATATGGTGATGACCAAGTTTATTTTGATATGCTCCGTGACTTTGACGTGGCAGCCGACACAACTTTTATAAATAGATTTGTAAGTGATGTTGAAGTGGAACTATATTTCAAAGCTGCTGATGTTTTAGCATTGCCCTACAAGCAGGCAACTCAGAGCGGGGTTTTGCATATAGCCTATGATATGGGATTGGGAGCAGTTTCTACTCCCCAGGGTGGTTTACCGGAGCTGATAGAAGATGGTAAAACTGGTTTGGTTGCCAAGGAAACAACTGCTCAGGCAATATCTACAGCGTTAGCTTCCTATTTGGAATTGGATTTAGAAAAAATAAGCGCAAATTGTATTGCAAAGAGCAAAGAGTCGTCTTGGAGTAAATTAGCGGAATTGATAATCAAAAAAGTTCAGGCCGAAACCTGAACTTTTTAAGTTCTATTTTCCGTTGTTAATCTTTATCGCTTCTATGGGGCATGCTTCTGCACAATCCCCGCAGGTGATGCAGGCATTGGTGATCTCATATTGCCCTTCTCCTTCTACAATAGCAGAAACTGGACAAACATCAGCACAGATACCGCAACTAACACATTCCGAAGTTATAATATATTTCATGCAGGCTCCTTGATGAGGAAGTTGATTAAACTTCCATTATTTCTTCTTCCTTAGCTTTAGCTGCCTCAGTTATTTTATCTACCCATTTATCGGTAAGTTCCTGGATATCTTCCAGAAGTGCTGTTTTATCATCTTCGCTTATTTCGCTGTTCTTTTCCATTTTTTTGGCTACGTCATTGCTGCTGCGCCGAATATTGCGAATTTCTATTTTAGCTTCTTCCTCCATTTTTTTTATTTCTTTCACAATCTCTTTTCGGGTTTCTTCGGTTAGAGGTTGGAAAGGAAGGCGAATTACGTTACCATCGTTATCTGGAGTAACACCAATATTGGAAGCTAAGATAGCTTTTTCGATAAGAGGCAGAGTAGATTTATCCCAAGGTTGAATTACGATGAGCCTTGGTTCTGGAATAGAGATGTTGCCGAGTTGTTTAATGGGAGTAGGCTGACCATAATAATCGATTTTAACGTCATCCAGAGCAGAGCTGTTGGCTCTTCCTGTGCGTGTTTTCGAAAATCTTTGCAGCATTGCTTTAAATGCGTTTTCCATTTGGGTTTCAGTGTCTTTTAAAAGCTTATCCATAATTTATTCCCTTGTTTAATTACTCATGGACAAATGTTCCAACTTCATCATTCAACAAAGCTTTTTCGAAATTACCCTGCTTTAAAACATTGAAAACCTTGATCGGCATATTATGTTCGCGGGCTAAAGAAAAAGCTGTCATATCCATTACTTTCAGCTGTTTATTAATTGTTTCAGCATAGGTGATATTTTTCAGCAGCTTAGCAGTTTTATCTTTTTGTGGATCAGCAGTATAAACACCGTCAACTTTAGTACCTTTGAAAACTATATCGGCCTTCAATTCGATCGCACGTAATACAGCAGCAGTGTCGGTAGTGAAGAAGGGATTTCCTGTGCCAGCGCAGAAGAAACATATTTTACCTTCATTCAACGAAGTTTCGGCGCGGCTAGGTGTGTAGAACTTGGCTACTTTATCTAGTTGAATAGCAGAGAAAACTTCGGCGCGGTAATTCTTCTGTTTAAGTTGGTCATCTAAGATCAGAGCATTTTGCACAGTAGCCAGCATTCCAATGTTATCGGCAGTAAATCTTTGTAATTTATCACCTATTTCGGAAGCTCCGCGGAAAATATTACCCCCTCCTAAAACTACACCAATACTGAAACCAAGTTTCTTTACTGAAAGGATCTCTTCAATTAGGTAATCTACCTTATCCATATTGATGCCAAATTTAGACTTTCCAGCCAATATCTCACCGCTAATTTTAAAGATGATCCGGTTGATGCGTTCCGGTTTATACTGTCTTTCCATAATTTATCCCTTTATTTGTTCAGCAACTTCAGTAGCGAAATCTGTTTCATCTTTTTCTACACCTTCGCCAATTTTAAAGCGAACGTAAGATTTCACAGAAAGTGGAGCCAGATATTGGCTTACACTTATTTTATCGTCTTTCACAAATTTTTGTTGAAGCAAACAGTTTTCTTCGTAAAATTTATTCATCTTACCCATAATAATCTTATCGATTATTTTTTCAGGTTTACCCTGTTCCAGAAGCTGCTTACGCATAATTTCGCTTTCCTTCGCTTTCACATCTTCGGGGACATCGGTTTTATCTAGGTAATCGGGAGACATTGCAGCAATGTGCATAGCTACATCGTGAGCTTTTTCTTTATTTTCAGAAGAAAAGTCGCCATCGATTTCCACCAAAACACCTATTTTACCACCCATGTGAATATAGGAGGTTACAAAACCCTCTGTAACTATCTTGGCAAGACGGCGGGGATGCAGGTTTTCGCCAATTTTAGCGATCATATTGGTAAGTGCATCTTTCACCTTCAGACCGTCTATTTCTTCCTTTAACAAGGCATCGATATCGGCTACGTCTTTTTTCAGGACTAACTCAGTCATTTTTTCGCCGAAACTAATAAAGTTTTCGTTTTTGGCTACAAAATCGGTTTCAGAGTTGAATTCCAACATAGCACCTTTTTTATGGTCATCGCTAACAACGGCGAAGATAAGGCCTTCGGCTGCTACTCTATCTGCTTTTTTGGCTGCTTTAGCGATTCCCTTTTCACGCAGGTATTCAATAGCAGCTTCCATATCTCCATTTGTTTCTTTCAATGCTTTTTTGCAATCCATCATGCCGGCATTGGTTTTGGAACGTAATTCCATTACTGTTTTTGCAGAAATTTTCATATTTTACTCCTACAATTTTTGCAAAGTAGGAAGAAACTGTCCTGTCTCTCCCTAAAAAATCAATTATTCAGGTTTATCTTCTTTTTGGGGTTCTTTTGTATCTTCTTCTTGAGATTCTTCAGTAATTTCAGATTCTTTTTCATCTACTTTTTTTGAAGAAGCTTCTTGTTTAGGTTCTGCTTTTTTAGGTTTTGCCGCACTTTTCTTTTTTGGTTTTTCTGTTTCTTCTCTTTGTTTTTCTTCTTCGTTATTATCTTCTGGTTCATCTGCTTGTTCTTCCTGTTCGGTTTCAGGTGTGAGTTCTCCTAAATCTTCACTACCTTCGGAGGCTGCTTGTTTGCCTTCCAAAACAGCATCAGCCATAATACCAGAAATAAGGTGAATAGCGCGAATAGCATCATCGTTGGAAGGAATAACATAATCAACCAAATCGGGATCGCAGTTGGTGTCTACCATAGCAATGATTGGAATACCTAATTTACGAGCTTCGTGTACAGCTATTTTCTCTTTTAAGATATCTACTATGAAAATAGCATCTGGCAAAGTTTCCATTCCGCGAATACCACCTAAGTTGTTCAAAATCTTGTCATAGTTTTTTTTCATGCGGGTGGCTTCCAACTTGGTGAAACTGTTGATAGTGCCATCTTCCACAATTTGTTCATAGTAGTCTAGCTTGGCAATACTGTTACGGATGGTTTTCATATTAGTTAACGTACCACCAGCCCAGCGGTTGCTTACATAGAAAGCACCGCATTTTTCAGCAGCTTTTTCTATAGCTTCTTTGGCTTGTTTTTTGGTGCCCACGAAAAGCACCTTTCCACCTTTGCTAGCAAGATCTTTTAGGAACATATAAGATTCGTTTACGGCATCTAAAGTTTGTTTCAGATCTAGAATATGGATTCCATTTCTTTTGATGAATATGTATTTATCCATCTTAGGATTCCATTTGTGGGTCTGGTGTCCAAAATGAACACCGCTTTCCAATAGTTGTTTCATAGTAACAACAGACATTAAATTTCTCCTTTTTTTACGGTTTAAGTTCTATTAGGAAATTCAGCAATTGAATTGAACATAGGTTCAACACCGCTTTGCCATTTTCCAAATAGGTTTTTGCAAAATTAACGTTTCGAGAACTGGAATCTCTTTCTTGCTTTGGGACGTCCCGGTTTTTTTCGTTCAACCATTCTGGGATCGCGGGTAAGAAAGCCTCTAGTTTTCAATTCTGGGCGCAACTCTTCATCGTATTCCAAAAGAGCGCGGGCAATACCATGGCGAATAGCACCAGCTTGGCCAGAAAGACCACCGCCATATACATTTACCTTTATGTCCACTTTATCGGAAAGGCCTACAGCTTTCAAGGGCTGTTCTACCAGCATTTCCAAACTTTCGCGGTGTAGGTAATTTTTAATTGTATTACCATTGGCTATTCTTTTTCCGGTTCCAGGAGTTAAACGTACGCGAGCAACAGATTTTTTTCTTCTGCCTAATGCATCAAAATATTGCATTCAATTTCCTCCTAGATTGCATACGCTTGTGGTTTCTGAGCACTATGTGGATGCTCTTCGCCAGCGTAAACTTTCAATTTTTTAATTATTTTTCTACCTAACGCGTTTTTAGGAAGCATTCCCTTAACAGCTTTGTAGATAACATCTTCCGGATTTTTGTCCATCATTCTTTGGAATGATAATTGAGTGAGGCCGTCTGGGTAGCCACTGAATCGGCTGTAGAGTTTGGATACGGCTTTGTTGCCGGTTATCACCACTTTTTCAGCATTTATCACAACCACAAAATCTCCTGTATCTAAGTGTGGTGTGAAGTAGGGCTTATGTTTCCCTCGTAAAAGGGCAGCTATTTGCGTGGCTGCTCTTCCCAAAACTTTGCCTGACACATCAACAATATACCAGTTTCTTTCTATCTGATCCTGCTTGGGTGTCACTGTTTTCATGCTTTCTCCTTAAATTTTAGTCTTATTAGATGATCGAGACTGAACAAAATATTTTATGGCTTGTTTTAATGTCAAGCATAACAATAGCTTCCGCACAAAAAAATCAATGTGTGACAGAAAGAAAAGGTTAGAAGCACCAGAAAAGATCCTAAAACCTGCCAAGTTTTCCGCAGACGAGGTTGGTCAAGATTTCGAGATTGCGCAGGATTTATGAAACCTAAACTTCCGATTGTCCGTCAGGACATCGGAATGTGAAAGTTTAGATTCTTCGTCGTACGAGTTCGGGGTCTGCCTCAGAATCACAGCATTTTTTGCTCCCATTTTAAGGGGAGAAGCTCTGCCCTAGTGGAATCGGCAAAGCCGCCAGCATAGCTGCATTCCATAAGGCAAGCGTAGCAGAGCAGAGGG
>JASUTE010000002.1 GCA_030445745.1 Candidatus Cloacimonadota bacterium
TTATTGTGTTTATGCCAACAATGAAAGCAATGTAGATACCTATGGCTACCTTTACAATTGGTATGCGGTAGGTGATGAGAGAGGATTAGCCCCGGAAGGCTGGCATGTACCTACAGATGACGAGATAAAACAGTTAGAGATGTACCTTGGTATGAGCCAGAGTGAAGCAGATGATATAGATTATAGAGGAACAAACCAGGGTAGTCAACTGGCAGGCAATGCTGCCCTATGGAGTGATGGAGGTTTGGAAAATGACCCAGAATTTGGCAGCAGCGGCTTTGATTTCCTTCCTGGAGGGTATCGTAGCATCGGCAGTGGTAGTTTCGACACTCTTGGCAACTACGGCAACTTCTGGTCGGCTATAGAGTACAGTCCAGACAACGCCTGGTTACGCATGCTCAATTACAATAATACACAAGTGGGCCGCAATTACGGCGGTAAGCACTTTGGGTTTTCAGTACGTTGCGTAAGGGATCTTAATGATAAAAAAGGAGTAAACAATGGCAGTAAATAATGATTTCCAGATCAATTTCGAGAATCTTTTGAAACAAGGCTATGCTGTTATCGATGTGCGCTATCGCGACTATGACATAACTGATGCAGAATTTAAATATGTCATCATCAGGGTAGAACGCGACCGCGAAGATTTTTACAAAGATATGCTGAAAAGCTATCTGGGAAATGAAGTGGAAGCAACCGCTATTTACGATGTTTGGCGCGAAATATTAGATCATAAACTCAAAATGAGCGACATGCTCAATCGTGATGTTTCTATTAAAGTAGCTGCCTTGGATTTCAAGGAGAAAAACGCCTGATTATGGAATATGATACTCTGTTTCTTATAAAACCCAATGTTACTTCCCGCCGTAAAATCGGGGAGATATTGCAGATCGTGGAAAAAAATGGGTTTAGCATCGAAATGTTGAGGATGTTCCAGATGGATATGGCCATAGCAGAGAAATTTTATGCTGAACACAAGGAGAAATCTTTCTATCATAAGCTCATCGATTTTATGACTTCAGGCAAAACTGTAGCAGCAGTGCTGCACCGCACTAATGCTGTTCCTGTATTACGCGAACTTATAGGTAACACCGATTTTCGCCAGGCTAGAGTTGGAACTATTAGATTTTTATATGCAGATTCTATTACCCGAAATGCTGTACACGCTTCCGATTCTATAGAAAGTGCCCAAAGAGAGATTGGCATTATCTTCCCAGATTATATTAAATAATTTTCCTTAGTTTTATAAATAGGAAAAATAATAACTTTAAAATTAAAAAATACATGGAGTTAAAATGAAAATACTGGTTATCAATTGCGGTAGCTCTTCTGTTAAATATCAGCTTATTAATGTGGAGACTGAAGTTGTTTTAGCGGAAGGTGTTGCTGAAAAGATCGGAGAAAGTTTCTCGCTTTTCACCTACAAAAGTAAAAAATTTACTAAAAAGAAAGCAGAAACTAACCTGCAAAACCATGAAGAAGCTATTGAGAAGATAATTGAACACATCACAAATAAGAAAAATGGTGTTATTGCCAATATCAACGAAATCCAAGCCGTTGGACATCGTTTGGTACACGCTGGTGAGCATTATTCTGGTTCAGTGAAAATCGATGATGATGTGCTGCGAGTGATGGAAGAGTGCATTAGCCTGGCGCCTTTGCACAACCCTGCTAATATCAAAGGTGTTAAAGCTATGCAAAAGATTTTACCAGATGTAGATCAGTGCGGAGTTTTCGATACAGCTTTTCATCAAACTATGCCAGCTAAAGCCTATCTGTACGCACTTCCTATAGAACTTTATAACAAACACAAAATAAGACGTTACGGTTTCCACGGCACCTCTCATAAATTTGTTAGCCAAAAAGCAGCTGAATATCTGCAAAAAGACCCTTCTGAACTTAAGATTATCACCTGTCATATTGGCAACGGGGCTTCCATAGCCGCAGTAAAAGCTGGGAAATCGGTAGATACCTCGATGGGGCTTACTCCCTTGGAAGGTTTGGTAATGGGAACTCGCTGCGGCGATCTGGATCCCGCTATTCCTATTCACATGCAAAAAGTTCTGGGTATGGATGTGGACGAGGTTAACACAATTTTGAATAAAAAAAGTGGTATTTTAGGACTTTCCGCGCTAAGCAAAGATATGCGCGAAATTGAGGATAAGGTTCTGCAGGAAAAGGATCCTACCGCCACTAGAGCTTTGGAAGTTTATGTCTATCGCATAAAAAAATATATCGGTTCTTATACCGCTGCTATGAACGGGGTAGACGTTGTTGTATTCACTGGAGGTGTTGGCGAAAACATGCCAATTCTGCGCGAAATGGTCTGCAGCGATATGGACTATTTGGGAATGCAGCTAAATAAGCAAGCAAACGACCAAGTCAAGAGTGGAATTTTAGATCTTACCGGAAAAAATTCTAAGGTAAAAATACTGAAAATTCCTACCAATGAGGAATTGATGATAGCGATGGAAACTAAGCGAATAATTGAAAAATAAATAAATCTGCCCTGCAGTTTTGCACTGTGGGGCTTTTCTTTTGCAGTAAACTAGGCAATGGTATATTTCATTGGTTCAGACAAATCCTATTTTAACAGCAATAATTCAATTCGCAATTTTGGGTACACTCGACGAAGCTGTTTCCAAGTAGATAATAACCAAGAAAATAATTGACCTTTCGATTTCAAACTAACCCTATGGAGCGTAGTTTTAGGAATTATTCTCGGTTCCTTTAACTGTAAAAAAACCTTACAGCTTCAGCTCACCTTTAATTTCAAATTTAGTTTCCATAACTAAAAGTGGAAGACCATGCTGAATAAACTGTAATTTGGCATAATCTTTTTCGGTGGTAATAATATAATCAAAATCTTTTAATTTGTTTTTCACTGAATTTAAGTTTTTGGCATAATCGAAATGGTCTGGTAGAGCCAGGTGGTAGGAAAATTCTAAACCAGCTTCTTTTGCTGTATTTTCGAAGGAAGCTGGCAAACCAATTGCAGAAAGCAGTGCTATTTTCCTATTTTTTAGTGGGGAAATTGCTATTGATGTGCCTACAGTATTGGTTATCTTGTCTAGCTTGTATTCAGCTTGCAGCTGAGGTACCGAGAATTTATCCAGCGCTGGGATCTTTCCCTTACCGTTTACCACAAAATAGTCGGCTAATTTCGCTGTGGAAAGAAATTCGCGTAAAATTCCTGCTGGCAGTACAAAGCCATTTCCAACTTTGCCAATGCTGTTGAAAACCAAAAAATCCAGATCATGCGCCACCGCCAGATGTTGGAAAGAATCATCTAAAATTATGCAATCCAATTGGGGATATGTTGCCAGCAGCAATTTTATAGCAGCGGTTCTATTTCTGCCTACCACCACCGGAATCCCTGGTAATTTGTTTGCCAAAAGAAACGCTTCATCACCTGCTTTAGGAGCACAAGCTAAAACTTTTTCGCAGGTAGAGATCAACTTTTCAGTGTTTTCATATTCTCCCTTATATCCGCGATGAGAAACTGCTACCTGTCGTCCCATTTCAGCAATTTTTTGGGCAAGCCAAATAGTGGTAGGAGTTTTGCCACTGCCACCGCTAACTATGTTTCCTACACTTATAATTTGGCAAGAAGCGCGGTATATCTTGTAGTTAGGATACATTTTACGGCGCAACATAAGCATGCTACCATAAATTTGCGAAAAGGGCCATAAAAGATAGGAAAGCAGCGACCTGCGATAGAGATTTTTTGCTATTAATTTTTGCATAGTTCTATTTAAAACTCAATGCCTTTGCGGGCCTTCACGCCTTTAGAAAAATAGTGTTTTATTTCGCGCATTTCTGTAACCAGGTCAGCTTTTTCGATCGCCTCATCAGTGGCATAACGGCCAGTCATCACTACCTCTGCATCACCAGCCAGCTGCATTAACTCTAACTGCTTTGCCAAATCCAACAATCCCCAGCTTACCGCTACATTTATTTCATCTATCACTACCAGATCGTATTTTTGTGATTTTAACACTTGCTTCGCCTTGCGGTAAGCTGCAGCAGCTTCTTCTAAATCGATCGCGGCTGGTTTATTGGGCTCGATCAGCTTATCTGTTCCAAATTGGAAAATATCCAAATTTTTCTGTTGGGAATAAAACTGAATTTCGCCATACTCGAAGTTCTTTTTCATGAACTGTATTAGGCACACCTGTTTTCCCCTGCCCAAACTCCGCGCAATTAGCCCCAAAGCGGCGGTGGTTTTACCTTTACCATTGCCAGTATAAATATGAACCATAAAAACCTCTTTAATTTTAGCTAAACTACTTCAGCTAACGTAAGAATTATATTATTAACCATGTATGCAATTCTCCCAAAAACTGTGTTATTGAATTATTTGGATTCTATTTTCACAGATAAGCCTAAAAGCAAATAATTTATTGCTATCTTATCCTGTTTCCTTCTTCACCATAGGAATTAATAGCAAGATAGGGATGGTTCCCACAAAATAGATACCGGCAGTTATTAGGAAACAACGCTGGAAGTTATTATCACCTATCAAAAAACCTCCCAGCACAGCGGAAGCGTTCCAAAACAATCCCCAGGCAATGGTTTCCAATGAGTTCCACTTACCGCGGTTCTTTTTGGGTACCACATCCATTAGAATAGAGCGACTTAACGGCTGGGCAGCATTCATAAGTGACCCGCGCAATACAAAAAGCGGCACCAGAAAAATTAAGGAGGGATAAAAACCAATTACTACTAAGCACATTGTAGCCAAAATCTGAACAGAAAATATCATCTCTCCGCGCCCACGTTTAACCGAAAATTTCTGAGCAACTATTCCTGCTATGCCAGTAACAATAAAAGTAGCCCCCATTATCATCTGTACCGAAATAGGTTTTAACTCATACACGGCCCGAAAAAATACGGGGAAAAATTTAACAGTCATGCCGGCGCCCATTCCTATTATTACATTTGATGCAACCAGTAAAATTGGAATTTTCTTCGCTTGCTTGCTAACTTCTTCATCAGGTGGTTCCAACTCGAATATAGATTCACTTTCGTCTCCCATTGAACGATCGTCTTTAAAGAAAAATAGAACGATGGCAGAAAGCAGTGATATCGAGACACCAACCAGCATTACAGTTCGCAAGATTTCCATATCCCACTGATCTCCTAACCAAAAGAAGAGTAAGATATTCAAAACAGGGCCACTAGCCATTCCAAACTGGCGCACCAAATGAATTTTGGCATAGACGCCAGAACGATTTCCCGTGGGAAGAGAATCGGCAACTATAGACTCAAAAGCGGGGCGTGTAATTCCCTGAAAAGCTCCCCATAAAAATAAGGCGATCATAATAAGATATAAATCAATTGCTAATGCCAATATCAACATAGCGATAATCCCTACGATTCCAGCTACTCGTAGCATCTTATCGCGGCGTAATTTGTCAGTGAGATAGCCAGCAGGAAAAACTATAGCGGTCATGGCAATTCCGGTAATACCGGCGGTTATTCCCAAAATTTCATTGGAAGTTAAGCCTAAAATTCCTTGTGAGTTTTCCACTAAAACTACCACATACAAACTTAAAATATTCCCCATCCAGATACCGCGACCAAAAGACTGCAGAGCGGTAAATAAAAACGAGGCCTTAATATTATGATTTAACTCTTTAAGCTTCTCCAGCATTTTTCATCCTTTGCTTAAATAAGAACATCCAATTTAAAGAGACATAAATTGTAAAGTTAAAAACAAATAAAAAAATTGACATTATGGTGATAGTTTGCACATTTTTAATATGAAAAAAACAAAAATAATCTGCACAATTGGTCCTGCCAGTGCTTCCTACCAAATTTTGTCACAAATGGCTGCAGCTGGCATGAATATTGCTCGCCTGAATTTCTCACATGGCAACCATCAAACCCACCTTTCCTACCTAAAGCTTATAAGAAAACTTAACCAGGAAGAAAACTACAATATCAAAATAATGCAAGATTTGGAAGGATTTCGCATTAGGATAGGAAATTTACCCAATCCCATAACTCTTAATAAAAACGAAAAAATAGAGCTTTTCCCAGCAAAAACGCTCAGAAAACAAGAAAAGGCACTTCCGTTGGATTTCAGTAATTTCGATAAAATTCCTACTAATTCACATATTTATATAGACGATGGCAACATTGATCTAAAAATTATAGATTCTTGCAGCAAATTCTTAATTGCACAAGTAGTGCTACCCGGCATTGTTTATAGCAACAAAGGGGTTAATATTCCTAGCTTAAATTTGCAAAATAATAATATTATTACAGATAAAGATAAAACAGACATCGGTTTTGCTGTAAAGCACCAAGTTGATATTATCGCCCAAAGCTTTGTAAGAAATAAACAGGATATTCAAAATCTAAAAAAACTATTAGCACAAAAAAATTACTCTGCTGAAGTTGTGGCAAAAATAGAAAATCGTAGCGGTATTGATAATATTGAAGCAATTTTACCCTTGGTAGAAGGCATTATGATAGCACGCGGCGATATGGGAGTACTATTGCCTATCTATGAAGTACCTGTTAGACAAAAACAGCTCTTATTAGCTTGTCAAAACTTTGGTAAATTTAGCATAGTAGCAACACAGATGTTGGAATCGATGAAAGAAAACCTGAAACCAACCCGCGCCGAAGTTTCCGATGTTGCTAATGCTGTGTGGGATAAAGCAGATTATGTAATGCTTTCTGCTGAAACAGCTATTGGCAAATATCCAGTTGAAACTGTGCAAATGATGCAACAGATAATAGATTATACTTATAGTTTTACTAGCTAAAAATATCAGATTTAGATTGACATAAGTAAAAGTAAAATAATTTTTTGGTTGAGATTTAAATGGAGTAAACTAAGCATGGTAAAGAAAAAACTGGATTTTGGGCCTTATTTATATATATTACCGGCCGCAGTCATAATATTTTTATTTCGGCTTATTCCTATCATACTTTCGTTTGTTGTAAGTTTCTTCGAATGGTCTATTACCGGAGTTGGTAAATTCATAGGAATTGCAAATTATGTCCAGGTTTTGCATGATGCAGAATTTTGGCAATCGATGTTGAATACTTTTTACTTGGTAATATTTGTTGTCCCTATCGGCCTTATTCTGGCTTTATTTTTTGCTAATCTTCTTAATAGTATTGAAAAACTGAAAAGTTTCTTTCGCTCAGTTTACTTTATACCTACTGTAACCTCTATGGTTGCTATTTCCATAGTTTGGAAAATTATGTTCAATCAGCAAACTGGCTTAATAAATTATTTTTTAGGGAAAATTGGAATTGAGCCCCTGGGTTGGCTGGCAGAAAGCCGCGGGGTTTTCGATTTACTGCTTGGCAGTTTTGGTATAAACTTTTCCAGCTGGATACAATCACTTTCTGAATTGGTAAATATTGGCTATAATACACTTTATATGATTTTAGGAGGACCCTCATTAGCCCTTTTTAGCATTATAATTGTAACTATTTGGAAAAATTTAGGTTACAACACCATTATCTATTTGGCTGGCCTGCAAAACATTCCCGAAGTTTATTATGAAGCAGCTCGCATAGATGGTGCTAATAAATTTAAACAATTTTTTAAGATTACTATACCCCTTATTTCTCCCACCACTTATTATGTACTTATGATGACTACTATCACAACTTTCCAGGTTTTCTCACAAATCTATCTTATGACCGGCCCCCCGATAGGAGGTCCGCTGGGTACAACCAAAGTAATAGTTTACTACTTATTCGATAAAGGCTTTGGTGAAAGCAATGATCTTAGTTATGCTAGTGCAATAGCGTTAGTACTTTTTGCAATTATTCTCATTCTAACCTTGCTGCAAAGAAAATTAGAAAAGAAAGTGCATTATTAAGGAATAATTATGGAACCGAAAAAAACTTTTACCTATCTGATGTTAATAATTTGCGGACTGGTGATGGTAATTCCATTTGTTTGGATGCTTACCACAGCTGTAAAATCTCAGTTGGAAATCAATAAAGGCAATATCGGCTTTCTACCTTTGGAAACTGAAACGGTCTATGAGGACAGTAAAATAAGATATCGTGCTAAAGTTATTATGGAAGAAGCTGATAGCTGCTATGTACATCTTTTCGATGAAGAAGGAAAGATTATTAGGAAATATCAAGGAATAACTACAGCTTCAGGTAAAGTTGTAGATGAATATATGAAAGTTCCACAATCTGCTATAAAAGATATCACAAAAATAGCTTTGCACTTTGAAAATTTCGTAACAGCTTTCAATAAAGTTCCTTTCGCCAGGTACTTTTTGAATACAATCATAGTTTCTTTTTCAGTTGTTATCGGAGTTGTTATCACTGGTGCTTTGGCAGCTTATGCCTTTGCCCGTATGCGATTTGTTGGGCGCGAATTCATTTTCTACTTCTTTATAAGTATGATGATGGTTCCACAACCTGTGTATTTAATTCCCTCCTACATTTTGCTAAACTATTTAGGAATGATAGATACTTATTACGCACTTATTTTCCCATGGATTACTAATATTTTCACCATTTTCTTGCTTAGACAGCAATTTAAAACTGTACCTCAAGAATTATTCGATGCTGCTGCGATAGATGGATGCAGTCGTTTTGGTATTTTATGGAAAATAGTTTTACCTCTATCCAAATCGGTTTTAGCTACAGCTGCTATTTTTGGTTTCATAGGAAGCTGGAACAGCTTTATGTGGCCTTTAGTTATGACAGATTCACCTGCCTTGCGAGTATTGCAGGTAGGACTTAGCTACTTCTCGCAAGAAGCTTCTTCGCAAACAGCGCTACTTATGGCAGCTTCTACCTTTAGTATCTTACCGCTACTTATCTTATTCTTGTTTGCTCAACGTCAGATTATCTCCAGCTTTGCTTCCAGTGGTTTGAAAGGTTAATTATACAAAAAATATAAGGTTATAACCATATAGCCGATAATCCTCTGAGTGTAAACTATCAGCGAAAACACCAGAAAATTTAGTCGAAAAATACCAGCAGCGATCGTCAGAGGATCGCCAATAAAGGGTAGCCAGGAAAGTAGCAGACTCCACAGACCATATTTTTGGCTGTAATATATCGCCTTTCTCCCACTTTTCTTTTTTTGCAATTTGGGAATAAGTGGGTTGCCTATTAGGTAGCCTATCCAATAATTCGTAGCACAGCCCAGACTGTTCCCAACCGAACAAGCAACGAAAGTTGAAAGCGGAGCTGCTCCCATTGCGAGGGCAGCTAATAAAATAGCAGAAGAGCTGGCCGGCACTATAGTCGCACCTATAAAAGAAGAAAAAAATAAGGCTATAAAACCGTAATTTTCTATAAACTGGAGCAACCAAGCTGGTAGCGTCATGTTTTTATCTTAAGAATCTTTTAATTCTTTCCCGATCTTCATTTTCTTTGTCGCCTTTATAATTAATTCCGCTGAATCCTATTTTATCTTGATCTGGGAAATAAGCATAAATAATTCTAATTCCACTTTTTGAATCTGTTCCTTTTAGTGTTCGACACGCAAACTTACGTGCTTTATAAATTGATGGGTATTCTATTCCTAGACCACTTATTTTAACAATTCCCCTGTTATCAATTCCAATATTATGAAACAATTTGAGTTGTATATCTTTAAAATTATCAAAGTCGGTATATAGAATACGAAATTTCTTCTTTAATTTCTTAAAATCTCTCTTGAACTCTTTGGTATGCTCACTCTGCATCATTTCTCACAGAATAGGGTGTTGTTCTATAGAATACTTTTTCATAATCTATGATCTTTTTATCATCTGTTGTTAGCCAGGGGACATCACCATGTGAATATTCACTAATCTGGGATGCATTCATGTTTCCTAATCTGGCAATAACTTGTTCAATAATTTCCAATTCTCTGGCAGTTAATATGGAGAGATCTGGTTCACGTAGCGGCAAATATTTAGTTCGTGGATATTGAAAATATTCATCTTTTATTTTCCGCAAATCCTTGCCTTCCATGTCACTGACTATTTTAGCAAATTCTTTGGGGGTTGGTCCGTAATTATTTTTCTGGTAAGTAGCTCCAATTATTTGCTCTTCATATTTTTCATAAAAATCAAAGTCGATAAAATAGAGGATCTTGTAGAGAACCGTTTCTCCAACATTTGGTTTAGAGCCTATTCTGTTAAGCAAATAAAGTAAAACTTCTTTGAACTTTTTTACATTTTTTTGTGGTACACTTATACGTATTGGGGATTTAGACTCTTCCGGTTTTTCCTGGTTTCCCAGCATTACCGATATTTCAGTTTCAGGATTTAATAAAGCATCCACCGAGATATTGAAAAGTTGCGCGATTTTTTGCATTTCTTCAGCAGTAATTTTGCGATTGCCATTTTCCAAGTTGGTTATTAACGACCTGTTAACCCCTAATTTATTGGCTAAGTTTTCTTGGGTAAGATTATGTTTTTCTCTTAGTTCTTTTATTCTTTTGCCTACTCGCTTATTAAATGTGTCCATTTCCCCTCCCTAAAGGCCAATTAGGTAAGAAACTCAAAAAGTCAAGACAGATGTTCTTTTTTACAACATTTTGTTATTTTATTTTAACACAAAACTATCCACCTTGGTTAAACCACCACCACTTCATTTTTTATCTCATGTTCTTGGGGAAGCAGATATTCTATCTCTAGTGAGAACTGCTGTAAGATATTTTCGAATTTTTCCAAAACTGGATATTCGGTATAAAAATGCCCAGCGTCGATAAGTGGAAGCGGACTATCTAACATTGAATGATAGGTAAAATCGGCTGAGATAAACACTTGCGCACGGTTTTGCACAGCTGCAAGTAAAGAGCTGCCACTACCACCACACACAGCTATCTTTTTCACTTTTTTACTACCCTTTTCTCCTGCCAACCAAAGTTTAACAAACTTGCAACCCAGTTTTTCCTTCACTTCTCCAGCTAATGCTTGCAAACTTATAGGCTGGGATAAATTTCCTATTACCCCTAAGCCAAAGTTATCACTCTGCCGCTGCTGTTTATTTACTGTGTAAACCGGTGTTTCATAGGGATGTGCTTTTCTTATTGCTTCTATAACTGCATTTAGGTGAAATGATTCTACGAAAAATTCCAATTTTCTTTCCACGGTTTTATGCAGTTTCCCCACTTCACCAAAAGTCGGATTGCTGCCTGTTAGAGGTTTGAACTGTCCGCTTACATCATAATCGTTGATACAGTTTTCGTAATTGCCAATTTTACCTGCTCCAGCTGCAAAAGCTGCTGTAGCCACGTCAGTCATCTCAGAGGGCGGCACAAAAACAGCTATCTGATACAACTCAGCGCCGGTTTCCGAAGAAATAAACTCCAAATTTTTCAATCCCAACTTTTCCGCTAAGGCATAATTCACACCACCTTGGACCACATCCATGTTGGTGTGTGCACTAAAAACAGCTATATTGTGCTTAATAATTTTCAGATAGAGGGGATGTGTAATATTTTTTAGAGGTTGGAAAATAAGTGGATGGTGGGCAATTATCAATTCTGCCTTGGTATTTATAGCTTTTCCCACCGCATTCTCGGTAACATCCAAGCTCAAAAGTACTTTATTAACTTCTTGTTCTGCAGCACCGATCTGTAACCCAACATTATCCCAGCTCATAGCTAATTGCGGATTAGCCACTTTATGAATTGCACTTATAATTTCCTTGACTTTTGCCATTTACTCCCCCTTTTCCTGTAAAGCTGCTACCACCACGTGATAACTGAACCCCTTGCGAACCATATAATTTATTATTTTTTCACGTTTCTTTTTTTGTTCCAAGTTGGAATAGCGCTTACTCGCTTTCTCCAAATTTCTGGTAACTATCTCGTCATTTTTCTTATTGGAATATTTTTGGGCTAACACCTGTTCTATTAATGTTTCATCCACCCCTTTTTCATACATTTTCGCGTGAATCTCGCGCCTGCTTTTGCCTTTATTAATTAAACTTTCACAAAAAAGTTCGGCAAACCGTTCTTCACTCAAGTAATTATAATTCTCTGCCTTTTTTAGTAGTTTTTGTATCAAAAAATCTCTAAACCCATATTTTGCCAAGCCGTTATACGCTTCTTGCCGGCTACGCTCGCGGTAAGCTAGTAATTTTAACAATTTTTCCCAGGCGTACTTTTCTAATTCGTGTTTCAATTCTTTTGCTGTAACCTCATCTATCTCGTATTCACCTGGTTCAAAGTAGCCAAAAAAATGGAGGATCTTGCCCGGCAATATCCCCCAAATTTCATCATCCAAATAGATCCAAAAAATTGTTTTAGTTTTTTTGGTTATCTTCAGCTTCATTTTTTTCGTTATTAAATCCCAGATTTTTACGAACTTGTTTCTCTATATCCTCTTTAATCTCTTGGTTTTCTTTAAGAAATGCTTTTACCTTTTCGGAGCCCTGCCCAATTTTGTTATCTTTATAGGAAAACCAAGAACCACTCTTTTTTATAATATCGTAATTTACCGCTAAATCGATTAAGATATCTAATGCAGAAATCCCTACTCCAAACAAAATTGGAAATTCTACTTTTTTAAAAGGTGGTGCAAATTTATTTTTTACAATTTTTACCCTAGTTTTATTACCAACAATCTCTGCATCTCCTCCCACCTGCTTGATGGAACCGGTGCGTCTTACTTCCAACCTAACAGAAGAATAAAATTTAAGTGCTACTCCACCAGTAGTGGTTTCTGGATTCACATAGGAAGGAACGCCGATCTTCATTCTAGTTTGGTTTATAAATACTACGGAGGTGTTGGATTTACTAATGATTCCAGTTAATTTTCGTAGCGCTTGTGACATCAATCGTGCCTGCAAACCCACATGTGAATCTCCCATGTCACCTTCTATTTCGGCTTTGGGAACTAATGCAGCCACAGAATCTACTACCACCAGGCTTATAGCGTTGCTTCTCACCAGTGTTTCCACGATCTCTAATGCTTGTTCACCACCATCGGGTTGAGAAAGCAAAAGTTCCTCGGTATCTACGCCAATTTTTTCGGCATAAATTGGGTCTAAAGCATGCTCGGCATCTATAAAGGCAACTTTCCCACCCTGTTTTTGGGCTTCAGCCACAATATGCAAGGCTAAAGTAGTTTTTCCAGAAGCCTCGGGGCCATAGATTTCTGTAACTCTTCCTTTAGGAATGCCGCCAATACCCAAGGCTGCATCTAAATTAATTGCACCTGTTGGAATGGTACCAACTGCGGCTTTTGGTTTATCGCCCATCCTCATAATAGTGCCTACACCAAATTTTTTCTCTAATTGTTTCATTGCTGTATTTAAAGCAGAATCTTTATTCTTTGTAGTCATTTTTACTCCTTTGGAATTTGTACTAACTTTTCATAAACCGCTCCCGTAGGTTTAAGATAACTTCGATATAAAACCAGCTCTGGAACCATAAATTTCGAAAACTTAATATCTTTTGTTAAAAGAAAATCGATAATTTTTTTTGGCAATCTTTTTTTTACCCTGCCCAGAGTTATGTGTAGTTTAAAAGGCTTTTTGTCAAGTTCGTAGCCCAGTTGTTCCAGTTTTCTTTTTATTCTTTTAGAAATTTTGAAAATCTGTTTATTTTCACATTGCAAACTTACCCAAATAAGGCGTGGGTTTCTGTTAGGAATTATCTGCAAACGAGGTGAATGCATTTCCAATTCACCAATTTTCTGGAATTCTTGGGCAGTATAGGCAGCGATTTCTTTGATATCTTCTGGGTATGTTTTACCAATAAACTGCAGTGTAATATGCAAATTTGGGCGTGAAATCCACTTTATCTCTTGTTTGCAATAATTTTGGGCTTCTTCTATTAAGTCAGCCAGAATATCTTTAATATTTTCCGGAAGTTCTAGAGCTAGAAAAGTGCGCATTAATTATCTTTTGTATCCTAGGTCCTGCAATAATTTTTTTCGGTTGGAAATGTCGGTATCCAGTTCAATTCCTTTGGGTGGAAATCCATCGATTACACCCAAAACTCCTCGCCCTTGCGCTGTTTCCGCCAGAATTACTTCTACCGGGTTAGCAGTAGCGCAATGGATATTCACAATTTCCCTACAATTTTTAATTGCAGGTAACACATTTATAGGAAAAGCATTGCGCAAGATAACCAAAAAAGTGTGCCCAGCACCTAACCGGTGCTGATTTTCCACCGCTATCTCGATTAGCTCGCTATCGTTACCATCTTTTCTTACCAAACACGGACCCGAAGCTTCGTTGAAAGCAAAACCAAACTTAATTCCAGGAAAACTATTGATAATTGCTTCATAAAGGTCCTCTACCGTTTTAATAAAATGCGACATCCCATAAATTAGATTACAACCTTCGGGGATCTGGATTTTTTCAATAATTGTTTTCATAACAGACTCCTAAAAGCAAAAAAGACCGATCCTGAAATCGGCCTTTTTATTATTTTAAATAACTTTTTTTACTTTATTGGCTTTTAAACAAGAACTGCAAACCCGAACAGTTTTAACTTCACCATTTATCTCTGCTTTCATCTTATGCAGATTAGGATAAAACTTACGCTTGGTAGCGTGAGTAGAGTGACTTCTATAATTCCCGTTTAAAGCGCCTTTTCCACAAATATCGCATACTTTAGACATAATGCACCTTCCTATTAGAGTTACTTTTATACAAAAAAAATTTCTATGTTATTATCTGGCAAGCATTTTCTTTAAGAAAAAAAACGCAGTATTTATGTAATTTGTTGTCTTTTACCATTAAATACTTAAATTTTTAGGGTTATGATGAATAAAATTGATAAGTTGGAAAAAGTTGTTGAATCAGAAAAAAACAGGATCTATAGTTATTTGCTAAAAACAGTACGCAACCCGGAAGACGCTGAAGATCTTACCCAGGAGGTGTTCCTGGCTTTTTATCGCAGAATGCATAACATTAAAAAACCAGCTTATCGTTCCTACCTTTTTCAAACAGCTTATCATAAAGCTCTGAACCATATAAAAAAACAAAAGAAAAATAATGAGTATAATCGGGAAGATTTTGATTCTCTGGCAGCTCCATTAAATGAGGAAGAAAATAACTTAGAACAAAAAAATCAGCTAATTTCTGCCGCTCTGGCCAAACTTCCCTCCAGATATGCACTTTTGTTGGAATTACAATTTTACCAAAAGCTTAGTTACAAAGAAATTGCAGACACATTAAACCTCAGTGTTTCTGCGGTTGATTCACGCTTGGTACGAGCTAAAAAGAAATTAAAAAAAATTATTTCGCAGGATTTTCCAGAATTGTTGTCTTAAGTTAATGAGGTGATGAAAAAATGAAGAAAAGATGTAAATGGACAAAAAAATTAAATAGATATTTAGATGGTGAATTAAACCCAAAGCAGGCGCTCGCTACTAAAAATCACCTTAAAAAGTGCAATATTTGCAAAGAAAAAATTCAGGAGTTAAAAGCTGTAAATTCCTTTTTGGGAAAATATGAATCCAGCTCAGCTCCTTCCTACCTGCAGCAAAAGATTATTGCCAAAGCACAAGATATTAAAACCCCTCATAGAGGTGCACTTGCCAAGTTGCCGATCGCAGTTTCTGCTTTAGCAGCTTTTGTTTTAGGATTTATATTTAGTACCCAAACCTTTAGCAACCCCGAAGATACTCAAATCTATTTGGGCTCTGAAACCCTCTATTCTTATTTGGTCGGAGTGGAAGAATGATACCTCGTACTTACAAAATTTTATTGATTATTTCTATAGTTTTCAACTTTGCTTTCATCGGAGGCTATATCTATCAAAAAGTCTATCGTCCACTAGCCCCTTCGCCTAACGAAATGCCTCCACATTTTAGAGAGCATTTTGCTGAACACAGAGCAGATATTATGCCTTTACGGCAAGATTATATACACTGTCGCCATGAGTTTATGTTGGAATTAGCTAAACCAAACGTAACCAGGCAGCAGTTAGAAGAAAAACTAGCAGA
Organism: Candidatus Cloacimonadota bacterium; assembly: GCA_030445745.1. Taxonomy (GTDB): domain Bacteria; phylum Cloacimonadota; class Cloacimonadia; order Cloacimonadales; family TCS61; genus JASUTE01. The sequence continues at coordinate 15,903 of JASUTE010000002.1, forward strand.
AACCTTAGAAAAACAAAAAAGAATGGAACGCCAAGTGGGCTTTTCGCTTATAAAAATGAGAATGGACATGAGCGATCAACAGGCACAAAATTTCTTTGAAAACCAGTGCAGGCCCCACCGTAATCCACGCAAATTTAAAAACCAAAATTAGGAGGAAAAGATGAAAAAAATGTTAATAACCTTATCCCTTGTAGCCTTAGTTACAACCGCATTCGCCTGGGATGGACGGAAATCAAGGCCAGGGTGGTGGAACTGTTGTCCGCGAGAAACACCATGGAGAACCTGCTGGGAAGAACTGGAATTGACTGATTCTCAATTGGAAAAAATGGAAGAATTCCGCACTGCACAGCGCAAAGAAATGATCCAGCTTCGTACTGATATTCAACTTCTGAATATTGATAAACGTGCAGCTTTGGAAAACAGAGACTTCAAAACAGCTAAGAAACTGGTAAGCGGCATCTACGATAAGAAAGAAACAATAGCATTAAAGAGAATTGAACATCGCGAAAAAATGTGGAACCTGTTAACCCCTGAACAACAGGAAAAAGCAAAAGAACTGATGTCAGAAAGAAGAAAATCTTATCACAGACCAATGATGCAAAAACCTACGATGGGACAACACCACTTGTGCTGCTGCTGTTGGTGGTAATTTATCATTCGTCCAATGATGCAAAAACCTACGATGGGACAACACCACCCAGGAATGGGAATGTAAACTGAAAACTCCCCTTGTTATCCCTCGTCCTCTGGGACGGGGGATTTTATTATTTGCCTTAATTCTTCCAATTCGCTAATAATATTTTGTTTAACTTCTTCTCTATCTTCCACAAAATCCAACTGCATTTGCTCTTTACTTCTTTGCCTAGCAGCCAGTTTTTTTCTAGCACCTTTTATTGTGTAATTTTGCTGGTGCAGCATATATTTTATTTTCTTAAGAAGTTCAATATCTTCGGCATCATAGCGTCTGTTTCTACCAAAACTCTTCTTGGGATTCAGCTGAGGAAACTCTTTTTCCCAATAACGCAAAACATGAGCTTTAAGCCCCAATAAATTACTTACTTCGCCTATGGTATAATAATGCTTCTTCATGATATTCCTAAAAACTTCCTAACTACAGAAATTAGCAGAAAAACTGCTGCACCGAATACAAAAACGAGTGGAAACCAACCCAGATATTTTGTAAAGATAGTTTTACCTGCATAGGTAAGAATATTATCAGTTAGCACTGTTTTTTCGAAAAGTTCACTTTTCTGCAAGATTTCTCCAGTGGGCGAAACTACCAGCGAATAACCTGTATTAGCAGCCCTAAAGATCTGCAATCTTGTTTCCACAGCCCTAAACTTGGTCATCACAGCATGCTGATAGGTACCAGCTGAACGGTAAAACCAAGCATCATTGGTTATATTTACCAGAAAATCTGGATTATCCTGGGCTATTCGCTTAGTTAATATGGGAAAAGCAATTTCAAAACAAATTAAGGGTGAATACTTCAAATCATCGAACTGGAAATATTTAGGGCCCTCGCCATATTCCCAATTAGCCTGCCCTAAATGTACGTTCCATAGGAAAGGAAATACATCCAAAAACGGCATACGCTCGCCGAAAGGAACCAAAATATTTTTATCATACGGCTGAGAAAATCTGCCTTGGCTATCTACCTGGCTACAAGAATTGTAGTATTTGTAATCGGAAGGATGATCACCTTCAGCACGCCGATAATCTGGAAAGCCTAAAAAAATATTGGTTTTATGCTTTAGCGCTAAATTTTTAACGAAATTTCTATATTTATAATTATGCAACACATACCCTGGAATAGCAGATTCTGGCCATATTACCAGATCGGGTTTTTCCTGGATTGCTAAATTTGTATATTCTGAATATAGTTCCAGAGTCTTCTGCTCATAAAAAGTTTGCCACTTTTGTTTTTGTGGAATACTTACTTGCACGATTGCTACTTTCTGAGGATGCCTTTTCAACTCTATAGTTTGCAACCGATAAACACCGTAGCCTCCCCAAATAATAAATATTGTTAGCAACCAGATAAAACTGCTGCGATAATTACTTGCCATTCTATAGAGCAAAATATTTACAAGTAGCACCAGTCCACTTATCAGATAAACTCCCCCTATCTCCGCTAACTGAATTAAGGGAAGATAATCGGCCAAAGAATAGGCTAAATTGAACCAGGGAAAGCTGAATTCGCCAAAATTCTGGAGGTATTCAAAAGATATCCACACAAAAGCTACTGAAAAATATAAAAAATGGGGATGATTTTTGGAGATAAAATAAATTAACGCAAAAATTAGAAAAAAGTAGATAGAAAATAGTATAAACATACCTATCAAACCAGGCGCCGTAACCAAACTTATCCAGTGTAAACACACGGCAGTGTACACAAAACTAAAAATAACAGCAGCTTTAAAAAGTTGTTTATACGTGGAAGTTTTTTTCAACAGCGAAATTATGGGAATAAAGGCAAAAAATACCAGAAACCCCAAGCCCAGCGGCAATCGGCTTATTCCTAATAACAACCCAGCTATTAAAGGTTTATATACAAGTGGCTCTTTTAGCTTATTCATACTCCAGCTCAGCGATAATAACCTTGTTTTTGGCTAACAGATACACATAGTTATCTTTCCAAATAAAATGTTGCCAACCCTGAGGGTTAATGGCAAATTTTCTCTCGCCTTTTGAAGTAGTAAGATAATATTTTTCCAATTTCAAAACTTGTTGATTCTTCATCTGCACATTACCCTCGTATTCACGTTCAAATTGTCCTAAAATTGAAAATAACAAAGTTTTATCCGCCTCTCTTTCGTATACCTGCAAGCTTGTTCGTTGTAAGTTCAAACTATAAGGTTCGGAAAGCTGGAACTTGCCAAAATTGTAAAAATTTTTGAAATCGGAAGTAGAGATAATCTCATTTTTTTGTTCATCGTATATAAAGTAGGTGCCATCATTGGAAACATCGAACAAAACTGGCCTGCCAAATTCTTTTAGTTGAATCTCAGCTATTAAACTACCTTCCCAATCAAATTTTTTTATGGATTTTTCAAAACTATCCAGGATTAGCAAATTAGCATCGGGAGAGATTGTTATATCCGAAAGTTTACTGAATTTATTCTTACCAAATCCCAACCCACCTATCATATTTTTCTCTCCGGTAGAACTGTAAATATGGACAATATTACTACCCTCTTGCATTACAAAAACCGTATTATGAACAGCTGAATAACAACAATCATGTGGCACATATGATGTGTCTATACTGCGCAGTATTCGTATATTTTTAATTTTTCTCATGGCTTGCTGATTCAAATAACTACAGCCAGTAAGTAAAACAAAAATTAATAATAAACTAATTTTTTTCAACAAAATGGATATCCTTTAATTTTCCCTGAATAGAGGTTCTGCCTTGCCAGGTATTAAATTCAAGAGAATAGGCAATATTGATATGATGCCCCTTTTTTAGAAACGGTAAAAAATCTCCCAGATTAAATCCTATAAGATCCAGGTTACAGCCGTCTTTGGCTACTTTCAGCTTTAAATGATTTTTGCCCACATTATAAGGGAAGCCCACTATCATTACATTTTCAGTGTAAAAGGTTGGACGCATATTACCTGGTCCGAAGGGTGCAAATTTATTCATCCATTCCAGTAAATTTTCATTAATTTCATACAGTTCCAAATGTGAATCCAACTTCAAAGGCGGAATCAGCTGTTCAGGCGTGATATGCTGTGAAATGTAGCGTTCTAACTTATTTTCGAAACTATCCAAATATTCTATCAGAATGGAAAGTCCAGCTGCATATTTATGGCCACCGAATGTTTCCAGATGATCTCCCACATACTTCAACGCTTCAAATAGATCAAAATCAGCAATGCTACGGCCAGAGCCACTACCAATTCCATCCTTGAAAGTTATCATAATAACAGGACGGTAAAATTTTTCTACCAGTTTAGAAGCTACTATGCCGATAACGCCAGGATGCCAGTTATCAGATGAAACTACCATGCAATGTGTCTTTTCTGGGTTTGGGTATTTCTTTTCAATGATCTCGCAAGCTTCTTGAAAAGTTTTTTGGTCTATCTGCTGACGTAATGAATTTTCGCGTTCGATTATTTCTGCTAGCTCCTGACTGTTTTCCTCATCTGTGGCTACCATTAGTTCCACAGCTCGCATAGCACTTCCCATTCTGCCAGCAGCATTTATCCGAGGAGCTATTCCAAAAACTATGTCCCCCGAATTTAGCTCTTTATGGGAAAGACCCGCCAATTCTATTAAGGCATTTAAACCGATGTTTTGCTTTTTAACCAATTTCCCCAAACCAACACTGGCGAAAATTCTGTTTTCTCCAGTTAAAGGTACTATATCGGCTATAGTTCCTAAGGCAACCAGATCCACATATTTCTCCACTAGTTTTTCGCTATCCTTTTCCATCAATTGGTAAACAGCTATCAGAAGCTTATAGGCTACTCCCACACCTGCCAAACTTTTATAAGGATATTCGCTATAGGGCAATTTGGGATTGATAATCGCATAAGCATCGGGTAGTTGTTCCATCGGGTTATGGTGATCGGTTACAATAATTTGCATTCCCAATTTATTTATCTGCTCTACCTCTTCGATAGCATTGATTCCACAGTCCACGCTAATAATTAGGTTAGTGCCATTTTGTTTCAGTTGTTCTACACCGCTTAGCGAAAGGCCATAGCCGTCTATCATGCGATGAGGAATGTAGTAATCTATCATAGCTCCAATTTTTTTCAAACCTAAATACAGTAGGGCAGTTGAAGTGGTACCATCCACGTCATAATCACCGTAAATAGTGATCAATTCTCCTTTTTCTATAGCCTTTTTTATTCTGTGGGCAGCCTTTTGCATATCTCGGAAAAGAAAAGGATCGTGTACATCTTCCAAACTAGGATTAAAAAATTTATTTATCTCCGTTATTTCTGTGATTCCTTTCCGAACCAGCATTTCGGCAATCATCGGTGGGCATTTCAGCTCAGCGATAATTTTTTGCTTTTGCTGTTGTTGTTCTTCTTGTAAAGGTTCGGAAATTTTCCATCTTTTCTGCATTTTTACCTCAACCTATTTTGGGTTAATCAAAGAAGATATTAAGCCGAATTCTGTAAACTGCCTAACAAACAGTTCAATGTCCATTTATCTGAATCGGATATTGCTATGCTCTACAGAGCTCTTTTCCAGACCGATTTCAGCTGCCTACCCGGGAGCTACGACCGGGTCAGTCTAAAGCTCCCCTATTTGGCATTGCACCAGATAAGGCTTTCCTGGCATTTCGGTTCACACCGAAATCCGGTAGTCTCTTACACTACCTTTTCACCCTTCCCAGCTTTGTAAAAAAGCTGGCGGTTTCTTTTCTGTGGAGCTATCTCCCTGTCACCAGGACTTCCCGTTAGGAAGTATCTTACCCTGTGGTGTTCGGACTTTCCTCACTGCTGAGCAGTGCAGACATTTTATCTTCTTTGATAACCCTATTTTTCTTCTATTTCTTTGCTAACTATTATCCGTCCACAACTTTCACAGCTTATAATCTTATCGCCTTTATTTATTTCAATTTGTAGTTGCGGTCTTATTTTGTAGCCACATCCACCACAAGCATTGTTTTCATTGAAAACAACAGCCTTACGTCCTTTATTTTTTATCAGTGCACCATAACGTTTTATAAGTTGCCGTGGTAGTTTTTTGGCCAGGTCATTGCGTTCACTTCGCAGCTCTTCTATCTTTTTTGTAACTTCATCGATTTTAGCTTTTAGTTTCTTTTCTTTGGTTTGTAGCTCAGCATCAGCCTCTTTTTTTTGAGCTTCTGATTTAGACAAAACTTCCCTTGCTTCTTCTTCCTGCTCCATTAGTTCCACGCGGGTATCATCGATCTGATTATTCTTTTTATCCAAAAAATCGATCTCGCTATTCAAAGCTTTATACTCTTTATTAGTTTTGATAGTAAGAAGCTGCTGCTTATACTTATCCATCTTAGCTTTATTGTCTTGAATCTCTAACTCTTTTTTCTTCTGTAAAGAAAGATTTTCCTCTAACTCCTGTTTCACCGCATCTACCTTCTGGTTGGCATTAGACACATTTTCTTTCAAGCTTTTAAGTTGTTTAGGGAGCTCTAATTTCCGTTTCTCTTTTTTACCAATTTTGTCATCCAATTTTTGCATTTTAACTAATATTTTTAATTCTTCGATCATCGTTACCCCTCATCTAAAAATAAAAAAAGCATTTACCTTGTTTGGCAAATGCTTTTTGTTATCTATTTTATTTTCTACTATTTTACTAATCTTTATCGCCTTAAACCTCACTGTAACACCTTTTAATTTCATTTATTTTCATAAAATTTTTAAACCTAATTTTGTCAAATATTTCTTGAATAAGCTGGTAAATAAATTCATAATGGTTAAGTAAAATAATTATACAATGAGTAGCCGTCTTTATCTTTAGTAATATCTATTCTTTTATTATAAACTCGCAGTCGACAGTTATTGAATATTTTTTTGGTTGCAGAAATATGGAAGCTTTCGATTTCATCTGCCAAATATTTTTCCATTTTCAGCTTATAATAATTCTGCCATAATATTCTCTCTTCCCGTTTCTCCAGCTGTGTGAAGCGTTTTATCATATCTTTGGAGAAGGGACTTATTGTTATATCGACTTCAGTTTTCACCTGTTTGCTATTGCCTATCTGTGCTAATTCTACATCACCACCGCTTTCAATAAGACCTCCTATGAAGTAGGAATGATCGGAGCCACTTACTCCAGATTCTGCTATTATGTAGCTACTTTTAGCTCCATCACGTAAAAATACTTTGCCTCCACTAACAACAACCGATTCTTCAATGTAATCTGCCTGAATATCACCTTTCGCTATCACACCAGCCCGATTGCATTTACTTATACTTCCCATAACCTCGAGACTGCCCTCTATTTCCAATTCGGAATTAATAATATTGCCTATTACTATTAAATCACCAAAAAAATTGTACTCTTGTTTTTCTATATTTTGTTCAATTTTAAATTCAGTTTTGATGTTTATTGTGCCCTCTCTGCTAATATAGGGATAGCCTGCTTTAGAAGATACTATCTCTTTGGTTTCTGCCGCGAAATAAACACCTTGACCGATATATTTTTCAGCAATGCGCTCTTCAGCCAAATCAGGCGTGATTTCGTTGCCAAATATATCCATACTGCTGCTATTAGCACCCTTAATCTCTAACTTAGCAATCGGTTCTGCTTTCTGACATCTAGTTAGCTGTTCCATTTCTTCTAATTCATAATAGACTGCGGGATCGTAGCAGTTTTCACGATCGAACAAATAGTTTATCTTGATTTTCGATTCCTCTCTTTCGCGATAGGCAATCAGAAAAGGCTTGTTAAATTCTTTTACCCGCTTTTCCCGCTGGTTCAACTTAGCTGCTTCTTTTACTCCGGCTACTATATTTGCTGAATTTAAAAGATCGCTTATATCATCGGCGTCTATCATATCTCCAGTTTCCTTGATAGTAAGAAAAGCTGAAAATCCGTCTTCAGCGATCTCGAGTATCAAGTTTTCTTTTCCATTTTTAAAAATTCGTTTTGCTGCCATCTGCTTTAATCTCTTTGGTTTTATTTTAAAAAAATCTTTTGTTACCATTATTAAGTCAATGTTTTTTTGTTTTATTGACATTTTATGAGCTAAACTTAGAAATGTGCTCTGATTTTAAAAGAAGGAGAAAAAATGTATTCAGAAGCAGTTTTGGGATGCGTCTGGGGCGATGAGGCTAAAGCCAAAATAGTAGATGTTCGCGCTAAAGATGCCGATATTATCGTTAGATTCCAAGGCGGTAATAACGCTGGCCATACTATTGCCTTAGCAGAAAAAAAATATGTTTTTCATTTAGTCCCTTCTGGTATTTTATATCCAAATAAAATTTGCATTCTTGCCAGTGGAGTTATAATTGATCTTTTCAGTTTGCTAAAGGAAATTAGTGAACTTCAAGCACAAGGTATAAGCTTCAACAATCGCTTTTTTATAGATGAACGCGCTGGCGTTGTGCTACCTTTGCATCAGCAAATGGATTTGGAAAATGAAGACAATTCTGACCAAACCAGGATAGGTACTACCAAGCGCGGTATTGGCCCAGCTTATGCCGATCAGGTTGCCAGAGTTGGAATTAAATTCGGCGATCTATTCCACCCCAAATACTTAAAAGAAAGATTGCATAACATTTATGCCTATCATAATTTAGACAACTCCAACTTAGAAAACATATTTCAGAAATTAATAGAGACAGCAAAAAAACTTGAACCTTATAAAAAAAACTGTACTTATTTTCTAAATCAAGCCTACCAAAATAATCAGAAAATTCTCTTTGAAGGAGCACAAGGCGCACTTTTAGATGTTTTTTATGGTACCTATCCTTTTGTGACCTCCTCACACGTGCTAAGTGGGGGGATTCCAGTAGGAAGCGGTCTTTCTCCTCAGAAAATAGATAAAATTATCGGTGTTTATAAAAGCTATTTTACCAGGGTAGGTGCTGGCCCCTTCCCAACCGAATTGCACGATGAAATTGGCCAGCAAATTCGCAAGCAAGGAAATGAATATGGTGCCACTACTGGCAGATCACGTCGCTGCGGCTGGTTCGATGCTGTGGCTGCTCGCTATACCACCATGATAAACGGAGTTGATGAAGCAGCTCTTACTTTGCTGGACGTTTTTTCGGGAATTAAAAATTTAAAAATATGCACCGGTTACAAAATAGATGGTAAATTTTGCCAGGAATTTCCTTACAGCTTACAAGAACTGGAAAATGCGATACCTCAATACATCGATCTACCTGGCTGGGAAGAAGATATTTCCCAAATTACACGTTATGAAAAGTTGCCTAAAAATGCTAAAAATTATATAGATAAAATTGAAAAACTGCTGGGTGTTCCTATAAAAACAGTATCAGTTGGACCAGATCGTGCTCAGACTATCTACCGTTAGCCAGTAAATTAATCTTGACAGCCAAGAAGATATTTTAAATTTAACAAATCCCTTCTAATCTGTTAAAAAATAGAAGGTTACAGAATAAGAAATACATGAATTAGAAAAGGAGAATTTGATGAAAAGAACTTATCAACCTCACAATAGGAAAAGACGTAATAAGCACGGATTTCGTCAACGTATGTCTACTAAAGCAGGTAGAAAAGTATTAGCTAGAAGACGTGCCAAAGGCAGAAGCCGTCTATCTGTCAGTTAATTAATGCAGATCATAAAAAAACAAAATGAATTTAAGCAAATTTATCAGAAACATGAGAAATTAGAAGGAAAATACTTCCTATTTTTTTATCAGAAAATACCTGAAGATCTTTTTAAAGTTGGAATAGTTGTAAACAAAAAAGTTGGAAAAGCGGTTGTGCGCAATAAAATTCGCAGAAGAATTAAAGCTTTTTTTCAGCAAAATCAACAAAAATTACCTGAGAAAATTAGACTTTTGATAATAGCCAAGTGGAATTCTGGCAAAGCTACTTGGCAGGAAATTTGTGATGACATTGCCAGAGGATTACAGAAAATAGCAGATGAAAATCTTGAATAAAATGGTTATTGTGCTTATAGGGTTTTATCGTAAAGCGATATCGCCCTATTTCCCAGATACCTGCAGGTTTACACCCACTTGCAGCAAATATGCTTCTCAGGCATTTCATAAATACAGTTTTTTTAAAGCTCTGAAGCTTTCGGTTTTGCGAATTTTAAAATGTCATCCCTTTCATGCGGGTGGCAACGACCCTCTTCCCTAACTATTCTTAAAGGAGAAAACCTTGGATAAAAGAACCTTAGTAGCCTTGCTATTGATTTTAGTAGTATTTTGGATCAGTAGTGAATACCTGTGGAACCCGGTACAGACAACCCAACCAAGCCCAGTAAACCAAAACCCAACACCAGCCCAAAAGCAAAAACAACCAACAGAACCAGATTTTACTACCCAACAAAGTAGCAATAGAATATCCTCTCAAGCGCAAAAGCACGAAACAAAAGAGCCTGAGAAAGAAATTCCTGTTAACAACAATATTGTTTTGGAAAACGACTTTATAAAAGTGAGCTTTTCTAACAAAGGGGCGGTGCTAAACAAAGCGATTTTAAAAAATTATAAACAGAGTGATGGAGAAACCCCAGTAAATCTGATACCGCCAGGCCAAACAGCACTAAATGTGGAATTGGCAACTGTTTATAATATTAATTTAGAAGAAGAAGTATTTGAGTATGAGAAGCAACCGAATGAGGTTATTTTTTACACTACCACAGAACAAGGGCGGTTTGAAAAACGTTTTTATTTAGTAGAAAACTACCATCTGAACATGGAGTTAATGGTAGAAAGCCAGCAGGAAATCGGTTCCTATAATATTTGGATAGACAGCGGTATCGCTGATACTGAAGAATACCTGAAAATGAAGGATAGCGATTATCGCATCGTGAGCCAAATAGATAACGATATAGAAAAATTTACTCTCCGTAAATTAGATGAAACCAGAACCGAATCTGGTAATGTAGACTGGGCAGCAGTGCGTTCTAAATATTTTGCCCTGGGAATCATTCCTGATGAACTTGTTATTGTTAATCAACTGCAGGCATATCAAACTAACGAGAGTCCTGCCTTGAGATTAACAGCCCGCATAAACCGTTATCAATTCCAACACAATTATCAGCTTTATCTGGGTCCACTGGTAAATAAATATCTAACCCCATTGGGAAATGGTTTCGAGAAAATTCAAGAGGGGCAAGGTATTCTTAAACCTATCAGCAGCGTTTTTAAATGGTTTTTAAATACGCTGGGCTCCGTAATTCCCAATTATGGCATCAATATCATTATTTTTGCGCTTGTGCTCAAGTTCATCCTCTATCCATTGACCCATAAAAGTTTTGAATCTACTTCTAAAATGCAAAAAGTGCAACCCCGGATGCGAGAATTACAGGCTAAATACAAGAATGACCCCCAAAAAATGAATTTAGAACTAAGAAAATTGTACAAAGAAGAGGGAGTTAACCCCCTGGGGGGTTGTTTACCACTACTATTGCAAATGCCCATTTTCTTTGCCTTGTACCCGGTACTACGTTACTCTATCACTTTAAGACAGAGCGAATTTTTGTGGCTGCAAGACCTTTCGGAACCAGATAAAACACTTATTCTTCCAATTGTAATGGCTGTTTTCATGTTTGTACAACAAAAGCTAATGCAGCCTAGTAAAACGGATACCGAAAACATGGATGAAAAACAACAAGCCCAGCAACAAAGCCAAAAAATGATGATGTATGTGATGCCTGTTATCATGTTTTTCATCTTTAGAGGCCTGCCAGCCGGCTTGGTTCTGTATTGGACAGTTTTCAATATTATGTCTATATTCCAACAGTATTTTATTAGAAAGAAATTTAACTAAATGAGGATCTGAAAATGAAAACTATTGTAAAAACTGGAAAATCTACATCAGCGATTATTGCTGAATTTATGCAAGAAAACAATGTAAATATGGAAAACTTCAAGTTTGAAGTTCTTGATGAGGGTTCTAAAGGATTTTTGAATATTTTTGCTGGTAAACCAACTAAGATCAAATTTCTTCTCCCCGATGTAGAAGAGAAAATCAAGGAGTACACCGAAACTGTTTTAAAGCTTATGAACATCAATTATGGACAGATAGATATTCAAAAATTGGGAAAAGATACCTACAAAATCGATATTAACAAAGTGGAAGATGCTGGTTTTCTCATAGGAAAAGAAGGTAAACTGCTAAATAGTGTGCAACACCTTTTAAACCAAATGATAAACAAATATGAAAAACGCGCTTTGAAACTTAATTTTGATGTAGACAACTACCGCGATAGACGTAAAAATGCACTTTTAGATAAAGTGAAAAATATCGCTGATAAAGTAAAAAATCACGGAAAAAGCATCACCCTTGAACCACTACCCGCTTCCCACAGAAGACTAGTACACCAGTTTATAGAAAAAGACAAACAAGTACGCACCATGACAATTGGCGATGGACATACGAAAAGAATTGTGATTATGCCAGCCAAAAACAATAAACGTGGTTCCAAACCAAAAAGTAATTAAGATTTTCCCAATAAAATCCGGCCATTTTTGGGCAGATGCCGGTTCTGTAATGGGAATTTTGCCCAAATCTCTTTGGCAAGATAAAATCCAAACGGATTCTGAAAACAGAGTCCGTTTGGATCTAAACCAATTACTTATTCAAACTCCAAATCTGAATATCTTGGTTGATACCGGACTGGGAGATATCGTTCCAGCTAAAATACAACACCGCCTGCAGTTTCATATAGAGCCCCTGGAATTGCAGCTACAAAAACTTGATCTATACCCAGATAATATCGACATTGTGCTACTCACTCATCTGCATTACGATCATGCTGCGGGAGTTTTTAAGAAAAATGGCGAACTTAAATTTAAAAATGCCCAACATTTTGTGCAAAAGAAGGAATGGCTGGCTGCAAACGACAAAACCGGAGTTGATGCTACTTCCTACAAAAATGATTTTTCTAAATTGGAAAAAACAGGCCAACTACAGCTGATAAATGGCCATTTCCAACTAACACCCAAAATAAGACTTGAATTGGTGAAAGGTCACTCGGCTGGCTTACAAGTGGTTCGTATTGAAACAGAAAAGGGATTGACTTATTTTGCCTCCGACCTGTTTCCACTTTTCGTACACAAAACTGCTCCGATAACAGCTGCAGCAGACATTTGCAGACAACAAGTTTACCAGGCTAAAAAACAGAAGCTAAAGGAGCTTCGCAAACATGGCGGTCGGCTTTACTTTGGTCATCAGCCTGGAAAAAACTACTTAGATTTTTAGTTCTACTCCCAAAATTTCCTGTCTAAACTACGATATTGTACCGCCTCGCTAATGTGACTGGTAGATATATTCTTGGCACCTTCCAAATCGGCAATGGTACGAGAAACTTTTAAGATTCTATCGTAAGCACGTGCTGAAAGTCCCATTTTCTCCATAGCCATTTTTAAAAGATTTTTGCCATCTTGATCTAACTTACAATATTTGCGAATCTGTTTGGAACTCATTTGCGAATTACTATAAATTTTCTCTTGGGAAAAGCGCTGCAGTTGAATTTGCCGAGCTGCATTCACTCTTTTACGAATATCGGCCGATTTTTCTCCGGTAGGTAAAGAACTTAGTTCGTCATATTCCACTGCCTGTACTTCCACATGAATATCTATACGATCGAGTAAAGGACCGGAAATTTTAGCTCGATACCTTTGAATACTTGAAATTGAACAGGAACAAGTATGTCCTTTCACTTCTGCTCCATAATAGCCGCAAGGACAAGGATTCATAGAAGCTACCAGCATAAATTTTGCTGGAAATTCCAAACTCTGAGTAGCACGAGAAATCGTTACAACTTCATCTTCCAAAGGTTGGCGTAAAACTTCCAGAACATTCTTCTTAAATTCAGGAAGTTCATCTAGGAAAAGCACTCCGTTGTGGGCTAAAGAAACTTCTCCCGGTTTAGGATAGCTGCCGCCGCCAATCAAAGCCACATCGCTAATAGTATGGTGTGGAGAACGAAAAGGCCGTCTATTCACAATTCCTTTCTCATTAAGACCAGCCACAGAATGAATTTTAGTTGTCTCTAATGCCTCTTCCAAAACCATTTGTGGTAAAATAGTGGGAATCCGCCTCGCTAACATAGTTTTTCCAGCTCCAGGTGGACCAATCATGAGCACGTTGTGTCCACCAGCTGCAGCTACTTCCAGAGCTCTTTTTATTTGAAACTGCCCTTTTACATCGAACATATCTACTGTTTCTTGGTTCAAATTGGCAAAAATTTCCTCTTTGTCCACCTTCAGAGGTTCGATTTCGCTAACTCCTTCCAAGAAATTAACTGCTTCATTAAGCGAAGTTACTGGGAAAACATCTAAGCCATCTATAACAGCTGCTTCTTCAGCATTTTCGTATGGTAGAATTATCCCATCCAATTCATCGCGCCAGGCAGCAATAGCTATTGGAAGAACTCCCCGGATAGGCCTCACATTTCCATCCAGGGAAAGTTCACCAATGAGTGCAAATTTTTCCAACTTCTCAGTTTTTATCTGATGGGAAGCATCTAGTAAGGAAATTGCTGTGGGTAAATCTAACGCTACTCCATCTTTCTTGATATCTGCTGGTGCTAAATTCACCGTGTAATTATGACTGGGAAACTTAAATCCTGAATTTTTGATTGCTGCTGAAACTCTGTCACGACTCTCTTTTACCGAACTGGAAGGTAACCCAACAATAGAAAATTTGAATAACCCACCCTTGATATCTGCTTCCACGGTTATTTGCTGTGCATCTATACCCTGAATGGCATAGGAAATAGTTTTTCCAAACATAATTATCTCCTCTATTTTGCTATTGTTATCGTTTTGGTTTTACTATAAACTTTTTCATTTTCCAATCCTGTAGCTTCAAACAAAATAATATACAAACCTACAGAGATTATTTTGCCCTCTTTATTGCGCCCATCCCAAACTATCTCACCTCTGGCTGCTACTAAATCTTGATCTTTAACCACTCTGATAAGGCGTCCTTTTAAATCAAAAATACGCATTGTGACCTGGCTGATTTTTTCTGGTAAGTTATAGTAAATAATAGTTCGCTCGCCTTCTGCTGGGCAAAAGGGATTGGGTTTCACTTCTAATTTAGCTTGGGAAGTAAAAGATTGAGTAAATATGCTGTTTTGGACACCGATAGTATTGCCAAACTCGTTTACACAAGGCCCCCAATTATCTGCTGTAGCTGTCAGGGTACTGTTTACTCGCTCTGCAGAAACCCCCTTTTTACCATAGTTCCAACTATCTGTATAACTAAGGCTGTCTAATAAATTTAACTGTTGGTCGTACAATGTTATCGTCTCACCATTATTTGCCAAGTTTGGAACACCAGTGAAAATACACAAATTGCTTCCATACTGGTTTTGCAACCAATTTACTGCTAGCGAGTCAGAAGTTACTATCATATATTCATCTGCTGCCGGTTGTACCCAAAAACTATCTTGATTGCATACTACTAACAAGCTATCCCAATCCTCGATGATATAGTTTTGCTTCAATTCTATCCATTCCGGTTCTTCGGGAAATGGGTCGAACATAATTTCGTTAACCACTATCGGTAAGGCGTTTTGATTGTAAAAGCTATAGGCTGTATCGTTTTCAGGTACTACATCCTGGACAGAATTAACCTGGTATTTAAATACATAATAGCCTTCATTAGGTAAGTTAGAATTAAAAGTAAATTGCAAACTATCTTCTATCTCTAAATTAAACTCTTCTAAAAGTTGGAAAGCAGCTGCATTTTGCGCAAGAAAACAGTTTAGCTCGGCATTATTAATTAGATTAAGGCCAATATTTTTTAGTAAAATGCTATGTTGGAGCTGCTGGTTTTGCAATTGTATAGATGCAGAACAAATAGTTAGGTCGCTGGCAGCGGGTAACACACTGTTGGCAGCGGCCGGAGTAGCTCCCAATTCTGCTAAAGACGGTAACCACTGTATTTCTTCATCAGAGTATGGGTTCACTCTCTCCAAGCTATTTCCCTCAGTTTCACCTGAACCTTCATAGAACATGCTGTCTAAAATTGTTTGGCAATCATCTTTAATTACCAAATTTTCTTCTCCATTATTCAGAGTTGTCCAAGTATTTGCCTGAATCACTTTGGAAGAATCTAGCGAATTATAGATAGATAAGAGTTCAGCTTTATTTTCACTTACTACCGCATAATCATAAATATTTCCCCTAAACTCTATTTCTCTCTCTGCAGCATCGATTATCCGCAAGTTATCCACATTGTATTCACAACCATCTCGCACGTATAGTTCAAGCCATTCAGGTTCATTTTCGCTTGGATCAAACATTACCTCGTTGATGATAATGGGTGAGCTTTGAAAAATTAGGGACGCGGTGGATATATTATTTTCTAAGTTGCTATCCTGTAGATAGTTAAGCTCTGCAGTGAAGTAGTAATACCCTGATTCATCAACAAAAAATACCTGCTCAAAAATATAAGACTCTCCTGCCGATATTTCAGGTAAGGTAACCTCTTCAGTACTCAACTGATTACATCTAATTTCCAGTGAAGCTTGGTAGTTATCCACAGGCTGTGTGGATAAGTTTATAACTTCTAGCTGTAATTGAAGTTGCCCCTCATTTTGTTCAATTTGTAAAACTTCAACAGCCAAATCTATAGGATAGAAATTGGCAGAGCCAGGAGTTGGATCTTCACATTCAAACAAATCTTCCTGACAATTATCGGTATCGACTCCATTTTCTTTCCGAGCTAAGCTGTTACCGGCTTTCACATCAGGAGCAAAATTTTGACCAGGTTGGAATAAATCACTTGGTAATTCATTACTGTTAGGTGCATCATACAGAAAGGTATCAGTATAATCTCCAGAAGATGAAAGTAAGCGTACACCATCGGTACAACTTCCGCCATTTTGCAATGATAGGTTGGTAATAATATCAGCTTCATCAACGTTGTTTTCACCAATCAGTAAAAAAGAGTGCGCTTCCAATGTATAGCTAGGAAAAGTATAAAAATTTTCAAATTGTGAACCAGCTTTTTGCAGCTGCCAACCTTGTAATTGTAGGTTGGTATCTGCATTGTTGTATAGTTCTATCCACTCGTAGCCGGAATCTGCTCCTTCCGGATCGTACAAAATTTCATTTATCACAACTTCTGCACTTAACCAACTCACAATCACGGTCACCATAATAATTACAGTGGTTTTCATAAAAACTCTCCCTATTTCCAAAATTGAAAAAAAGGAGTGTTTAAGGCAAGCAATTTGTTCAAAAAGTAAAAATATTTTCTATAATATCGGTAGGAATAACTGAAGCCGCCGCCCTTTTTTCACAAATTTTTTCAGCTGTTTTTCCCATTAGATAGGAAGCAGCCGCTGCTGCTGGCGCTATTGGTAGATTTTGACCAATGAAGGACGTTACTATGCCAGCCAAAACATCTCCACTACCTCCCGTAGCTAAAGCATCATTTCCACTTGTGTTAAATATCAGCTTGTTGTCGTTAGCAAAAATAGAAGTACAGCTTTTTAGAAGCACGTTTACCTTATATTCCTTAACAAAATTTTGCAATGCTTGCAGAATGTCGATTAGCTCTTCCTTATTGCGCCCAATTAAACGACAGAATTCGCCAAGGTGAGGAGTTAATAAAATATTTTTAGTTTTTGCCTTTAGTAATAACTGTGGTTTTTCTGCTAAAATATTTAATCCGTCAGCATCTATTACAAGCGGTTTATCCCAATTTTCCAGGATAAACTTCATAATTTTCCTAGTAACAGAATTCACACCTATCCCTGGCCCAATCAAAAGAGAATCCATAGTAAAAAGTTTTTCTTTAAAATGTTCAAAATCGGTGGAATTCTCTATCTTCTCTTTCCATACTGGCATCTCGTAGGTCATCACTTCCACAAGCTGAGTCTCGAATATTTGTTGCATACCTGCGGGATGGAATAGAGTGATGAGTCCGCCACCAGCTCTTAGAGCTGCTCTGCTTGCCATAATAGCTGCGCCAGAAAATCCCGGAGCTCCAGCTATTATTCCAACTCTTCCATAATGCCCCTTATGATAAAACTGTGAACGGTAAGGAAACTCTACATTATCTTCGGTAACCAAATTAGCCTGGGGCGGATATTGCTGGTAAAGCCTCTCTGGAATTCCAATATCTATGATCTTTAATTCGCCAGTTGCTATACGGCCTGGCAGTAAAAAATGTCCATATTTCGCTGCCGCCAAAGTTAGAGTATAGTCAGCGTTTATAGCTATATCAGCAGCTCCTGTATCAGCATCAACCCCGCTGGCAATATCTATGGCAATTTTCAAGGCTTTTAAATTATTTAAGTCTTCTATCACCTTTGCTCGCCAGCCTTTTACAACTCCCTTGAAACCTATTCCAAAAATCGCATCAATTAAATAATCGTAGCAGGCTGCTGGTAATTTCAAGTTTTGCCATTCTTCAACCGAATTCACCTCTTCTATCCTAATTTTCAGAGCTCTACATTTCTGATAATTTTCATAAGTTTCTGCAGACATCTTAGCAGGTTTTCCCAGTAAAACAATATGTGGTAAATAGCCCCCTTCTTTAAGATAACGAGCAATAACAAATCCGTCTCCTCCATTGTTACCATTCCCACAACAAATAAGTACATTAGCTTGTGGCAATAGCAAATTCTTTCTGAGATATTCGCTACAGCCACAGCCAGCATTCTCCATTAGTGTTGCACTGGGAATTCCAACTTTTCCCATGGTATATTTATCAAAGAAATACATCTCCTGCCGATTTAAAATATTCATAACTACATCCCCTTTATTGGCAAAATTATCTCGAAAACAGTTCCTTTTCCCACTTCACTTTTCAAAACATGAATGCGGCCTTTGTGATACTCTTCCACAATACGACGTGCCAAACTAAGCCCCAAGCCCCAACCGCGTTGTTTGCTGGTAATTCCAGGATGAAAGATTTTTTTATACATGCTACGCGGCATGCCAGCGCCTTGATCTTTAATTTGAATATAGAGATAGTGATTTTTTTGAAATGCTGATATTATTATCTGTCCACTTTTGTTCTTCATAGCATCGATGCTGTTTTTTATCAGATTTTCCAAAGTCCATTTAATTAAATCTGGATCTAATTTATACATTTTCCCCTGAATTTGGCTGTTAAAGAGTAGTTCTATTTTTTGAGAAACATGCGGAACCAGTTTTTGAAAATTATCCACAGTTTCAGAAATTATTTTATGTAAATTTACCTCTTTATGGGAAATAGAAGAACCGACTTTCCCAAACCTGGAGGCAATAAGACGCAGTCTATCCACATCGCTGCGCATACTATCCAGTTCGGATTTCACTCTTTGCGTTTGTGCAGGTGGCAGTTTAGCTTCTAAAATATCGATCCAAGCCAATAATGAAGAGGTAGGAGTTCCAAACTGATGCGCTGTCTCTTTGGCTAACCCAACCCACAGATAACGCTTTTCTGCTTTGCGAATATTCATATAACCAATAAATCCTATCAAAATAAACAAGATTATAAGTGGGATTTGAAAATAGGGTATTATTCTTAAATATTTAATTGCTTTTGTTTCACCGTAGAACACATAGCCATAGATAGTGGGATCGGAAGGAGTTAGTTTGAGTGGAATAACATTATCGTGAGCTTCCATCTTTGCAATTTGTTTCATAACGTAATCTTGCTGCTCTGCATTTAATTCATCAAAATCTTTCTTTTCTATTCCAATATTTTCCCAGGAAGCAGGTATTTTTTGGGCATCGGTAAAAACCATAGGAAATTCAATATTTGTGAGAATTTCCTCACGCACGTATTGTCCCAGGTATTGTTCTACATCCACATTGGTAGGAGCTCCAATATTTTTTGCATATAGATTGGGAATAACTTTTATATCATCTCGCACTTGTTGCAGAACCAATATATTGAAAATAGTAAACAGCACTACCAGCAGCATACCACCTGCGAAAACATAGGTAGTTATTGCTTTAATCCCTCGGCTTTTCGGTTGCTTTGGCTTTATTCCAGATCTCATCTAATTGCTCCAAATTACTTTTTTTCATATCTAAGTTATTTTCTTGATGATATTTTTCCACCTGTTTAAAACGACGTTCAAATTTACTGATAGTTTCACGCAGGGCTGTTTCGGCGTCAAGTCCGGTTTTGCGAGCTACATTAACTGCGGAAAACAAAATATCGCCTAACTCCGATTGCATTTTAGCATTATCTCCCATTTGTAGTTCATGTTCGAACTCGAAGATCTCTTCTTTCAATTTTGCAAACGCTGCCTTGGCTTCATTCCAGTCGAAACCTACTGCTGCTGCTTTTTCCTGCATTCTTTGAGCCACGATAAGCCCTGGCATACTCTTGGGAATTCCGTCTATCACAGAACTGCGAGTATGTTTTTTTTCCTGTAATTTTATTGCTTCCCATTTTTGCTTTACTGTTGCCGAATCTTTGGCTTCCGCATTCCCAAAAATATGTGGATGCCGCCGAATTAACTTAGCATTGATCTTGTTTAGAACTTTTGCCAGGTTAAATTCACCCTCTTCTTCAGCTATTTGGGCCTGCATCACGATGTGTAACATCAGATCGCCTAATTCTTCTTCCAAATCTACCATATCATTATTTTCAATAGCTTCTACCACCTCGTAGAGCTCTTCCACGAAATTAGGGATCAGCGAGCTGTGGGTCTGTTTTATATCCCAAGGGCAGCCTGTTTGCGGGTTGCGCAATTTTTTTACAATCTCTACGAGTTCATCAAATTCCTTCATCATCTTCTCCTAAAAATTCATCTTCTTCTGCTTCCCATTCTTTTTGCATTTTCTTCCCGCGCAAGTATTTTCGAAACCAGCCCAGTAATAAAATAAAGGGTAAAACCAGCCAAATAAGGCTGCTAAAAGCAATTAAAAGTCCATAAATGAGATGTGTTTTGCTATATTTTTGAAATGTTTGAGAAAACCCAGCAGGGGTAAAATGAAAACTTTTAGTGAAAACATCTAAAAAATTACTCGCCGGTTTAGCATTATTCCAAAAACTAATAAACTTCGTTTTTTCTTTGGTAGCCAAATATTTCACAGCTAAGCCAGATTTGGAATAAAACGCTTGCCATTGCCCTCTATTTTGCGGATACTGATATTGCATCTGCTTCAAAGTTAAGTTAGTTCCCCCAAAATGGTGACGCATAAAATTGAATTCTCTGTCAAAACTCATATCATCAGAAAAATAAACCGCCATGCCTTCGTGGAACCATAGCGGAGCATTTTCGAAATAATAATGTACAAAATGATGAATATATTCGTGCAACAAAATCTGGTTCACTTTACTAAAATTTTGTAAATTGGCAGGATTGCGCAAATAGATAGCGTTATTACTATAAAAAGCTTGACTAAATTCAATTATTTTACCCTTTGTTTGAGCATAATGTAGATAATCTTTTTCATTAGCGGCAATAATAATTCTTATGGGAAGATCGGGGTATTTTCCTATTTTTTTCTGAAATTCAAAAATATCTTTCTCGAACCGTGAAACTAAATTTATCACAAGCTGAGGTTTTGTATTTAAATAGTCGACAGTTATATTGTTGATTTTGTAAACATCGGCAAACAGAGCTGGCAGCAGTAAGATAAACAATGCCAGCCATAATTTAGTTTTCATGCAGTCTTTTGTTTATTAATTTAATCAACTTTTCACTATCGAAGGGCTTGAAGATAACATCTTGTAGCCCCGCTTTTTTTGTATTTACCACTACATGGTTGGGGTCATAGCCAAAGCCGGTCATCATTATGATGGGAATTTTCTCGTTGTGCTCGCGAATTCTTTTAAAAAGTTCATAACCATCCATATCAGGCATGGCTATATCGGTGAGCAATAAGCCAATTCCATTATTGAAAA
Source organism: Candidatus Cloacimonadota bacterium (assembly GCA_030445745.1). Classification (GTDB taxonomy): domain Bacteria; phylum Cloacimonadota; class Cloacimonadia; order Cloacimonadales; family TCS61; genus JASUTE01. Next base: position 37,369 of record JASUTE010000002.1, read on the forward strand.
TATATTTTAGCGCTTGGTAACCTGTAAGAGCGGTAACAACTTCAAAATCTTCGTCAGCCTCTTCCAGTTCAAGTTTCAGGTATTCCAAAACGCTAGGTTCGTCATCAACTACTAATATTTTTTTTGTAGACATCAACTCTCCAAATATCCCATATTTTTTAGTTCGTCTAAAGTTTCCTGCTGTTGCTTGTCAAGCTTTTCTGGCACTGTTCTTTTTAGAAAATTATAGCACCACAGCATTTCATCCAACTGCTCTTTATTCACAGCTAAAATCTCATTTTCCCTATATTCCGGTAACACCACTGCAAATTCCAAATCAGCAGCTTTTGTCAAAATACCGTTTTCAATTTTATAGGAAGCTCCCGCCAAATTTCCCTTCCAACTTATCTTCTTAATGGAAAGCAAAAATTGCAGATGCTGGTAATATTCCCTAATAATTTTTATCTGTTTTTTCAGAAGTTCTGCCTGGGAAAATTGTAATTCCGCTAATAGCTCCTCCTGTTTTTGTTCTAGTTCTTGCAGCCAGGAAAAATTAGGTCGTAAATAGTATTTTCTTATCAGGTCTTGAACCTTGTGCAACTCCTGAACGCAGTAACCTAAACATTTATCCTCTTTCAGGCGGTGGCAGGGAAAATCTTCTCCTTCACAGGCCGGAGCTTGCAAAAGTTCGGCAAAACTAGCGATAAGGTCTAAAATAAAAAAATTACTGCGGAAAGGTCCAATATAGAATTTATCTTTCTGAGTATCCTCAGCAGCCTTAAAATAGGGCACTTTATAAAAATCAATAGCAAAATAGAAATAGTGCCGCCAGAAATTCAGTTTTTCATTAAATTCTGGCCTTTGTTTATTGATCTGCTCCTTTTCAGTAGCCAATATTTGCAGAGCATTTTTACCAACATCCCAGTCGATAGTGGTGGTTTGCGAAATAAGCTGAAAAATCACATCAACTTCACTGCTAGCATTAAAAAAATTAGATAAGCTTTTGCGAATATTTCCCGAACGGCGCAAATAAAGTAGCTTATCATCTTTTTTAAAAAAAATTATTCCTATAGTGGCAGGAATTGATTCCAAATTAGCCAATAAATCCTGTTTTTTCATATCTTCCTCTTAGTAAAGAATGTTAAGATAAATAGTTTTGTTTTTTCTGCAAACATTATTTAATGTTTACGGGAAATTTTCCCCTCCTATTTTCCTACTTGACTTTTATATGGAATTCCAAAATTTGTTCATAAAAAGTAAAGAAAGATTATGTTCTATAACCAATTAAGTCCAATTCTATCTAAATCGGGATTTGTGAACGAATTTGATAAGCAAATCCAGAATAACAAAAGTGGTGTATTGTTTCATAACTTGAACCGCTCTTTTAAATCTGTTTTAATTAGTAGAATTTATCAGCAAAAAGAGAAAAATGTACTGTTTGTAACTAGCGATGACAAATTGGCAGAAGACTATTTGGAAGATTTAGATTTGCTAATAGGCGCAAAGAGTGTACATTTTTTACCTGACTACGAAGTACTTCCTTACGAAAAGCGCTCTCCGCATTATTCCATTCGCGCCCAAAGAATTCAAACTTTAGCGGCTGCCTGTAGCGATAATGCCGGTATTTATGTGCTCTCAATTCGCTCACTTCTTAGGAAAATAGTAGCTAAAAGTATTTTTCAGAAGAATTTAATTCAACTAGAAGTCGGCAAAGAGTATTCTCCGGAAATTTTAGTTTCCAAGCTAGTTGGAATGGGCTATGAAAATCAGCACCAGGTTTCGCGGGTAGGTGAATTTGCCCGCCGTGGTGGAATTGTTGACATTTTTTCTCCGCATCTAAATAAACCGATTAGAATAGATTTCTTTGGTGACGAGATAGACACAATGCGAGTGTTTTCGGTAGATTCACAACGTTCTACCGGAGAAAAAATAGATAATTTGCTTATCATGCCCTCACGCGAGTTTTCTTTGCATGATATAGAAACAAGTGAAGAGTTATGGGAACGTATTCATGAAAATGGCTTCTATGATGGTATTGAGCTGGATTCCCCTTTGTTACTGCCGGAAATTTCGACTTTCTGGGATTATTTTAATAAAGAAAATACTATCGTGGTGTGGGATGAATTCCAATATGCCAAAACTACCATCACTGAAATATTCGATGAGGTAACTTCACTTTTTCAAAAAGCAAAAAAAGAATCGAAACTCTTACCAAAACCAGAGCAGCTTTTTGCCGATCAACAATATCTGAATTCCTCTTTAGATAAATTCTGTGATTATTATTTTAGTTCGCATTATTATGAATCTAAAAAAATTAGCAAAAAGATAGAAGCTCCTGTCATTTCTCAAACCAATATGCATAGTAATTTGGAACTTTTGGAAGAGGATCTGCAAAATAAATTACAGTCAAACTATCGTATTTTTATTCAGTCAGATAACATTAGCCAAAGTAAACGTATGCAAGAATTACTGCCGCAATTTTCCGACAAATTAGATTTCACAATAGGCGTTTTGCAGCAGGGATTTATACTCAAAGATGCTCAATTGGCAGTTTACACCGACCACGAGATCTTTAGCCGCTATAAAAGAAGGCGGCGCCAGGCACATTTTTCGCAAAAAGAGGCTCTAGTAGATTATGAATCGCTGAAACCTGGAGATTACGTGGTTCATATCGATCATGGCATCGGAATTTACGAAGGTTTGAAAAAAATTAGAGCAGCGGGCAGCCAAATAGAATGCCTTAGCTTGAAATATGCCGAAAAAGACAGAGTTTATATTCCTACTTACCAGCTTAATTTGGTTTCAAAATTCGTTTCGGAAGAAGGAATTGTACCCACAATTCATAAATTGGGTAGTAAGCGCTGGGAACAAACCAAAAAACGAGCCAAAAAACAGATTGAGTTAGTTGCCAAAGACCTGGTGAACCTATATGCCGAGCGCAAAATAAAAAAGGGAATTGCTATGGACCCAGACAGCCAGTGGCAGCGTGAAATGGAAGATTCCTTTATCTACGAAGATACACCCGATCAAAGACGTAGTGTGGAAGAGATAAAACAAGATATGGAATCGGAAGTGCCAATGGAACGTTTACTTTGTGGTGATGTGGGATTTGGCAAAACGGAAGTGGCTATTAGAGCCGCTTTCAAAGCTGTGCTAAGTGGATATCAGGTAGCAGTTTTAGTTCCCACAACATTGCTGGCAGAACAGCATTTTTATGTTTTTCGGGAAAGATTAGCACAATATCCTTTAAAAATCGCTATGTTCAGTCGTTTTCGTTCCCGAGCTAACTTAAATAAAGATCTTGCTCAGATCCAACAGGGACAAATCGATATTGCTATTGGCACTCATCGTTTACTTTCCCAGGATGTTCAATTTAAAAACCTGGGTTTACTTATAATTGATGAGGAACACCGGTTTGGCGTAAAACACAAAAATAAGCTGCGCAAAATTAAAGCAAATGTAGACACTCTTTATATGTCAGCAACTCCTATTCCACGCACTATGAACATGGCTCTATCGAAGTTGAAAGAACTATCATTAATTCGTACTTCCCCAAAAGCACGCCTACCCATTCGCACCGTCATTATTCCCTACGATAAAGAAATCATTAAAGATGCTATAAATAGGGAAATAGACCGAGGTGGTCAGGTTTTCTTTATTCATAATCGTGTACAAACTATCAACAGCGTTACAGCTAAATTGCAAGAGATGCTGCCTAATGTTCGTTTTGGTATTGGACACGGCCAGCTTTCCGAACGTAAGTTGGAAAAAATAATGCTGGATTTTGCCGAACACAAGTTCGATGTGCTAGTAGCAACCACTATCATAGAATCCGGCATAGATATTCCCAATGTGAACACGATTTTAGTAAACAGAGCTGACAATTTTGGCTTAGCACAACTGTATCAGATTCGCGGGCGCGTGGGCAGAAGTAATCGCAGAGCTTATGCTTACTTTATAATTCCCAATAATTTAACTGAAATTGCCCGCAAGCGACTGGAAACTCTAACTGAATATGAATCTTTGGGTAGTGGCTACCAAATAGCTATGCGAGATATGGAACTTCGTGGTGCTGGAACTCTTCTGGGAACAAAGCAAAGCGGTATTATCAACACCATCGGTTTCAACTATTATAACCGCTTATTGGAAAAGGCGGTAGAAGATATTCAACATAACCGTAAATTAAATTTGGAAACTGAAGAAGATTCCCAAACAGAAAAACAGCATATAAGCATAGAAAGCGATTACTATTTTCCAGAAAATTATATTAAAGATGATATACAAAGGCTGCAAATCTACAAAAGGATGTTGCAATTTACCCAAAAAGCAGAATTTGATGATCTGGCTGAGGAACTACGCGACAGATTTGGCAAACTACCTCCGCAAGCTAAACTAACCTTGTCATATTTCCGACTTAGAGCGATCGCTAAGAAAGCTGGGTTGAAAAGAATTCAGTTGCGAGATAAAAAGTTACGATTGGAGTTTGACCAAAAAAATCTGCCTCCACGCCACCTTCTCCAATCTATGCTTTCCAAATTTGATTTCCCTGTAAGATTCGACACTACTGGGAATTTGAAGATCTTTTTTAACTTAGCACAATTACAAAACAAAAATGAGCTGATCTATATTGAAAAAGCTATTCAAATTGTAAATGCTTTGTTAGAATAATCTTATTTATTTTTGCCAATAGGTAAAAGATTTGACAAAAAAGCTAAACTTAGGATTTTTTTCCAAGTTAGCTATAAAATAGGAGATGAAATTTGGAAAATGAAATTTTAGTAGTTATAAATCATAAAAGTTTATACTTGGCAGGCAATAAAAATGGGACTAGATATTTCCAACACAATTTTTATAAAGAAAAATTGCAAAACAATCTGTTTGCGGAGGAAAAATGAAAAAATTTCTGGGATTACTATTAATTATATCGATAAGTTTTGGTTTATTTCCCCAACAGAATATCAGTTCTAACATTTTTCAAAGCTCAGAAATGTATAATATTACTGTCTCAGGGGCAGTTAGATCACCTGGTGTGTATTACATGCCACCCACTAGCCGTGTTTCACAGGTTATAAAAAGAGCCAATGCTATTCCCGATAGTTTACTGATTTTGGAAAAACAAGCTAAACAGAAGAGAAGACTGTCGCAAAACAAATTAGATGAACCTTCCCAGCGTAATATTAAGTTAATTAGGCAAGCAGATACCACGCGAATAGATTTATTACGTTTCAAAAAATTGGGAGCTAATGAGCAAAATCCTTACTTAAAAGATGGCGATATTGTTTGGGTACCCAAAATTGATAAAACCGTTTCAATATGGGGTCAGATAAACGAAGAAGGCAATTATGAGATGGTTCCTGGAGACAGGGTAAGCGATATAGTGAATTTAGCCTTAGGAATAACGGATAGAGCATATACAGAACAAGCTTATATAACTAGATTCGTTGATAGTAAAAATAAGACCCAAAAAATTGTTTTTAATTTGGAAGACGCTCTATCAAATCCCCATTCTCAACTTGACCCAAAATTGAAAAAAGATGATAGAATTTTTATAAGAGAATTACCACAATATCACGAAGAATATTCGGTTCTTATCCGCGGTGAAGTGAAATTTCCTGGTCGCTATTCTATTGAAGAAAACCAAACTTCACTTTTGGAAATCTTAAAACAATCTGGTGGGCCCACCGAAGATGCAGACCTTTCAAACGCTTATCTACAAAGACGTAGAAATGAAGATACAATAGATCCAGAATTTGAAAGATTAAAAAAAGTTCCGGTTGAAGAAATGACAGAGCTTGAATATGAATATTTTAAAACAAAATCGAGGGAAATGCGGGGTAAATTTTCTATCAATTTTGAGCAACTTTGGAATTTACAGGATGAAAGCTATAATATCTTGCTAAAACAAGATGATTATATTTATATTCCAGATAAAACAGTTACTGTAAATGTTTCAGGACAGGTAAAGAACCCAGGCCTGATAACATATATACCTAAGAAAAATTATATGTATTACATAAATCAAGCAGGTGGATTTTCATGGAATGCACGCAAAAGTAAAATACGGATCATCCGTGCCAATACTGGTGAATGGTTGAAGCCAGATGATGACACTGTAGTAGAAATTGGTGATATGGTATTTATTCCAGAAAAACCGGATATTGACTACTGGGAATTATTTAAAGATGGCATGCTTGTTATTTCTCAGATAGCAACTGTTGCTTTGGTAATAACCAATATAATTCAAAATTAATTGGGAGAAATTATGAAATCTTTAATTACTGGAGGAGCCGGCTTTATCGGTTCACATCTGGCAGAAAAACTATTAAATGAAGGTCATCAGGTATCTATCATAGATAATCTTTCAACTGGTAAATTTTCCAATATCGTGCACTTAACCTATAACGATAAATTTAGCTATAAAATAGATTCTATCTTGAATTATGAAATATTGGAAAACATGATAAAAAATAGTGACCATATTTATCATTTGGCTGCTGCGGTAGGAGTAAAATACATTATCGATAACCCTTTGCTATCCTTAAAAACTAATATTTACGGTACAGAACATGTTTTAGATTTGGCCAATAAATATAAGAAGAAAGTACTGGTTGCTTCCACCTCGGAAATTTATGGAAAAAGCGATAAAATTCCATTTAAAGAAACTTATGACAGACTACTGGGTTCAACTTATATTTCGCGCTGGAGTTATAGTTCTGCCAAGGCTATCGATGAATTTTTGGCACTGGCATATCACCGCGAAAAGAAATTGCCGGTGGTAATAGTACGTTGTTTCAATACGGTAGGGCCTCGTCAAACCGGTCAATACGGTATGGTAATCCCAAAATTTGTTAAAGCAGCGATGCTTAATCATCCTATTACAATATACGGAGATGGGAAACAATCACGCTGCTTCGGTTACGTGGAAGATGTGGTAAATGGTATGATAAAATTAATGAATACCAAAAAAGCTGAAGGCGAAATATTCAATATTGGAAATGACAAACCTATCACCATTGAAGCTTTGGCCAAAAAAATCAAGGCTATGACCAAAAGTAAATCTAAAATAGAATACGTTAAATATGAGGATGCCTACGAAGAAGGTTTTGAGGATATGCGCCAACGACAGCCTGATCTGAGTAAAATTAAAAGTTATATCGGCTATAAACCCGCCTATGATCTAGATAAAACTTTAAAAATAATAATAAATTACTTCGAGGAATAATTATGCAAGTACCACTTTTAGATCTACATGCCCAAAATGACCCCATCTTAGATGAAATAAAAGCAGAAATGAATAAAGTGATGCAGTCGCATCAATATATTTTAGGCCCTCAGGTAGAAAAATTAGAAGAAAAAATAGCTGAATACTGCGATACTAAATATGCTGTAGGTTGTGCTTCTGGAACCGATGCTCTGGTACTTTCCTTAAAAGCTTTGGAGTTAGAACCAGGCTCGGAAGTTATCACTACAACCTTTACCTTTTTTGCTACAGCCAGCTCTATTCACAGAGTAGGACTAGTTCCCAAATTTGTAGATGTCCATCCTCGTACTTTTAATATCGATCCTAACAAAATAGAAGCAGCAATTACCGATAAAACCAAAGCAATCATCGTGGTTCATTTATTTGGTCAACCAGCTGAGATGGATAAGATAATGAAAATTGCCCGCAAGTATGACCTGAAGGTAATTGAGGACAATGCTCAGGGCATTGGTAGCAAATTCAATGGTAAAACAGCTGGCTCTATTGGCGATGTTGGTACACTCTCCTTTTTCCCTTCCAAAAATTTGGGAGCGATGGGCGATGCCGGCATGTGCATAACCAACAACCAAGAAATCGCAGACAGACTTAGAATGCTGCGTGTACATGGCGAAAATCCTAAATATTTCCATAGATGGGTGGGATTGAACAGCAGATTAGATACTATCCAGGCCGCTGTACTACTGGTGAAAGTTAAATATGTTGATAATTGGAGTAGAATGCGACAGGAAAATGCTGATTACTACTATGAAAACCTGGAAGAAGTACCACAAATTGCCTTACCCTACATTCATCATAAAGCTTCTTCAATTTACAATCAGTTTACCCTAATAGCAGAAAAACGAGATGAGCTTATCAGTTTTTTAAAGAAAAATAAAATTGGTTGCGCTGTCTATTATCCCAAACCTTTGCATTTACAAGATTGCTTTTCCTATTTGAACTATGGCAAGGGTGATTTCCCAATAGCAGAAGACTTAGCTAAAAAAGTTATTTCAATTCCTATTTATTCTGAACTTACCAAAAAACAGCAAGATTATATAATTTCTAAGATAAAAGAATTTTATAAATGAGGTAAGCTATGAATATAATCGTTTGTATTAAACAAGTTCCAGATACAACAGAAATAAAAATAGATCCACAAACCAATACATTGATTCGAGATGGCGTGGAGAGTATTATTAATCCATTCGATCTGTACGCTATAGAAGAAGCGGTAAGATTAAAAGAAAAATATGGCGGTAAAGTAACTGCAATAAGCATGGGACCACTGCAGGTGGAAAAGGCTCTTCGTGATTCAGTTGCTATGGGAGTAGATGATATAATACTTCTATCAGACAGAAAATTTGCTGGTGCTGATACTTGGGCTACGAGCTTAACACTGGCTGCAGCTATTAAAAAAGTTGGAGACTATGATCTGTTGCTTTTTGGGCAACAAGCTATCGATGGCGACACAGCTCAAGTGGGCCCCGGCGTAGCCGCACATTTAAATATTGCCCAAACCTGCTTTGTTAGCAAAATTATCGAAGTAGGAAAAGAGTATATCTCTGTAGAAAGATTGATGGAAACTGGCTTTGATAAAATAAAAATGCATTTGCCAGCCGCTATCACAGTAGTGAAAGATATCAATATTCCTCGCTTACCCTCTTTGCGAGGTAAGCGTAATGCCAAAAAAGCACAATTACAAACCTGGACAGCAGATGATCTGGGATTGGAGGAAGACAAGATTGGTTTGAACGGTTCTCCTACCCAAGTAGTTAAAATATTCTCACCTAAGATTAGCAAAACAGGTGAAAAGTACGAGCTCCCCCCAGAAGAACTAGCTGAAATTCTTTATAAAAAATTAAAAGAACTGGGAAAATAGCTTATGCTGGAATTTCCGAAAATAAGCCCTACTATCTTTAAACTGGGAAGTTTGGAAGTAAGATGGTATGGCTTTTTTTACATCTTAGCATTTATTATTTGCATAATTTTTTATAAAAAGTTATTACCCAAAAGAAAGGTAAAGCTCTCCCAACAAAATTACGATAATTTGCTGTTCCAACTAATGCTGGGAGTGATCTTGGGAGGTAGATTTGGCTATGTAATTTTCTACAATCTTGGCTATTATCTGCACAATCCCTTAAAAATATTTGCAGTATGGGAAGGTGGAATGTCCTTTCACGGTGGCGCTTTAGGGGTAATAATAGCTGGTTTGCTATTCTGCAGAAAACATAAATTAAAATTTTTACAAATGGCAGACCCGATGATGCCTTTAGTTTCCATTGGTTTAGCTCTAGGCCGTTTTGGTAATTTCATAAATGCTGAGCTGTATGGTCGTGTTACCGATGTACCCTGGGCAATGATCTTTCCAACCGATCTCCAAAAATTGCCGCGCCATCCTTCCCAGCTCTACGAAATGTTTTTGGAAGGTATTTTACTCTTCTTTATTTCACTGATTATTTTAAATAAAACTAAGCGTTTCGGCACAGTTTTCTGGAGTTGGATTTTTTTCTACGGACTATTTAGGTTTTTTGTGGAATTTTTCCGTCAACCAGATGCCCACCTGGGATTTGTACTTGGCTTTATGAGCATGGGTCAAGTTTTAAGCTCGGTTATGGTAATAGCCGGCATTATTGGTTTTATCTTTTTATATAGAAGAAAAAATGCGTAAATTCATTCTATTAATCTCTATTTTTATTTTAGCCAGCTGTGCTCTTTTCCAACCTCATGAGTTTTCCAGAAAACAGGAGATCCTAAAATGGGATAATTTCAAGTTGGAAGGCATTATAGAAGTTAATTATAAATCATTTTCACTAAGAAAAAATATTGTAATAGAAAAGAAAACTGATTCCGGTAAACTTACTATCTTTGAAAGTGGACTTTTTGGATTATCCCCGCAGCCCCTCATTTCAGTTTCCTATAAAGATGGGAAATTGAAGAGAAAAAACTTACCACCAGAATTACTTAGCCAGCTTCCTATTTCGGAAATTGATCTGCTTTTTAATTTAAATAATCTTGTAGAAAAAGCCAACATCACCAGTAATAAAGCTGTTTTCGAAGACTATGTGATAACTTTTAAAAATAATAAATTGAGTTCATTGCAAAAAAAAGAAAAAAAAATTGATTTCAAATATAGTAGTAACAAACCTGTAGAGATAGTTTTCCTAACCGAAGACCAGGAAATTGGCAAAATCTTGATTGATAAAATTATTTTTGGATGAGGTAGATGATGATAGAAAGATATTCCAGAGAAGAGATGGCAAAGATTTGGAAGCTTCAAAACCGCTTTCAGAAGATGTTAGAAGTAGAATTAGCAGCCTGCAGGGCAATGTATGAGCTGGGGATAATTCCCCAACAAGATTGGAAAAACATTGAAAATAAGGCTGATTTCGATATAGATAGAATAGCTGAAATTGAAAAAACTACCAAACATGATGTGATAGCTTTTCTTACCAGTATTGCGGAATTTGTGGGTCCTTCTGCTCGCTGGATTCACTATGGTATGACCTCATCAGATGTTTTAGATACTGCCACCTCACTCCAGTTAAAACAGGCAGGAGAACTTATATTGCGTGATTTGGGAAAATTTTCTGAAGTCCTGCGTATCAGAGCTAAAGAACATAAATATACTCTGTGCATAGGCCGTTCGCACGGAATTCATGCTGAGCCTACTACTTTTGGTTTGAAATTTGCCCTCTGGTATGAGGAAATGCAACGCAATATAGTCCGCTTGGAAGCAGCTATAGAATCTGTTTCAGTAGGACAGATCTCCGGAGCTGTGGGCAATTATGCTCATCTTTCTCCCGAAATAGAAAAACGCGCTTGTTCCTACCTGGATTTAACCCCTGTAAATATCTCCACTCAGGTAATTCAACGCGATAGAATTAGTGAATATTTAAGTACGCTAGCAATTATAGGCAGCACGATTGAAAAAATAGCTTTGGAGATAAGGCATCTACAACGAACTGAAGTTTTAGAAGTAGAAGAAAATTTTTCTAAGGGCCAAAAAGGCTCTTCAGCTATGCCACATAAGCGTAATCCTATTGTCAGTGAACAAATGTGTGGTTTAGCACGCATTTTACGCTCCAATGCTATGGCTGCTTTCGAAAATAACGCATTATGGCATGAACGCGATATTAGTCATTCTTCGGTAGAGCGCATAATTCTACCAGATACTACTATCCTAGTGAACTACATGTTAAATAAGATGATATCGTTAATAGAAAATCTATTGGTTTACCCTGAAAACATGATGAAAAACTTGGAACTTACTAATGGTCTAATTTTTTCTCAGGCATTGCTACTGGAACTTGCGGGTAAAGGAGTTAGCAGAGAAGAAGCTTATAAATTAGTACAGCGTAATGCCATGGAGTGTTGGAAAAACAAAACATCGTTTAAAAAATTGGTAAGTGCTGACGAAGATATTCGTAATCATCTATCTAGCGAAGAAATTGAGCAAGTTTTTTCCTTCGATCGCTACTTGAAGCACATAGATTATATTTTTTCTAGAATAGGAATTTAGTTATGTTAGAAGACTATAATCCCTACAAATATTTACGAAAGGCTCAAACCACCAAGTTTAGGGAGCTACTTTTCCCAATATTGATTATTTTTATTAGCTTTGCGCTCTCTTATGTGTGGGAGAGTAATTTGTTAATTATCCTTTCTTTAGTCGGCCTTTTGGGTTATATTAATATCTCCATTCGCTATCGGATTCGTCAAACAATACCAGAGGAAAGCGGTCCAAACTTAATATTAGCTCCACTGAATGCCCGAATCTCTTGGATAAAAGCTAATAAAATTATGCTGGTAAAAAAGTGGTATTACACCTGCGAATTTCGTACTCCGACCGCTTTTGAGATTAAATACAAACTTAATTGTAGCAAAAAAATCTGGTTTGAACAAAAAAACAACTTACCAGGAAAGCTGGTAGGAATTGTGCCAATGAAAGCTACTTGTGAACTGGAAATACCTTCAGATTTTAAAGTTATGGTAAGAAAAGGAGAAAAAATAATAGCCGGAGAAACGGTCATTGCTTCCCAAAATTATTAAGCTTTTTTACCGGAAAAGCAGCAAAATCAGGAGAAAAAATGAATTTCTGGCAAGCTTTTGTTAGCTTAATATACCCCAAAATTTGCCTGAATTGCAATACTAAAATTGAAGATAGTTCCGATTTTCTATGCGTTAATTGCCAAAAGGAATTGACTTTTTTAGATGATAACCTGTGCCCCAAATGCGGCAGTCCCCAAAATGCCCAGAATTGCAAAATTTGTGGTAATTTTCATTTCACCAAGGCGCGATCTGTATTTCCTTTTAGTAAACCGGTTCGAACCCTTATTCATTACCTGAAATATGATGAATTTACTAAAATAGCTGATCTTCTGGCACTTTATTCTTACGAATATCTGCAAAAATACTCACCTTTTCCAACTATAGATATAATTTGCCCCGTTCCGCTGCACAAAATAAGAAAAAGAAGTCGTGGTTTCAATCAAGCAGAAAAGATTAGCAGCAGAATCGCTTCCTATATGGGTTGGAAACATATTCCTGATCTGCTTTTAAGAAAAAAATACACTTCTACCCAAACTAAACTGAGTAAAAAGGAAAGAAGCGCTAATGTGAGTAATGCTTTTTGCTTAAATAGTAAATACCAGATAAAAAACAGGGCAATTTTGGTGGTAGATGATGTTTTTACTACCGGTTCTACTGTGAATGCTATAAGTAAAGTTTTAGAAAAATATGAAGTTAGCGGAATCTATATCTTGACAATTGCAAGGGCTTAAAGATTATTAACAATAAAACGTAATTTATTCTAAAGATAGAAAGTTGTATGCAGATAGATATAAAACCAGAAAGAGCGATAGAGTTAATAGAGAAAATTGCTCGTTTCATTGCAGAAAGAAAGATGGCGCCAGCTGCGATAATGGCGATAGAATCGCTAAGCCCGCTTAATTTTATCGCCAGCCAGTTATTGTATTTTTTGGCTCCTTTCGCCGAGGTCATTTTTAAACCAAAAGAGTATGAAGAATTTGCTGCTCTGTTGGAAAAAGATGAGTATGTGAAATTACTCATAAAAAGAATTGATGAGTTGGATACCGAACTTCATTTGGAAGAACGTAAGCAGAAACGAAAACTTAGAAAAAGAAGAAGAAATAAGATTAAGAAATTTATGGGAAATTTATTCAAAAGATAGATGGAGGAAAGAATATGGGCAGTTCTCGAGAATTAAAGAGAATTATCGCAACAGATTGTGGTAGTACCACAACTAAAGCGATTTTAATTGAATATGTCGACGGCGAATTCCGTCAGACTGTTCGTGGTGAAGCACCTACAACAGTGGAAAAACCACTTAATGATGTTACCCGTGGTGTTTTGAACGCTGTTACTGAATTAGAAGAGTTAGCCAGACTTAAATACGATAACCCCAATATTAAATTTATTAAAGACAACGAAATTCTAATTATGGAAGACGGCGTTACAGGCGATACGGGAGTAGATGCTTATGTTTCCACCAGTAGCGCTGGTGGAGGTTTGCAGATGATGGTAACCGGTGTGGTCGCTAGAATGACTGGCGAGAGCGCTGAACGTGCTGCTTTAGGTGCTGGAGCTATCGTTATGGACCTTATAGCCAGTAACGATAAGCGCGCTAACTATGAAAAAATTGAAAGAATAAGAAATCTGCGCCCAGATATGATCCTGATGGCTGGCGGAGTAGATGGCGGTACAACCAAACACGTGGCCGAGCTGGCTGAATTAGTCTCAGCCGCCGATCCTAAACCACGTTTGGGTTCCAGCTTTAAGTTACCAGTTATTTATGCGGGTAACACAAAAGCGCGTGAAGCTATTAAAGAAACCTTAGGAGATAAAGTTGACCTTATTATTACAGAAAACCTACGTCCTACTTTGGAAGTAGAAAATCTGGGGCCTGCACGCGATAAAATTCATGACTTGTTCATGGAACATGTGATGGCACAAGCCCCCGGATATAATAAATTGATGTCCTGGACAAAAGGTCCGGTTGATGGTAAAATTAGCAAAATCCCAATTATGCCTACTCCCGCTGCTGTGGGAAATATAATGCAAACAATTGCCAAACAAAACGATATAGAAGTTTTAGGTGTAGATATTGGTGGAGCTACAACAGATGTATTTTCTGTTTTCACGAAAGAACATATTTTCAACCGAACCGTAAGTGCTAACCTTGGGATGAGCTACAGTATTTCCAATGTGTTAGCTACTGCTGGGTTAAAAGATATTTTGCGCTGGGTACCTTTCGAAATTAATGAATCTGGCCTACGTAATATGATAAAAAATAAGATGATACGTCCCACCACCATTCCACAACAGTTAGAAGAACTGGTTTTAGAACAAGCAATCGCAAAAGAAGCATTGAAATACGCTTTTATACAGCATAAAGAATTTGCTGTTGGCTTAAAAGGTGGTCAAAGAAAACGTGAGATCTCCGAAGCTTTCTCGCAATCTGTTTCAGGAGAAACTATCGTAGATATGATGTCGCTCGACCTCTTAGTTGGAAGTGGTGGAGTGCTCTCGCATGCACCACGCCGTAATCAGGCTGCTATGATGCTAATAGATGCTTTCTTGCCAGAAGGAATAACCAGATTAGCGGTGGACAGTATTTTTATGATGCCTCAGCTTGGTGTTTTGGCTGAAATAAGCGAGAAAGCTGCTACTGAAGTGTTTGAAAAAGACTGTTTGATCTATCTTGGCACTTGTGTGGCTCCTGTAGGAAAAAGCAAGCCAGACAAAGTGGCATTAACAGCTCATATCGAACTTCCTAATGGTGAAGTATTTGATGAAGAAATAAAATTTGGCGAAATGAGATTGCTTCCCTGTGGTGTAGGTGAAACTGCAAAAGCTACGTTGAAACCGGGTCGCGGTTTAGATCTGGGTGAAGGTAAACATCAGGAAGTTGAAACAGAACTACACGGTGGTGTGGTAGGAATAGTATTAGACACGCGCGGACGTCAACCCTTCGAACTACCTGCCGAAGCTTCAGAACGTGTACCGCTTCTTAAGAAGTGGATGAAAGAACTTAAATCGTATCCTGAAAAAATTTTAGAATAGGAGGAACAAATGGCTCAAGCATATTCCCCAGGTTTAACAGTAACCGAAAGTATAGTTTTAAGGAAAGAACGTATTCTTCCTCTTAAAGGAAAAGTATTGGTAAAAAAAGGCGATAAAGTAAAAGCTGAAGATGTTGTAGCAGAAACAAAACTCCCTGGTAAGGTAGTTCCTTTGAACCTATCCAATAAATTGGGAATTACAGCCGATATGGTTAATCAGTACATTAAGATAAAGCCGGGTCAGGAAATAAGTAAAAACGATTTGATAGCTGAAACTAAAGGTTTCCTTGGACTTTTCAAAAGTCAAGTACGCTCTCCTATCACCGGCGAAGTAGAAAATATTTCCAAAATAACCGGACAACTTTTGCTGCGTGAACCCAGAATACCAGTTAATACAAAAGCTTTTATAGATGGAATTGTAGTAGATGTAATTGAAGAAGAGGGTGTAATCGTGGAAAATAAATCTGCCTATATCCAAGGAATTTTTGGTATAGGTGGCGAAACCATCGGAGAAATCAAGGTTCTAGTAGATAGTCCAGAAGCTATTTTGGAAGCTTCAAAAATTGACGAAAGCTGCAAAGATAAAGTGATTGTAACTGGTGCTCTTGCAACCTTTGATGTTATCCAAAAAGCCCTTAAAGTTGGTGTAAAAGGTATTATTACTGGTGGAATAGACGATAGAGATCTGAAAAAACTTTTGGGTTATGACATCGGTGTTGCCATTACCGGACACGAAGATATCGATATTACCATAGTTGTTACAGAAGGTTTTGGTGAAATCAAAATGGCTCAAAAAACTTACAATTTATTAAAGAATTTTGAAGGTCATAAATCTTCTATTCATGGTAAAACTCAGATCCGAGCTGGGGTAATGCGCCCCGAAATCATTATTCCCACAGAATTCACGGTAGAAGAACTAGGCACCCAAGAAGCTAAGATGGCTAGCTTAGAAATAGGAACTACCATCCGTGTTATTCGTGAACCCAATTTTGGTCAAATAGGGAAAGTAACAGCTCTGCCTGAAAAACTTACTCCAGTTGAAAGTGAAACTCTAGTACGTATTCTGGAAGCTGAATTAGAAGACGGTAAAAGAATTACGATTCCACGCGCAAACGTAGAAATAATAGAAGACTAATAAAAAAAAGGGCAGAAATTTCTGCCCTTTATAATTTTGCTGGTCGGCTTCAGCCGGCCATTTTTTATTCTTCGAAGATTTCTATCACATATTGTTCATCTAACCCCAAAGTTGTTTCATCAGGGCTGCCAAAAAATTCTTCTGTGTAATCGTCGTACCTTACCTTAAAGGTATAATAAAAATCATTTTCGGGAGTAGCAAAGGCTAAGCGTGACCAAAATTCTGCTCCGTTTTCAATACTTTCTGTAAGAGTGCGTAATGTTGTATCATTACTGGTATAGTAAAATAATCCTATTATATCCTTCCCAGAATTATTTATTACCTTTAAGCCTGCGTGAGTAGCAGGATCACAGTAAATTTTATAAGTTTCGTTAGCTTCAACTTCTATACTGGTGTCAGTAAAATATTCACCTGTTCCCACTCCCTGCACAGAAGCACTTTGCATCATAAAAGTTTCACCTTCCAAATGCAAGTCGTATTTTTCTTCGCCTGAGCCAAAAAACAGGAACTTATCTCCTGTATCCAAAGAGACAGTTTTGGAATTTTCACCTTCTGTGGCACCAGTTACCATATATTCATCTCCATCGATATTAAAATAGATATTATGGGCTGTTCCATTCACAACTTTCAAGTCGCCTTCTGTTGAGCAGGCAGCTAAGAAAACTACCAGCAACAATAATGGTAATATTCGCTTCATTTTGCCCTCCTTGTGGCATTTTATTATTTCAGGTTATAGAATACTTCTTTTCCTTTGAAAACAGCTGAATCGGCCAATTCTTGCTCGATACGCAAAAGCTGGTTGTATTTAGCGATGCGCTCGCTACGGCAAATAGAACCCGTTTTTATCTGGCCCGAGTTTACCGCTACCGCCAGATCAGCAATAAAATCATCGCTGGTTTCACCACTACGGTGCGAAATGACACAGGTATAGCCAGCTGTTTTGGCCATCTCAATTGTATCTAAGGTTTCGGTTAGAGTTCCTATCTGGTTTAATTTAATAAGAATAGAATTAGCAGCTTTTTCCTGAATTCCTCTTTTCAGTCTTGCTACATTGGTTACAAACAGGTCATCGCCAACTATCTGTATTTTATCACCTAGTTTTTCCACCATTAATTTCCAGCCTTCCCAGTCATCTTCTGCCAAACCATCTTCAATGGAGATGATAGGATATTTTCCGACTATCTTTACATAATAATCAACCATTTCAGCTGAACTTAATTTCTTGTTTTCAGCTTTCAGATTATATTTTCCATTTTCAAAAAATTCGGAAGAAGCTGGATCTAAGGCTATAGAAATATCTTCCCCAGCTCTATAACCAGCTATTTCGATAGCTTTCATTATAACTTCCAAAGCTTGTTCATTGGAATCAAGATCGGGTGCAAAACCGCCTTCATCGCCCACACTGGTGCTATAGCCATTTTTTTTCAGATATGCTTTTAAAGTATGAAAAACTTCCGCATTCATTTGCAGAGCTTCCTTAAAACTTTTAGCTCCAATTGGCATTATCATGAATTCCTGGAAATCTACATTGTTATCAGCATGTTTTCCACCGTTCATAATATTGGCCATAGGAACTGGCAGAGTTTTGCTATTGGTACCGCCAATATAACGATAAAGAGGCAAACCCAGCTCAGCAGAAGCTGCTCTGGCACAAGCTAAAGAAACTCCTAAAATGGCATTCGCACCAAAATTACCTTTATTGCTGGTGCCATCCATGTCCAACATTAACTTATCGATATTGGCTTGCTCGACTACATCGTAACCCATTAGAGCAGGACCTATTTTTTCATTTACGTTCTTAACAGCCTGCAATACACCTTTACCGTTGTAACGGCCATTGTCGCCATCGCGAAGTTCTACTGCTTCATATTCACCTGTAGAAGCCCCGCTTGGTACTGCTGCTCTTCCAGCAAAACCACTATCCAATAAAACTTCTACCTCTACAGTAGGATTCCCGCGGGAATCCAAGATCTCTCTTGCTAATACATTAATTATTTCTGACATTTTATTCTCCTTTCACTTAATAAAATAACACAAAAAAAGACGCATAAATAAATGCGTCTAAATATAGCACGGCTGTCAAAAGTCAAACATATTTTTATGTTTTAAAAATCTTCTCTATCATTTTAAGTGACCCTAACATAGAGGAAGCTTCATAGGGAACAACCACTGTTTTATCTTCTTTTTGAATAATGTTGTGGAAAGCTTTAACATATTTTAGAGCAATAAGATACTGAGCTGGATCTGTTCCAGTATTTTCTACAGAATCGGCAATGCGGGCAATAGCTTTAGCTTCTGCATCTGCTACCAGCAATCTGGCTTTGGCTTCTCCCTCAGCACGTGCTATTTGGGCATCTTTATCACCTTCTGCCACCAAAATAGCAGACCGTTTTTCGCCTTCAGCTTCCAATATTTTGGCGCGCCTATCACGTTCAGCACGCATCTGTTTTTCCATTGCTTCCCGAACTTTTTCTGGTGGATTTATATCTTGTAGTTCAACCCGATTTACCTTCACACCCCATTTATCGGTAGCTTCATCCAAAATTATTCTGAGTTTATTATTTATAGTATCGCGGGAAGTTAAAGTTTTATCTAATTCCAATTCACCTATAACGTTACGCAAGGTAGTTTGAGTAAGTTTTTCGATAGCATCGGGCAAATTATTTATCTCGTAAGTAGCTTTTATTGGGTCTGTTATTTGGAAATAAAGCAGAGCATTTATCTCGATAGAGACATTGTCGGAAGTAATTACATTTTGGCGGGGAAAATCGTAAACAGTTTCTCGTAAATCTATTCTGTTTTGTGATTTTATGATTACATAGCTATTACCTTTAACATCGGTTTTCAAGTAGCGCCAATTTATGCTGCGCGCTTTATCGATAACTGGCCAAATGATATGCAATCCACTTTCCAAGGTTGTATAATAGCGCCCAAATCTTTCTATTATCATCACTTCTGCTTGTTTCACTATTACAATTCCCTTGGCAATAAAAAAAAGAACAAAAACAGCAATTATAATTGCTAATAACATTATTCCTCCCTTGTTTCTTCTACCAATAGTGTATTTCCATCGATTGAATCAACTACAACTATACTGCCTTTCGAAATAGTTTTCCCATTTTTTGCTAAAGCCGGCCATTCTTCACCGCCCACTTTTACGTAGCCTTTATTTTCCTTTTTTATTGGAATAATTACAATGGCTTTCTTACCTTTTAAAGCATATATATTGGTTTCATGATAATCTTTAGCTTGTAACTTGCTAGATATATTTCTCATCTTTAAAAAAAGCAAAAACGTGATAATAGCAAAAATAATGAATTGTAAAATTACTGTACTGCTCATAAAATAAGTAATTATACCTGTAATTACGGCACCAATTCCAAAACTTAGGAATAGAAAGGTTGGTGTGAAGATCTCTATTATCATACAAATAACTCCAATAGCTACCCACACCATCCACGGTTCTATATTCATCCTATTCTTCCTTACTATGCTTTCTGTTGCTATCGTGCTTATCTTTATAAACTCTTTTTACCTTGCGGCCATAACCACTATTATAGTTATAGCTACTACTACTGCCATGGGAAGTTTTCACACCTATTATGCGTAACATTTTCATGGTAAGGTCCATAAATAAAAATAGAATTATTAAAATAATCGAGAATATAAGTAATAAAATTACCATGTATTTAATTAATGACCAAAAACGAGAGAGAATGGACGAAAGATTTATCTCGTTACTGCTCTGTTTAATTACTTTCAAAAACAGTAAATTTTTCTCTTTATTTTGCTTCATCAATTCTTTTTTACTCTTTAAGCTATCTATTTGAGCCTGTACTCTATTTAGCATAGAGTTATAATCTCTAACTCTTTCTGGATTCAAGCTAAACTTGCTGCTTAATTCTTTTTGAATAGTTTCTTTTAATAATTTTTTATTCTCCAGGTTTTCTTCAATATTAATCATATAGCTGTCTTGCGGAGGTGTTTCCACTTTTTCCTCTTCCAAACCTTCTATTTGGCGCAATTCTCTCATCACATCAGCATAGATTTCATCGGGAAATTCTACGATAGAAACGGAATACCCACCTTGGTCTTCTCTATTTAGGATATTCATCTCGTATTTACTAAAAATATCTGTTAAGCTTTGAGTAACTTTTTGTTTATCTGTTACTTTAAATGTCATTCTAATCTTAGTATAGTTCATCTTTCTTTCATAGATATTTTCAAAATTCCTGAAATCGTAATTAGGATCAGAAGTAGTAAAGCTCTGGGCAAATTGTGATTTATTCAAAGCTATTATAAAAGCAACAACAAACATGACAAACACAATAAAATACTTAATTTCTCTCTTAACCGTTATCATTAACATCTCCTTTTTTTAATATTTCTTCTGCGTATTTTAAAGCTATTTCAGTATTAGAACCGGAAATCATCCGTGCAATTTCATCTTTACGTTCATCTTCAGCTAAAACTTTTACTGTAATCTCTGCCATTTTTGCCCTGCTCTGTTTTTGTATACTAAAATGCCTATTTGCATAACTGGCAATAGGGGCCAAATGCGTAATGCATAAAACTTGGTGGGTGGAAGCTATTTGGGATATAAATTGTCCCAAAAGTTCCGAGGTTTGGCCACCAATTCCAGTATCTATCTCATCAAAGATGATAATTTTTGGTTCCAGGTCTTCTGACAATATTTTTTTTATTGCTAAAAGCACTCTTGAACTCTCACCACCAGAGGCAACATTTTCCAGTGGCTGTGGTGCTATTCCCTTGTTAGCAGAAAAGAAAAATTCCACTTTATCATAGCCAAATTCAGAGTAAGCAGCTAGACTATTCAACTTTTTTTCATCTTTATTAATTTTGTCAAACTGAATATTTAACCTAGCATCTGGAATAGCTAAATCTCGGATATTTTTTTCTATTAATTTTTCTAATTTTACCGCAGCTTCTTTACGTTTATTACTTAGTTGATCGGCTTGTTGTTTTAAAATCTTAAAGTCTTCTGCTATAGTAAGTTGTAAATTTTCGATCTTGTTAGTATCGCTCTTAAAATTCTCTGTTTTTTGTTTAATTTCTTGATAATATTGCAAAATTTCGGGTATATCTTTTTGGTATTTAGTTTTAAGTGAATTTATAATATCTAATCTGGTTTCCAAATTTTCTTTTTGCGAACTATCTAAATCCACCTTATTTTGTAACTCTCTAATTTCCGCTACTGCATCATCTAAGGCGGCTAAGCTATCCTGCAAGTAGGAAGCTGCTTTTTTGGTATTTTCCTGATGATAATTCTCTAAAATAGAGGCAAATTTACTTAAAATTTCATAGATAGAATCTTCCTTCTCATATATTTCGTTTTCCATTTCAGCACAATTTTCCAAAATTGATTCGGCATTATCCAGAATTTCCAATTCATTTTGAATCTTTTCATCTTCGCCAGATTTTAGTTCTGCTGCTTCAATTTCCTCTATTTGATATTTATATAATTGCATTTTTTCACGATTTTCTGCTTCTTTTTTTTGTATTTTATGCAATTCAGTTATTTCATTTTCCAACTTTTTATACTGTGCCTGAAAAGAGCTTCTCTGAGTAATTAGCTTGGCATATCTATCTAAAATTTCAAGCTGAAAACTACTTTGGAAGAGCCTTTGTTGATCTCTTTGGCTATGAAAATCAATCAACACATCCCTAAATTCCTCGATAATATCTCGTGCTACTCTACGCCCGTTTATAAAGCTTCGGCTACGCTTGTTGTTTTTTATCTCTCGTGCAAAAAATATATCATTTTCGGTAGTTTCTATTTCGTATTTTTTCAGCAATTTTGTTAGTGCTATGTTTTTTTCGCTATTTTCAATTCCTACTTCCAAATAAGCTGGCTTTGATTTATCTAATACCATGCCAGCATGTACCTCTCCACCGAAAATCAAATCGATCGCACCTACTATAACCGATTTTCCGGCGCCAGTTTCTCCAGTTAATACTTGCAAACCAGAGGTAAACTGAAGTTTTAGTTTTTTCACCAGTACAAAATTGGAAATTTCCAAATAATTTATCATGTTCTTCCCATATGCAATTTTTTGCGTAGAATTTGGTAAAATGTTTTGTTGGAAAGTTTAACAAATTCCACCTTTTCAGCTGCAGCAGTGATAATAATTTCATCGTTATCTTGCAATTCATAACTATTTTTGCCGTCAAGTTGCAAAATAGAATTTTGATAGCCCTTTACCAACTTAAATTTTATTTTATCGGAAGCTGCAAACACCATTGGCCTCACACTTAGCACATGTGGATTTAAAGGAGCCACCACAATTGCTTCCATCACTGGCGAAACTATTGGTCCCCCTGCCGAAAGCGAATAGGCAGTTGAGCCTGTAGGTGTGGCAGCCAAAATACCATCGCATCTGGTTTCCAATACAAAACGACGATTACTGCTGATTTTAATATCAATTAGTTTGGAAATAACACCTTTGTTTATTACAGCATCATTCAAAGCTCTACCCACATATAAAATTTGCTTGTTTCTTTTCAATTGCACTTTTAGCAACATTCTTTTCTGAATTTTATAACGATTTCTTTTCAAATTTTCTATTGATTTTTCCAATTCTTTAAAATTGCTTTCGGAAAGAAATCCTAATTTACCAATATTGATACCTAAAAGTGGAGCGTTATATTGCAAAGAATATTCAACAGCACTCAAAATTGTGCCATCTCCACCAAATACCAAAATACATTCCAATTTCTCGGAATCGATCTTCGAAATATAATTAATAAAATCCGGATAAAAATTCTGTTGCTGGCAAAAACGAAAAAAATTAATAGAAGCCTGCTTGTGCAGGTTTTGTAATCGCTCAAAAATTGGCTTTTTATTTTCGTAGTGAGGATTAAAATAAACTCCAAAATTCTTCATAAATATTCCTTACAGTAAAGATTGTATAATTCTAAGATACGATTCATATCTGGCAAGAGGAAATTGTTTTTTTTCTACTGCTTTTTTAACAGCACAATCTGTTTCATGAGTATGTGTGCAATCGGGAAATTTACAATTCGAATACAATTTCGGGAAACCAGGAAATATGCGGGGAAGTTTGTCTTTATCTTCTTTTTTTAAATTAAAAGTTTTTATACCGGGTGTATCGATGAGATAACCTCCAAAATCCCAGGGTATTAATCTGCTTTTGGTAGTAGTATGAATTCCCTTACCTGTAGAATTGCTAGTGTTAGCTACTTTTAATTGCAAATCTGGTTGCAAACAGTTCAGTAGAGAAGATTTTCCTGCTCCCGAATGCCCAGAGAATACAGAATCTTTTCCCTGCAAAATTCGTTTTAGTTCTTCTATTCCTCTTTTCTGTATTGCCGAAGTGTAAACTACCCGAATTTTTAATTTTTTATAAAAATTCATGATCTTATCTAATTCTGCCAGCTTGGTACACAGATCAATTTTATTTACGCACACAATCGGCTCGATGTTTTGTAAATAGGCAGCGCAAATGTATCTGTCAATAAGCCCTGGCTTCAATTCTGGATTACGCCAGGATGTTGTTATTATTACCTGATCTACGTTTGAAGCAATCACAATTTCCTGCTGATATCCCGATTCAGTAAATCGAGAAAGAGAATTTTTTCGGGGTAGTATCTCTTCTATCCGCGGATATTCGGAAAGGTCAACATTTACCCAATCGCCTGGTGCTACTAAATTTTTGGTTTCATAATTTATCTGCTTTAATCTGCCACTTAAAAAGCATTCCAAAACTTTTTTCCCCATTTTTACACAACATTTGTAATTGGTTGTTATTTCCAAAATTCTGCCTTTGTACAGCTTTAAATCCGATTTTTGACTGCTTTTTGCTTTGTCTGGTATCTTTTTTTCTGCTCTTTTTTCCTCTTGGATATCTTCTTCTTCAAAATAGTCTAACTCATCTATATCTATATTCTTGAAACGGATATTTCTGCGCTTGAATTTTTTCTTATCTTTTTTTTTCATTTTTCAGAATATCCTGCAGAGTTTTTTCTATTTTGCTCACATCCACCTTGGTATTCACGCAGGGGCCTTCAGGACGTTGGTTCAAAACTCCAAAAACTGGAATAGGAAACACTTCTTTGATACCTTCAACTAAGTCTCGCTGGCAGGCAACAGCTATTATAAAACTGGGTTTATTCTCTATAATTATTTTTCGGGCTAAGGTACCACCAGTGGCAATGTACATTTTTAAATTATATTTATCGGCTAACTGACAAAGTTCTCCAATATTGCATTTACCACATCTGGCACAATTATCTACATTTACAGTTATGCGAATTCCACAACTTGTATGTTGTAAACAGTGCGGTAGTAAAATTAACACCTTTTTGGGATCAAATTTTTTTTTCAAAGCGTTTGTAAAAGAGTTATTAACATGAACAAACGACTCTCGTATTTTATCTTTTCCTATTCCTACTAATTTACCCAAAAATACGGTAACAGGAAATATAACTCTAATGAATAAGCGTACAGCAAAATTGGAAATAATAAAATTCTTTTCCAAAAAGCAAGTAAGGTAGACCAAAACAGTTCCAAAAATAAGAATCACATAAAATATACGTAGAGCAGTAAGAGATAAATTAGCCAAGATTTCATTTATTTCGTGCAGGCGCGGCGAGATGAACCACCAAAGTAGCGTAGTGATTATCATAAGTAAAACTAAGCTAACTGTAGCTAAGGTAAGAAAAAGATTTTTGCCTTTTGTATTAATATCAAGTGCCATTCTAGAACTTTTCACCTGGTTGAGGTTGTAGACCCAAACTGTAAGCAAAAGCACTCATTATCTTCTTTCCAGCTGGTTGAACCCTTTTTAGAATTATATTCTTATCTGCTGTAGCAACCTCTATCCCTTGTTTTTTTATCACCTTCACAACAGTGCCAGGTTCTTGTCTGGAATTTACTTCGGTTACAGTTGTCTCGATTATTTTTATTGGTTTGTCGCGAAATTTGGTTATCGCGGCTGGTTTTTCTGCTAAGCCTCTTACTTTGTTATGTATTTCTATTGCTGTTTTATTCCAATCTATTAACAGATCGGATTTTTCTATTTTTTTGGTATAGGAAGCTTGAGATTCTACTTGCGGAATAAGTTTATATTCATCATTTTCTATCAATTCTAATGTTTTTAAAACATCCTCTGCACCTTTTTGAGCTAATTTTTCCTGCAAAATTGTAAAACAGTCTTCTAGTTCTATCTCATATTTCCGCTGATACAATATTGGCCCAGCATCCATTTTAGTTACGATTTTAAAAATAGTATTGCCTGTTACTTTCTCTCCATTAAATAGAGCATAATTAATTGGAGCTGCCCCACGATATTTTGGTAGTAAAGATGGATGTAGATTTATGCATCCAAATTTTGCTATTTTTCTTATTTTTTTCTTTAAAAAACCACCATAAGCAACTGTTACAATAATATCCGGGCTAAATTTTTCTATTTGGTTTAGAACTTCTGAATTATTTACATCTTCTGGTTGTAAGCTGGTAATTTGCAGATTTTCGGCAGCTATTTTCACAGGAGGAGGTTGTAATTTTCTTTTTCTACCTTTGGGTCTGTCGGGTTTAGTTATTACTAATTTGGGTTTGTATTTAGTTTGTGCAAGTTTTTGTAAAGTGGGAACAGCAAAAGCTGGTGTTCCTAAAAAAATTATATTATTTAGCTTCATTCGCAGCGATATTTACCCCATTTTTATCAGTTTTTTTCTTTAATTCATTAATTTTACGTTGAATAAGCATTTTTCTGAGTTTTGGAATTTTATCAACAAATAAAATCCCCTCTAGATGGTCATTTTCGTGCTGAATAGTAATAGCAAACAATCCTTCAGCTGTATAGCGTTTACGCTCACCTTTTGGGTTAGTAGCTTCTACCACCACTTTTTCAGCTCTAGGAACCTTTTCAAAGATACCAGGCAGGCTTAAACAGCCTTCTTCCGATTCTGTTTCACCTTCCAGTTCAACAATTTTGGGATTTATAAAAACATAGGGTTCCTTGGTATGTCCTTCACGATACCAGTATGGATCTACCACAAATATACACAAAGATTTACCTACCTGAGGAGATGATAAACCAACTCCATCGGTTTCATACATTGTATAGGTGAGATCCTGAATAAAATTCAGGACCTCATCATTAATTTCTTCAACTTTTTTAGCTTTTTGCCTAAGTATTTTATCACCTACTATCCGAATTGGTAGTAGGTTGGCTTTTCTTTTCTTCATTTTTCAAAATTCCAGCTACAGCATTTTTTTGCAGCTCTATTTTTGTATTGGTTGTATCATCGACACGAACCATGAAAGTATTTTTATCGTTTTTGATATTCACAACTTTACCAATAATACCACCGTTAGTTATTATTTTGTCGTTTATCTGGATATTATCCAACATATTTTGATGTTCTTTCTGTCTCTTTCTCTGAGGACGGATGATGAGAAAATACAAAATAACGAACATTAGAATAAAAGGCAAAAAGGAAGCAAAAGCGCTAGGTTGTTGTACTGCTTGCTGTGTTTGTGCGCCTGCCTCACCACCTGCCTGTAGTAAGGTTAAAAACCACATATTATCTCCTTTAAGTATATTATTATTCTTATGCTAACATTAGCATAAATTCCAGCCATTATATCATCTGCCATCACCCCCCAGCCTCTGGGAAGCTTTTGCAGAACGTTTACGGGTTCCGGTTTCAAAATATCAAAAATTCTAAACAGAATTATAGATAAAATTATTACAAGCAGCTTTTTTGGCAACAAAATAACTGCAAAAAAATAGCCACATACTTCATCAATTATTATTTTTCCACTATCATGACCCAATTTTTTTTCTGCTTCCGAGATAAAATAAACTGAAATAAGCGATAGCAGCAATAGAGCAGGGAGTGAATAAATAACGTATTCAGTAAAAATATTATCTGGTAATAGCAGATAGATTATCAAGGCTATAAAAGATCCAATTGTTCCCGGCATCACCGGAAAAAAACCCACTTTGAAAAAAGTGGAAAAAAGCACAGATAGTTTAGCTTTCATCTAAAAGAATTTCTACGTAATATTTTTCTCGCAATTTATCTAAATACTTTTCATAAAGATCCAATTGTTTTTGATTGCGTACATACACTCTAAGGTTATCTTTTATCTCTTCATATCTGTATTTTCTGGAAGGAATTTTTTCTAATTTTGCCAGAATATAGAAAACATTATCCTGTTTAATAATCTGGGAATATTCTCCGTAATCCAGATTTTTTAAATAAGAAGCGAACTTTTCGGGATATTCTTCTGGAGTAAATTCGCCAATAATGCCACCATTGGCAGCAGAAGAATCATCCATAGAATATTCTCGCGCTAATTTAGTAAAATCGGCTCCGTTATCCAATTGTTTTTTAATTTTTTCTATTATTTTTTTTGCTCTTTCTACATCCTGTTGATTTGGTTCTACCATTTTTAAAATATGCCGCACTCTAATCTCGTCATCTTTTTTGTCGACCATCTGTATAATATGATAACCCAAATGAGTTTTTACAACATCGCTTATTTCTCCTTCATTTAAACTGAAAGCTGCTTTTTCAAATGGTTTCACCATGGTACCTCTACCAATATAACCCAGATCTCCTCCATTTTTAGCGTTGGGACCATCACTTTTCTGTTTCGCTAACTCAATAAAAGAACCTCCAGCCAAAAGCTGATCTCTTATCTTGTTTATCTCTATCAAGGCATTTTTTTTTGTTTCTTCACTAACAGTTATTTCACGCATTATCATACCAATCTTGTCTTTAGATGCTCTTTGAGGCATTTCTTTTAAATTTTCCTGGTAATAATCTTTTAACTCTGCTTCTGTGATGGTAACATTTTGTCTTATTTCGTTTTGAATTATCTTTTCTTTAAGCATTTGCTCACGAATCATTTCAGCGTAATATTCTTTAAGTTCCAAGGGTGTTAAATTTTGCTTTTTCAGTTCTTTTCTAAACTGCTCTTCACTGGGAAATTGATTTATAATGCGCTGCAATTCATCTTCAGCCATCGATTTTACCTGTAGATCATCTATCTCGTATTCTTGGGCATCAGCTTCCATTACTAACAATTTGGTATCTATCATATCGTTTAAAACTTCCAATTTATCTATGTTAGCTCCGCTAATAACTCCAGCAGCCTGTAATTGGCTTATCTGCTGTTCCAGTTCACTTTGCAAAATTATTTCTCTACCTACTTTTGCCACAATTGTATCTAAAACTTCTGCTTTTGCTACTACAAACACGCTTAGAATTAAGAGTATGAATAATAATTTCCTCATTCAATCTGCTCCTTAAAGATTTTTACTTATATTAGCTTCTGATTTCAATCTATCCAAAAGCTGTTGATAAATCTTTTCCTTTTTCTGTTCTATTAAAATTTTTCGTATCTCTGGTTTAGCTTCTGGAAAGGTTTTTCCCAAATCTACAGTGCGAACATTATGATACATCACAATGTAATAGCCTTTATCTGTCTTCACAGTTTGAAAATGCCATTTTTTTAGATTTTCCAAAGCATTCCAAATTTCATCTGGCATTTCCGATTGGGAAAGAAAACCAGCATAACCGCTTTTAGAAGCTATATCTTCTTCCGAATATTTTCTGGCTGCTTGGTCGAAACTAAGTTCTTTGGATTGAATTTTACGAGAAACTTCTTTTATTAGGGCTTCCTCTTGGCAAAAAATTCGCTGTACCTCGTATTGCTTAACTTTTTTGGTATATTTATTTTTGTGAATTCGATAGTAGTTAAAAAGTTCTTCTTCATCTACTTGGATATCTTTTAAGGTTTTTGCTAACAGCGCATTGGCTTTTATTTTTTTAGTAGCATTTTCTATTTTAACTTTAACTTCTGGTTTTGCAGATACTTTTTGTTCATCTGCTTCCTGTGCCATTAAGGTAAGATTAATCCAGCTATCTATGAAAGCTTGTTTTTGCTCTGGTGTCATATTTTTAAGCTCCTCAGAAGAAAAACTGGCATTAAATTCCTCTTTTGTAAGGACATCGCCATCTACTTTCGCCATAAAATCTGTTTCTTGTGGTTTCTCTACTTGCTGCGAACAAGCAATAAAAAAAAATATAAATAAAAATAGATATACCGCTTTCACCTTATCCTCACTTATTCATCTAAAACAGGCGTTGTATAAATAATTCGTATCGCAGGCCTTAGGTTTTCATCGTTATTAAATTTAGTAGCGAATTTAATAAATTCAAAATCGGCATCTTCCTCCAGTGAACGGAAAATAAGACCATAATAGTCTATTTCTTCAGCTACAATTTTTTGCAATATCTTGGTAATATCCAAGCTATATTTATCTTCTTCAGAATCTACTGTTGAATCATTAGAATAACTCACAAAAGTGTAATCCTCGTAGTAATTGGGTGGGAAAGTGGCATCTTCACTTGTTAACACATAAGGCCGCAGAGTAAATATAGTTCTTTCAGGAAATTGCTCTTCCAGTTGCTTATGCAATATTATCTCTGCTTTGTTTATGGTCATTCTACGAAGATCTTCTGTAGTGTTTATGTTTTGCAAGTTTTCTATCATAGTTTCAGCAGAAAAATCAATGTTCATATACATTTTTACTGGTAATATATTACTGATTTTAAGTTCATTTTCAAATTTCTCGAATTCAGTATTATCCCCATCAATTTTTTCCGATAGAATAATATCAGAACTGACTTCTTCTTCGTATGTTAGCATACTGTCAGCTTCACTGCTAATGTAATTAAATTTTAAAGAAGGAGAAAAACTAGATTCCAAAGAAAAGAATTCTACAAAGCTGTTTGCTGCTTCTTCTTCGGCATAAATGGCAATACCATTTTCTGCTATTAGGCTATCTACCACTAATTTTCCTTCTACTTCATTATAAAATTTTTCGGAAGCGATAGAAATAATGGTGCTGTCTGCCCAGTCTGTAAGTTCATATTCAAAATCAATGTCGGAAAATGCATCTGGTTGCCACTGAGTACTATCAGTTGCATTTTGCCAGTTAACATAGTTTTCTTTCCAAGCCTGATTTATTCTAGCAAATTTTAATGCTCTAGCAAAATTAAGAGAATCTTTATTAACTAAAGTAAGTTGTAATTGGTTATTTTCAATTGATTCTACAGTATCGGGTAGAGAAGTAAATTTTATTAGGCTTTTTACCTTGGCATTATCAAAATTTCCTACAATTATTTTGTTATTATTTGTGTATGTTTCCAAACTATCCTGGTAACTATAGCAGTTTTTGAAAAGAGAAGTATCTGTTAGAACTATTTCTGTTGGTTCTGGTCCTTCGTTTAAACCTACAGGATTATTTTTTTTTGTGCAGGAAAAAACAAGTACAATCATAAAAATCGATAGTGAACTGAGCTTTATTAATTTCATTATTTCTTCTCCTAATTTATTAATTAAAGAATTAAGTAGTATTAGTAGTCTGTGTGAATATGAGTATAAGAACTTATATTTTTTGCTAACTTCACTCTACCAACACTTTTAATTTTATTATTATTTAGTGAACAAATTGTGGATAACTTGGTAATTTGTCCATATTTATCCACAATTTTATCAAAAAAGGCGATTATCTTAGGCTTATACACAGTAATAAACATCCTTTTATGTGAATAAGTGGATATCACTTTTTAATCTCTTTAATAAGCTTTTCTATCTGAATTCTGAAATTTTTATCCAATTTAAATTTCTCTTCCACAGTTTTTTTGGCATGCAACACTGTGGTGTGGTCTTTTCTTTTGTAATACTGTGCTATTTCCTTCAGGGAAAGCTGGGTAATGAGTAGGTTGGAAAGATACATCGCTACTTGGCGTGGGAAGGCGATATTTTTCTTTCTGGTTTTATCGAAGATCTGAGTAGTTGTTATATTATAGGCATCACAAACCTTCTCGGTAATAGTTTCCAGATTTACTTCCTTAATTTTGTCCGAGATCATATCTACCAGAATTTCGTGAGCAATATCCACAGTTATATCTTCTGTGTCCAAATTATTGTAGGAAGCATAAGCTAAAATTCTAATAAGAGAGCCTTCTAAAGCCCGAATATTGCTAGTGATGTGTTCTGCGATGAAATCGATAACTTTGTCTTGCAGTTCTATATTTTCAGCTTCAGCTTTTTTACGTAAAATAGCTACCCTAGTTTCAAAAACAGGGCTTTTCAAATCTGCTAATAGTCCCCATTCGAATCTGGTTATCAATCTTTTTTCCAAATCAGGGATATCTTTAGGTGGCCGATCGCTAGTTAGCACAATTTGTTTCTTTTTTTCGTATAATGAGTTAAAAGTATGGAAAAATTCCTCCTGAGTTTGCTCTTTTTTAGAAAGAAAGTGGACATCGTCTATCAAAAGTAGGTCAAAATTACGATATTTATTTCTAAAGGAGGGCATTTTGTTATTTCGAATTGCATCTATCATCTCATTGGTAAATTCTTCTGTAGTAGTGTAAAAAATATTCCTAGTACCGTTTTCTTCTATCACAAAATTTCCTACAGCTTGCATCAGATGTGTTTTTCCCATACCAGACTCGCCGTATATAAAAAGTGGATTATAGATATTACCAGGCGATTCAGCAACAGCTAACGAAGCAGAATGGGCAAATTTATTGTTGGCTCCTATTACAAACTCACTAAAGTTGTATTTAGGGTTAAGCTTTGTGTTGTGAGTAGTAGGAAAATTATCGTTCAATGGCTGAGAAAGAGGCTTTTTTTCCTCTTTCTTAGCTTGAGTTAAACCTGTAAAAACTGTATTAAACTTCTGTTTATAAATACTGTAATAAATTTCGGAAACAAGCTCACTGTAGTTATGATTCAAATACTCTGCTATAAATTTGGAAGGTACTTTTATCTGCAGTTCGTTGTCTTGAATGTTTATAAGCTGGGTTTCAGTAAACCAAGTATTAAATCCCTGCTCACTGATATTTTGTTGAAGTGTTTCTAGGACATTTCTCCATATTTCATTGTAATCATGCATAGTAATAGACTCCAAAATTTATTTTTTTATTATAAATAATCCACAAATTCACTCTTTTCATTATATATGACACATAAATGAGCTAATTTATTATAAAACATATAATAACAAACTCATATCTTAGCTTTATATAAGAAGTTATCCACATTCGTTAAATATAGTGTGTATAACTTTCAATCTCCGATTCACTACGTCAAAATGCTGCTAAAATTTTATCAGTCAAGTTCAAAAAAAAGTGCTTGAAATTTGCTTTTATGCTGTTTTAAAGTGGTAATAGACTATATGTAAAAAAGTTAAATTATTTATTTTATAAATTATGATTTTGCAAAATAGAGTGCTAAGTTTCAAGAACACAGCAAATTAATGAAATTTTTTTTATTTAATAAACTGGTTTTGCTAAAATAGCAACTATAACCAGATATTTCCCCTAAAATCTGCAATTTTCAAAAAAAAGAAAATGTTTAATGTGAAACTAGTACACGCAGTCGAGTTAAAATGTTTGACAAACAGAAGATGATAAAACTATTGGAAATGCTATAGTTAAATGTAAGTAGAGGAAAAAAGATGTTCGAGAAAGAGATGAAAATTATAGAAAAAGGTACAGAAGAGATAATAAGCAAAGAATTGATGTTAACTAAGCTGCAAAAAGCAGAAGATGAAAACAGACCGCTCCGCATAAAATATGGCATCGATCCTACTGGCTACGAAGTTCATCTAGGGCATTTGGTTCCAATTAGAAAAATGCGTGAATTTCAGGATCTGGGTCATACTGGGGTTATTATAATTGGCGATTTTACTGCGCAAATTGGCGATCCTACCGGGCGCGATGAATCCAGACCACCACTCACTGCGCAACAGGTAAAGAAAAATGCTGAAAAATATATGGAACAACTTTATACTGTGCTAGATAAAGATAAAACCGAAATTCGCTGGCAAAGCGAATGGTTCCAAAAAATGGGAATGGAAGATGTGTTGAAAATATTGGGAAAATTCACTTTAGCGCAGTTCATGGCACACGACACTTTCCGTAAAAGAGTCGAACAAGGTCTCTCTTTGGGTATGCACGAGCTTATGTACCCGCTTCTGCAGGCCTACGATTCGGTAGCTGTAAAAGCAGATGTTGAGCTTGGTGCCACCGAACAAAAATTTAATATTCTGGCAGGTAGAGATATGCAAAGATATTTTGGAATGTCGCAGCAAGTTGCCATACTTTCACCTATTCTTATGGGAACAGATGGCCAGAATAAAATGAGTAAATCCTTGAATAATTATATCGCTGTTTTCGATACTCCGAAAGAAAAATATGGCAAAACTATGAGTATTCCTGATGAACTCATCATAAATTATTTTAAATATGCTACCATGATAGATCCGGAAGAATTGGAACAGATAGAAAAACAGCTTCAGGAAGGCAAAGTTAATCCTAAAGATATTAAACAGCGCCTGGCTCGCGAAATTGTAGCTTTGTATCATGGTCAGGAAGCAGCCCAAAAAGCTGAAGAAGAATTTAACCTAATTTTCAAAAAGAAGGAAATTCCAGACGAAATTCCTGAATATAAAATTACCGAAAAACAACGAATAATAGATATTTTAGCTGCAGGTGGAATCTGTAAATCGGTAGGTGAAGCTAAGCGTATGATAAAGCAAAATGCTGTAAGCGTGGATGGCGAAAAAGTGAAAGACAAATTCGCCGAAATAGATAAAAAAGCTGTGATAAAAGTTGGCAAAAGAAGATTTATAAAAGTGGTGAAATAATGAATTTTTTAACAGGACTCATAATTCAGCTACCAATTTTGTTTATTACCCTTACTGTGCACGAATACAGCCATGGTTTGGTAGCTTATTGGCTGGGAGATGATACCGCCAAACGTGCTGGCCGGCTCACCCTGAATCCTATTTCGCATATCGACCCGGTGGGGCTCATTATGCTGTTTATAGTTCACATCGGTTGGGCGAAACCAGTACCGATCAATCCTTATAATTTCAGAGATCAAAAACGTGATATGGCGCTTTCAGCAGCGGCTGGTCCAATTTCCAATTTTATTATGGCTATTTTATTGGCTGTGTTGTTTCGCTTTTTTAACAATATGAATCCAACCTGGCAGTATAGCAGCAGTATAGGTTCTATTCTTATGTTTATGCTGTTTTATGCCGTTATGATAAACCTGGCTTTGGGTTTATTCAATCTTATTCCGGTGCCACCACTGGACGGTTCCAAGATAATTGGGGGTTTTATGAGCGATGAACTTTATTATAAATACACTGCTCAAGAGCGAAGAGGCGCTCAGATCCTTATCATTATTTTTGTGGTTTCCTTTATTTTTAAACTCGATATTATCGGTTCTGTCATCATTCCACCTTTAAACTTCTTTCTGAAGTTGTTAACTGGAATGAGCATATAAATAAAAAAAATATATAAAAATAGGAGTAAGTTATGACTTTAGAAGAGATCAAAAGAGTTATTCAGGAAGAGCAGATAACAAGTGTAGACTTGAAATACTGCGATTTAATGTGTAACTGGTATCACATCACTTTTCCTGCTCGCCGGTTGGAATATGTTCTAAAAAAAGGTATTCCTTTCGATGGCTCTAGTATTCCCGGGCTAAAAGCGGTGGAAGCTGGCGATATGGTGCTGCTGCCCGATATTAGCACTGCTATTATCGATCCTTTCAAAGAAAATAAGCAAATTAGAATGTTGTGTTACATTTGCGATGCCGACACTCGTATAGGTGTGAAAAAAGACCCGCGCAGTGTGGCCCAAAGAGCTAGAACATATATGGAAAAAACCGGAATTGCCGATGAATCTTATTGGATACCGGAATTTGAATTCTACCTTTTCAATGAAGCCGAGATCCATAACGGAAAATTCTCTGCTGGCTACAAGTTTACCTCTTCCGAAAATAAGGAAGACCTGCCCTTTGGCTACAAAGATATCGATGGTACTGCTGTGGCAAATAGGAAGGGTTATCATATCGATGTTCCCTTCGATAAACATGCTCATGTGCGCGAAGATATGGTAAAAATGATCGAAGATATCGGTTGTAAAGTTCGTTATCATCACCATGAAGTTGGTCTTTCTTCGCAACAGGAAATAGAAACTGAATTAACAGAATTTTCCGACATAAAAGATAAAATGATGTACATTAAAGATATTGTGCATAACCTAGCCTTGGAATATGGCCTTACCGCTACTTTTATGCCGAAACCACTTTACGACGAAGCCGGCAACGGCATGCACTTTCATATTCAATTGCGCAAAAATGGCAAAAATGTTTTTTATGAAGAGGGAAAATATGCCGATTTAAGCGATAAAGCGCTTTATTTTATCGGCGGTATCCTAAAACACGGACGTTCACTAACTGCTTTCACTAATCCTAGCACCAACTCCTTCAAGCGTCTGCTTCCCGGTTTTGAAGCGCCAGTGAAACTCTTCTTTGGCCTAGCTAACCGCAGTGCAGCAATCCGAATTCCCAAATATGCCACAAGCGAAGAAAGTAAGCGTATCGAATTCCGAACCGGAGATGCAACCTGTAACTACTACCTGGCGATGAGCGCTCTTTTGATGGCAGGCTTAGATGGAATTAGAAACAAAATAATGCCAACCCCGGAAAATGGCTATGGTCCATTCGACGACAATGTTTTTGCCTGGTCGGAAGAGGAACAGAAGAAGTTGAATTCTATTCCTACCAGTTTGGAAGAAGCTCTGCAAGCTCTTCAGGAAGACCATGAATACCTGCTACAGGGCGAAGTTTTTAACGAAGAACTTATTCAAAGTTTCATTAAAGAAAAGATGAAAGAAGTTATTGCAGTTAACAATCGTCCTCATCCTTTCGAAATGAACCTTTACTATGCACTATAGATAGAGCTGCAGTCTGCAACTAAGCGAGCTGTATTTTTTTTGTATGAGTGAAAAAAAGATAAATTTTGCTATCGATGTGGGTGGAACCCACAGTCGGGTTGCCGCTCAGCTTTTTGCTGGCGATAGGTTGGAACGAACCTTTCCTGTGGTTAAAAGAGCTATTTGCAGCAAAGGCGAATTACGCGATCTGGTTTTAACGCAGCTGCAAAAATATTCCTACCCTATTGGTTATGTGGTAGTTGGTTTTGCCGGCGCTGTGCTGAACCACAAAAAAGTGGATATTACCAACTGGATCTGCTCGCCTACTATTTCCAAACAAGATCTAGCCAACTGGGGCTTGCCGGAAGATAGAATTTTGTTCGTGAACGATATGGAGCTAGCCTCGTTTGGAATTTTGGCATTGCAACAAGCTGGTGAATTGAATTTAAAAGATACTGCAGCTTTGTACACTCCTGCCCAAAAAGCAGAAAATTACTTCCAGAATATGCTGATAATTGCTCCTGGAACTGGTTTGGGAACAGCTTCGGTGGTGTATACCGAAAAAAAGATGGAAGTTATTCCTTCCGAAATACAACATATGCAGGTGCCAGCGCTGGATTTGCAGCATCAGAGCATTATAGAAATTATGTTGGAAAGGGAACCAACAAAAAAATATATTAGCTTCGAAGATATGGTGTGCGGCAGGGGGTTACAAAATATTTACAGTGCTATTTGCGAATTGGAAGATAAACCAGTTTCGTTGAGTGCTGCTGCTGTTGCTCGTAAAGCTATCTATGAAGAAGATGAAAAAGCTAAAACAGCCTTGAACTACTTCTACCGTTGTGCCGGCAGAGTAGCACAAGCTTTGGCACTGTGTATGCAGCCCTACCGCGGTATTTTTCTCTGCGGAGATACCACCATTGCCAATCGAGAGTTTATTCCTAACAGCGATTTTGTGAAGGAACTGCACAACTGCCCCGTGCGCCATAAACTGTTGAACCAATTCCCTGTTTATATGGTCACAGATCCGCAAATAAACATCAAAGGCGGCTGGTGGGCTGCCAAAAATTTAAATGCACTACGAGAGTATAAAAGATAAATTTGCCAGAGCTATTACAGGTTCTGCATTTTTAAGAAAAATGTTCTATCTGGCTCTGGATATGCTTTTTCTGCGCCAATGGTACATAAAAAAAGAGATCAAGCGCAATTTTTCCCCAAAAAACAAATTGAAATTTTATGATGCCGGAGCAGGGTTTGGTCAATATTCCTGGTTTGTGCTGCAAAATTGGCCAGAAGCGCAGGTGCACGCAGTGGACTTAAAAGCGGATTACATGGATTCTTTTGTAAAATTCGCCCAGCAGTACTTTCCAGATAAAATAAGCGCTAGGCAGGCCGATTTAACCGCTTACGTACCAGATCAACAATACGACCTGATAGTAGCCAGCGATATTTTGGAACATATTGCCGATGACCGGCAGGTTTTAGCTAATTTTAGGAAGGCACTGAAACCAGGTGGGAAGCTAATAATTTCTACACCCAGCAATTTTGATGAATCTGCTGAGTTCGTAGCCGAACATGTACGTCCGGGCTATAGCAAAGCCGAACTTACGGAAAAATTGCAAACAGCCGGGTTTAAAGTGAATAAGTTTACCTTTTCCTATGGTTTTTGGGGGCATTTGTACTGGCTTTTATGCCTAAAATTTCCGCTTTCACTGGTGCAAAAGTTCAAACCTTTCCTGGTGCTGTTGCCAATTTACTATTTACCTGTTTATCCACTAGGTGCATTGTTCATGTTGTTGGATATGCTTAAAGATAACAAGCAGGGCACTGGCATTATTGTGGTGGCAGAGTAAGGTTAATTCTAACAGACTTGCTTCGCAAAGTAATGTGAAGCGAGAATGACATAATCTGTTTCTATAGCTTACAAAAACATTGTCATTACGAGTTGTTCTTCTTGCAAAAACTTTTTCGAAGTAATCTATTTTTTAACATCAGGTTTAGTTACAGATTTATGCGCCGTAAGCAGATTGCTTCACCCATAAAGGGTTCG
This sequence comes from Candidatus Cloacimonadota bacterium, assembly GCA_030445745.1. Classification (GTDB taxonomy): domain Bacteria; phylum Cloacimonadota; class Cloacimonadia; order Cloacimonadales; family TCS61; genus JASUTE01. Next base: position 75,660 of record JASUTE010000002.1, read on the forward strand.
CAATGACGGTTTTTTTTGTCATTTCGACTGGAAGTAGCGAAGCTACTGGAATGGAGAAATCTCTCTTTCTCTTAAAACTCTTATGAGATCTCTCGACTTCACTTCGTTCCGCTCGAGGTGACAATTTAGTTCTCAAGAAACCCCTCTGCTCTGCTACGCAGAGCTCGCAGAGCTTCTCCCCTTAAAAAGGGGAGCAAAAAATGCTGTCATTCTGCCTGTCTAGCTGTTTTATCTCACCGTAGGCTTGGCTGAGGCGGAATGGGCTTGCAGCAAGGGGAAACTACAAATTGACCAGCCGTTTTAGCCGCCGTAGCTTCCATTCTCCGTAGCAGGATTACTTCGAAGGATAAATTGGCAAGTTAGAACAATCTAAATAATATACAATTCTGGAATGTTAACTTAATTCTGTCCGTAAGGAGAGCTAATGCTAATTGAAATAAAGATTTACGATGGAATGATCTTCTATCAAGAGCAGAACAAAAGTAAATCTGGTTTGTTTGCGTCAATTTAAAAACCAAAAAAATAATTATTTTTATATTACCAAGAAATTAAATTTTTTTATTGACTAGAAACAGTTTTATTTGCAAAATATCTAAGTTAATATAAAGTGGTTTGAAAGATAGGTTATATCTTAACAGGGAGGGAAACTATGAAAAAAATTATTATCATCTTATTAATTTTAAGTGCTACTATCTTAGTTGCAAATCCAATTCAACCATATGTGGATATAAAGGAACTACGTTTTACAGATTCCGGTTGGGAAATGGAATTATTTAGTGAATATATAGGAGAGGAAACTACTACTTTGGACAGCTGTTTTATTGTTTGCAATGCAGGCAGCTCTTATGTTCAGTCCGGCATCGAGTATGAAATTGGCACTTTACTGGTAATAACTCAGGATGATCTATTAACGCCACTTACCATCGATCCTGCCGGAGATGAAGTTAATTTATTTTTTTTAGAGAGTTATTCAAACCTAAATTTTGGAAGTTTGGAAGATATGACGATGGCACCGACTGCAGGACAATCTCTGCAATCAGTTTGGGTATCTGAGTATCCAGGACCTTTTGGTTATCGTGTTTTTGCCAGAGATAATACACCTTCCATAGGAGAGTGGGACGATGATACTGGCTATAGCGGCACATTCTGCGGACATGTTTATGATGCTAATATGAATCCAGTTGAAAATGTAGAGTTCGAGCTAACCCCAGATCATTATAATTTCCCAGATGTGGTAACGGATGAAGATGGTTATTTCGAGGCTGAACTATATTCTTTTAATTATAATTGCTACGTACATTTGGCTGCTCTAGCGTCAATGGATACTCTTATCTCGGTTGCACCTGGTGAGGAAAATTATTATGAATTTGTATTTGAGGATTATGTTTATACAGATGAAGATGAAATTCCCCAGCCAGCTTCAAAATATCATCTTTCCAACTATCCCAATCCCTTTAACCCTACCACCGAAATTAGCTTTGTAGCTACAGCTAAGCAAGAAGATGCTAAAATAGTGATCTGTAATTCTCGCGGCCAAAAAATTAGAGAGCTGCAAATTTTTGTTAATAAAGGGGAAAACTCGGTGGTTTGGAATGGAAACGATGACTCTGGTAAATCGGCTCCATCTGGTGTTTATCTTTATAAACTTGTTTCCCCAAATAAGGAACTAGCCACCAACAAAATGCTGCTGCTAAAATAGATGCTAAAAGTAATTCTGCTTCTGCTTATTTCGTTCAGCCCTATTTATGCTGATGGCCTGCAATTCTTTCGGGAAGATATTACCTTTGAAATTAAGGATAATTTCTTTATTGTAGACGGCTACTACTATTTCAAAAATAACAGTAATAACATTATCAAGGAACGTCTTTTCTATCCTTTTCCCCAAAAGGAAATTTATGGGGAAGTTGACCTGGTTTTTGCCGATGACTACAAGCATGAACAGCGTAACACCAAGCTACATATCCGGGGAAATGGTGCTTCCTTTATGGTAGAGGTGCAGCCGGATTCTATTAGCATTATGCATGTGGGCTACCGGCAAAAGATCATTTCGAATCAGGCAGAATATATTCTGGAAACTACCCAAAATTGGAAACAGTCTTTTCAGCAGGTTAATTATAGTTTGATCTTTCCCAAGAGTTACGCTTTAGATTCACTTTCTTATACACCAGATAGCTTGCAGACACAGGAAGAGAAATATATTTTCTACTGGCATAAACAGGATTTTATGCCGCAGAGGAATTTTATAGTTAAATTTGGTAAGGAATAGGAGTTTTATTGGAAAAGAACACGTCATTACGAGTTGTTCTTCTTGGATTAACCTTCGTGTTTAGCAAGTATAATTTCCCTCATTTCACATGGGAGTAATCTATTTTTTAACTTTGGGTTGGCTTTTAATGAAAAAAATAACTAGTTCATTAACTACTTTTGAACTTACAGATTATTTAGTAATTTTTTGGCAAGATAATTTTTTTTAATTGACACCTCTTTTCCAATTAATTATGTATCCAATATGAATTTAAACAGAATTAATGAAAAGAATTTAGGATATTATGAGGTTTGAATGTAAGGATATTATCACGCCTGTTGGCGGGATATTTTTAAGTTGGGCTAATACAAGGAGCAATCAGGAATGAAGAATTGGAAACCCATCAAGCTTGAAGAACTTTCTGGTGATACACAGAAAGTATACGACGTTCTCAACACTGAGTCGGATCTGGCATGTGTGCTTATAGGGACAAGTTATCTTTCCGAATTGCTTGCGAATATGATCCAGGAAAGTTTCATAAAAAGCAACATATCTGGAAAACTTCTGGACCCTCGAGGTGGTTCGATTGGCCAATTCTCTACCAGGGCGGATCTTGCATACTGCTTAGGTCTTATCAAAAAAAGTATCTATCAAGATCTAAGCAAAATTGCTGTTATAAGAAACATGTTTGCACACAAACATGTTTCATTGGATTTCAATGATAATAATGTCAGAGACCGTTGCGGCGAATTGGAGGCGTGGCGTATTATGCAAGATAAAGATGCTGAAGAGATAGAAGAACCTTCACTTAAACAAATACACGATTTGACTCGGAATCAGTTCAATCTATCCGTAATCCTTATTGGTACACGGATTCATTTAGGTGTGTTAAGTAAAATTAACAGCCAAAATAAGAAATAAAAAGCCCAACAATGGCCTTGCACACCGAGCGGCCTTACGGCGCAGTTTTTTGAACTATAATTTTTATTGGGCTTTCTCTTTTTTTCGGCGGTTTTCGTTGCTCGCTGCCCGTCGGGTGACGGCCAGCGTTATTTTAAAAACTCGATAAGTAGAATCAAACTACTCTTTTGAGAATTATCTTTTTTTGTAATAATTTAAGACATTTCTCATGCTGCATTATTACATAGAGACTTGTGTGCTTAAAGCTAATTGCTTCACCCATAAAAGATCGCAAAGATAGTCACTCTGCTTGCCTAGTAGAAGCCTAGTGCGAAGGCGGAAAGTACTAGATAGGCAATAAAGCCCAGGACCTTTTTGATAAAACCGAGACCTCTCCACTTCGTTTCACTACGGTCGAGGTGACAAAGCTAATTTTTCCCTAGAGCCTCACAGTTTTTCTTTACTGTGGCAAGGTAAAACTACAACTTGTCTTGCCGTAGTGTAGCGAAGGCAGAAGTATCTAAATCTAAGCCATAGATCTCAGATGTTCTGTAGTATGTCTGCGTAAGAATTCCGCAACGTCCTGCGAGTAACCGAAGTTGGCGACCAACGGAAGCCAATTTGGGCGGAACGAAGCGTAGCCAGGTACTCGCTCTTAGGCACAGGCAAATCATTTTTCTAACCGCAACAACAATTACCTGAGTTAGTGCTCTTTTTATCCTGGCTTGTTATGTCTGGTTTTTTATCCACCTTATCAGTATTCTCATTCTTATCATTATCATCGGGAACTTCTTCAAACTGGACGTTGCAACAGCCTCCTTTTTTTGGTTTTTCAGAAAACAATTTGCTTAAAAATCCATTTTTCTTTTTTTCTGTCATAACTTCCTCCTTTAGTAGTTACATAACAATATTGAAAACAAAGCCGCTTATAATTGCCGTTAAGAAAATAACAGTAACTATTGCAGCAACAAGTTTTATTTTAAAGATACCTGCCAACATACTCATTTCTGGTATAGCCATACCTGCTCCGCCAATAATTAAAGCGATGGCTGTGCCTATACCCATTCCTTTTCCCACAAGAGAAACTGCTATTGGAATTGCTGTTTCTGCTCTTATGTACAAAGGAATACCCACAACTGCAGCGACAGGAACAGCAAACATATTATCAGGACCAGCAATTCTTAACACAAAATCATCAGGCATATAGCCATATATACCCGCGCCTATGGCAACCCCAATCAGTAAATATAACAAAACTGGCTTTAGTGTTGACCAACCAGCAAATAATGATATTTTTACTTTATTTAAAAAAGGCAAATGCTGTCTTGTTTGTTCATTCTTTTTTACATTACCCTTTATTCGAATATTCTTTGTATATTTCTGAAATCCTGTTTTTTCAAGAATAAAACCCATAAATATGGATAGAATAAAAGCCAGTAAAAAGTAGAAGGCTGCAGATTTGACCCCCACAAGAACAGCCAGCATCCCAATAATAATAGGGTTTAATAATGGTGAAGAGATCAGGAAAGACATTGTAGCCCCAAACGGCACTTTTGCATTTAAAAATCCGACTGTCATAGGTATGGTGGAACAAGCACAAAATGGTGTCACGGCTCCGAGCATAGATCCAATAATATTTCCCAATAAACCTTTTCCGGAAAGAAATTTTTTCATCTTTTCTTCTGATATGTGCATCAATATAAATTCGATGATTGCGGTTATTCCAATAAACAAGACAACTAGCTCAATAGTTATTTTGACAAAATACTGAAGCGTATCAATCAATGTGTTCATGTATGCCTCCCTTTAAAATAATCATGCTTTTTATAAGGAAGACGATATGAAGCATAATAAAGACACATTTTATCAAAATTATTCCAAATTTCTTAAGGGAGTACAGGTTTCTTTTACTATACAATGTAAAAAAGAGCCGTTTTTGTCATATTGGATATCACAGCATTCAATAAATAAATCATAAAGCATTTTTCTGGCTCTTTGGATTCGCATTTTCGTCGCAGAAAGTGAAATATTTATGATTTTGGCTACCTCAGCCTGTTTTTTGTTTTCTATATCGCTAAGTAATAAGGGAATGCTATATTTATCTGGTAGTAATTTTATCATCGGAATTAAGTATTCTTTAGGGCTAAAGGTATCATCTTTTTGCGAAAATTGTACTTCATCAATATATTCTATATAGGCTTCTATTTTATTTTTTCTTCCCCTGTAATAATCTATTAATGTGTTTCGTGTAATTTGGTATAACCAAGCTCTTAAGTTTTTTACAGGTACACTCTTTTGATGAGCTGAAATTACTTTCAGCATAACATCCTGAACTATATCTTCGGCCAAATGAATATCTCCGGTTTTTCCGATCAGATAATTTTTTAATTGCTGATAAAAGTCTGAGACTATCATATCCAAATCACAACAATCAGTTTTTTCTTTATTCATCTCAAAAACCTACTATATGCTTCGATAATGTATTCATCGCTTGCGCCTAACGTGTGACGGTATGAAATCGTTGAGGTAAATGGGCTGCGTTCTTGTCCACCGTTGACGAATTTGAAGCGAGGTAGGATGCTGAATGACCCACTTTTCCCCCAATGTTTTATAACACAGTGCGTAGTGATTTTATACTCATTTTTTTATGGCTTCTAATTTAAGACTTTCTAATTTCAATCCGTTATACTGTCTTTCGCTTATCTCCTTATCTTCGGAGATAACATTCACCTCAAATCCAACCCTTTTAATCATTTCTAAATATTCATCTCGTAAAATAGCTCCTCCAACACAACCTGCAATTAAATTAGAATCATTTCTTTGTTCAATTGTTAGCTCTTCTAATAAAACAATATCAGAAATATATGCTCTTCCATATGTTTTTAGTACTCTATAAGCTTCCTTAAAAACGTTTTCCTTATTGGGTACTAAATTTATCACACAATTACTAATAATCTTGTCAATCGAGCAGTCTGCCAGTGGTAATTGTTCAATATCACCGAGTTTAAATTCAACATTTTCATAATTATACTTTTTCGCATTTTCCCTCGCCTTAGATATCATTTCTTCTGTAATATCAATACCAATTACTTTTCCACTCATCCCAACCCGTTGAGCAGCAATGAATGTATCAAATCCAGCACCACTGCCTAAATCCAGCACTACATCACCCTCATTGATTTTGACGTATGCCAAAGGATTTCCGCACCCAAGTCCAAGGTTAGATTCTGGAACCATATTTAATTCTCCAAATGAGTAACCAATACTTTTTGAGATATCCTCATTCGATAATAATGAACCACAGCAAGAAGAATCTGAACAACAACTTGAACTTCCACTCATAGCGATTGAACCATATTTTTCTTGTATTATTCTTGTCACCTTTTTTTTATCCATTTTTAATCCTTTCGATTCTTTAATTTGAGTTCCCTCTAAAAACTCGATTTTAATTCAATTATTTCTCTGAATAAGTTTACTAATTCTCCGGTTCTTTTTCTTCTCCTTGGCATGATCTTTTCCCCCTTATAATAATATCTAAATTTCAGTATTTTATAGGAAGAAACCTATTTAACCTTTCACCATAACCTTTAAAAGAATATAATTTATATCTAATTTTTCGTCAGCAAGCTGTCAAACAGAAAATAATATTTATATTGCACAAGGTTATTTGGTTAGCTTTGGTGTAAGTTGTGTGTGCTAAAAACCATATTGGCAGGCGGCATTATGTGGCTCGCTTGGCTCGTTACCATCAAATTCTGCTACCTGATTTGTCAGACTTGCTTTGCAAAGTAATGTGAAGCGAGAATGACAAAAGCTGTTTCTATAGCTTACAAAAACATTGTCATTACGAGTTGTTCTTCTTGCAAAAACTTTTTCGAAGTAATCTGTTTTTCACATCAGGTTTAGTTACAGATTTATGCGCTGTAAGCGCATTGCTTCACCCATAAAGGGTTCGCAATGACGGTTTTTTTTTGTCATTTCGACTGGAAGTAGCGAAGCTACTGGAATGGAGAAATCTCTTTTTCTCTTAAAACTCTTATGAGATCTCTCGACTTCACTTCGTTCCGCTCGAGATGACAATTCAGTTCTCAAGAACCCCCTCTGCTCTGCTACGCTTGCCTTATGGAATGCAGCTATGCTGCCGGCTTTGCCGATTCCACTAGGGCAGAGCTTTTCCCCTTAAAATGGGAGCCAAAAATGCGGTCATTCTGCCTGCCTAGCCGTAGCCTTTGGCGAAGGCTGGAGGCAAACCCCGAACTCGTTCGACGAAGAATCTAATTCTGAGACACAAAGCCCAGATGTTTCGTCTAAAATTGCCAAGATGAATTCCTCAATATGACGGGCTTTATAATTTTTCAGAAAGTTTTTCCGCCACCGCTTTTGGCACCAAGCCTGCCAGGTTTTCGCCTTTTTTCAGTTTTTGGCGTATTTGGCTGGCAGAAACAGCAGTAGGCGGCATCTTAAAGAAAGTGAAATTTCCTTTTAATTCGGTTTTTTGCCTATAGCCGGGGCGGTTAGCCACGGCAAAGTTAACGTTTTGCTGCAACCACGGCCAGTTGTGCCATTGGGGTAGTTTAGGCAGAATATCACAGCCAATAATGAAGTAGAACTGGTGTTGCGGATATTTTTGCTGCAATTTTTTAATTAGTTGGTCGGTGTAGCTGGGTTTGTTACCAGTATTATCGGCATAGCTTATCTTAAAATTAGGATAGTTCTGCAAAGCTGCTTGCAGTAGTTCACAGCGAAATGGGTAGGAAAGTTTATCTTCATTTGTTTTCAGGGGATTATTTTGCGAGGGAACGAACCAGATTTGCTCTAACTGCAATTTTTGCAAAGCAGCCTGGGCCAGAGCCAAATGTCCGTTGTGTACCGGGTTAAAAGAACCTCCCAAAAGTCCAATTTTCATAGCTCACTCCCCTATTTTCAAATAAAAAGGCAGAAAGAGTTTGGTAACTGCTCTCTGCCTTTGGTCAAATTATATTTATTCTGTTTCAGCTACCTTATCGTCATAGAGCTCGGCTATTTTTTTGGTTTCACCAGCCTCGGGATATTTGGTTTGCATCTTTTTCAGAGTTATTTCTGCCTGCGGCAGGTTTTCCCTTTCCAAATAGATGCGGGCAGCATAGTAAAGCGACATTTTATCGAGTTCGTTAGTATTTCCCAGCTCTATTATTTCGTTCAAATACAGTAGAGCAGAGCTGTAGTCGTAGATTTTGTAATAGATGCGCCCATTTTGGTATTTCTTTTCCAGCAGTTTGTAGTTGCATTTCTGAATGTAGTCGATAGCAGCTTGACGCCTAGAACCCTGAGGAAATTTTTCCAAATAAGTTTGGAAGGCATCTAGCGCCTGGTTGGTTTCTGTTTGGTCGTAATGCGCTGGTAAAGATTGCTCGAAATAGCAGACACCGATGCGAAAATAGGCTTTATCGATAGCTTCATAATCTGGGAAAAGACGGATGAACTCTTTGTATTCAAAAAGTGCATCAGCATATTTTTCCTGATTGTAGTAGCAGTCGGCCAATTTCAGCTGTGCTTCAGCTGTGTAGATAGAATTTCTTTCGAAAGCTACATCGGTGAAGTAGGGGATCGCTTTGCGGTAATTCTGTTGTTGAAAATACTGGTTACCTAGCTCCATCTTTTTTTCCACCGGCAGGTCTTTGTTTATGCGGTTGCTGCTGCATCCCCATAGCACAATTATTAGCAAGATAGCTATCAGAATTTTTCTCATAAATTTTTCCTTAACCCTTTTTAAAGAAAGCTTTATATCCTTTGTAGGCACTGTAAATATCGGCTTTACTGGTTAACTCGTACAAGGAGTGCATTCCCAGAACTCCTGGGCCGCAGTCGATAACTTCTGCGCCATGTTGAGCCATGAATTTAGCTATTGTACCACCGCCGCCCTCATCTACTTTGCCCAGTGAACCGATCTGCCAATTCACGTTTTCTTCGTTAAAAATTCTCATTATTTTGTGGTTGAATTCGGCATTAGCATCGTTACTACCACTTTTGCCGCCGCTGCCAGTGAACTTAGTTATGCTAACACCCTGGCCTAAATGCACTGCATTTTCTTTTTCATGCACACTGGGATAGTTGGGGTTTATTGCTGCATTCACATCGGCAGATAGTATCTGGCTTTTAATAAGTGTTTTACGCAAATTAGCGCTACTAAAATCTTCCTGGTTATGTTTCAGCAAATCGGAAATAAAATCGAGGATGAAGATAGATTTAGCACCTGTATTTCCTTCGCTGCCAATCTCTTCTTTATCTGCCAGATACACGATAGCAGTTTTTTCTGGGTGTTCAACTTCGAAAAGTGCTTCAGCAGAGGTATAAGCGCAACTGCGGTCATCTTGGCCATAGCCCAGCACCATGCTTTTATCCAGGCCGGCATCTCTGCTTTTACCAGCAGGAACTATTTCCAGTTCAGCACTTAGGAAATCTGCTTCGGTAATGTCGTATTTTTCATTCAAAAGCACCAGAGTTTGCAATTTTACCGCTTCTTTAATATCTTCGTCGTCATCTATGTAGGGCATGCTGCTAAATATTAAATTCATTTTGGAAGCATCTACAGCTTCACCAATTTTTTTGCTATATTGCACCTTACGTGCCAGGTGAGGCAGTAGATCTGGCATTACGAAAACCGGATCATCTTCATTTTCACCAATACTAATATTAACAGTTTCGCCTTCTTTGGTTATAACAACTCCGTGTAAAGAAAGCGGTGTAGACATCCATTGATATTTTTTTATACCGCCATAATAATGAGTTCTCATTATTCCCAGATTGGTGGTATTATCTTCGTAAAGCGGGTTTTGCTTTAAATCAACCCGTGGTGCATCGATATGGGAAACTACCAGGTTCACACCCGTACTTACGGGTTGTTTTCCTATAATTGCCATAGCAGCGTTTTTATTACGGGCAATACGAAAGACTTTTTTACCTTTAGCGTCGTTTTCATCGAGATTGGTGAACTTTTTCTGAGAGAGAATTTTGGTAAAATAAGTTATTGTTTCACGAACTGTTTTACAAGTGCTCAAGAACTTCTTGTAATCTTCACAGAAATCGAATGCAGCTTCAGTTTCCTTGGGAAATTCTTTCCAGAAATTTTTCCGTTTGTAGCCCAGTTTTTCCTGTAATTCTTTAGCTTTTTTCATAGTAACTCCTTATTTAATTTCTAAAACTTTGAATTCACGATCGCCCACAGGGGCTTTCACTATGAACTTCTCTCCCACTTTTTTCCCAATTATGGCTTTGCCTATGGGTGAACTTACAGAAGTTCGCTCGTAGCCGTCATCTGTTGGGAAAATTTCATCAGGCCCCACAATTCTTTTTTTATATATCGTACCATTAGCAAGGTCTTTAATCTTTACAAAAGCCCCGAAGCGAACAGCATCTTTGGGAATATTGGTGGTATCTATCACCTGTAGTTTTTCTGTTCTGGATTTCAGGTGATTATATTCATTTTCCAGTTGACGTTGACGTTCCCTAGCCGCATGATATTCAGCATTTTCGCTTAGATCACCCATCTCACGGGCTTCCGAGATCTGGCGAATAATGGCCGGGCGCTCTTTGATGAGCTGACGCATTTTTTGTTGTAGTTTTTGCATTCCTTCTTTAGTGATGTAATTTGCCATTATTGATTTATCCGCTTTTTATGTTTTATTAATTTTTGACCATGTTGTCCAAGTTTTTTCAGCTTCACATTACCACTACCAGACCAGTTGGCTAACATCTCATCTATAACTTTTGCTTTGCAGCATATAGCTCCAACAAGAATCTCAGAAAATACAGGATTACGAGTGTTCTGGTAGTTTTGGTAAACCTGCAGATAGAAATCTGGATTAATCTTGAACACATTTTTCAGAAAATGTATGTTCAACTTTTTCATGCTATCGGTGGCATAGAGCCAATTATTTTCCAATTTCCTAAAAATGGGTTCAATGTAGGAATTATCATATTTTATAATTTTCACCAGCAACTTTTGCAGGGCATTGTTCATAAGCTCATTATCCTCTTTAATCCAATCCATTAAAGTATCCAAATAGGTCAAAGCATCCTTTTTCAGCAGCGGATACAGCGATTTATCGATAACAAAGTTCAGCGCTTTCTGTTCCTGAAAGCCGAGTAATACTTTTTTTAAATAAGGCAGGAAGAAATCGGGGTTTTTCTTAACAGCTTTAGCCATAAGATAGGCAAACATTATGTAGCCGTATTCACCCTTATGCTTCAAAATATAATCATAAAATTCCACATATTGATCAGCATTTTTAGCTAGTTTGGAAGCTAAGGTCTTTCCTACTAAAGTAATAACAGCTTGTGGTATTTTATTGTCTATTCTTTCTGGATATGCATTATAAACTATGTCTATGTCGTAATCTTTCTGCGGAAGTTTACGCTGGTAAAAATCCAGAGTATCTTTTTTTAATCTTTCTTTCCAGTCCAATGAAATCATCACCAACTCCTTTCTGAGCGAGAACGGCCAGCTAATGCACTACCGCAATTTTTCCAAGTTTGTAGTCATCGCCTATATTTAAAACAAAAATATACAGCCCAGAAGCTACTTTGGCACCTGAACTGTTGCGACCGTCCCATCTATATACGTTTTCTAGAACGGATAACTCATCGATCTTATCCTTAAAAACTAAGCCACCATCTAATTCATAAATCCAAATCTTACCAGGTTTTTCTAACGGTAAGTTAGCAAAGCTGATATGTTCATATTTATTGGTATTAAAAGGATTAGGGTAAACAATTAAATGATTTAAATCTTCTATATCTGTCAAGCGAAAATGCGTTTTATTGCCATCGTTCTGAATAACATTTCCACTGAGGTCTTTAATATTTTCCAACTTCACAAAATAAGCCTGATTGCTATACTGTAGTGGTTTTTGCATGTGCAGTAGAATTGTGTAGTCAGCATCCATTGCGCTATATTCCACAGTTTCCAGTTCATTGTTCCAGTCTATGGAAGGCATTACCATGCTGTAATTTGCCAAATTTTCCACAGTGGTTTCATCTAAAGCTTCGTTAAAATACAATCTAACAGTATTAGTTTCCACTACTTCAGCCTCGGTAAGTTTGGGACCGGTTACATCTTGCTGGTATTGGAAACTGAATTCTAAACCATGTTGTAAAACTCCGGTTCGGCCTTCTAAACTGCTTATTTGTAAGCTATAATTTGCCAAATCGGCAAATGGTTGTTGGAAGGAAAGTAGTAAACCTTTTTGTTGTGAGATAAAGTTTATGGATGCTGGTTTGCCCACCTGGTTGTTAACATTATAATTACCGCAATCCAAAGCCGAATTTGCCAGTTGACTAGTGAAAATTATCTTCAGCTCGTTAGCAGCGGACATTATAATTTGCTGCAGAATTGGTTGCGGGAAGGGTATAGCTCTTTTCCAATTTGTGGGAAGGCTTTCGGGTGGCAACTGCTGTTCATCGTAAGCGCTAAGGCTGTAGTAGAGTGTATCGCCAACAGTGTAGTGGGGCAAGGAAGTAAAAGAACTATCTATGTAGGAATCAGCTTCGATTTCAGTTATTTCCTGTATTTCATCTTTGAATTTACGATAGACCTTCACGCTGTGTCCACTTTGCCAATTAAGTTCCACCTGGGTTGCGTTTAATGGCCTTAAACTGAAGTTGTGGGGTGTAGCGGGGCCGGTAAAATTGGCAGGTTGGATCAGGATAGAATAATAATCATCCCCATAACCTTTGTTTACTATTATGCTGTTAGTATTTTCCAAGCATAGGATCGAGTTATTTTCGATGCTATTGGCTTCTCCCTGCCACATTGGTGTTAATTGGCCAGCTTGCAGGTCGGCAATGTAAATGTTAGGGGTAACTGCAATAATTAATTCTTGGTCGCCATCACCATCCATATCGCCCGAAGTTAGCGAATTTTTCTGCAAAACTTCCGTGAAACTAAGATAGTCGATAAGTTCAATTTCGTTTTCGTTAATTCCAAATACAGCAAAATAGGAAAAAGTTTTATTCATATCGGTGTCGTTCTGGTAATAGCCGCCAGCACAGAATTCCAGCTGGCCGTCACCATTGTAGTCGTTTATATCTAGATAGTAGGAATTTTGCACAGGTAGCTTGCTGTGCCAGGTCATAGTAAATTTATCATCGATCTTTTCAAATATCATGATATCGCCATCTTTATCGGCTGTTAAGATCTCGGCCTGGCCGTCGTTGTTCAAGTCTGCGCATTTCAGGGCGATAAATTCGTTGCGCTGATAAGTTGGTGTTTCGTTCAGCAAGTAGTCCATTTCTTCCAAATTCTCATCATACAGCATTATCACTCTTTTAGTTACATTGTTTATGGTTTTGTTCTTTATCAAGGCTAGCTCATCTGTGCCATCCAGGTCATAATCTATAAAAGCTCCGCCATAAACTTGGCCAGTACTCCAGTAAAGGCTGTCGGCATAGTTATTCCCAGTGGTAAAAACTCGATAAAGAACACCTTCATTGCTGCTGATTCCCAAGCTTAAGGTCTTGTTTCCTGCCCAGTTGCTGGTAATATCAAGCGGATAGAAGATATCCCTAAAAGTGTAAAGTGTACTAAGTTGGTTATTTTGCAGCTGGAAGATACGATTAGTTTGCGAAGCGCCTGCTATTTCGGTAGCTATGAATTCCGCAGCTGTATCATCGCCGTTAAAATCTATCGCGTGATCTACCAATTTTAGTTCATTGTCCAAATTTTGGGTAGTATAGGAATTAACCCCAATTGTTTCGGTTGCAGTATAAAAGCTAAGAACGTTGTTCCAGCTATTTTCCAATCCACTTAAATTGGTTGCTGTAACATTTACATTACAGCTGCCTTGGGGAATATTTTCTGGCAAAGGCAACACTAAAATAGAGTCAGCCACGTTGTTATGAATAACATAACTTTGCTGAGCAAATTGTACTTGTAATTCCAGGTTTATTTTATCATCGAAAACAGTTTGCAGGAAATAAAGTGGTTTTTCTGCTTTATAGCGCTTCATAAAATAAGCACCATATAGTTGGGGAGCAGTTTTATCCACATAAACATCCTTCATAAAGTAGTGGTGCTGATTATCGGTAGTTACCATGTCCAGGCGCAAGGTGTAGCGTGTTTCTATGTTAGGAAGGTCGAAAGAGGCCAAAGTTTCATTTTCTTTGGGCTCATAATAATACTGAGGAGTGTTTTGATGTGTGTCCACATCGAACCAATCCAGCGAAGAAGGATTTTGCTCTGTTGTATAGGCAACTGAGTAGCGCCAAAAATTTTGGCAATTAGCAGTACCAATTATTTCTACATCATCTTTCAGGTAAGCGTTTTCTGCTGGACTGCTAATATCTATTTCAAGTTGGTTAAAAGTCGTTAGAAGTGTGTAGACATCCAAAAGTCCATTGCCATAGTAGTTATCAAAATTGTTATCACCCAAATCCACACAGGAGTTAGTTAAGTGGTTTAAAACTTCCTGGAAAGTTAAGTCGGAATTAATGGAAAGCAACAGCGAAATGGCAGAGCTCACGATTGGCGCCGCCATCGAGGTACCGCTTTGCGTGCTAAAGTAATTATCTTCTGTGGTAGCGTAGGTGCTTAAAATATTAACTCCGGGTGCTACCAGATCAAGATGGGGACCAAATGTACTAAAAATAGCTCTTTCGTTGTTGTTATCTACAGCACCTACAGCAATAGTAGAGGAAAGATGTGCTGGATACCAAACCCCACTTTGGCCCGTATTTCCCGAGGAAACAACTAATATACTGCCTTTAGAGTAAGCATATTGACAGGCATCAGCAATAATTTGCGAAAAGCTATCACTGCCCCAGCTACAATTTATAATATCAGCGCCCATATCAGCACAGTAAATTATTCCAGCGGCAGCATCATCATCTTGTAAGTATCCCGAAACTCCATCTGCTGTTTTGAAGCCGGCTCTTACAGGCAAAACTTTATTGTTCCAGCTTACACCGCTAATGCCAAAATTATTGTTGGTATCGGCGGCTATAATTCCTGCTACGTGAGTGCCATGATTATATTCGTCTGTAGGATCGTTATCTTGTTCTAAATAGTCACCAGAGGCCATATATCCCAGCTCAGAAGCATCTGTAAAATCCCAGCCATGCCAATCATCCACATAGCCGTTACCGTCGTCATCAATGCCATTATCGGGAATTTCCGCTTCGTTTATAAAAATATTTTCGTTCAGGTCAGGATGGTCGAAATGGATTCCAGAATCTACTATTCCTACCAATATCTCACCGTTACCAGTGGAATAGTTCCAAGCAGCAGGTAGGTTGATATTCTGCAGGTATTCCAGCTGTTCATCATAGCGGGTATCGTTCGGTGTTAGCAACATCTGGTTTAAGTAGTTTGGTTGTATGCTTTCCACTGCAGCTGGTTTAGCATTTTGTAGTTGCTGCCAATCTATTTTTTTATCTACTTCTACCAAAAAGTAATTTCCTAATTGAGGCAGTATAGATTTTATATTTTTTACAGAGAAAGACTGCAGGTATTGATTTATTTCTTCGTTTTGAAAACTGGTTTTACTTTCCAGGGTAGAATCAGTTTTCAGAATCATCTGTTTAGGGGTAGTTTCAGCTGCAAATAAATGTACTACTAGCAATAAAACCAGTAAAAAACTTATATATTTCATTTTGATTCCTACCTTTTGTTTATATTTACTGCTAAAAAATAGATTTTAGATCGGTTCCCAAAAGGCAGGAACCGATGATGCTATATTTCCACTCTATTTTTTCCTGAGTTTTAAAAATTATAACTAAGTCCAAACATGTGTACATCATCTATCTCATTTTGGAAGGGTAAGTAGGCATAATCTAAACTGAATTTACTTACCATTATGCCAAACCCACCACTGAAGTTCTGGCTGTCGTGATTGAATTTGTAGCCCAGGCGCAGGTCGAAGTTCTGGAATAAATTTGTGTTTACTCCCCAGGCAGCTTTAAATTCATCATCATCAGATTCTTTGGAGAGTTTAAGTTCGCTAGATAATGTGACCACCCCCTGCAGAAGCTGGATATCATCTACAACTGCTGCAACTTGGTAGGTTTCTGGCAGGTCGATGTTTTCCTTGTCCATCTTACTGGTGAAGCCGATATGTTTAATAGCAGCAGCCAGCTTCAGATAGCGCAGCGGGGTTAGGTAATAATAGCCAAAATCGAAAGAAGCTCCCACACTGCTAGAATTATCTATTTTTTCGTAAATTCCCATTACATTTACTCCTAAATAGTGGTTAGGAAGCAGACGCCTGCCCACATTAAGAGTCAGGTTCATGTCCATAGGATGAAATTCACCAATAACCTGGCCTACATCATCCCTATTTTCCAATTTGCCATAATCTAAATAGTGATAGCCAACAGCAAAGCTGGTTTTAGGAGTGGAATACAGATAGGAAAGGCTGTTCATAGAAGTATCGAAGATCCAGTAGTTCTGATTCACAGAAATTGTTCTGGTAGGATTTAGCATGGCAGCGGCTGGGTTTTCGGTGTAGCAAAAGGCATCTTGCGCCAAACTGGCATTGGTTCCAGCCATAGCTGCTTGCGCCGTACCAGTGGTTATCTTCAGCATCTGAAATCCACTTTCACCGCTTATTTCAGCTGCCAAAAACATAGTTAAACTTAGTAGCATGACTACTGTAATTATTTTTTTCATCTAGCCTCCGTAAACTTACTTTTCAATTGCAAACTTCAGTTTTTTTACCTTGCCGTTTGCCTTTAAAATGGCGCAATAAACACCGCTTGCCATCTTATTAACGTTCAAGTTCATACTGCCAGCCACATATGCTTCTGCAGTAATAGTTTTTTGTTTAATTATACTGCCTGTGATGTCAAATACTTTTATTTTTACCGGAGTGGATTCCGACAGCATGAAACGCACACTAATATGATCTTCCATAACCTTACCTTTGAATATACTGCGATTAAAAGCAGAACTAAAGGGATTTGGGTAAACATAGGTTTCCGAGTTTATAAAAAGATCGGAGCCGGAAAATTGATTTTGTGGTAAAGGCTGGCTATAAGCTGCTGTACGCTGCAGATTGGCATATTCGGTTTGCCAGCCGCTATTACTTAAACTCAGGCCAGGCATAGCAATTTTATAAAGTTCACCATTATCAGCAGCAATAAATACAGTTGGTACACCTTCATATTCAGTATAGATTGGGAAATTACGCGAACTGCTATTTAGCGCATAAGTTTTTCCTAAAACAGTTTTAAAAGTGTTGTTAAGATTATTTTTCCAAACTGAAAGACGGTTCTTGGAAAAGTTGCCGATTACTTCGGGAATGTTGTCCTCATCGGTATCGACGCTAATTACTCCGGCAGCACTCTGGGTGGAATCTGGGGCGGGTAGCTGTGCCTGTGGTGTAAAATAGTTACCCAAATGATCAATAGAAACAAAATAATTTTCGCCACCCAAGATAGTTTCCAACTTACCGTTGCCATCGGTATCGGCAAAAGTAGGAAGCGAATAAGCAGGTAGAGGTATTTTTACTGGATAATCTGCTAGAAGTTCACCATTTTGTTGGTAAGCGTATAGCAGTGAATCGGAAGCGGTCAATATCAGGTTGTCCTGGCCGTCTGCGGTAATATCGGCTAAGCTGGCCGAAATTAGCTGGGCAGAAACGGGAAAATCAGCCAAAGTTACAGTTTCCGTTGCAGAAAAATTATCTAATTCCTTACTGCAGAAATTACCCAGCTCATCAACATAGAAAAGGTGGTTGTCTTTGTACATCAAATTAGCAGCAAGCTGATTGGTCAGTTCCACTGTATCGGAGATCGTATATTCGTTGTCCATACAAATCAATTTAGTATTATTTTGCGAATTCAAAGCTAAAATAGTTCTTTTTTCGTTATTATCTGTTATCACAGGTGGAGCAACCCAGGTTTGGTTGGTGAAACTTTCAGCACCGATAATGTAATTGTCGTTTACAAAATATAGAGTATAAAGAATGCTTCTTAATTCATCTTCTTCAAAAGTGGGCAATAGAAAAGTCTTATTTTGCTTATCATAGGCAAAATATTCAGCCAGAGGAGAAATTTGGAAATTTTCTAAAATCTCATTATTTTTCCAAAAATATAAATTTCCATTTGGCATGGGGTAGAATAATTCTTTGCTGCCGTCATCGTCGAAATCTACTACAGCAGCAGGGAAGTGGTTTTCTCCCATAAAATCTGTTTTGAATCTATCATCAAAGTTAACTGAGAAGGTCATTAGGGTATCAGCGGCACTTATATCAAAAATTTCCAATTGGCTTTTTCCATAATAGCTATCGGAGGTGGGTTGAGATGTATAGCCAGTAAAAGGATCTACCGATTTACCAAAATATGTGTTGTTACCTTCTCGATAGGAATCGTAGGCAGAACCCCAGCTAGCCATGCTAATAAGAGCATCCATATGCTGAATTCCGTCTGCTTCTTCCAAATCTACTCCCTTGTGAGAACCATCGGCATTAACCACATTAATTCCTTCAGCGGGATTGAATTTCGCTTCGATAATATTTTCATCAATATGCCAGATAAATATACCGGAGCCATCCACTGTTTGGTTATCGGCACCGGGCGCTTCCCCATAACCTGGGCCCGGCAAATAAAAATCCCATTCACAACCCAAGTAGGTGTTTTTCATAAAATTAAAGCGGGGCACATTATCGTTTGGGGGCGGGTAGTAGTCCTGATCTTCAATAAGCTTGAAGGTGAAATTAGGAAAACCGTTTAAGGTGCTATTATCGGGATTTTGCTGCCGGTTTTCCAATAAAAAATACTCTTTATCTGTTATCTTAATTTTATACAATTTAGGGATTTGATCAGCGGCTGCCATGGGATAGGTAAGTTCAAAATTAGTATCGCTGTAGTCGATCTCTACCAAGTTATCTGATTCCCAGCCCATGTAATAGCGAGACCAAGCACAAGGTAGAGGAGGCACATTTCCGTTTGCATTCCAAGCTCCAGTACCCATTATGCCAAAATTACCAATCCCATTACCACCACCATTGGCAGAGACATTATCGAATAAGGTGGGTAAGCCCATTTGACGACAATAGAGGTAGGTGAGAATACCAAAAAGTTGAAAATTTATATCACCTGGTTCAAAATCGGGCTGCCATTCTGTTTCCGGACATATTATTAGCTCTTTTACTATTTTTCCATCATCGGTTTCTATGCCGGGATAATTTTCATTATCGGGCTGCAGACCTTCCTGCAAAGAGGTGCGGGTAAGAAAAGTGCTAAAAAGTTCATCTGGGTTAGCAGAGTTTATGTCTGCTTCTTGGCCGGCGCCAGCATGGAAAATAATAAAAGAGTCGTATTTATCAAAATCTACAAAATTATCAGCAGCTTGAATAGTTGCTTGAGCAAATTCGCTAACCCTTTCCAACTCTTTATCATCATCGCCATAGTATTCCATAGTTTGCGGTAGCGTTATTACAGAATCTACTACGGTGTAGTTATCTTCGCTAAGAATAAAATTACCGTGGGAGGCATCTTGCAAATAACAGGAAAGATGGAACATATAGCGCTGAAAATAGGCTTTATTGTGAGGAATAGAATCTGGATAAGTTGGTTCGGTAATAAATTCTACATCCTGAAATTGAGCACGTAATACCAAGATACTATCTGGCATATTGCTGCTTTTTGTATTGGGAGCGGGACGAAAAATTTCCGAATTATATTCCTGATAATTTTGGAAATCACTTTTTTTGGCTGGATGCGGTGGCACAGCCAGTAACATAGCTGAAGCTATAAGAAGAGTCACAAATAAAATTTTTTTCATAATTCCTTCCAAAAAATGAAACACCCTCCTATCATAGAAAGACAAGAGGGTATCTCAAGGGGAGGGTTTGCGTTTTGGGAATTTTTTAAAGTTTTCCAGACATTATATCTTTTTCATTACATTTACAAATATCAACAAATTCGTACTTAGGCGCCCATTTACCAGATTTAGATTTAACATTTCTAACTAACTTGACCTTTTTTATTTCAGTATCACATTTTGGGCAAATAACCTTACCTTCAGTACTAATTTCGTGAGCTAATTTTGCTGAGAACGATCTTCCTTTAGGCATTTTGCATCACTCCTTTCAAGTTATTGAACTCTCTCTATATATTCACCGGTTCTAGTATCAATTTTTATTTTATCCCCTCTTTCTATGAAGAAGGGAACAGTAATATCCAAACCGCGGTCGGTAACCGCTTTTTTGCCGCTGGCAGAAGCAGTGTTGCCTTTCACATTTGGTTCACATTCGGCAACTTCTTGTATTACTGTAACCGGCAATTCTATTCCTAAAATATTTCCATCTGGGTCGAGTTTCATAGCTACTTCCATATTTTCTACCAGATATTTGTCAAGCTCTCCAATCTGTTCTTTAGGAACATGCATCTGTTCGTAGGTATCGGAATCCATGAAAACATAGAAATTGCCGTCGTAGTAAAGATATTCTTTCTTTTGCTTTTCCACACGCACTTCTTCTATTTTTTCACTGGTACGGAAAGTATTTTCTATCAGCTTGCCATTTTCAATATTTTTAAGTTTAGTACGTACAAAAGCAGCGCCTTTACCCGGCTTCACATGCAAAAATTCTGTAACTTCGTAAAGCCCATTTTTGAACTTAATAATCATGCCGTTCCTTATATCGGAAGTAGACGCCATTTTTTCGACCCTTTCTGCTTTTTTAATTCTAGAAAACACAAAATTTATAAAATACCCAAATATGGCAAGGAAAAAATATAAAATAAGCGAAAAAAAGGATAAAATTGACAAACAGATTTATCTTATTTTTTTTGTATGACCGAATTTAAATATCGTTTTTAAAAAATAAGGAGACAGAATGAAAATTAAAATGATTCTATTGTTAACTTGTCTGGCCACTCTTCTGGGTGCCAATTCAATATTCTCCTATCAGGGGTTACCTATGGCAAATTATGGTTACGATGTTTATAGTGTAGGCATGGGTAGCTCTGGCAGTGCCGATTTTTTTAGGATAAATACAAATTACACTAATCCAGCGGTAGCTACCAACATCAATAAGGTGATTTTTTCTACCTCTTTAGCTTTCGGCTACCAGTGGTACGAATCTGAAAACAATAGTTACCGAGATGACGGGCTTACTTTTCCCTATTTCACTTTTGCTTTTCCAATAAATAATCATAAATTTGGATTCAGCTTCAATACTTATCTTTCTGGAAACCTAGAGTCTTCCGTAGATAAAAGTTGGGAAGACCAGCAGGGAAATAGCTATAATTTTGTGGAAACAAGCAAAATAAGCTCAAACATATATAGAGCTGATATTTTCTATGCTTATAAAAATCCCATTGTAAATTTTGGAATAGCTGGCAATTACTACCTGGGACACAGAACTTCCTACTGGGAAACAGAATTTGAAGAAGAACTTCTGAATAATAAATATGAATCGGAAAAAGAGTTCAAAAACCCAGGTCTTACAGTTGGATTAAGCAAAAAATGGGACAAAATTTCTGTAGGACTGAGTTATGCTATTAAAACGGATTTGAATGGAGAATATAGTTTTAAATACAATCACGAACCTTATGAAGATATTATTGGTGAAGACAGCAAATTGTTTACAGTTCCAGCTCGCTATAATGCCAGCCTTACCTACAAAATTAACGAAAAATATAAAACATCCTGCGACTTAATATGGGAAGAGTGGGATTCGATTTCTGATAATTATCATAATAGCTATCAACTGAGTTTGGGAGTAGCCTACGACCCATTGAGTGGATATGGAGAATGGTATGAACAAATTCCTCTGCGAGCAGGTGGATATGTTCGTAAATTGCCTTTTAACAGTGTAAATGGTGAGGAGATTTGGGAACAATCTTTATCTTTCGGAACTTCTATTCCACTTAGAACTCCTGGAAAAAAGATAGATTTAGCTGCTCAATATACCGATAGAGGGAAAATATCTGAAAATCAATATCGGGATAAAAACCTTATGTTCCACATCGGTATCACCGGCTTTGATATTTTTAAGAAGCGATATAAAAAAATAGCACCGCGAGAAATTCCTAAACCGGATAAAAAAAATGAGTTTTAAATGGAATATTAAAGCTGACAGCTCCTTGCCTTTATTACAGCAAATTTATAAAAGCAGACAATATCCGCCGAGCTTTTTTACCGATACTATTCAATCTCTACCGCCTATTTCTGCTATGAAAGACCTGGAAAAAGCTGCTGAGAAGATAATTCAGGCTGTAATAAAAAAAGAAAAAATAATCATATTTGGTCACGATGATGTGGATGGCATAACAGCTACCTACATTTTATTTGATTTTTTGGAAAAACTAGGTTCACAAAACCACTATTACTACATTCCCAATCGTAACTTGGAAGCTCATGGTATGCAGGAAGGTTTTTTTAGAAAGGTTAAACAGAAACAGATAGATCTGGTTATTACAGTTGATGGTGGCATTTCCGATTTTGACGCAGTAGATAAATTACAACAGATGGGCAAAGAGGTTATTATTACCGATCATCACATTGTGCAGGAAAAAGTACCCGAGGCCTATGCTGTGGTTAACCCTAAACAAGCTGATTGTGATTATCCTTTCGATATGATTTCCGGTGTTACGATTTCTTATTTTCTGGTTCAAAAAATTGCAGAGAAATTGGCTACAGAGGTAGATGCTAATTATCTTTTTTGGGTAGCAGCAGGCAGTATTGCCGACAAAGTACCGATGGTGGGAGTAAACCGGACATTGGTGCGGCATGTTTTAAGTAATTGGCATCTATTCAATGATTCCACCCTACTTCATCTAAAAGATTTTTTGTGGGAAGCAGATAGTTTTCGTTCCAAAATGGGCATGATAAATTTTATCAATCGGCTTTTTGCTAATGGACGTAAACCAAGAGGTGAAAATCTATCATTAAAAACCCTACTGGTGCCAGATTCTGAAAAACATAAACTACTTTTGAACCTGATGAACGCTATGAACAAACGCGAAAAAGAATCGGAAGAAATGCAAAAAAAATTGGAAAAAATTATAGGGCAAAATAAAATAAATAAATGTTTTATATATTACGATGAAGAAGATATTATCGACCATTCTTATTTGGGGCGAGTTGCTTCGGTTGTAGCTGGTGAGTACAAGGTTCCGGCGATATTGCTGAAGCAAAAAAATGGTAAATTAGTCTGCGAAGCGCGTTCTACCAAAGGATTTGATTTAATGAATATGTTTAAACAACTCGAACCTTTATTAATTCAATTTGGTGGCCATATGCAGGCAGCCGGTTTTTCTGCTAATCCTCAGAAAAAAGATGCCATTGTTAGCGCTGCTAAAGAATTTATTGCAGAGCACAAAGATGATATTTGCCGGGCACAGACTTTAGATATTGATGCAATTCTTACTTACCAGAATGTTGAAGAGTTTTACAATCTACTTTACGATGAGATAGATATTTTACAACCATTTGGCCAACAAAATCCACCACCAGTCTTTTTATTCCGTAATTTCGATGTTACCCGCAATTTTTTCTATGCTGGAAAATTAAAGAGCAATTTTGAACCAGGAAAACTATACGATGTGGTGTTCACCCTGAACGGCAGTAATCCTAAAATAATAGATTATAAAGGAGTATAGGACAATTATGAAAATTAATAGAAATTTATGCGATGTATGTGGAACTTGCGCAGCAGTTTGTTCTGTGGCAGCTATCACTATTTCCGAATTTAAAGTGGAGATAGATAACGAAGTGTGTATTAACTGCGGGAATTGTAAATTGGTATGTCCTATTAAGGCGATAGAGGGAGGTGAAGATGATTAAAGACAGATATGATGTAGTAGTTATTGGAGCTGGCCCTGCAGGAAGTGTAGCTGCGCGTTTTGCCGCAGAAAACGGTGCTTCAGTACTGATTTTGGAAAGAGATAGAGAACCAGGTGTGCCGGTGAGATGTGGCGAAGGGGTTTCCCATGAAGGTATTAAACCTTTTATTGAAATAGATGAGAGATGGATAGCTACTAAAATAAAGACCGCAGGCTTACATGCACCAAATGGGCAAAATGCGGTGATGTATAATAACGGGGATGGTTATATTTTGGAAAGAAGGATCTTCGATACAGAATTGTGCAATATAGCCTGCCGCAAAGGTGCCAACCTGCTTACCAAAGCCGATGCGATTGGCTTAGTTTGGGAAAATGAGAAAATAGTCGGTGTGGAATATAACCATTTGAACCAAAAAAAGATAGTGAAATGCGATATTGTAATTGGCGCAGATGGAGTGGAATCTCAGGTAGGCAACTGGGCAGGTATTGATACCAGTGTCAAGCTTGCTGATATAGATACTTGTGTGCAATATACTTTAACTGATATAGAAATTGAAGATAAAGAAAGATGTGAATTCTATTTTGGAACTAAGGTATCACCTGGTGGCTATATTTGGATCTTTCCTAAAGGAAACAATACAGCAAATGTGGGTGTCGGCATAGCAGGTAGTTTGGCTAAGGATAAAGGGCCTAAAGAATATCTTGATGAATTTGTAGCTAAGCATTTTCCCCAAGCTAGCGTGAACTGTATCATTTATGGCGGTGTGCCTACCTCTGCTACCTTACATGAAATTGTAAAAGACAATTTGCTGCTGGTGGGAGATGCTGCCAGACAGGTTAATCCCTTAACTGGGGGCGGAATTGTACAGGGAATGATAGCTGCCAGTATTGCTGGCAAAGTAGCTGCAGAAGCTGTTCAAAAAGCTGATTTTAGTAAAAAATTCCTAAAAAAATATAGGGAACAATGGGATAAACGCCTGGGTAATAAACAAAAAACCATGTACAAAATGAAAGATAAATTCATGGCTATGGATGATGACCGTTTTAATAATTTGGTAGGAATTTGCCAAAAAATACCTAAAGATAAATTTAGTTTGAAAGTACTATTACGAGAGGTCGTGAAAGGTGATCCTAAAATGATGATGGAGCTGGCAAAAGCTTTTGTGATAAGCAAAGTTAAGATGTAAAAAGATGTCTAAGGTAACTAAATCGGAAATTTACAGAAAAGCAATCCATGTAAGTTCGCTAATAATTCCCTTTACCTTCAGATATTTGCTGCATAGCAACGTAGAGGTAGCGGTTTTATATTTTTTATTACCGCTTAGCATAGGTTTGTTAGTTTTTGAGATCTTGCGATTAGAGCACCGAACATTTAAAAGGTTTTTCTGGATTTTTTTTGGGATAGTACTGCGTAAGCACGAGCGAAGTGATTTCACAGGAGCTACTTATCTTTTAGTTTCTTCTATGATCTGCATTTCGCTATTTCCCAAAGATATCGCCTTTATATCGCTGTCATTTTTAGCAATAGGAGATACTTTAGCAGCGATAGTGGGCATAAGCTTAGGTAAGCGTAAGCTTCCTAAAAGTAAAAAAAGCATAGAAGGAAGTTTAGCTTGTTTTATTGGGACCTTTGTTTTTGCCATGTTCTTTTTAAATCCACAAAAATATGCTATTCCGCTTATAGCTTTGGCTGGTGCCATTGCTGCCACCATTGCTGAATCATCGCGCATAGCTATCGATGATAATGTGAAAATTCCAATATTTTCCGGGCTTGTAATGATAGTAGTGAATATATTTGTGTGAAAAAGGAAGAAAGTATGAAAATTTCCTTTGTAATTCCAATTTTTAATGAAGAGAAAAGCTTACCAAAATTGTATAAAGAGATTGTGCAATACACACCGGAATCAAATTTCGAGATAATATTTATTGATGATGGCAGCACTGATAGCAGCTTTGTCCAGATGCAAAAAATAGCTAAAGAAGATAAACGGGTGAGGATAGTAAAATTCCGCAAGAATTTTGGTAAATCTGCAGCATTAAAAGTAGGTTTTAATCGTGCTAGCGGAGAGATAATATTCACTATGGATGCAGATTTGCAAGATAATCCAGCAGAAATTCCGAACTTTATTAGTAAATTGGAAGAGGGTTACGATTTGGTATCTGGCTGGAAGAAAAAACGCCACGACCCGCTCAGCAAGACTATACCCTCTAAATTTTTCAACTGGTTCAATAGGAAAGCCTTTAAGCTAAAATTGCACGATTTTAACTGCGGCTTCAAAGCTTATAGAAGGGAATTGGTGGAAGAATTAGATCTATACGGAGAGATGCACCGTTATATTCCAGCTTTAGCTCACAGCAAAGGTTTTAAGATAGCCGAAATTCCCGTTGAACACCGAAAGCGTGAATTTGGTAGTTCTAAATATGGGGCAGAACGATATCTACGGGGTTTTTTGGATTTTTTAACTGTGAAATTGATAACTAGCTATATTCATAGCCCTCTTTACCTTTTTGGAAGAATAGGTGCTAGCGTGAGTATAGTGGGAATTCTAATAGGTTTGTATCTTACTATAATGAAATATTTCTACCACCAACCATTGTATAATAGACCACTATTGTTCTTGGCTATACTGCTTATTGTAGTAGGATTGCAATTTTTTAGTATTGGCTTGCTAGCAGAACTAATAGTAAGCCAAAATAGAAACAAAAACCAAGAAGATAAAATTTTCATTGAAAAATTGATAAACTTTAAGGAGTGAGAGATGGGTAATTTGCAAAAATTTAAAGAAAAGATGCAACAAGCAGGTTTAAATGAAATTGTAATAGATTCTTTTGCATATTATTTCCAGAAAGTTTTAGCCGGAGAGACGGGAAAATTAAGTGAAGAAGTTATTTCACCTCCCAGCGACGGGAATGTGGTTTTTCACAATAATTTGGGAAAAGGAGATAAAGACGATCTTCAGCAATTAGCCGTTATAAAGCTAAATGGTGGCTTGGGAACTAGTATGGGACTGAAACAAGCTAAATCGCTTATAGAGGTGAAAAATGAATTGAATTTTTTGGATATAATTGCCCGACAGATTTTGCATCTGCGTAAAAAGACTAAAAAATCCATACCCCTTTTGTTTATGAATAGTTTTAATACCCGCCAAGATACTCTGGATCACTTAAAAAAATATTCTGACCTTAAAGTAGATGACTTACCCTTGGATTTCCTACAAAATAAGTTTCCTAAAATTAGGCAGAAGGATTTATCTCCGCTACAAGAAACCGATGACAAGCTAAATTGGAATCCACCTGGCCATGGCGAAATCTATTTAGTTTTGCAACTTTCAGGGATTTTAGGAAAATTATTAGAAAAGGGTTATCGGTATGCGTTTGTTTCCAATTCCGATAATTTAGGAGCTGTAGTCGATACTTCCATACTTTCCTATATGAAGAAAGAAAAAATACCGTTTATCATGGAAGTTTGTCGTCGTACAGCCATGGATAAAAAGGGAGGACACTTAGCTGAAACTAAGGATAATGGCTTAATTTTACGCGAAGTAGCTCAATGTCCAGCTGCTGAAATAGATAAATTCCAGGATATCCTTCGCTACAAATATTTTAATACTAATAACATTTGGATAGATTTATTAGCTTTAAAGAGAAAATTAAATCAAAACGAAGGCAGACTAAATTTAACAATGATACTCAACAGCAAAACAGTAAAGGGAGAGCCAGTTTATCAGATAGAAACAGCTATGGGAGCAGCTATAGCGGAATTCGAAAACGCAAAAGCTGTTGTAATAGAACGTGATAGATTTATACCGGTAAAAAAAACTAATGAGCTGTTAGCTTTGCTTTCCGATGCTTATCAACTACAAGAAGATTTTAAATTAAAATTGTCTTCAGCTTTACAAACTTCACCCAATATAGCTCTTGATGCTGATTATTATACAACTTTAGATCAATTTTACCAACACTTTATACAAATTCCATCCCTAAAAAAATGTGAAGAACTTAATGTGTTGGGAGAGGTTTTCTTTAAAGAAAATGTTAACATAGGAGGTAGAGTAAAAATAGAGGCTTCCCAACCAGCAGAGATCATAAACAAAAATTTAGAAAATACTACACTAAAATTATAAGTTATCTCTTATTAAGTAATCAATATCCTTTTCATATTCTTTATATGTATCTTCATAGATTTTCTGCAGGGCCTTCTTTTGAATTTGGCGTACTCTTTCCCGCGATAATCCCAGTTCATCACCTATTTGTGAAAAATTTTTGCTTTTTTCACCTTCTAAACCGAAATATTGTTTTATTATCCTAGCTTCTCGCGGAGCTAATTTTTTCAAAGAATCCTCAATACGTTTTTTTACCCTGTCACGGTAGTAGAGTGTTTTAGGATCATCTGTAGTGGGATCGGCGATAAAGTTTTCTAATTTCACCTCATCTTGTTTATTGGAATAGGTAAAGTCGTCCAAAGAAACTGTATTAACAGTCTGTTTATTCAGTTTTTCTATTATTTTTGGATCCAAATCGGTATATTCTGCAATTTCTTCTTCAGTAGCTTGTTTGCCTTTTTGTTTGAAAATATGATCTTTAGCAGCTTTAATTTTATTGGCTACATTTGCTTTGCCCAGAGGCATGCGAATTATCTTGGTTTTTTCTGCTAAGGCAAATAAAATACTCTGCCTTATCCACCAAACAGCATAAGAAATGAGTTTGTTGTGTTTATCTGGCTCAAATTTATGGATTGCTTTAATTAAACCAACGTTACCTTCACTAATAAGTTCGGAAAGACTGAGCCCTCTATTTTGATACCGAGCAGCAATTTTTACCACGAATTTTAAATTATGTAAAACCAATTTTTCTTCAGCTTTTTTATCTCCTGCTTTAGCACGGCGAGCGAGTTTTTGCTCCTCTTCCCGTGAAAGAGGCTGAATATCTGCTATATCTTTTAAGTAACTTTGCAGAGCTTTATCTTGAAAAACATTTTCACTCATTTTCAATCCTTATGTATAAAATTCATTAATATGATCATAAACAAAATCAAGCAATTCATCTTCTGACATCTGCAATTTTTTGGCAAGAGCAAAAACTATTTTCACGCCAGAAAGATTCATGCCAACTTCCTGAGTAAGTGTGATGATAAGTGCAATTTTGGTAATATCTTTCTTAGTAAAAATTCTGGTATTTTTTTTGGTGCGACGAATTTTAATCAATTTTTTTCGCTCATACATCCGAATCGTTTGATCGTGTATTCCCAATTTTTTGGCTACATCGCCAATTTGATATGTTTCTTCCATAGAATTTCCTTACAACCCAGGAAGCACTTGTCTTGGATCTATAGCTTTTCCCTGAACGCGGTATTCAAAATGCAAATGAGGGCCATCTGTCGAGCCCGTATTACCCAAAGTAGCTATTGGTTGTCCTTGCTTAACTATTTCTCCTAAACGCACCAGGTTTGTCTCGTTGTGTGCATACACTGTCATAACATAGTCATCGTGTTCCAAAATAACCACATTGCCATAACCTCGCTGCGAGCCTACGTAAACCACTTTTCCATCAGCTACGGCACAAATAGGTTCGCCCACATCTGCTGCAATATCAATTCCCTTGTGGTGACTTCCATTGCGTGTACCAAACTCAGAAGTTACTGTTCCTTCTATAGGAGCTATTAAACCAGGAGATGATCTATTTCGGGTAGTTTTAATTTTATTGAATTTAGGCTTGCTAATACTGGTAAATTCTTGTTCCTCTAGTTTTTGAGAAGGATCTTGCTTATTAGGAGTTTCTTTGGTAGTGTATTTTTTTGTGTTGCTGTTTGATTGAGGCGAGCTCGTTGCTGATACTGCATTTGAAGTTTTGATATCTGGCGCTAAATATAGCTTTTGTCCCGGTGTTAGCTCCAGGCTAGATAAATTATTGTAATCAATAAGCTCGATTATACCCACATCGTACATCTTGGCAATTCGTCCTATTGTTTCACCGGCTTGAACTTGATGCATCTTGTTCTCTGGAATGCTACGAGGAGTTATATAATCCCTTTTTATTTCCGGTTTTGGATATAGATAAATTTTCTGTCCAACAAATACTCTACGCGATTTCATATTGTTATAAACCATTAATTTTTGGGAAGAGATATCGTGCATTTTGCTAATATCTTGCAAGGTTTCACCTTCTGCAACTATGTGATAATTCTGGGAGGGAGTAACATAGCGAGGACGACTGGATATAGCGCAAACATTCCCTAAGAGCACGATAAATAATAAAGCAACGGTATAAAATTTATACATCATTAATATTTGATGTTAAAGCCTGTAAACTCTTCAACATTTTCCATATTTTTAATCTGTATGTTTGTAACCCTGGCAAAAGAAGGACCAGAGTGCACTTGCTGCATAAACTCATCAAAAGTTTCCTTATCATTGCAACCAGCGATAATGAGAACATCGCCATTTGGCAAGTTTTTCACATAGCCTTTTATTCCATAATTATTGGCAAGGCGGTAGATATAGTAACGAAAACCTACGCCTTGTACACGACCAGAAAGATTTATTTCATAGTACTTCATATTTATCACCATAAACCATAAGAAGTGTTGAGTGAGTTATTGTCAAATTTTAATTTTCTTGACAGCGAGATTAACTTGGAGGTGATAAAGATAGAGGTGAAAAAAGTGAAAAAATATTTTGTTGATTTTGTAAAAGAAAAT
Source organism: Candidatus Cloacimonadota bacterium (assembly GCA_030445745.1). Lineage (GTDB taxonomy): Bacteria > Cloacimonadota > Cloacimonadia > Cloacimonadales > TCS61 > JASUTE01. The sequence goes on from JASUTE010000002.1 coordinate 106,268, forward strand.
TTTCCCCAGCGGCAAGGTGAAATTGTGGAAAGATTCGAAAAATATTTATCTTTATTACGTGAGCAAAACAAAAAAGTCAATTTAGTTTCACGTGAAACTAAAAAACGTGAATTTTGGACTTTACATTTTTTGGATTCTATTTTACCTGTCACCGACATGAATTTGCAACAGAAAAAAGTATTGGATTTTGGCACTGGCGGGGGTATGCCAGGTATTCCATTAAAACTTATCGAGCCCAAAATGAAGCTATATTTGCTAGATGCCAAACAAAAGAAGATGTTAGCTGTGCAACAAATTATAAAAAAACTTGACCTGCAAGACTGTTTCACGATAGTTTCACGGCTAGAAGATTTAGGCAAAGATTATGATGAATTCTTCGATTACATCGTTTGTCGCTCTGTGCGGATAAAGCCCGTGTTTGCCAAAAATTTGTTAAGGATTTTGGCCAAAGATGGCGAAATTTATCTTTATAAAGGTAGGAAAATAGATGATGGTTTTCAGTTCGGAAATCATAAATTAATTGATGTTTCTCGTCCAGAAATTGGAGTAAGAAATATTATAAAAATAAGAAGATAGGGCTAATTATGGGGAAAGTTATAACGATAGTAAACCAAAAAGGCGGTGTAGGCAAAACAACTACCGCTATAAATTTGGCAGTTGCTTTGGCAATATACGAAAAAAAGACGTTGCTTATCGATTTTGATCCGCAGGGGAATGCTTCCAGCGGTTTAGGAATTGAAAGAGGAGAACCCAATATTTACCACGCTATCATCGGTGATGCGAAGTTTACAGATATAGTTAGGCATAACGATTTTCTGGAAAACCTTTTCATAGCACCTTCTAACATGGATTTAAGTGGGGCTGAGATAGAACTGGTTAAGGAATACTCGCGGGAGTACAAACTAAAGGAAGTAATAGCTGACCATCAAGATAAATACGATTATATTATCATTGATTGTCCACCTTCATTAGGATTGCTTACCATAAATGCACTTACAGCTGCTACCGATGTTCTTATTCCTATCCAATGTGAATACTACGCCTTAGAAGGTGTTACCCAGCTACTAACCACTATTAGGCTTATAAAAAATGGGTTAAATAAGGAATTAAACATTCTGGGGGTTCTGCTCACCATGTACGATAAACGCTTGAACCTTTCCTTGCAAGTAGCAAAAGAAGTGCGTAGTTATTTCAAGGATGCGGTTTTTTCCACCTTAATTCATAGGAATGTGAAGTTAAGTGAGGCTCCCAGCTTTGAAAAATCCATATTTCATTACGATATTAAATCGAGGGGGTCGAAAGATTATTTAGATTTAGCAAAGGAAGTGATAGCATTATGACAAGATTAGGAAGAGGCTTAGACGCATTGCTACAGTCATTACCCGAAACTACCGATAAAGCAACCGGAATAACCACGGTAGGTGTGGAACACATAGTTCCTAATCGCTACCAACCCAGAAAAGTTTTCGATGAAGATAAATTGCGCGAGCTAGCGGAATCTATCCAGCAAAATGGATTAATACAACCTGTGATAGTAACTAAACGAGATGATACAGATAAATATGAATTGGTAGCTGGCGAAAGAAGATTGCAAGCAGCAAAATTAGCTGGATTAGATAAGATTCCGGTAATTATTAGAAGTATTAGCAAAAGAGAGCAGCTGCAACTTGCGATAATCGAAAATGTACAACGGGAAGACCTGAATCCTATAGAGGAAGCGATGGCCTATCAGCAATTGGTGAATGATTTTGGTTTTACTCATGCTAAAATTGCTGAATTAGTTGGCAAAGACAGAGCAACGATAACCAATTTTTTACGTCTGCTGAAACTGCAAAAAGTTGTGCAACAACTTATGCTGGCTGAAAAGCTTTCACCTGGGCATGCGCGAGCTATTTTGCAAGTGAAAGCAGAATTGCAGGAAGAGTTTGCTAATTACATTGTGGATAATAAACTTTCAGTTCGTAAAGCGGAAGCAAAGGCAAAAAAAATAAAAAAAACAGGAGCTGTGCAAACACCGCTAACCTTGAATAGTGAATCAGAGGAAAAGCATTTGAATGCAGAAAAAGAGAGTATGTTGGAACGTATGTTTAACGTGAAAGTGAAAATATCTGATAGTGCCAAAAAGGGCAAGATAAGCTTTTACTATAATTCCGAAAATGAACTGGATCGATTGCTAAAATCATTTGAGAAAAGATGGTAAAAAAATATCTAAGCTGGATTCTCATAATTATTTTTGCCTGCATCTCAATTTGGCAAGCAGTAATTATTTCTCAAAAAAATGAGATTATTGAACAACAAACTCAAGATATTGCCGCTTCTTTCCAATATATTAAGCAGCTAACAAATCGCATTGAGACAGAGGATAAAGAAAAAGACAATGCGAAAGATCTGCGGAAAATACTGCAAAATTATCTCGCTGACCAACAAGAAAATAAGGATATAGAAGAACCTAAGGTGACGGCAGCAGAGCTGCAAATAGAGCTGCAGAGATATCGCAGAAAGCGAAGTTTAATACCAGATATGGTTCCCCTTGAAGGAGAGTACGCAATAAGTCAAAAATTCAGTAGCAAACATCCAGCTTGGGATTTTGCCGCTCCAATAGGTACAACCGTGAAAGCAGCTGCTTCAGGAGTAGTTAGCAATGTTTACGAAGATAAATATTTTGGCAAAACTGTTGAGCTAAAGCACTTGAACGGTTTTGTTAGCCGTTATGCTCATCTGGCCAAAATTCTAGTTGTTCCGAAAAGATTCGTGGAGAAGGGTGAAACAATAGCATTAGTAGGAAATACCGGGAACAGTTCTGCTCCGCATTTACATTTCCAAATAATACACGAAGGTGTTTCGGTGGATCCTGATAGTCTCTTGATAAGGTAAAAAATATGTGGAAAAAAATGCGTGAGTACGATAGGGAAATTCTGAAATATATCGGGTTGATTTCGCAACTGGGGCTTTTAATGGTTTCCTCAATCCTGATTTTTTTCTTCTTAGGACTTTTTTTAGATAAACTCATCCACACGAGACCTCTGTTAACGATAATATTTATAGCTCTTGGAGTCTTCACAGGAGGCTTTACAGTATATAAAACTTTGATGAAATTCTATGAAAAAGAATAAATTAGTGAATCGGATTCTTTTTATAATTTTCTTGACAAACATACCAGCAATTTTGTCGTTGTTGATGTTTTTTAAAGAAGGAATTAGTTGGATACTTGGTTCTTTAATAAGCGCAGCAAATTTTTGGTGGATGAGTCAGCAGACATATAAGCAATTTGGTCTACTGCAGGCACAGGCAAAAGCAAAAAGCCTTAAGTCTTTTTACATTAGGTACTTAGCTCTAATCGTCTGTGCGCTTGCGGTAGCTTATTTTGTTAAACCTAACCTAATAATTTTTGGGGTTAGTTTGCTTTCAGCTCAAATAGCTATCTACCTTAATGCTGCCTATGAAACGATAAAAAAGAACAAATATTTTAAAGGATAGGTATGGCTCAAAAGAAAGGAAGTCTGCTAAGATATTTATTTCTGTTTTTGGTTATCGAAGTTGTGCTAATAGTTTTATCGAGCGGCCTTAATAAGCAGCTTCAAGTAGGTTACGACGACACAGGTAAATTTGTTTTCCAGAATGTGGAAAAAGAGTATGACCTACAGGATAAGATCCAGGAAGAATTTCAGCCAGATGAATATGCCAAGCAAAATGGTATTTCACCTAAATTTTACGGTAGCTCTGCTCTATACGATTTTTTTGCTAAAATTTTTGGAAAAGCAAATGCTATCAGCGCGTTTAATTTAATTAGAATGCTAATTATAGTTGACTTAGTGTTGCTTTTGGTAGCCTTTCTTATAAAAAAACAATTGTTTGAAAAACCATCAAAGCCTCAAATTATCTTCGAAATGATCTATACTACTTTCGAGGATTTTGTTAAAGATACATTAGGTAAAGAAAAGCTACATTTCACACCCTATATCGTTACTCTGTTTATTTTCATTTGGACATGCAATATGATTGGTTTAGTGCCAATTCCTGGATTCATGGAACCCACCCGCAACCTGAATGTACCCTTAGGCCTGGGAATTATGGCTGTAGCAGTAGTTCATTACATGTCGATTAAAACCAAGGGTCTGGGAAAATATCTAAAAGATTTTACCCAGCCTTTGCCACCAATGACACCGATAAATATTGTAGGAGAGTTTTCTAAAGTTATCTCCATTTCTTTTCGTTTATTTGGAAATATTTTAGGTGGTGCCATCATTGTTTTGGTGGTATCTTCTCTGGTTAAGTTTATAATATTGCCTGTTGGACTAAACCTATTCTTTGGCATATTTGTAGGAACAATACAGGCTTTTGTTTTCACTATGTTGGCTCTTACCTATATTGGTGTAGAGATAGCGGAGTAAAAAATTATGATTTCAGAATCAATTTTGCAGATTACGGCTTATTTAGGAGCAGGAATCGGAGTAGGAGTTGCTTCGGTTAGTGCTGGTATAGGAGAAGGTTACACGGCTGGAAATGCCGCACATTCGTTAATGCGACAACCTAAAGCTCATGACACACTTATCAACTCTATGCTGGTTAGCCAAGCTGTTACTGAAACCGGAGCGATCTTTTCTCTGGTTGTGGCCTTACTTCTTATTTTTGGTGGATTTACCGATCCAGCAGGCGGATGGTTCAAAGCAGCGTCTCTGCTAGCTGCGGGCATCGCTGTTGGCTTAGGTTCATTAGGCCCTGGTTTTGGTTCTGGTTACGCTGGCGGACAGGCTAGTAAATCTTTGGCCAGAATGCCAAAACACAGCAATGAAATTACTGGAAATATGCTCATTGGTCAGGCTTTAGCACAAACAGATGCCATTTTTGCTCTGGTAGTTTCCCTTTTGCTGCTCTATTCCACTCCAAATCAGCCAGAAAATGCAGCTCTAGGAACTATAATTTTGAAATCAGTCGCCTTTATCGGTGCTGGTCTTGCAGTAGGGTTAGGAACGATTGGCCCAGGGGCAGGGATTGGTTTTGTTGCCGGCCAGGCAAATGGTATGATAGGAAGGTTTCCCAAGGAACGTTCAGCAATTATGAGAAACATGTTCTTGGGGGCAGCGGTTTCCGAATCAACCGCTATTTATGCTTTAGTAATAGCGTTTTTATTGATTTTTGCAATATAATTAATGGAGGATATTATGGAACAAATTGCACGCGCAGCAGCTTTATTAGGAGCTGGTATTTGTATGGGAATGGGAGCATTAGGCCCAGGTTTAGGTGAAGGATTTGTAGCTGGTAAGGCTTGTGAAGGTCTAGCCAGGAGTCCCGAAAATGCAAGCTTGATTACCAGGACTATGCTGGTGGGTCAAGCAGTGTCTGAATCAACTGGTATTTATTCGCTGGTTATCGCTCTCTTACTTATTTTCTCTACTTAAGTATAGATATGTTCCACGTTGAACATTTGGAACTACGAGCACGAAATGTTTTAGTAAATTATTGGAGATTTTATGATAAGTATTGATTATTCGCTCATCATAGTGATTCTTAACTTTGTTTTACTGCTTGTAATTCTGAATAAGCTCTTGTATAATCCTATTCAGAACTTTCTAAAAGAGCGGAAGCTAAAAATAGAAAACGATATGAAACAGGCGGAAGAATCTCGAACACAAGCACAAAAATTGGAAAAAGAAAAAGAAAAAGAACTAAAAAAATCGGCTGAAGAGATACGCAATATGAAAAATAAAGCTAAAAGAGAAGCAGAAGACGAGGCAGATGAGATTCTTCACAGAGCTAAAGAGCACGAAAAACAAGTATTACGCGAAACCGAAGAGCAACTTAAACAAGAAAAGCAGAAGGCAATTCAAGAGGTGGAAGAATACCTATCTGAACTGGTGTCTTCTCTTTCAGCCAAATTGATATCGGAAAAATTGGATAAGAAAAAAGATGAGGAACTTCTAAAGAAAGTTCTTTCTGAAAGAGGAAGCAGTGAAGTATAAACTTTTAGCTCAGCGTTACTCCAGGGCTATTTTGAAGCTTATTGACAAAAAAGAATATCCCCAATTGCAGCAAGATATAAAACAATTACGGGAAATTTGCCAAATTTCAGTAGAGCAACTAAAGATACTCGATTCGATGCTGCTTTCATTTCCCAATAGAATAGAAGTGGGTAAACAACTGACAAAAAGTCTAAATTTCGAGGAAATCTGGACTAATCTAATCAAAATCTTAATTTCCAAACATAGGGTAGAAATACTTACAGCTATTTGCGATGAACTGGAAGAACATATTTTGGCAACAAAAAATGAGTGCAAGGTCACTTTGCAGGTAGCTCATGAACACCCGGAAAAAACTATAGAGCAGATAAAACAGAAGGTGAAAAAAATCTTGAATAAAGAAATATTGGTAAATCTAAAAATAAATCCGGAAATTTTGGGCGGATTTGTTGCTGAAACTGACTCTCTGCGTATAGACGGTTCTATTAAAAATAATTTAGTTAAATTTGTAAATATGAAATCCAAGTAAACGAGGTTATAATGAAGATTCAACCAGATGAAATAAGTTCGATATTAAAAGATAAGATAAACAAATTTAAATTCGATATAGATATCGCTGAAACTGGCAAAGTGGTTGAGATCGGCGATGGAATTGCCCGCATTTATGGTATGGATAACGTAATGGCAGGCGAAATGGTCGAGTTTCCCGGAGGAGTAGTAGGCATGGTTTTAAACCTGGAAGAAGATAATGTGGGTTGTATAATTTTTGGCGAAACCCGCAAAATTAAAGAGGGTGATATAGCCAAGCGGACTAAGCGTATTTTGCAAGTGCCAGTAGGTGAGGCTTTGCTGGGCAGAGTAGTCGATCCACTCGGGAATCCCTTAGATGGCAAAGGCGAAATAAAAGCTGAGAAATCCATGCCAGTAGAAAGAAAAGCTGAAGGTATTATTCAAAGACAGCCGGTGAAAGAACCTTTACAAACAGGAATTAAAGCTATCGACTCAATGATACCCATCGGCCGTGGTCAACGCGAGCTTATTATTGGGGATAGACAAACTGGTAAAACTGCTATTGTTGTCGATACAATTATAAACCAAAAGGATACTGATGTTATCTGCATATATGTGGCTGTAGGTCAAAAAAATTCTTCGGTAGGGAAAATAGTGAAAACATTGCAAAATAATGGGGCTATGGATTATACAATCGTGGTTAACGCATCTGCTTCGGAAGCAGCCGCATTGCAGTATCTGGCACCTTATGCCGGCTGCAGTATGGGCGAATATTTTCGCGATAAAGGCCAGCATGCTCTCATAATCTACGACGATCTTTCTAAACATGCTGTTTCTTATCGTGAAATTTCCCTGTTGTTGCGACGCCCACCTGGACGCGAAGCTTATCCCGGTGATGTGTTTTATCTGCATTCACGTTTATTGGAAAGAGCTGCTAAGCTAAATGATGATCTGGGAGGCGGGTCACTTACAGCACTGCCTATCATCGAAACGCAAGCAGATGATATTACGGCTTATATTCCCACTAATCTTATCTCGATTACCGATGGCCAGATCTATCTGGGAAGTAAATTATTCTATTCCGGAGTTAGGCCTGCTATTAATGCGGGGCTATCAGTATCTCGCGTGGGAGGTAATGCGCAAATTAAATCGATGAAACATGTTACCGGCCAGCTGCGGTTGGATTTAGCCCAATACAAGGAATTGGAAGCTTTCTCTAAATTTGGTTCCGATCTCGATAAAGCAACGCAAGCACGGTTACGCCGTGGAGAAAGACTGGTGGAAATTCTAAAACAAGACCAATATTCTCCTCTTCCTATTGCTAAACAGATCCTCATTATTTTTATGGCAAATCACGGCTATTTGGACGATATAGAGATTGACAAAGTGGCAAAAGTTGAAGAAGAGCTCTATGCTACCCTCGATTCCGAATATAAAGATTTGATGAAACAGATAACTGAAAAGGAAATAGATGATAAGATGGAAGAAAAGATGAATCAGGTGTGCAAAAAGGTAATAGAAAAGTTCTAGGAACGATATGGCGAACACACGAGATATAAAAAATAGGATAGATAGCGTAAAAAGCACCAGGCAGATTACCAATGCTATGAAAATGGTAGCGGCAGCGAAATTGAGACGTTCCCAAGAAAAGATCTTGGCTGCGCGACCGTATGCTGACAATATAAACAAAATGCTGCGAAAACTAAAATTGAAAAATAAATTTACTGAACATCAACTATTGTATCCCAATCAAGATGCTGCCCGTAACGCCTTTGTGTTTGTAACTTCCGACCGTGGACTATGTGGCGGTTTTAATTCTATGATTTCGAAACGTGCTCTAATTTATTTGGAAGAACACAAAAACACCGATATTATTTGCATTGGGAAAAAAGGCTACGACTATATTCGCCAACATACAAATCTGGAAATAACCGAAAAATATTTTAATTTCTTCAATGAGATGGATTTCTCTATTTCCAAACAGATTGCAGATGATTTACTAAAAAAATTCCTGAAGGGAGATTACGGAAAGATAGATATTCTCTACAATGAGTTTAAATCTGCAATTCAGCAAAACATTATTACAAAGCAGTTGTTACCAATTGTACCAGCTGAAAATGAGGAGATTTCTACTCTGGATTTTATCTATGAACCAGATGACAACACCATTATTAGCGAATTAGGGGAAAAATATATCGAAGTAGAGATTTGGCGCATTATGTTAGAATCTTCGGCAGCAGAACAGGGCGCTCGTATGACCGCTATGGATTCTGCTACCGATAATGCCGATGAATTAGTTGAAGAACTTACACTTAAATATAATCAGGTCAGACAATCAAGTATTACTAAAGAGATTATCGAGATATCGTCTGGCGCAGAAGCTTTAAAATAAAATAAGAGGTTAATATGGTAGAAGGAAAAATCATCCAAATAATCGGACCAACAGTTGATGTTGAATTCCCAGAAGAACATTTACCAGCTATTCAGAATGCTTTGAAAGTCGAAAGAGAAGATTTGCCGGATTTAATTCTGGAAGTACAGATGCATCTGGGTGAAAATAAGGTAAGAACAGTAGCAATGGATTCTACTGATGGCTTAGTGCGGGAACAAAAAGTGTTTGATACCGGTGAACCCATTAGTGTGCCAGTTGGGGAAGCTGTATTAGGCCGTTTAATGAATGTTTTAGGTGAACCGATAGATGAAAAGGGTCCCATAAAAACTAAGGAGAAATTTCCCATTCACAGACCTGCTCCAATCTTCGAAAATCTCTCTACAGAAGAAGATATTATGGAAACTGGCATCAAGGTTATCGATCTTATCGAGCCCTATCCCAAAGGGGGTAAGATAGGTCTTTTTGGCGGTGCTGGAGTAGGAAAAACTGTACTTATCCAAGAACTTATTAGGAATATCGCTATTGAGCATGGTGGTTATTCTGTATTTTCGGGAGTGGGTGAAAGAACCAGAGAGGGAAATGATCTCTATTTGGAAATGAAAGATTCCGGGGTTTTAGATAAAACAGCCCTTATTTTCGGACAGATGAATGAACCGCCGGGAGCACGCCAGCGGGTAGGCCTCACAGGTCTCACTGTCGCCGAATATTTCCGCGATGTTTCCAAAAAAGATGTACTACTTTTTATCGATAATATCTTTCGTTTCACCCAAGCTGGTTCCGAAGTTTCAGCTTTGCTGGGAAGAATGCCTTCAGCAGTTGGTTATCAGCCCACCCTTGCTTCCGAAATGGGAGACTTGCAAGAACGAATTACCTCTACTAAAGATGGCTCGATAACTTCGGTGCAAGCTATCTATGTGCCAGCTGATGACTTAACAGATCCAGCTCCGGCTACTACTTTCTCACACCTCGATGCTACCAGCGTTCTTTCCAGAAAAATTGTGGAATTAGGTATTTATCCCGCCGTGGATCCGCTTGATTCCAGCAGCCGTATTCTGGATCCTAAAATAATTGGAGAAGAACACTACTATGTTGCCCGTGAAACACAAAGAATTTTGCAAAACTACAAAGATTTGCAGGATATTATCGCAATTTTGGGTATGGACGAGCTTTCAGAAGAAGATAAACTGGTAGTGAATAGAGCTCGTAAACTGCAGAGATTCTTTTCACAACCTTTCTTTGTAGCTGAAGAATTTACCAATACACCTGGTAAATATGTACCGCTGAAAGATACTATAGCAGGCTTTAAAGCTATTATTGAAGGTGAATGTGATGACTGGCCAGAAGCAGCCTTCCTTTATGTGGGAACTTTGGAAGAAGCTGAAGAAAAAGTAAAGAAGATGCAAGGTTCTTCAGGAGAAAAAAAAGATTCCCAAGAAAATAAAAAAGAAGAAGAGAAAAAACAAGGGAAAAGTAAAAATACTGACGAAAAGAAGGATATAGAGAAAAAAGATAAGAAAGAAGAAACTTCTCAAAGTAACAATAACAAAACTAAAACTGCTAACAAAAAGAAGGAAGAATAATGGACAAGGTTCACTTGGATATCTTTCAGCCGCAACAAGTAAAATTGCAGGATGATTTTGACCATGTAATTGTCCCTGGCATAGAAGGCGATTTTGGAATCTCAATTGGACATACTCCGTTTATCACTATGCTAAGGCCGGGAGTAATAAGTGCATACAAAGGAGATAAAGTCGATAATTATGCTATTCATGATGGCTTTGTTACAGTAGAAGATGATAAGGTTGTAATAACTTGTCAGACCATTGAGGCAGCAGCAGAGATAGATGCCCAGAGAGCCAAAAAGGCTAAGCAGCGTGCAGAAAAGCGGCTGCAGGCACCTCCCGATAGCTCCGATATCGATTTTCGCCGGGCAGAGTTAGCACTGAAAAGATCACTAGTCAGACTTAGTCTGAAAGAATCATAATAAAATACTTGCACTATTTAGGAAGCTGTTACATGATAGCTTCCTATTTTTTTTATATAAGGATGTAAAATTGAAAAAATTGATAATATTATTAAGTATGGTAATTTTTCTGACCTGTAATGCCCAAACTGAGGAAAAAAAAGTTCAACCGGAGGGAATGGAAACCCTAAAAGCTGAAAAAACAAAAGAGGAAAAATCACTACAAAATTCTAAAAATACTGATAATATTGAGTATCTAAAACCATTCGATTTTACTAAAGGTTTATATTTAAGTGCATTTACAGTAGGGTCAAATAAATTTGAAACAATTTTGGATAGCGCTCAGGCTGCTGGGATAAACACAGTAGTTTTCGATCTGAAAAACATGAAAGGGCGCATTTTCTTTTCAGTGCCACAAAAAGACTCTCTCAGGCGCTCTAGAGTAAAACCGGTATTAAATGTCCAAAAAACCGTAAAAGCTCTTCATCGGCGAAATATGAGGGCTGTTGCTCGTGTGGTGATGTTCCATGATAGATATATCGCAAGTCGAGATAGTACGATACGGCCCAGAAGTACTGCTGGCGGAGTCTGGCAGGAATATCGTCGGCACGGTCCTTCCTGGCTGGATCCTTCTTTACCAGAAGTTCAGGCCGAATTATTGAGTATTGTGGAAGAGGCTGCGAAAAACAAAGTAGATGAAATACAGTTAGATTATGTAAGATTTCCTACCCAAGGAAAAGTAGGAGAAGCAGAGTTTGATTTCATGCGCAAAGATTCACTTTTGGCCAAACAGGATAGTTTATATAAAAAACGTAGTAAGATAGATATAATAACAGAGTTTACGCGCAATGTGAAAAATATTTGTAATAAGTATAATATAACTTTAAGTGCAGATGTATTTGCTATAGTAGCTTGGCAAAGGGCGGCAGATGTAGAAAATACAGGTCAGGATATTGCCAGAATGACTAAAAATCTTGATTTTATACATCCTATGATTTATTCATCTCATTTTTCTGATGGGTTTGGATTTCGGCGTGATGTGGCTAATGAGCCCTATCATATTGTTTATAAGGCTGCTAAGTTGACCAAGCGTCATAGTTCACCAAGCTGCCGTGTAGCACCCTATATCCAAGCAAACCGTTGGCGGGTAAATTACAAACCTGAATATATTTATGCACAACTGCAAGCAATTGAAGATTTGGGATTAGATGGTTTTATATTATGGGATGCTGCGAATAATTATTTTGATACTTTGAGATGGATAAGAGAAAGAAATAATTCTACAAGTATGAAATCGGAATAGCTACTGGTATTTGGTTAAAAGATATCGAAGAAAAAAAGTGAAAAGAAACTATAACTGAAAAGTGCTTAAATCCTTTACGAGGAATTTACAGACTTTTTGGGCTTGACTGTACTAAAAATAAGAAATTATTTTGCAAATTAAATAGAAATTGGAATAAATAGCGTATGAAAAGAGATAATGATAGTAAGGACAGTAACTACAAAATGACGATTGTTGTTCCTGTTTACAACGAGCTTGCGAATATTCCGAGATTGGGAATTACTCTTTTAGAATATCTAACTCAAAGTAAAGTCAAAAGCAAGGTACTTTTCATTGACGACGGTTCTACAGATGGTAGTTTTAATGAAATTGAGCGGTTGTGTACCGACAATCCTAATTTAAATTACATTAAATTTAGCCATAATTGTGGTTTAAGTAGTGCGATTAAAGCAGGAATAGATCACTGCAACACCGAGCTTTTAGGTTATATTGATGCAGATTTGCAAACAACCCCTTTCGATTTTGATAAATTACTTGCATATATTGATGACTACGAAGCTGTTATAGGTATTCGCAATAAACGAAATGATTCTTGGAATAAAAAGATTCAATCATTGCTAGCCAACAATATCCGGCGCGCCCTTATCAATGATGGCATCATCGACACCGGTTGCCCCCTTAAAGTTATCAAAACAACGGTAGCCCAAGCGATTCCATTTTTTGATGGATTACATAGGTTCATTCCTGCCATGATACAGTTGCAACATGGTAGAATTAAGCAGGTGCCAGTACAGCACTTTAAGCGCAAAGCAGGGACTTCCAAATTCAATATCTTCAATAGATCGTTCAAACCTCTACAGGATACATTTGCCTTTCGCTGGATGCGTAGCAGATATATAAACTACAAGATCGAAAAAACGGATATCTATTGATGAATAGCTGGTTGTCATCCTCTTACTTAACATATGCCATTGGTTTATTAGCTCAATTATTTTTCTCTGCCCGCTTACTAATACAGTGGTTCAAATCTGAAAAAGAAAAAAAAATCATGACCCCAGAAATTTTTTGGGAATTCAGTTTGATCGCTGCTTTTTTACTTTTTATCTACGGCTGGTTACGTCACGATTTCGCTATTATATTAGGACAAACCATAACTTATTTCATTTATATTAGGAATATGTACTTTCAAAAATCTTGGCAGAAGATACACAGCATATTGCGAATTTTTATATTAAGCTTTCCCGTTATTATACTGGTTCTATCAATTAAAAATCATCAGAATCTGATTAATCAACTTTTTAAAAACCAAAATATTCCCCCTTTATTAATAATATGGGGTAGCTTAGGACAGGTTATTTTTACCTTAAGGTTTGTTTATCAATGGCTTTATTCTGAAAGAATTAAAAAATCGCGCTTACCTATAACTTTTTGGGTCATAAGTTTAATCGGTTCAGCAATGATTTTAAGTTATGCGGTGTACCGAAAAGATCCTATTCTCTTTTTGGGTCAATCGGTCGGTTTTATAATTTATTTTAGAAACATTATTATTGGAAAGAGGGAGTTAAAATGAGCACAGGACAGAAAAATCTATTCTTTTTGTTATTTATAGCTGCAGTTGCTCTGTATATAAATGTTGGGTCGTACGGTGTTATCGAAACCAGCGATGCCCGTTATGCCGAAATCTCACGCGAGATGTACGCTTCAGGCGACTATTTACATCCAAATTTTCTAGGTATCCATCATTATCATAAACCTCCTTTCACCTATATGATTACCGCCTTAGGTTATCATTTGTTTGGTGTTAATCCATTTGGAGCCAGGTTTTTCCTGCAGCTAGCTATTCTTTTACAAATATTACTTGTATATAAATTAGCATTTCTGCTTTTCAATAATAAAAAAACAGCTCTCTGGGCGGCGATTATTTATTTCAGCTTCCCAATAGTTATATCTTCCTCGCGTATGTTGACTACCGATCCCTTCCTTACTACTTTTGCTATTTTAAGTATGTATGCCTATGTAAAATATCGTAAAAGCAACAAAAAGGGATTTTTTTATCTTTTTACTGTGAGTTTAGCTTTAGGAATGCTAACCAAAGGGCCTGTTATTTTTATTATTCCCGTTGCTTTCATAATTCCCTATAGCTTTACCGAAAAAACTAAGAATAAACTGGGTTGGCACCATTTACTTGCGTGGTTAATATTTATTATTTTAGCTCTTTCATGGTATTTATATTTAGTCATAAATAATCACGATTTCTTAAGTTATTTTCTGGGTAGACAAACCCTAGATAGATTATCCAGTAATGTTTTTAATCGAACTGAGCCTTTTTGGTATTTTTTGGTTTTTGGGCCTTTAATGGGGTTACCTTGGATTTTGACATTACCTCATTTGCTGAAGAAGAAAAAATTATTCTCTCCCAAAACTAACTTGTTTGCTCTTTTACTAGGAATACTTATCCCGCTTATCTTCTTTTCTCTTTCTGCATCTAAGCGTATCTTGTACATTCTTCCTATTTATAGTTTGTTGGCTATTTTAATAGCGCATTTGCTAAATATCACAGAAAATAGAAAAATAGTTAATAAAATAATGCTCTGGTTTTCTTTAATCTTAATAATAATTCTCGCAATAGCTCCTTTTTTTAGCCGAGAATTAGAGCTTCCCATATTTTTTACTGTACTCTGTTTCTTGGCATTTATATTACTTATTGGAATCTACCACTCTACCCAAATTAGCAACAAATATAAATCTGGTGCCATATCATTAACTCTAACAGTATTTTTGTTGGTAGCTGGCAGTTATGGAATGTCAAAAAATGAGTTAGAAGTAAACAGCCCTCGTCCTGTTACTGATTTTATTATTAAAAATAAGCTGGTTCACAGAACTATATTAGTCTACAATACTAGAAAACCTTCCATTGCTTTTGGATTGAATAAAGCTATTGTATGCTTGAATGATGGTAGTAAAAGCCTACACAGGGAAACTCAGTTCGAGAATAATTTACAATGGAAGAATTATCTGATAGATATGCATAATACTTCCGAACTGAAATTCCTAAAAAAGAAATTAGAAAAACCGAGTGTACTTATTGTATATAAACATGAGATTCATGACAATAGCAAATGGTTAAAAAATTACTACCAAAATGTAGAGAAAATTGGAAAATGGAAAGTCTATTATTAGATGTGACATTGCAGATGAACTAGCCTTAATATGATTTTCACATTTTATTACCAGTTCTTGGTTTCCCCACCCATACTATGCGCACCGGTACCTTTTGTTGGTGGGCATAATCCATAGTATATTTAGTACCTTCGCAAACTCCATCCCAAAAAGCCAACACTTTATCGCAATGGTTCACGATCTGATTATCGCGAACGTGTTTAGCTTGCGTGCCATACTTGGCATAATCAGGTGGAAATTCCAGCAAGGGAATATTGTTTTGAATAGCGTAGCGGCGCGCTAGGCTATCGGTACCTAGCGCTGCGCCACTAATTATTTTAGTTACGTTATTTTCTTTTTCTATTTCGATGGCCAGCAGTCGAAAATCTTGGAATTCTTTGCTGCCGATAACTGCCAGCTTCATCTATAAAAGCTCTGTTTTACCTTTTTTCTTCAGGTTTTCCACGATCTGTTTAACTTTTTCCGTATTGTTCTTATCAGCAATAAGCAGGGCATCGTCGGTTTCTACCACAACCAGGTTTTCCACACCGATAAGGGCTACTGTTTTTTTGGTATTCACATAGTTTTTGCTGCTGTTAATGACTTCTTTTTCGGTTTTGATCACATTTTCGTGTTCATCTTTGGGCGAAAGATCATACAATGCACCCCAACTACCCACATCGCTCCAGCCGTAGTCTACCGGAATAACAACGGCATTGCTAACTTTTTCCATTATACCAATATCTACTGGGATCTTGGGCATTTCTTTATAAAGTTGTGAAATATCGGAATTTTTCCCTTTCTGCTGCCATTTTTCCTCTATTTTTTGCATATTTTCATAGATCTGTGGTTGTAATTTTTGGTAGGAATTTAAAATAGTTTCCACACTCCACATAAACATCCCGCTATTCCAATAATAATTAGCAGAAACCAGAAATTCGTTTGCTTGGGAAAGATCGGGTTTTTCAGTAAATTTCTGGATCGACTGGGTTTGTTCATCTAACCAGCCACCAGCTTGAATATAGCCATAACCGGTTGCCGGATAGGTGGGTTTGATGCCAAAAGTAACCAGTTTACCCTGCTTAGCAGCTTCTTTACCATAGTGCAGACTTTCTCGGAAGCGCTTCTCATCTTTTATCAAGTGGTCTGCCGGCAGCACTACCATAACTTCATCTTGCGGTACAATATCTTTTAAGTAGAAGCTGCTAAGAGCAATACACGGCGCTGTATTCATACCAAAAGGTTCGATTATTATGTTCTTTTCAGGCAATTCGGGTAGATGCTTTTTGATAAGCTCCACTTGGCTGGCAGCAGTAACAATAAAGGTTTTTTCCAAAGGCACTAAGCCTTCCAACCTATCTATCGTCATATTTATCATTGGCTTATCCGACAAAATATTTAAAAACTGTTTGGGGTTACTTTTACGGCTGAGTGGCCAAAATCTGGAGCCTACTCCGCCTGCCATAATTAAAGCTATCATAATCTTTCCTTTCTGTTATCTATTATGTTCACATCATCATCAAATTCAATTTGGAAAATCTGGGGCGAGATCTTTTTGTTATAAACTTCGTTAAAAAAGCTATACTCTACCCAATTTCCACTATTGTCTTCAATTCTAATTATTTTTAACCAGCCATCTTTTACTGTGGCTGTAATAAATTTGTTTTGGGCTTTTTTTAGTAAAATATTATACCCATTTTTTGTAGTAACAAGTTCTTTTTCAGCATCTTCCCAATAATATTTCAAAATTTCTATAGGACGCAATTTAGTATCAATTTTATCGGTAATTAGCACCTGCTCGGCACTCGGGTCGTACATTATCACTTTAGTACTATCGATAAGCAGTTTCTGTCCATCCGGCTGCTGGTAACTAAGCAGCAAATTATCGTTGTTGTAGAATATTTTGCCATTAGAAGTTTTATGAATATCTACTTCAGTCCAATAATTTTGTTGAGAAAACTCCGCCTGGTAAGTTTCCACATCAGCGTATTTTTGTTTAAGTTGGGAAAATACTTCGTCTAATTCTGTGGCAGTTAAGTTTACTGCCAGCAACATCACTAGTGCCAGTGTTATTCTAAAAATCATCATCTTCAATAAATCCATAAATCTTCAAATCCTCTTCGGTAGCCAAAACTTCGCGTGGTTTACTGCCTTTATGTTTTCCTATTATGCCAGCTTTTTCCAAGTTATCAATAAGCCGGCCAGCGCGGGCATAGCCAATTCCAAGATGTCTTTGCAGCATGGAAACTGAGGCATTTCCTGCCTGAACAACATAAACGGCTGCTTCTGGAAATTTATCATCATCATAATCAAGTGGATTCAGCTCATTTTCATCTTCATCCAGTATCATAATTTCTTGCTCTGGTTTAGGCTGGGTCTTCAAATAGTCTACAATATTTTCTATTTCAGCATCGGAAATGAACGCTCCGTGAATTCGCTCGACCTCTCCGCTTCCCGGGGGTAAGAACAGCATATCACCTCTTCCCAGTAATTTTTCAGCACCATTAGCATCGATAATAACGCGCGAATCTACCTTGCTTCCTACCTTAAAGGCTATGCGACAGGGGAAATTGGTTTTAATAATTCCGGTGATAATGTTGGAGGAAGGGCGCTGAGTTGCTAAAATAAGATGAATACCGATCGCACGCGCCATCTGTGCTAATCTGGTAAGCGGTTTTTCCACATCTTTGCCCACAGTCATCATCAAATCAGCAAGTTCATCGATAATAATAATGATAAATGGCAATTTATGATCTGGTAATTTTTCACTTTTCTCTTGCTTTTCAGCTTCCAAAACTTCCAATTTGGCATTATAATCTTTTAAATTTCTAACCTTATATTTATGCAGCAGGGTGTAGCGTCTTTCCATTTCTCTTACCGCCCAATTAAGCACTTTCATGGCATCTTCATTGTCGGTTACCACATTCTCGATAAGGTGGGGAACACCTTCGTAGCCTGCCAATTCTATTCTTTTGGGATCAATCATTATAAAACGTACTTCTTCGGGACTGGAACGCAGCAGAAAACCATTGATAATAGTGTTTATACAAACACTTTTTCCTGATCCTGTTGCCCCGGCAATAAGCAGATGCGGCATTGCAGCCAAATCGGTAACCACCGCCTGACCTGAGATATCTTTTCCTAAAGCAATTGCTAAGGGTTCTTTGTTGCGCTGCATCTTTTCAGAAAGTAGCACATCTTTCAGGTAGATAGTATTTCTGGAATCGTTAGGCAGTTCGATTCCAACCAGATCTTTACCGGGAATTGGAGCTTGCACACGAATACTTTTTGCTTTTATGGCCAAGGCCAGGTCATCTGCCAGAGTATTAATTTTACTCACTTTTACAGCAGGAGCCAGTTTGAGTTCGTACTGGGTTATAATTGGTCCAATATTCACGTTTACCACTTCCACATCCACATCGAATTCCGCCAATTTACGTTCTAATTTTTTGCTGGTTTTATGAATATTGCGCTCGATCTTCTCTCGAGCAGCTTCATTTGGTTTATGGGAAACCAGAAATTCCTCGATATCTGGTGGCGTATATTCGCCTTCTTTGCTTACCTTCTTAGGTGGCTTAGGTTTGCTATTATTATTCCGATTTATCTCCGGCTTTTTCTGCAGGTTAGGTTGCTCTTTAGGCACGTTCTCGGTTATTTTGGGTTTATTCTCTTTCTTCTTTTTCTGCTTTTCTAGTTTAGTTTTTTTAGGTTTTTGTTTTTTGCTGAATAGATTTATTAAAAAACCAAAAACAGCTACGATCAACTTCCAAAGAAGTTGGAAAAATTTCTTAATAGTTTGCGGTTCCAAAATAATTATAAGTCCTGCTATCGCGACAGCTGCAGCTATTATAGCACTGCCTGTGGTATCGAAGATCTTGGTAAGAAAGGCCAACCAGTTTTGGGGAATAATTCCTATCGCTTGGGGAAGTTTTTCTTGCAAGGAAAAGACAAAAGTTTCCGCCATAAATACCAAAAAAATCAAAGTGACTGCTTTCCAAAACCATTTGCGGTTTTGCCAAATATTGGCAAAAAACAGCATAAAAAATAAACCAGCTAATACTGCCAAAGCCAAGGGCTGACCAAATAATTTAACCAGCCAATAGGCAAAGAAAGCTCCAAACACTCCGATAGGGTTGTGTAGATCAGGTAAATCCAGCTTCACCAGCTTAATAACATTGAAGCTATTCTCACGAAGTCGATTATAATCGTAATTTATAAGTTCTGTACCAATGCTAACCGAAATAAGCAAAAGCAGCAAGATCAACATTAAAATTATGCTGATAATAACCGTACCAGTTCTTTTCTTTTCCATAATAATCCTTACTGTTTACACACTAAAGCGAATATTTAAGATATCACCATCTTGCACGATATAATTTTTGCCTTCCAGGCGCAACTTCCCATGCTCTTTAATCGCTTTTTCGCTGCCCAGCTCTATTAAATCTTGGTAGTTAAAACATTCTGCCCGAATAAAACCGCGCGCTAGGTCAGAATGAATTTTGCCAGCAGCAGTTACAGCATCATCGCCCTTTTGAATAGTCCAGGCACGAACTTCATCTTTTCCAACAGTGAAAAAGCTGATTAATCCAAGCATATCGTAGGAAAATCGGGTCAATCTTTCGCGGGCAGAACCACTGATTCCCATATCTTCCATAAAAACAGCTGCTTCTTCACTGTTGAGCTTACTAAGCTCCATCTCGAAATTACCGGCAAATTCAAGAGCTCGATAGTTTTGATTCAATTTCTCCAAAATATCCTGATTCTGACCAAAATTATTCTCATCGCTATTCAAAATTACCATAAGTGGTTTTTGAGTAATAAATTGAAATCCGCGAATGCTTTTTTCTTCATCTGCTGTAAGCTGTAAATCTCTTATAGGAATTTCATTACTCAAATTTTCCACAATTTTGGCAAGTGCTTTTTGTTCCAATTTGCTGGCACTATCTTGCACACCGCGTTTCAGGTTTAGTTCCAGTTTTTCCAATCTTTTTT
This sequence comes from Candidatus Cloacimonadota bacterium, assembly GCA_030445745.1. Taxonomy (GTDB): domain Bacteria; phylum Cloacimonadota; class Cloacimonadia; order Cloacimonadales; family TCS61; genus JASUTE01. The sequence continues at coordinate 126,523 of JASUTE010000002.1, forward strand.
CTGCTATCATCAAATCGGAAAAGATTAGTTCAGAATTTATTTTTTCTACATCACCTACCGGGTCAGGTTCACCTTGGGTTTGCGAGATTATTTCATCGCTAAAATTACGTACTACTACGGCGATAGCATCTGCAGTTTTTATCAGAGCCATAGAATTAGGTGGGAACAAGTCTCCATTGCTTTTATCTCCAGTTAAACCAACAAAATCCATATATTCAATAGAGGCATGGATAGTTTTTTGGGGTTTATAAAGCTCTGAAAGTTTATCTACGCGTTTGTCGTCCACTTCTACCATCCCAACATTAGGTTCATTGGCAGCATTACTGTAGCTAGCTGTTTCTGCTTCCAAGCTGGTAAGCGCATTAAAAATTGTTGTTTTCCCTGAGTTTTGCAGTCCAATAAGTCCTATTTTCATCTATTTTCCTCCGTTTTGTATGAATCTCGTTTTAGTTTTACAACTTCGCTATTATTTAGCAAGCGCCATTTGCCAGGTGGTAATTTTCCCAGTTTCAAGCTACCAATTTGAGTTCTTTTCAGTCTAGTCACCTTGGCGTCAACCTGTTCTATCATTTTACGGATTTGTCTTTTGCGACCCTCGTAAATGGTTATTTTAAGTCTCATGCCATCTGCTGTTTCTTTTTTCACAAACACTTTTGCTGGAGCTGTCGATTTACCGTCAATTTTCATTCCTGACCGTAATTTATCCAATTCAGATTTTGCTAAATTTCTATTTACATCTACCCGATAAACTTTCGCTAATTTATGGCGCGGATGAATTACTTTCTGGGCAAAATCACCATCGTTAGTTAGCAAAAGCAAGCCCTCCGAGCGATAATCTAATCTTCCTACAGCAAAAAAATGGATATCAAACTTAGGCAAAAGGTCATATACCAATTTTCTGCCAAAATCATCATGATGGCTTACCAAATATCCGGGGGGTTTATTCAGCATTATGTAAAAATTATCCTGCGGGTATTGCAAAACCTGACCTTTATACTCTACCTTATCTTTTCCTATTCGTATATTGGACGCAAGATCGGTACAAACTTTACCGTTTATTTTTATCTGTCCATCTAAGACAAGTTTTTCCACTTGTCTTCGTGAACCCAAATTGCATTTTGCTAAAAATTTGTTGATTCTTACCATTGTTCCAACGTATTTTTTATAATATTGTCAAAAAGATCTTCATAGATCGACAGGCGTGCTTCTTCTGCCGTACTATATTCGGCTGTTTCATCTGTTTGGGAATAAGTTTCGCTGAGAATTAGGTTGGAATTTTCCCACAATACTTCCTCAGTAGTGAGATCGGTAAATTTTATCCAGAACATAATCTTCACCTGATATTCCTTCACAGTAGAACCTTCATAGGAATAGATCTTATCTGTATAATCGCGAATCTCTCCTTCCAAAATGCAATCTGCATCTTCGGTAACCAGGCGTAGGCGGCCATCAGCTTGGAAATAATCGCTTAATTTAATGAAAAGTTCTTCACTCAATTCAAATTCATCACTTTGGTTCTGAAACTGCTCGATCTGAATAGTTTTCAGGTGCGGATACGCCATAGTGCGAACCGAATAGCTACAGCTTAATAAAAACAGAATTAAAATACTTAAAATATATTTTTTCATATATTTCTGCTATTTTTAGGTTAAGTTTCTGTCAAGAAATTAGTTGTTGCGCTTGCAGACAGTCAAGCTCAAAAGGTCTGTAAATTACTTGTAAAGAATTTAAGCACTTTTCAGTTCTAGCTTATTTTTTCTTTTTCTCTTATTACTCTTTCCCTTCTTCTGATCTTTTCATTTAAACGCTCAATGCTATTGGTTATTCGCAATCTTTTGCGATACTTTAAGGGAAGAACAAGAACTGCTAAAATATCATCAAAACCTTGCCATAATTTACTATCTAAATTAGTTTGTACCTGAGCCATTATTCTCTCCTCCTTGTTTTGATTTTTGCTTAAACCAAGTATGAGGATTGAATTTTGGCTCAACTAATTTTACACCATTTTCTGGACGTTATCCTATGCCCGCCAGCAAAATGTGCCGATGCGCGTAGTGTGGGTGGGTGGAGATGCTATATTATTTCTTTTGTAAGATGTGTAAATATTCGATAGTTTTATTTGATTTGTGTTTTCTGTTTTCTTCTTTATCAGCTCTAAATCTTTGATAATCTATATTTGCTAAGCTGTATTTACCATATTTACTCATAATGTTTTCAACTTCATCAACAGTCATTAATCCTTCATTATTATAACTTAAGAATATATATTTAAAATTTGCATTTTCTATTAACTCATTAAAAGCATTTATTACAGAATGTTTACTACAATATTGTGATTTTTTATAATTTCTTAATCCAGTTTTACCTTTTGGCTCAAAATAATCATATAATGCAATTGTATTTAATAGATGGTAATTTGCTCCATACTGTCTAGTATTATAAGGTGGGTCAAGATATAAAATATCTCCTTCAATTTGTTTTATTAGTTTGTTACTATCTTCATTAAACACTATATGGTCATTTACATTAATTGTAAAATCAGCTGATTCTATGATTAATTCTTTTTGAGCTGTTCTTTTTAAATTTTTCAAAAATGCACCATAAACTGATGCAGTATTTGCTACTTTATCAGCGCTTTCTATAAGGCTCGCCAATAAAAAATAATACAATTCATTAGATATTTCCTTGCTATCTTTCAATTTTTCAATTTCTTGTCTAATAGCATCAATTTTTTTCCCATTATTATCTGAGAAATATTGACGTCCACTACCACTTCCAATGCAATAATTATTATAAATAAAACCCACAGTTGGTTGAATGTTATTAAGTTTTTCTATATACTTTTCTTTATTTGGTATTGGATTATGATTACCAATATAATTTTTATTCAAAACATAACTATAATATTCGAAGTCATTTGCGATTACCATTTTCACAGAACTTTTAAACTTTCTTCCAATAATACCAGTTCCAGCAAAAAGATCACAGAAAATCTTATTTGATAAATTATTGCCAACAACTGATTGAATTGTTGTAAAAATAAAATCTGACAATTTATATTTTGAACCTATATAATTCATAATTAATAAACCACATCATTAAATGATAATATTCTATTTTGTTCACAATCAATTGAAAATTCGATATAACGCAACTTTAAAATATTATTAGTAAAATTAAAATTATTAAAAGCATTTAACAAATTCTGATAATTCTGTGATGTCTTATCAGTGATTTCTCTTGCTATTATCATTGGTTCTATATCTGAAGGTCTATTTGGTACATAATATTGCTCAATCCAGTCAACATATCTTTGTAATTGATTTATAATGGCTGGATATGCTATACCAGATTTTAATTCAACCGGAACTACTTTTCTATTATCTCCATCAACCGAAATCATTATATCTATCCTTTGCATGCCAACACCACAAGATACTTCATTACCAATCCATTCAATTTGTTGATTTAAAAATATAGGTAATTGTTCTAAATGTTGTAAGATGTATGCTTGTAAATGAGCTTCAAATTGCTTATTATCACAATATTTATTTATCAATCTTGGGAGTATATTTATTTGTTCGACTCTACCAGAATAGTGATATGATTGTTGTGTTACTTCTATTTTTTGTGTTATTTTGTTAAAAGTAAAGTTGCTTCCATCCAAATATATTCTGTTGTTTTTATTTCTAATCAGACTTATTAATCTTTCGCTTTCATAAATTGTAATCATTGTATTTCCACGATTACCTTTAAGTTTTCGATAAATTAAACTCCATAACATTTGATTGGGAGATTGAATATTTTTGATTTCATCTAGCGCTTCCCATTCTGTTATACCTTCTGCATATATTTGATATGGCTTTATTATAGTTCTAAAAGTTAAAGATTTTCCTAATTGGCTATTTAAAAATTGTTGATTATCATTGTTGTCTAGAAAAGAAGGTTCTTCTTTTACTTTAAAAACCCCATAAAACATTCCTTCTTTTATTCCTTGAGATTTATTTTGTTGTAGATAAAAAATTACATAATCATCTATTCTTATTCGTTGACTATCGGCAATCATACCAAGCAGGTTGTTTTCAGTTTTAGGATGCAGCCTACTTGTAAAAGAATTGTTAAAATCAATAATTCTATCTTTTGCTCCTGTTCCAGCAAACATATATTCCAAATGATATTTGAAAGTTGTCAAATCTACTATAAAAACATGGGTTGTTGCCATACTTTACTCCAACTCTGGATACAATTTTTTAAATACAGCATCAGCGGCTTCTTTGGCAGCCATTTTACTAACTTTTATAACCACTGTCTTTCTATATTTAACAGGGTCATATTGGTAACATCCTTTACATCCTAATTCTTCAGTATAATTTTCATCGCCCTCATAAAATTCAAAAGGATTACCCTTAAGATTTTTTGCATTCCATCTTTTATTTGTTTCTTTACATATTTTGCAAATTTGTCTTTTAGCATCATTAGCGGCTTTACATAATGGTTGAAAATCATCAAAACTTTGTGAGGTCAAATTAGAAATTCTATTATTGCCTTTTCTGCCATCTTTATGGTCGATCTCAATCTTTGTGTTTTCTGATTTTCCATTTATACCAAGCATTACACAATTTTGTTTTTTATAATAATCTTTTATATCTTTTCTAATATTATGATTGAAATTTTCTTTTTTATTAAATCCATTTAGTCGTATAGCATCAATAGAATTTCCTTTAGTTATACTTTTATCAAACTCTAGAAGGTATTCTTTTGCTAGGGGCGAACTTTTTCTACACCAGCTACCCCCATTGCCCAGCTTTAAATCAAAATATTTATTTTGAAATTCAGTTACTTTAACCCAACGGCTGAATCCATTTTGATCTGGTTTAGCTAAATCCAAAAATAAGTCTTTTTTTGACATATATTTATCCTTTCTTAAAAACAAAAATATATTCGTGCTTAAATAAATAATAATCACTTTTCAATGCTCTATATCGCCAAATACCACCTTTACCAAGCTTACCTCTGTTGCCTTCAATATTTTTGATTATTATGCCCTTTAATTTTACTTCAAAATTTTCCTTAATCGAATTAAATAAATAAAAAGATAGAGGGATTACCTCTCTATTTTTGTAAATATCACCTATAACTAGAGCAAAATAGCGCCCATCTTCTAAATAGGGCAAGCAATTTTTGCAAACTTGTATAAATTTTTTTTTAAATAAACTGATATCTTTAATATTGGATAAATCATTTTTATTATTAGTAAATTTAATTATGTCAAGATATGGTGGATGCATCAAGATAAAATGAAAATTATATGTTTTAAATTTATCAAAAGCAGCTTTAATTTCTTTCTTGACTTTAATATTTTTAGTAACATCACATAGGCTGTAATAATAGTCTTTGTAAAAAATATCGTTATTCATTTTTGTATTTACATAATTTATCATTTCAGGATTAATATCAAAACCAATATATTTTCTATGTAAATTTTCACATTCAAATAATGTAGTACCGCTTCCCATAAATGGTTCAAACACAATTTCATTTTTTTTGGTAAATCTTCTTATTAACTGGTTTGGAATTTGTGGGATAAAATTACCATGATAGATATTTGTGTGTTTACCTGATTTATCACGTTCATTGATCAACCAAAGGCTATCAACATTTATGTCTATTTCCTTCCATTTTTCTAAATCTAGGTCATTATACTTCATTGTTCTTCCACAAATAATTTGTAATTTCTTTATACATCCTTTTTTGAATATAATCCACTAACAAAAATGATAAAATTTCATTATTTGTCAATAGACTTAAAATATCGTTTATTTTCAATTCTCCCAAAAACCATTTGACTTTTCCGCTGTTGGAGCCAAAAAAACCATAAAAAAAGGCCTTCGGGCTGCTGAATATCCAATAATCACATTAGTTTAGCTCTTTTTATCATATATTGCAACAGGTTGTCCTTGAAGGGAGTGTTGGTGTTTATCAGGTTGTATTCAATGCGCATGTCATGACATTTATTTTTAATGTATTCCCGGTTTTCAGCATATTTTTGTCTGTATTTTTTACGAATTTGCCAGGGCGAAACCGTGATTTTCTCACCCGTTTCAGCGTCTATGAACTCAGTTTCGTGCTTGTAGTCGAAATCACGCTCCTGTTGGTCTTCAATGTGGAAAACAATAACCTCGTGCTTGGCATGACGAAAATGCTTCAAACCGCTTAAAATCTTGTCTGGGTCGTCTATCAAATCGGAGATCAGGATGATGAGTCCGCGTTTTTTAATTCTTTCGGCTAATGAATGCAGCACACTGGCAGTGTTGGTTTGGTCGGAAGCTTCTAATTTGTAGATATTTTGGAAGATGATATCCAGATATTTACGATTTGCGCGTGGTGGCAGGTAGTTGGTGGTTTTATTGGTAAAGGAAAGCAGGGAAACCGCATCCTGCTGGTTTATCATCAGGTAGGAAAGCGCTGAAGCGAAAGCTTTGGCATATTCCAATTTATTTATCTTTTGCGAACTAAAGCTCATCGAGCGGCTGTGGTCGAGCAAGATATAACTTTTCAGGTTAGTTTCTTCTTCGTAGCGTTTTATGTAATAGCGATTGGTTTTGGCAAAAACCTTCCAATCCAAATTACGCAGAGAATCACCCGGATTGTACTGGCGGTGGTCGGAAAATTCCACACTAAAACCGTGATAAGGTGAGCGGTGCAGGCCTATCATAAAACCTTCTACAATAAGTTTAGCACGCAGGCTGAACTTATCTAGCGAAGCTATGAATTCGTCTTGTAAAAAATTCATTCAGATGATTTTTTGAATCCTGAAATAATAGCTGCAGGGAATACGATAACATAAGCAACCACCAAAATTACTGGTGATATTGTTTTATCGCCGCTTCCCATAATTAAATAACCTACTATTGTTAGTAAAATGCCTAAAATTAAGAGGATCTTATTTAATGGTTTCCAAATAAATCTCATTTTTCATCCTTTGCCAAAATTTTTAATAAAAGTTCTTCAGATTTTTTTACATAATCTGTCTCATTATTCAAATTTATAGCCATTTTTAGGAAATAGCTCGCCTTTTCCAAATTCTCTGTTTTCCAATAAAAATAACCCAGATGATAAGCTTCTTCGCTGCTATTTATTGTAGCGTTTTGTACTTTGTCAAAAGCTTTTTGGGCTTCTGAATATCTTTTTTGCTTTACGTAAAGCCAGGCCAAGCTATCCCAAATATAATGTGAATCTGGTTGCAGCTCAACAGCTTTTTGCAAAAGTTTTTCCGCTTTTGGATACAAGCGGCTAATTTCCTGGTTTGCAATAAAATAACCGTAGTAGTTCAAAATATCGGCATCAGCGGGATAGAGGCTAGCAGCAGTTTGCAGAGCTTGCAGGGCGGAATCGATTTTAGCCTCTTGTTCATAGTAGTCTGCCAGAAAAATATAGCTTACCGCCTGCAGGCTATCCTGCTGAGCTTTTTGCATAAATTTAAAAGCTTTATCTTGTTTACCTTGAGAACGCAAATAGAGTGCGATCTCTTCGTTGGCGTTAATATTTCCAGCTTGAGAAAATAGTTGATAAGCTTTCTCGGTGTTTTCGGAATTTATCAGGTAGGTAAGAGCAGCAACTGAGAAAAGTTTATTTTTTTCAATAAAGTCATCATCTACCTGCGCTAGAAATTTCTGGGAAAGCTCTTTTTGTTCTAAAGTAGCGTAGATATTGGCCAAAACGAAGTTTGTTTTATTGGTGTCGAACTTTTGTAGCTCTTCCAAAAGAGCTAGAATTTCCACATCTGTTGCTTGCATCATCATCTGTTCGTTAAAAAAGTAGATAATTATAAGTGGTTCCTTTATTTGATTCAGATAATAAGCTGTTTTAGTGTAATTTGCAAGCTGGAAAAATTGCTGTGCTACATATTGATAGAATGAGTCTTGCTGCTCTGGTTCCAGCTCTTTATTTTGGGCAATATATTCGCCGGTTTCAGCAGCTAATTCATGTTTACCCAGTTCCACAGCAGCAAAGAAAAGATAGCGCAAGATTTGCTGGGTGTCCAGCTCGTAACAAAGCTGTTTGTGCTGGACTATTTTAGCAAAATTTTGTTCACGAAAATTTAGTTCGATAAAATACTGTTGCAAGGAAGTTGAGACAGCTTTGTCTGCTGCCAAGCGGTCTTCGATAAGCTGAATAATATGTTGGGAAGGATAAAGCCGGCTGGAAAACACGATCAGCTTCTCAAAAGTTTCTTCATTATCCCATTTTTCATGTGCCTTTTCCAGAATTTGTATTCCCTTTTCTTCATCGATCCTAAAATAAAGTTCACCCAAAATTAGAGCAAACTTAGCATTCTCCCAAGGCTGTTCTTCAGCTTGCTGCAGAAGTTTTTCATCAGCTTCTGGCTTATTTTGCATTTGGAATAGGTAGTAGATGAGTATTTTTTGCATATCCGGCTGCATTTCGATGGCTTCACGAAAATATTTATCTGCTTTTTCTATACTTTTCTGGGAAGCATAAAATCGTGCCAAATCGAACAAGATTTCAGCGTTGTATTGACCTTTTTTATAGTAATTATGCGCTAAAGTTGTTAATTTCTTTTGGTAAGTGGAATCTTTTTGGGCTAAGTAGGAAAGGATTTCTATCTGACGTTGCTTTAGATAGATAGTTTTTTCATCGGAAGTTATTGCCTTATCCAATAATTTTTCTGCTAAGCCTAAATTTTGATTTTGAATGGCTGTTTCTGCCAAGGAGTAATAATGGACAGATTTCAAGTTAGCACTCTTGGAGGATGGTTTTGGCAATTTTGAAGCAGAATTTTGTCCTAACCAACCGCAACCACTTATTAATAATACAATAAAAAGGGCCGCTAACGACCCTTGCCAATTTTTTAATTTCATAATCTCCTAGAAAGTCATCTTGTAAATAAGTATTATAGTTCTATCGGTACCATGGGTATCGGAACGATTTCCCAACATATCGTAGAAAGCTGCTTTCAAGATAAGGTTTTCGGAAAAATGCACTGAAGCAGCAGCATTCAAATAACCGATTTTTTCCAAATCGCAAATACCACCACAATTTGAGTTATCGTTCCAGGCAAAATCGTATTCAGCCAGTAAGTTAACCACATCTCCCGCCGATTTATCTACACCCAGAAATACGTTTAGATCGTCGTCATCTTCTGCTTCGAAGCTATAATTAACACCACCATGAAAGCCCAAATTTCCCAAAAAGTTATAATTTTTGCTAGCAACAGCATAAAATCCCTTCGATTTAATGTCGTAGCGTTTGGCGTCTTCATGATGGCTGCCGTGGCCTTGGGAGTCGTAACCAACAGCTAAAGCAGGATATTTCACGGTTTCGTCTATCAGGCGATATTTCGCATTGAACTCAACCCGATCGTGCCATTGTGGATCTTGGTTGCCGACTATATGTTCGGCCCCATAGCTAACCCCGAACATAAAACGAGGAAAGAGGCCAACCCTGGTTCCCAATAATAGGCCATTTTCGCGATAGATCTTTGCCGAGATCTCCGATTCACCTTTTTGTAAAATGCCGGCTGTGGGAACATCTATAAGGTCGTTTAATTCATAAGCAAAAAGCGGGACTAAAAACAGGGAAATTATTAAAATCAAGAAAATACGTTTCATAGCTTACTCCTAATTATTTTTTATTTCTATGGTTCTGCTAATTACTTCCAATTCTATCAGATCTTTCAGTTTTTCACCTTCTGGGTAGTAAACTGAATTATCAATAAGATAGGCTGTACCAGAGGGTTTGTGATAAAAAGCAAAGGTTTGAAAAGCTCCACCTACCATATATTTCTTATTTTGCCATCTTCCCCACAACTTCCAGCCTTCATGGCCTGCTAAATCGTAAAATTTGACCTGCACAGTATCATCATTAAATTCATCTTCATCGTAGTATTTCCAGGCCAGTTCTGCTCTTTTTCGCTTTATCCACTCTCTGTTCACACTGTCAGCAGGAATTTTTTCATAGTAAACAGAAAGAAATCTGTCAGCATGTTTTCTCAGACGGGCTAGATAGCATATAAAATTATTTGCGGGGTCTTCTTTGTAAACTATGTAATTTTGGGGAATTTGCATCTTCCAAGGCAAATTGGCAAATTTGGAAGCAGGATATACTTTTGCCTGATATATTTGCCGGGCAATGCGGTCGTACAATTTCTTTTGGAAAAGCTCAAAAGTTTTATTGGATTGCAAAATATTGAATTTTAGCAGATTTTCTTCGTTATTTCCTACCAAAAATAGCACATATTGGTCGTTTGCCCACAAATTTTCTACCGGATACATACCCACAGAATTTTTCTGAATATCTGCCTCAACTTGTGTTCCCATTTTTTCTTTAACGAAGGCGGAGACTCTCTGATTAGATTGCATATTACAGAAAAAGATCAAATTATTAAATTTATAAAACTGATCCAGGTTTTCCAGTGGAGCTCTTTTCACTGTAAAATATTGCTCATTGCGATTGGTGAAAACATAACGCTCTAAACTTTTTCGCAAATGTGGTTCTGCATATTCCCATATCCTATCATCAGCAAATACATAAATAGTTTGTTTATGTCCCCAGGCCATAGGTTTTCTGGGGTTAGTTTTCCCAGTTTGGGGTGTGTATGTATTTTCGGAGCGATTGCTGCAGCCAAAAATAATAAAGATTCCTAATAAAAGTAGAATAAATCTACGCATTTTTTGCTCCTTTTTGGAAATAGGTTATACCAGATAAAATAGTTATTATACCCACTATCCAAAAGAAAATTTTGAAAATCTGCGTAATATTTTCATGATAGGGAGTTAAATTTTCTTGGAAGTATTGGAAAATCGAATAATAAATAAAGGCGGTAATAATTCCAAACATTTGGAAAACGGTTTTCAGCTTACCCCAAATATTAGCAGCAATGTAGATCTTTTTTTTGGAATAATAGCTGCGTAATACTGAAACTGCTACCTCACGCAAAATTATTATAACCAGCACAAAGATGTTTACAAACTGTATAGGCGGTAAAGTAAGCGCAATAAGTGCCGCGATAACCAAAATTTTATCTGCTAGCGGATCCATAATTTTACCAAAATTACTAATAACTTCAAATCTGCGGGCTAACATACCGTCATAATAGTCGCTAATACTAGCAACAATAAACAACAACGTGGCAATAATGTAGTGCGATTGAATATCGGAAAAAAACACGAACCAGATAAACAAAGGGACTAGTAAAATTCGAATTATTGTAAGAATATTAGGAACATATTTTTTCATCAGAATTTCTCTCCTATTATGCTTCTAGCAAGTAAACCACTTATCATTATTGCGATAGCTTCCCACACAAACCATTTTAGGGGAAGGAGATTAGTAATATAACCCTGCTCTATTGCCCAAAAATTTAAAACTAAATTTAGCAAAACGGGCAAAAGTGTCAACATTGTCAATAGTGAATAGAATTTTATGTTTCTGAGTTTAGGATTACCTCCAGCTTTGCGAAAAACGTGCCAATAGCTATTATTTTTATTGGCAAAATTAACCCAGAGAAATGTTATAAAAAGTATGAAAAGCAGGCTAATGCCAATTTGTATTGGCAGTAAAATTTGCTGTAGAAAATGAATTTTGTTTTTCAAATCAGCGGTTTTTCCCCGAATTTCTTGCCATAGATTTTCATTATAGTTTATATCAGCGTTTTCATCCATTGCCAAAATCAATTGTGTTATTCTTTGTTTACTGGCAGCGTCAAAAGCAGAGGTATCAAAGAATATTGTCATCACATGTGGTAATGAGTATTTTTCTTTTAAGAGCTCAGCTTCTTGCAGATGATATTTTTCTATCAGTTTTTCCACAACTTCAGTGTTTGTTTCAATTTCTATGGAATGGATATACTCTTCATTGATAATAGTTTTTTTTAGAGCTTTTAAGCCTGCCGCTTTTTCCGAAAAAATCACCATAGGTATTACTGATAAATTAGAATAATAATCTTCTACTTCCTGTTCCCATTTTTGTAACTGCTGTTGATAGAAAAGATGGCCGGTATTCCAGCAACTAACAATAAGAAAGATGATGAGAAATAACAGAAAGCCGTATCTTTTCATAATAGCATCAATTCCTTGTTTTGAATCCGCATATTATGGTTAAAATTTTCTAATAAATTTCTGGAGGTAGCAATAAGAATAGAATTATTTTGAAGGCAGTTTTCCAAAATATGCATAGCTTTCGAAAAATTCACTTCATCAAAGTAAGCGTCAAAGTCGTCTAAGAGAATAATATTAGGGATTTGTACGGCGGCGCGGACAATCTCAATGAATTTTTGTTCGGAATAGGAAAGAGAGCCAGCCTTTTCATCTATTTTGGCAGTTAACCCAGCCAGGTGAGCATTTTCCGTGATTTTATTTTTTAGTCGTGATGTTAGTTTGGCAAAGGGTAAGCACAAATTTTCCCAAACCGATTTTTGGGGAAGCAAATGGCAGGAGCGTTCTATGAAAATATGGCTGCATTTCATTTTAGAAGAAAAAATCTTCTTTTCTTGCCAATTTATATCACCAGAAACAGCTTTATATTGTCCGCTTATAGCTTTTAGTAGCAAAGTTTTGCCACTCTGGTTTTTTCCCAGAATAAGGTAGCTGGTACCTGGTTGAAAAACGGCATAATCAGCAATTAATACACGCTTTTCCGCACTTTTTATTTCCAAATTATCAATTTTTAGCATAAATCAATTCCATTTCAGGGTAATAATTACCCTTTTATTATTATGTAATAATTTCTTCTTAGCAATCTGCAGGTCAACATTTTTACACATTTTTTCTATTTCCAGTAAGCGAAATGATGGATATATTAGAAATGCCTTTCCCTTTTTATCTAAATTTTTTTGAATATTTTTCAAGACATCTGGCAGAGAACATTTTATTTCGTGACGAGCAATTGCTCTTACGCGATCGGGGCTAATACGTCCCTTATTTGGAGGAATATAGGGCGGATTGGAAACAATGATATCGAAAGATTGGTAGGTGTTAAATTCGCGCAGGTCTGCTTTCAGAAATTTTGCCTCTACCTTAGCAGATCTCAGGTTTTGACGGGCAAGCTGTACCAAATGTGGTTGTATCTCTATTCCGATGATCTTCCATAGGGGACGATAATGCGCCAACATAATGCCGATAATGCCATTGCCGCTGCCTAGTTCCAAAACATTTTGTTTAACTGTAGGACTGGTTTGCAGGATTTGTTCAACTAAAGCTGAGGTATCTTCTGTTATGCCCAGTCCACTGCCGGTTTGACTGATAGTTTTGCCGAAAGGTAACAAAACTGAATTTTTCATAAACTGGTATGGCCAAAACCGCCGCTACCTCGCGCTGTTGCGTCTAAGTGTTCGGTCTGCTGCCACTTAACTACCTCGTATTTTGCTATTACCATCTGTGCAATTCTGGTGCTGGGAGATAGTTTAAAATCGGTTTTTCCAAAATTAAACAAGATTATCTTAATTTCACCTCGATAATCAGCATCAATAGTACCAGGAGAATTTAAAATTCCAATTTCCGATTCTAAAGCCAGCCCGCTCCGAGGTCTTATCTGGGCTTCATAGCCGGGTGGCAAGCTTATGGCAATTCCTGTAGAAACCAACTTTACCTGGCCAGCAGGAATGATTAATTCTTTTGGGTTAGCAGAGTAGAGATCGTATCCAGCAGCGTGTTCCGACATTTTTTGTGGCAGATGCGCCTGAGGTATTAGCTTTTTTATTTTTATATTTATCATTTTAGTTTGTGTTAAAATTTACGAGTTAAGATAAAATCGCACAGCATTAGCAATATTTCGGCTTTTTCTCCATATGGTTTCAGTAATTTTTTAGCATCTTCTATCATTTTTGTAGCCATCTGCTTTGATTTTTCTAAACCATAAACAGCCGGGAAGGTCATCTTCTGCACTTTTTTATCTTTGCCAATAGTTTTACCTAAAGTTTGTTCATTACCTTCAACATCCAATATATCGTCCACAATTTGAAAAGCTAACCCGATCTTTTCTCCAAATTTCTTCATACGGTCCAGATCTGCTTTTTCTGCTTTACCAAAATAGCAGCCGAAACGAATTGCAATATTAATAAGTCGAGCTGTTTTATTGTAATGAATATATTCCAGAGTTTTTGGGGAAGGTTTTTTGCCTTCACTCATAATATCTACCATTTGGCCAGCAATAAGGCCATTGTTGCCCATTTCTTGGGAAAGTTCTTTAATAACTTTTAGTTTCAGTTTTTCCTCAATCTCGCTATCTGCGATCATCGCAAAAGCATATACCAGCAGTGAATCTCCGGCTAATAGTGCTATATCGGAACCAAAAACAATATGGCATGCCTTTTTTCCTCTTCGGTAGTCATCATTATCTATTTCCGGCAAATCATCATGAATAAGCGTGTATGTGTGTAGCATTTCCAAGGCTCCGGCTAATTTGAGTACTTTATCCAAATCATTTTTGAAAAGCAGATAGGTGTTTATGAGCAGATAGGGTCGCAGTCTTTTACCGCCAGCGAAAAGAGTATGGCGAATAGCCTTATGAATTTGTTTAGGATATTCATCTTTCCTGGGTAAATATCGGTCTATCTCTATGTTTACTAATTCTCGTTTTTCTTTTATATCTTTTTTCAGTAGCATTTTTTTGTTACTCATCTCTATCCCTCTCAGATTCCGTTTCCTGTTGTTTTTGATTCAGAATTTCAATTTTATTCTCAATTTTATTCAGTTTTTGGTAGCAATTGTCCACCAGCTTAGAGCCCTCTTCGAACAAGGCAACCAGTTCATCCAGGTCATCAACTCCATTTTCCAGTTTGGAAACGATTTCTTCCAATTTCTTTAATGATTCTTCAAACGTAATATCTTTCATGATGGTATTCTATTTCTGGGTTACCACAATTTCTTGCTTCTGTTTATTCAAATAATTATAGGGATTGCGGCGACGGCCATAACGTAAAATTTCATAGTGCAGATGGGCACCTGTGGAACGGCCGGTATTTCCCATTTCGGCAATTATTTCACCACGCTTCACAGTATCGCCTTTATTTACCAGTATCTTGTGGAGATGAGCATATTTGGTAGTATAACCAAATTTATGTTTTATAGTAATATAGCGGCCAAAATATTTCTTTCTGCCCACTTCTACTACTTTCCCTTGAGCTGTAGCATAGATGGGTGTGCCCACCATATTGGCAAAGTCCAAACCATTGTGAAAGTTACGTCTTTTGGTAAGAGGATGTGTACGCCAACCAAAAGCTTCAGAAATTCTGCCATAGGTGGGATATATGGAGGGAGTGCTAAGATAAAGTTCTTCTTGCAGCTGCAGTTGCTCTAAAACTTCTTTGTGAGAGTTGTAGTTGAAATCTACTTTACTCTGCAATTGATTCAATCTATTCAAGGTAAGATTATAATTCAGGTTAAAAGCAGCTTCGCTTTTACTGAAGGTAGTATCGATAAACGGAAGACCACCTAAACCCATCTGACGGATATCCTTATTTATCTCTTTTAAATTATATTCTTTACGAATACTATCTTCCCACTCTTCCATAGTTTTTAGTCTAGCAGTTAGCGAATCGATTTCTGCTGAAAGCCCTGTGAATTTTTCTTTCAAAAGCTTATTTTCGGAAAGGGTTTCACTGGCTAGGCGGTATTTATGATAATTATCTATAATAAACCAAACAGATCCTGCTAAAAGCATTGTAAGAACCAAAATAAGGGATAGCAGAACATACCAGCTTCTGCGGCTAATATATTTTTCTTGTTTTGATTCTGATTTTGTTTCATTTTCCGCCAAAATTACAGTTTCTCCTTTTCCAATAAAATTTTTTCCAATAAAATAAGATGAACAATAATGTCAAGATATTTAACTATCGTAGCTTTGGGGAATTAGGCCAAATTGAAATAAAATACTTGACCTTATTTAATTATAAAATCATAAAAACCAAAACAAAATTAGAGGAGAAATTTATGATTAACAGTTTTGTTGAGCTATTAAGAAGAGTTAAAGATAAGCCTTCCAAGAAGGTAGTAATTCCAGGTGCAGATGTTCCGGTTGCTATTCAGGCAGCGATCTATGCTAAACAAGAAAATATTGCCGATTTTTTACTAATAGGAGACAGCAAAATAATAAAAGAAAGTCTTCAAGCCGAAGCTCCAGAGTTGATAGAAGCGTTTAAAATCGAACACGAAACTGAGCCAGCCAAAATGGTAGAAAGAGCTGTAACAGCAGTTAAAGAAGGTCGAGCCGAGATAATTCTGAAGGGAAATACCAGTACTTCTCAACTTTTAAAAGGAGTGTTGAATAAAGAGTATGGCCTACAAACAGGTAATATACTGAGCGATGTTTTTGTATTTGAAGCCAAAAATCGTCTTACTCTAATGACCGATGGTGGAATTATTTTATATCCGCAGCTCCAAGAAAAAATTGCTATTATAAAAAATGCAGTTAATGTAGCGCATGCTTTGGGAAACCCTAACCCCAAAGTGGCACTCTTAGGAGCTGTTGAAGTTCCCAACCTCCAAATGCAATGTACATTAGATGCAGCTGTGTTAGCAAAAATGAACCAACGCGGCCAGATAAAAGGTTGTGTGGTGGATGGTCCCTTTGCTTTGGATAATGCTATCTCAGAAAAAGCTGCCAAAATAAAAAAAGTTGAATCACCTGTAGCTGGGAAAGCAGATATTTTGGTAGTTCCTAATATTGAAGCTGGTAATATCTTTGGAAAATCTTTAACTTACTATGGTAATATAATGACAGCCCATGTGGTAATGGGTGCTAAGGCACCTATTCTTATCACTTCGCGGGCAGATGATGCTTATACAAAACTTTATTCTATAGCTTTAGGAATTATAAGTGCTTAATGAGTATTAAACTTTTGTGTTTAGGTAGAACCAAACAAGATTTTGTAAAAAAGGGAATGCAAGAGTACCAGAAGCGTTTGAACGCTTTTTGTAATCTGAAAGTTAAGGTGCTTTCTGATGAAAAATTAACTGCTAAAAAAAGTATGGAAGAAGTTAAAAAGCAAGAAGCTGTTACCCTATTTAAGGAGATTAGTAGCGACGACTATGTGATAGCACTAGATGAGAATGGTCAACAGCTTAGCTCACTAAAATTTGCTAAATTCTTGCAAAAGAAGCTGAATTATGGCAATCTTGTTTTTATTATAGGGGGAGTTTATGGTTTGTCGACAGATATTCTAAAACGAGCAAATTTAGTTTTAGCATTTTCCAAATTCACCTTTACTCACCAAATGATAAGATTGCTATTTATGGAGCAGATCTACCGTGCCTTTACCATAATAAATAATAAAAAATATCACTATTAGCTATGAAATGGACTAAAGAGCTTTTTACAGATCTTAGGATAATGATTATCGTACTGGTTACGGTGGTTATTAGTTTAAGTACCTACAGCATCATGAACTGGATATTCATAAAAATAAATGAGCCGGATAATAGGATAAGGATAGATAAGTTTGAAGAAAGCTATGAAAGCCCAAGAACTAATTTTCCACCAGAAGAGCCAAAGGAAGATAAGGGTTCGGTCGGTAGAATAAAAACCAAGCAAAATATAGGTCGCTGGGTTCATCCTGCCATAGTTATTATTATTTCGGTTATAGTAGTAGTACTTTTTTTGGGAGTTTTAGTGGTGGCTTTTGTATCAAGATTTTTATAAGGAGGAAAAGTATGTCCAAAAAAATAGTTATTTACCTCTTAGCTTTTATTGCAGTTAGTTTACATGCCTTTACCCTAGAATACTTTCCTAAAAAACCAGCTATAGATGTAGTTGGGGGATTTTCGGTAATATCGAATTTACAAGCATATGAAGATAAACCTGGAGCTCCTATGTTACCTCTGGAAACCATATTTATAAAATTACCGAATGGAGAAAAAATAGGCGATATTGAGATTGTTTACGAAAATGAAGAAAACATAAGATTAAAAAAAGCATTAAAACCTATTCAACGTCAGCAACCACTTCTTTCTAGTAAAAATTTAGGAATCATTCCACCACAGCAGCCATATTACTCGCAAGAACGATTTCCAGCGGAAAAATTGATAAGTAGTGGGCACGGGTACAGCGGGAATAGTAAAATTGGTAGGATTAGTTTTTATAGTGCCCAGTATTTACCACTTCAAAAAACATTGGTTTTTCCGCAGAAAATAATTATAAACTATGAATTAATTCCAGATCCAGCTCAGAGGAAAAATAAGTTACCAGATAGTTTTGCCAGTTGGCAAATCCAACAAAACATGGGAATAAAAGTAAACAGAGATGCACCAGAACCGGTATATTTGTTGGTTTTACCTGAACAATTTCTTGCAGCTTACCAACCACTTATAGAATGGCGACAAAAACAAGGCATTAATGTATTGGTGGGAATTTATGAAGAAATAGTTGCTAACAGAAGCGGGGTAGATGAACAACAGATGCTGCGCGATTATGTTCGAGATAAATACCAGGAATATGGCGTTTCACATCTCACAATCGGAGCAGATGATTCTATAATTCCTAGCCGCATAACTTTTGCTTTCGATTGCAATTATGGCTCGCAGATCGATGAAAACGAATTACTCTGCGATATGTATTTTGGATGTTTAGATGGTAGCTGGGATGCTAATGGCAATCAAATTTATGGCGAAGATGATGATAATCCCGATTATTTGGCAGAAGTTTTTGTATCGCGAATACCAGCTGAAAATTCCTTTCAGGTTAGTAGCTATGTAGAAAAATTAATCGGTTATGAACAGGGAAATATTGAAGAATACCAAAAAGCAGGTGGATTTTCCATGGAGTTGTGGAGTGGCTCGAATAGCCAAGTATGCCAACAATTTATCTACGATAAATATTTTCCAGATGACTATGAGATCGATTTTTTGTATGGACAAAATAATAACGATGAAAATGCTTATGATTTAATAAATTCAAATTTAAATTGTGCTCAACATACAGGTCATGGTTGGTTTACTGTTTTAAGTTTGGAAGATGGCAATATAAACCAGAATAATTTGTATAATATGCAGAACGACTGGGGTGGAATTTTTTATTCTATTGGATGTTGGACAGCTGCTTTAGACTATGATGCCATTGGTGAAGATATTGTACGCAAATTAGACTCAGGGTTTTTAGGTTATATAGGTAATTCACGCTATGGCTGGGGAGCTCCGGCTGCTCCTGGGTTTGGCTTTTCTGAATTCTATCAAAAAGAGATGTTTCGTCTATTTTTCCAAGAAGAAATTTATGATTTAGCAGCACTGAATTATTCTCAAAAAATTCCCTATTTCCCTTATTTTTCAGGGAAATCTATCTATAAATGGGTAGGTTATGAATTGAATGCTCTGGGTGACAGTTTTTGTCGATTTTATAATCAGAATCCGGCAGAAATGCAATTAACTGCAATAAATTTAATAGATTCTGTAAAAGTAAAAGTCTATTCGGAAGAATCTCCGGTAGCGAATGCTGTGGTTACTATAGGTAACCATCAAGGTAAAACAGACCGAAATGGCGAGATTTGCCTTCCCTATACTGAGCAAGTAGTTTCAGCTTATAAATATGGATATAAATTTTTGCAAACAGAGCTTGCAGACATTTTTTCTAATTATGAATTGACTATAGACACAGAATTGGAACTTGCCTACGAGCAGGGAGAGCAATTTCAAGTTGAATCTGTTTTTTACAACAATACAAATGAAAATGTAGATTTTGAGATAAACTATTGCTACAATGAAGCTGATATTCAATTGGAGCAAATAGGCCAACAGCCAGAATCGGTAGAAGCTAACTCTAATGTTAACTTGGCACCTGTACAAATTTATCTGAAGTCAATTGCAGAAAGCTATCAAATGCAGGACGGAAAGATTATTCCTTTTATATTACAAGTTACCGATCCAGATTCTGGAGAAATTTTAGCGCAACATACCTTTAAATTCAAAATTGCAGCTCCCGCCTTCCAAATAAGAAATTTGCAGTGGGCAAATTACAGTTTGGAAGCAGGCGGTGTTAACGATTTTTATTTCGAATTGCATAACATTGGCTCTATTGGGGCAGAAAATGTGCAGATAGATTTTGTTTCTGATAGTGAATGGATAAGTTTTGCAGAATCTAGCATAATTTGGCCAGAAATAATTGAGCCAGGAGAATATGCCATAATCTCCAATCAATTGCAAATTGATGCAGATAGTCCTGAAGAATGGTGGTCTAATCTACAACTTGAAATAGCTTCACAAGAATATCTTTTCTCACAGAATATCAATTTACCTCAAGATAGTTTTGGCTATTTCAATGATTTTGAAACCAATTTCGACTGGACAAGCTCTGAATACTGGCAACTTGTAGACACCTATGCTTTCCAAGGTGAAAATTCTCTCTCATGCCGTCCACAAAATATTGGATATTATGCCGCTACTTCCGATTATTTCTATTTTCTTTCAGGTATGGAGCTGTCATTTAAATATCGCTACAAAATGCCTATGTATGGTGAAGATGGATTTTATGTGCGTTTATTAAGCGAAACTCGTGTTGATACACTGATCTTTCTAGGTGCTGGGGGAGCGCTACCGCCTGAAAACAAAGATGGTGACTATATCGAATCTGACTGGAAGGGTTATAGCCTAAATATTGAAGATTTAACAACTGCAACTTGGCAGGAAGGTGAACTTTTCCAAATAGACTTCTTGTTTAGTTTCCCTGTATTGGAAGAGGGATTCAATGATTATGGAAATATGCCACAGATAGGTATTTTTCTTGATCAGCTTGCTCTTTCCAGAGCTGGTAATGTAAACAATGAAAACGAGGAAGTATTACTAACAAATAAGCTGCAATTGTATCCTAATCCATTTAATCCCATATTGAATATCAAAATAGAATCAGAAAAGTCTGCAACACTAAATATATTCAACGTTAAAGGACAGAAAGTTGCTGTTTTGCAAAAGCAAGCAGAAGAGCAAAATCTAAAATGGAATGCTGCTAAAATGAGTTCAGGAATTTATTTTATAAGATGGCAACACGAGGGTAAAACTATCACTAAGAAAAGTTTGTTGCTAAAATAAATTAGCAATAATACAAAGGAAGGAATTATGATAGAAAAATTGATTGAACAGGCAAAAAAAGCCTCATTAAATGCATATGCACCTTATTCAGGATTTAAGGTAGGGGCTGCTCTGCTTACTAAGTCGGGGAAAATATTTACGGGCTGCAATGTGGAAAATTCCTCCTATGGATTAACCAATTGTGCGGAACGAACTGCGATTTTCAAAGCGGTTAGCGAAGGCGAAAAAGAGTTTGAACATCTGGTCATCTATGTAGATTCCCCCAAACTCTTTACTCCCTGCGGCGCTTGCCGACAAGTAATTAGTGAATTTTCCCAGGAGCTACCGGTTACCATTATTTCCCAAAACGAAAACTTGGAAACGGATATGGGAAAACTTTTGCCATATACTTTCAAGTTGTAATATTTAACACTATCAACAAAAGTTTGCTTTTTCTGGGGAAAGCTTTATAATAGTAATTAAAACATTGGGAATGGAGTAAGGGAATGAAATATGATGTAGCAATTATTGGAGCTGGGCCTGGCGGGCTTAGTGCAGCTGTATATGCAGCGCGTGGCGGCTTAAAGACAGTAGTTTTTGAAAAAGGTGTGGTAGGCGGGCAAATAGTTTTAACTGCCGAAGTAGAAAATTATCCCGGGTTTGCAGAATCTTTGAGTGGATTTGAACTCATAGATAAGATGAAAAAGCAAGTTGAAAAATTCAAGGCAGAGATAAAAGAGGAAGAGGTAAAAGCTATAGGCTTAGAAGGCTTGTGCAAGATTATCGAAACTAGCTCAGGTACATATCGAGCAAAATCGGTTATATTGGCTACAGGTGCGCACCCACGTAAATTAAATGTACCGGGAGAGGAAAAATATACAGGACGAGGAGTTTCTTACTGTGCTACCTGCGACGGCGCTCTCTATCGAGATAAGATAGTTGCAGTGGTTGGCGGAGGAGACTCTGCTGTTGAAGAAGCTATGTTTCTTACCCGCTTTGCTAAAAAAGTTTATTTAATTCACCGCCGCGATCAGTTACGTGCTGTGAAAATTTTACAGGAGAGAGCTTTTAAAAATAACAAGATAGAGATTATCTGGGATACAGTTATTCAAGGGATAGATGGTGGCGAGCAGCTGGAGAAATTACATCTCTACAATCGTAAAACTGAAGAATTTAAAACTCTAAAGATAGATGGCTTATTTGTTTATGTAGGAATTATTCCCAACAATGAGCTGATAGAATCGCGCATCGATTTGAATGAACATGGATTTATTATTACCGATGAAGAGATGCATACCAATATTCCTGGCATCTATGCAGCTGGTGATATTGTCGATAAACCTTTAAGACAGGTTGTTACAGCCGCTGGTGAAGGTGCTACAGCAGCTTTCAGTGCCGAAAAATGGATTCAAGAGCATATAGATAAATTCTAAAGATAAAAAAAGGGCATCCTTATCGGATGCCTATTTGTTTATTCAGCTATTTCGAAATCGTCAATTTTTTTACCATCCACATATAAAATTTTGGGATTTTCCGGTGCACCACTCTTTTTTATCTTATCAGTATCATCCTCTTCGGCCAAGCGCCATATTTCCCAAGATTCATCTTCACCATCTATACAGAAAGTAACTTTTTTTTCTACAAAGCTATCGATGATAAACTGGATTGCATCAAGCGGTTCTGCTTTAGTTACCGGGACGCTGAATTTCTTTTTGTCGTATACATATTTAGATTTTGCCATACATCCTCCATCTCTTCATTTTATAAAAAAATACTTTGCTCTTTAATATACTTCAAAACTAATCCCACAGCTAAGATATTTATTAACAAATTAGAACCACCATAACTTATAAAGGGCAGAGGAATACCGGTAGTGGGAAGTAAACCGATATTCATTCCTATATTTACAAAAGCCTGAAAGGCTATATAGGAAATTATACCTACTGCTGCCAGATACATCTCTTTATGCTTTAATTTCCTAATTTGATGAGCTATTCTAAATAAAAACAAAAAATATAAAGTTAGAAGTATAAGGCAACCAAAAAATCCGAATTCTTCACCTATAACCGAAAAAATAAAATCGGTGTGGTGTTCAGGGAGGAAATTCAAATTTTTCTGAGTACCCAACAAAAAGCCTTTGCCCGTAACCTTACCAGAACCAATAGCTATTTTCGATTGGATGATCTGATAACCAGCTCCCAGAGGATCTCTTAAAGGGTTGATAAATGTAAGAATGCGATTTTGCTGGTAATCTTTAAGCCCATGCCATAAAATAGGTGTTATAAAAAATATAAAAATATTGATAACAGCTGCAAAACCAATAACCACGCTTTTTAAATTAGTTTTATACAACACAAAAACCAAAATTAACAGGTAAATTATGAAAAGTGGAATGGAAAAGGAAAAAACAACACTTAAAAAAGGACTAATAAATAATACCAGGTAAAACGATGGCAAATCAGAGGCTGCCAAAATTGCCAAAATACTCACTAATAACACTATCACAGTTCCTAAATCCGGTTCTATTAATATGAGCACAGCCGGAATAAATGTAACTAAAAAAGCTCTAGCAATGATTTTAAAATCAGTAAGATTGGGCTCGGAAATTAGTTTAGCTGTTAGTAAAATAGTAAGAATTTTTGCTAATTCAGAAGGCTGAAAATTTATTGGGCCCAATAAGATCCAACGATGAGCGCCATTGATAGCTGGCATGAACATCGTTGCTACCAAGAGCAGCATATTAACTATGTAAAGCGGCACCAGAATAGTATCAATAACAGTATAAGGAATTTTCAGCAGCAAATAAAGTACCAAGAAAGATAGAACTATCCAGACTATTTGTTTTAAATAATAATCCTTTGAAATAAAATCAGCGCCTATTTTTTGTGTGGAAGCAGTAAAGATTATCAATACCCCACAGATTAGAATTACAGTGAGTATTATAAAAGTTGCCCAGTCGAATTTTTTCATTCCGCTCATTTTATTTTTCCCTCAGGTTTCCGTAAAAGCGAACTAATTGTGCTGCCAAAGGTGCTGCATCGCTACCGCCGCCGCCACCAGCTTCTAAAAATACTGTAAAAGAGATTTCTGGCTCTTCCCAACCAGCATAACCACAAAACCAGGCGTGAGTAGTATCCGACATATGATTTTCTGCTGAACCAGTTTTTCCATAAACTTTTATGTCTGGTAAACTGGCTGCAGTTCCGGTACCATAGTTTCCATTTACTACTTCATAAAGAGCTTCTTGAATTATTTTGATATTTTCGGGAGATACAGGTAGTGATTTAGTTTGTACTTGTTCTGGGTTGGTATCGATAGTTTTTTGAAAAAGATGGGGAGTATGCCAAAGCCCATTATTAGCTAATGCATTATAGAAGGAACACATCTGCAAAGGTGTTACCAGCAATTCTCCCTGTCCAATAGTAAGGTTCACCTTCAAACCAGTAAAACTGATGTTTTTGCCATAGTTTTCGCTATACCACTGGCGGGTGGGGAAAAATCCTGCTCGTTCCATCGGAAGGTCGATACCCGCTTTCACAGTTAAAAAATTCTGTTTAGTAAAATCGTGAAATTCGGTGAAGGGGATGAGTAGAGAGAGGTCATAAAAATACACATCGCAGGAATATTTTATTGCATCAGTTAAATTTAGTTTTCCATGTCCCTCTTCATACCAGCATTTATAGTATCTAGGGCCAATTTGCATACCACCGGTGCATTCAGTTAATTTTGTTTCACGTTCCACTAAGTTATTCTGCAGTCCAAAAAGAGCAGGGATTGGTTTAAAAACAGAACCTGGAGGATAAGTGCCGTGGATAATTCTATCCAACATAGGTTTATCTGTATCTTGCAGTATATTTTGCCATTCATTATTGGAAATTCCACCAACAAAAATATTAGGATCGTAGCTGGGAAAACTGGAATAAGCTAAAATACCACCAGATTGAACATCCATTACTACTATGCAGCCTTTACCTTTTTCTGATAGTAGAGCATCGGTGTATTGTTGCAATCTGTTATCAATAGTTAAAATTAAAGTTTCACCATCAGTAGCTGGTTTGTTCAAGTTATGTTTAAGAAAATCTAAGTTTTTGCCACCAGCATCGACTTGTAAAATTGTATAGCCTTCCTGCCCGCGTAACCGCTTTTCGTATTGCTTTTCCAGTCCAGTTTTGCCTATCATACTGTTTATTGTGTAGCCTTCAGGCTTTCTTTTTTCATATTCGCTTTCGCTTATCTTTCCTACATAACCGGTAAAATGGTTAGGATATATATATTCCCTGATATCTTCACTTCTAAAAAACAAAGAGGGGTAGTAATTCTTCTTTTCAGAAATCTTTACAAATGTTTTGTAATCAATATTTTGGAAGAGTAGGATATCATGATAGAGGCGGAATCGATTTTGGTATATAATCTGTTCGATCTCTTCTGGGGTTTTGGGAAAATTGGTCGCCAAAAAATTTATCAGTGCTTTTTTATCTTCTATCTTGCCAGGGGTCATATACAAATTTCGGGAAGGTTTATTCACAGCTATGGGTTCGTAGTTCCTATCGTAGATCTCACCGCGAACAGGCTTTATTTTTTTTAATCTAACAAAGTTGTTTTGGGCAATCTCGGCATACTTTTCTCCATTCAAAATCTGGATTTTGTAAAGAGTAAATATTATTAGCAGATATAGCCCAAGCAAAGCAAATTTCAAAAAAATGCTAAATTGTTTTCTTTTATACATCTATCCAAACCCTAAGACGGTCGAGTAAAATGAAAAAATAGACCATAATAAAACAAATAGCAGTGTTATAGAAAACAGAAATAATATTAGAAGTAAGGATCTTAGTTGCAGGCGAGTTTGTTAAGATAAAGAAAAATGTGTAAAATAGGTCATTTAAGAATACCAGTAGAAAGATACTGAAAATAACTACAGAGAACTTTGCCTTATTAATACTTTTATGGAAATTACTCACTAAAAAAGCGATTACAGTTAAAGAAAGTGCATTCAGCCCGATGATACCTGGATAGTTCAAATCGAAGGCTAAGCCCAAAAAGAAGGCAAATATCATAACGCCGTTAGCACTTAGGCGCAAGGCCAAGAATATAACGAAGGGAATAAGAAAATTGGGGATATTATGCATAATTGCCAAAGAGGGAGCAATTAGGATCTGAAAATATATCAGAATTATGGCAGCTAAAATATATTTTACTATTCTCATCGTTTATTTAATTTCTCTAATTATACAAATAGGAGTCAATTCAGCAGCTTGACCCTGAGGGTTATCTTTCATTATAGTTTCCAATAATAGGCTGTTAATTCCCGAACTTTTCCCAATTACCCAGCTCCCGCCAATATCATTTATATCCATTATAGCTGTTTCAAAGCCAAATTTATCACAAATTTTTCGAGCTACTTTATCCGGTTGGGCTGGCCCCTTTATAACACAGTTTTCATAGGGAGGTACTGGGGAGGTGGTAGCAGCATCTATCAGAGCGGCTTGTTTACCAGCAATTCTATAAAAATCTCCCTTGCGACCTATTAATTTACCTAAAGCACCGCCAGCAGCTGCCAACAATATTCTAAAACTGCCTACCTCGTCGATAGCACATTGCATGCTGGTTGGAGCGCGTAAACCAATACCATATTCCACATTAGCCACAAAAGGCCATAGAATTTTAGCTAAGAATCCTACTTTAATTTGGGAAACAGGTATGGCTCTACCTTGTGTGATTGCCAAGGGACTTTCACTGATAGTTATAATATCACCAGTTTGCAAAATAGGAACAGCATAATGTTCTATCACATCCAAAATGTCGTCTTTCTCATTAAGGATCTTGGTTTTCACCAAAATTCTCTGAAAGGTTTTTCCTGCTACATTAATTTGTGAACTCGTGTTCATAACTAATGTCCTTCTTATCCAACAAAATTATCACCTGGTTCAGCTTACTAGGTTCCACAAAAGGCTTTATCTTTGCTTGGATATAAATTTTATCGGGAGAACGATCGATACCTGAAACTATACCAACCGGGTAATTTTTGGGAAATATTGTAGAGATATTGGAAGTCACAACGCTATCGCCCAAAGCGATGTCAGCACCAGGCTTTATTTGGCTCATATAGGAATTTTGAAAATTATCCGATTCTAAAAGGCCTTGCAGGTTATTTCTTTTCAGCATAACGCTTAGTTTAAAATTGGAATGGTTAAAAGGTAGAATAATAGAATAATTTTGCAACGAATTAATAGTTTTTCCTACTATTCCTTGGTTAGAAATTACTGGAAGCTCCGCTAATACACCAGCAGATATACCTTTATCCACCACCAGATTTTTCTCCCTGTAGAGCCCTGTGTAGCCAATTATATCTGCAATAACGTAGTTTTCTGTACCAACAGTAAAAGTAAAATCTATATTTTCTACTGTTTCCAAATAGTTTTCTAACTGGTTTAGTTCAATGGTTTTTTGTGCCAATTCTTGTTGCAAAGTTCTGTTCATATCCCGCAAATCGGTTAATTCCTCTATTTTATTCAAACTATTTACAAACGGTAGATAGAGCGTTTTCCCTATAAATTGTGCTTTTGCTACTCTTTTTTCATGATTACCCGAAAGCAGAAATAATGCTAGGATAATTAATACAGCTAGAGTACCACTTTTTTTCACGATCAATTTTCTATTTTTTTAATTAAAACTTCTCGATAATCATCCAAATTATCCATTATGCGGCCACTACCTTTTACCACGCAAATAAGTGATTCAGGAATGACGTGAACAGGCAAATCGACTGCCTCCTGCAGTTTGCGATCTAATCCTTTTAATTGGGCTCCACCTCCAGTAAGAATTATCCCACGGTCAGCAATATCAGCTGCCAATTCTGGAGCCGTTTTTTCAAATAAGCGTTTTACAGCATCTATCATGGAAAGCACGGTTTCTGACAACGCTTCTCGTATTTCTTCCGAGGTAACTTCTACTGTAATAGGATAACCTGTGATAATATCACGGCCACGTACTTCCATTTTTAGTTCTTGTTCCAAAGGAAAAGCCGACCCGATCTGTTTTTTTATGTTTTCGGCTGTTAGTGTACCTACAAAAATGTTATTTTTCTTTCGCAGATAGCTTATAATATCCTGATCCATTTTATCGCCACCAATACGAATGGAACTGTGGACCACGATATGCGATAGCGATATTACTGCTATCTCAGTGGTGCCACCACCTATATCCATTACCAGGTTTCCCTGAGGTTTGTGGATAGGTAAATCGGCACCAATTGCCGCTGCTACCGGCTCGGAAACTAAATGTACTTCCCTGGCACCAGCATGCAAAGCACTGTCTCGTACAGCTCGTTTTTCCACTTCAGTAATGCCGGAAGGAACACAAACCACCACGCGCGGTTTAATTAGAAAACGTTTCTTCTGCGCCCGCAATATCAAGTTGCGCAGCATCAACTCGGTTACTTGAAAATCGGCGATAACGCCATCTTTTAATGGCTTTATTACCCTTACTTCTTCCGGGTTCTTGCCCAGCATATCTTTGGCATCTTGACCTATGGCGATTAATTTTTTATTATCATTGGAAACGGCAACTACCGATGGTTCATCGATAACTATACCTACACCCTTGCGGTATACTAAAGTGTTTGCTGTCCCCAAATCGATCGCTATATCGTTAGAGAAAAAATCGTTCAGTCCTTTAAATAACATAAATCCTCCGAGAGTTTGTAAGTATCAGAAGCCAAGTTAGATTGCTAAATTTCTGGCAAATTCGCTCTTTCGCTCCTGCTCCTATCTAAAAAACAAATAATAAGTTTTTAAGTCAAGTAATATTAACTGCTAGTGCCAAAAAGATCTTACAATAAAAAATAGCAGTCTTTTGGCAGGAGTGCTAAAAATTTTTTGACAAATCTGCAGCCCGATTTATTTTATCTCTTAAATTAACCGAAGAGAAGGAGTAGCTTATGGTTCAAGATAGCAAAGGAAAACTTTCCATTCATACTGAAAATATCTTTCCTATTATTAAAAAATGGCTCTATTCCGAGCACGATATTTTTCTGCGTGAACTTATTTCCAATGCAGTAGATGCTATGGAAAAAAGGCGTGCGATAGATCCGAGTGTGGATCCTAAAGAGTTAAAAGTTGAATTAAAAATTAAAAAAGGGAAAAAAGCTCTGGAGATAATTGATTATGGTATCGGAATGACAGCTAACGAAATAAAAAAATATATAAATCAGATAGCTTTTTCCGGTGCTGAAGATTTTATTAAAAAATACAAAGACAAACAATCTTCCATAATTGGTCATTTTGGATTGGGTTTCTATTCCGCTTTCATGGTTTCCAAAAAGGTAACTATCGATTCTCTTTCCTACAAAAAAAATTCAAAACCTGCTTATTGGGAATGCGAAGGCAAAACCGAATACATTTTGAAAGAGGGAAAAAGGAAAAAACCAGGTACTACCGTTACCGTTTATTTTAACGACGACAATAAGCAGTATTTGGAAGAAGCCAAGATAAAAGAGTTGGTGCAAAAATACAGTAACTTTATGCCTTTCCCAATCGTGATGGGCAAAGAAACCTTGAATATTAAAGAAGCTTTGTGGAACAAAAAACCCGATAAGTTGAAAGACAAAGACTATAAAGAATTTTACAAAAAATTGTTCAACGACTACCAGGATCCACTTTTCTGGATCCATCTAAATGTGGATTTTCCCTTTAATTTAAAAGGGATTTTGTATTTTCCACCGCTTAGAAATCAGATCGATATAAACCAAGGGGAAGTGAAACTTTTCTGCAACAATGTGTTTGTAGCCGACAACCTGAAACAGATAATTCCAGATTTCTTGCTGTTGTTAAAGGGCGGAATCGATATTCCCGATATTCCTTTGAACGTTTCTCGTAGTTTCTTACAGGAAGATGCTACCGTGCGCAAGATATCTCAGTATATCATCAAGAAAATAGCTGATAGCCTGAAAGATATCTTTAAAAATGAGCGGAAACGGTACGAAGATTTCTGGCCCGATATCCAGAATTTCATTAAATATGGTATTCTTACTAATGACAAATTCTCGGAAGCAATGCATAAATACATTCTGTTTAAAACCACGCAGGGCGATTACATTACAGTGCAGGAATATTTAGATAGAAATAAGACAGATGAAAAACCTCGCAAAATTTACTACGCTGCTAGCGAAGACACTCAGGTTTCATATATAAATTTGATGAAAGAGCAAGGCCTCGAAATTATTTACAGCGATTCTATTATGGATAATCACATCTTCCAGCAGCTGGAAACCAAGTTGGGAAATGTTTCCTTTGTCCGCGTGGATTCCGAAATAAACGAAAAACTGGTGGATTCCGAACATAAAGAGGTGGTAGATACCAATAATAAAACACAATCGGAAAAGATAAAAGAGATCTTTGATAAAACTCTGAACGACAATATTGAAGCAGCTTTCAATAAAGATTCCTATACCGATTTTATCAAGAAATATCCCGATGCGGTTACCACACTTTCACCCTATATTCGTACCGACAAAGATTTTACGTACATCAAACCTTACGATATCCCGCCAGCAGTGCGCGAAAAACTGGGTAAAGAAGCTTTCAATGCTATTATGGAAAAAGTGAATCTGACTATTACCACTCAGGTGAAACATCTGAAAACAAAGGATATTCCGGCTATGCTGGTTTTCAACGAATTTATGCGCCGCTTCCAAGAAATGAACAGTTTGTATAGACAAGAACAACCAGATATGCTACAAAATCACTCCATTATTGTGAATGCTTCCAATAAAACAGTACAAAAAATTGTGAAATTATACGAAGAAGGTAAAACTGATAAGGTAAAAACTTTAGTACACTACATTCACGATTTGGCTATGCTGGAGCAGAAACAATTTACCGGTAAAGAACTGCAGCAATTCATTTCCCAGGCAAATAAAGTTCTGCAAATGGTTTAAAACTACTTGACGGCTTGCTTCGGCAGGCCGTTTTTTTAATACATTTTGGTTAGCAAAATTCTCTTGCGGTGCTAGCCAAATTTACTAACTTTAAAATTTATTAAAAAGTAGGAGATGATTATGAGTAATAAGCGAGGATTTGCCAGCGATAATAATTCCGGAGTACATCCGCGGCTGTTGCAGGCATTGCAACAAGTTAATGTTGGCCACACCATTGCTTACGGCGATGATGACTATACCCACGCGGCGCAAAATTTATTAAAACAACATTTTGGAGAAACAGCACAGAGCTTTTTCGTGTACAACGGCACTGCGGCTAATGTGCTTTCCCTAAAAGCTATGACCAATTCCTTCAATTCAATCATCTGTGCCGAAACAGCGCATATAAACGTGGATGAATGCGGGGCACCCGAAAAATTTACTGGCAGCAAACTGCTTAGTGTGGAAACTCCCGATGGCAAATTAACCCCACAGCTTATAAAAAAACATCTGCATGGGTTTGGATTTGAACACCATTCCCAACCTAAAGTGATCTCGATAACTCAATCTACCGAAATGGGCACGGTTTATACTCCTGCCGAAATAAAGGAGTTGACCGATTTTGCTCACAAACAGGGATTGTTGGTGCACATGGATGGTGCTCGCCTTTCCAATGCTGCTGCTTATTTGAATCTAAGTTTCCAGCAGATAACCGCTGATGTAGGTATAGACGCTGTTTCCTTTGGCTGTACTAAAAATGGTGGTATGTTCGGCGAAGCTATCATCTTCTTCCGACCAGAGCTGGCAGCAAATTTTAAATATTATAGGAAACAGGGTATGCAGTTGGCTTCCAAGATGCGCTTTATATCTGCCCAGTACACTGAATTGCTAAAAGATGGTCTTTGGCATCAGTTAGCTAGCCATTCCAACCAGATGGCGCAAAAATTGGCAAAAGAAGTTGCCCAAATTCCTCAAATAAAAATAACTCAGAAGGTGGAAGCGAACGGTGTTTTTGCCATTATCCCACCCCGGATAATTCCGCAGTTGCAGGCAGAATATTTCTTTTATATGTGGGATGAACACAACAATGAAGTGCGCTGGATGACCTCTTTCGATACCCAGCCCGAAGATATCGACAACTTTGTGGCCAAAATAAAGGAGTTGCTATGAGAAACAGGATAAAAGTTTATTTAGGTGACATTACCAAGTTGGAAGTGGACGCCATTGTGAACGCTGCCAATCGCAGCTTGCTGGGTGGTGGTGGTGTGGATGGCGCTATTCACCGCGCTGCCGGCAAACAGCTTTTGGCCGAATGCAAAACTTTGGGTGGTTGCCAAACAGGTGAAGCTAAGCTAACCAAGGGGTATAATTTGCCGGCTAAATTTGTTATTCACACAGTTGGCCCAGTTTGGCGAGGTGGAAACAACCGAGAAACAGAGCTTTTGGCAAATTGCTATC
This sequence comes from Candidatus Cloacimonadota bacterium, assembly GCA_030445745.1. Classification (GTDB taxonomy): domain Bacteria; phylum Cloacimonadota; class Cloacimonadia; order Cloacimonadales; family TCS61; genus JASUTE01. Next base: position 158,905 of record JASUTE010000002.1, read on the forward strand.
GGAATAGTTTGCAACTGGCTGTGCAAAACGAAGTTAAAACAATTGCTTTCCCAGCAATAAGTACCGGTGTGTACGGTTTCCCTAAGCAAAAAGCAGCCCAAATTGCCCTACGCGAAGTTGCCAATTTCCTAAAAAACAACAAACAGCTCAAGCAGGTAATTTTTGTATGTTTTGATAACGAAAATTACCAGATCTATCAACAGGGATTAGATGAAATATAGATGCATTTTACTCGACCATGACGATACTTCTGTAAACAGTACTGCTACTATTCATTATCCTGCTTACTGCGAAATTATGAATACCCTTCGGAGTGATGAACCAGAACTAAAGCAGGATCTGGAAGGCTGGTTCCTAAAAAATTTCGATCCCGGCGTGGGAGATTACTACCAAAAAGAACTGCAATTCAGTTTGGAAGAACAGAAGCAGGAATATGCAATGTGGCGTAGCTATACCGAAAACAAAGAGTTGTTACCCGAGTTTTATGAAGGTGTTTTGGAAATTATTCGCGAATTTCAGCAAAAGGGAGGTATAGTAGCCGTTTGTTCCCATTCGGAAGCCGATATCATTGAAAATCATTATCGTAAAAAGGGGAATGGCATTTTCCCAGACCTCATTTTTGGTTGGAACGATGATCATAGCAAGATGAAACCAGAGGTTTATCCGGTAGAAGTAGTGCAGCAAAGATATAACCTGAACCCAGAGCAAATTTTGGTGGTAGATGACCTGAAACCGGGCTACATGATGGCTAGGCTGGCTGGAGTGGATTTTGCCGCTGCCGGCTGGGCGCACAACATCGAACCTATTGCTAAGTTCATGCGCCAGCATGCCGATTATTATCTGGAAACAGTGGCTGAACTTAGAGAAATTATTTGGGAAAATTAGCAATGGGAAAGATAAAATTCGTTACTACCAGAGATGGCTCGCAAACAGCCTACAACCAGCAGGCAGATGAACATTACCATTCAGTAACAGGTGCAATAGAAGAAGCTTTTGAAAAATATGTAAAACCACTGCAAATAACCGACGGAATGTGTATTTTGGACTACTGTTTTGGTTTGGGTTACAACAGCATTGCTGCTACTGCGCAGCATTCCAACCTGCAAATTACAGCTTTGGAAAAGGATATCCAGATAGTGCGTGCTATGAAAAAAGTGGCTCCCCCTGCGCCTATTTCCCATAAATATGAAATTTTTAGCGACCTAGCTGAGCAAAATATTATTAAAGATAACGATAATAATGTTATCAAGCTAATTTTGGGCGATGTTTTCCAAACTTTACCTACCTTGCCCGATGAATTTTTCGATAGAGTTTTTTTTGACCCGTTTTCTCCTACTAAACAACCGGAGATGTGGAACTTGCAAATATTTAACTTGGTGTATGCTAAACTGAAAGCTGGCGGTAAATTAGCCACCTACAGTTGTGCCAAAATGGTGCGTAACAATATGCGCTATGCGGGTTTTAGAGTGTACGATGGCCCCCAGGTTGGCCGCAAAAGTCCAGCTACCATAGCTGTAAAAGTAAAAAAGACTTGCCTAAAATAATTTTATTCTAAAATTGTGTTAAGAATAACCTATATAAGGAATTTTTATGCTGGAACGAATTTCTACTCCCGATGAATTACCTGGTGAAAAGGATTTTGATAGAACCCTAAGGCCAAAATCTCTGGATGAATTTGTAGGACAAGAGAAGATCAAGGAGATTTTGGAGATAGCTATACAAGCCACCAAACTTAGGAAGGAGCCGCTGGACCATGTGCTGTTCTATGGCCCGCCTGGTTTGGGGAAAACCACTTTGGCCTATATCATTGCCAATGAATTGGGGGCCGATGTGAAGGTAAGCGCCGGCCCTGTTTTGGAAAAAGCTTCCGATTTGGCTGGAATTCTTACTAACCTGCAGCGCAACGATGTGTTTTTTATCGATGAAATCCACCGCTTGAACCATGTGGTAGAAGAATATATGTATCCGGCTATCGAAGATTTCGAGATGGAGATAATAATCGACAGCGGACCTAGTGCGCGTTCTTTGAATATCGATATCGAGCCCTTTACCCTGATAGGAGCAACTACCAGAGCAGGTTTGCTAACCTCGCCCCTGCGGGCACGTTTTGGCTTAGTGCTGCGGCTGAACTACTACGACAGCGCCAGCATCGAGAAGATTATTAAGCGCTCTGCTAAACTGCTAAAGGTGTCTATCGAACAAGAAGGCGCTACCGAAATAGCCCGCCGTAGCCGCGGTACACCAAGGGTGGCCAACCGCCTTTTGCGCCGAGTGCGCGACTATGCCCAAATAAAAGGCGATGGCGTGATAACCAAAGATATAGCCATGAAAGCTCTGAAGATGCTGAATGTAGACAATGCAGGGCTGGACGAGATGGACAAAAAGATAATAACTACTATAATAGAAAACTACCAGGGTGGGCCGGTAGGACTGAAAACCATGGCTGTAGCTGTGGGCGAAGATGCCGGCACTATTGAAGAGATCTACGAACCTTATCTGATACAGCAGGGTTTTTTGGATAGAACTCCCCAGGGACGTAAGGCTACTTGGAAAGCTTACAAACATTTTGGGCGCACTCCACAAGAAGAGCAAATTTCTATATTTGAGGAGTCTGATGATAAAAGCTAAGTTAATTATCCTAGCACTTTTTTTCTGCACTATGTTACATTCTCTCGATTTTCGAGATTACAACTGGGGTGATTCTAAGGAAGAAGTTTTAAAGACAGAACAAAGAGAACCGCTATTAAACCAGAAAGAATTTTTGGTATATGAGGGGGTGGTAGCTAAGTTTCCAGCTACAATTATCTATACTTTTTTGGAAGATGAATTGGTGCGCGGCATGTATGTGTTGCAAACCGAGTACGAAAAAAATAACGACTATATTATGGATTTTTTCTATTTGCAAAAATTATTGACCCAGCTATATGGCAAGCCCATGGAGGAACTGGATATCACCAAATCGATGGTAGAGAAGGATAGGCGAGGGCGCTACGGCAAAGAGATAGCCCAGGGCGAACGTATTTTGCAAAACAAATGGAAGTTGGAACGCACCTTGATTATTTTGACCTTAGATGGTAAAGAAAATAAACTAAGTACCAGGGTAAATTATTCTTCCTTTTTCCTGCTGGAACACCTGCAGAAAAAACAGAGAGAAGATTTGCTGCGCGGATTATAATTTCCAATTTCCTACTAATTATTGAAATTTGTAGTAATTTGATATTCCTAAAAAACGGCAATAAAGCCTATTCCAATTGAAAATAAATAATTAAAAATAAGAGGTAAAAAAATGTTTTATGGAGAGATGTTAAACGAATTGATGAGCAGAAAAAATACTAATCCAGTAAACCAGATGTATCTACAAGAGATAATGATAAAGTGGAAAAATTTTGCCAAGTTGGCCGAAAGAGAAGATAAGCCAGCCAATGAGGAACTTACCAGCGCTTTGGAAGAGTTCATTGCGGCAGTTTCTAATAAGAAATATAATTATAACCCACAAACAAAAAATGGTTTTACTAAAAATTCACCTATTTTTTCTGCACTCTATTTAGCCGACCTTATTACTATCTTTATTCAACGGACTGGTTTCTTGCAAAACAGAGGTGTGGATTGGGGATTTCAGCAGTTTAGTAAAAATATCCATTTTGCTCCCACCACCCTGAACGAAATGCACAAAGAACCTGGGTTCACGTGTGAAAATTCCGATTCTGTATTGCAACTAGCACAAAAACTCGATTTTAGAGTTAGACCAAGCGGAAGACGCAATATGAATAAGTATCAGCTGGTATTCCCGTTGGTTACCTTCCATCTTTTCCGTAACCTCACCAGCGAGGATTTGGAAATAAGCAAACAATATGCTAAAGAAGCTAAGGCTACTTTCGAGCGTTCTAAATCCTTAGTTGTTTGCGAGACTGTGGACGAGAACTTTATTCCCGAGATAAAAGACTGCGACATCGATATGATATTCGTGCTGCGCAAACAGTTCAAACGTAAGAAGATTAACAAGATCGACCCGGGGGTGCTCTACAAAATGGAAAGTATTTTAAGAAGTTATTTATTTGAAGAGAATTCCCTGGTTGAACAATTCCAAAATAAAGGATATATCGACTAAAAAATATAAAAGGAGACGTTATGAAAAACTTTGATATTTCTAATGCAATGACCATTAAATTGGATAGCAATTTGCCCGAGTATCCCGAATTTGAAAAGGGAATTCGGCGAGCACCACGCCGCGAGATGGATTTGAACCAGCAGGAGATAGAGCTGGCCCTGAAAAATGCCCTGCGCTATATTCCCACCGAGCTGCACGAAAAACTGGCTCCCGAGTTTTTGGATGAGCTAATGACCCACGGACATATTTATGGCTATCGCTACCGGCCCCAAGGCCATATCTATGGCAAACCGGTAGACCAGTACAAGGGCAAATGTTTGGAAGGAAAAGCGTTCCAGGTGATGATAGATAACAACCTGGATTTCGAAATAGCGCTTTATCCCTATGAATTGGTAACTTATGGCGAAACAGGTTCTGTGTGCCAAAACTGGATGCAGTACAGGTTGATAAAGAAATACTTGGAAAATCTGACCCACGAAAACACTCTGGTTTGCATGAGCGGACATCCTTTGGGCTTGTTCAAATCTTCGCCACAGGCACCACGAGTAATAAACACCAACGGACTTATGATAGGGCAGTTCGACAACCAACACGACTTTAACCGCGCCAATGCTTTGGGCGTGGCAAACTATGGCCAAATGACGGCTGGGGGCTGGATGTACATAGGCCCTCAGGGAATAGTGCATGGAACTTATAACACCATTCTTATTGCCGGCCGCCAAAAGCTGGGTGTGCCCGAAGATGGTGACTTGCATGGTAAACTTTTTGTATCTTCTGGTTTAGGCGGCATGAGCGGAGCTCAGCCCAAAGCAGTTGAAATTGCCCGCGGAGTAGGTGTTTTTGCCGAAGTAGATAGCTCACGTATAGAAACCCGTCACAAACAGGGCTGGGTTAGCAAGATTACAGATTCTGCCGCTGAAGCTTTTAAAATTGCTCAGGAATACATAAAAAAGGAAGAAGCGATGTCTATTGCCTACCACGGCAATATCGTGGATCTGCTGGAATATGCCGCCGATAACCAGGTGCATATCGATTTACTTTCCGACCAAACTTCCTGCCATGCTGCCTATGAAGGTGGCTATTGCCCGCAGGGGCTTAGCTTCCAAGAGCGTACCCAAATGCTGGCGGAAGATAGAGAGAAATTTATAAAACTGGTAAATCAATCTTTGCGCAAGCATTTTAAAGTTATTAAGAAACTGGTAGCTGCTGGTACTTATTTCTTCGACTACGGCAACAGCTTTTTGAAAGCAGTTTTTGATGCTGGAGTGAAAGAAGTTGCTAAAAATGGCAAAAATACCTACGACGGCTTCATCTTCCCCAGCTATGTGGAAGATATCCTGGGGCCGGAATTGTTTGACTACGGTTATGGTCCCTTCCGCTGGGTCTGCCTTTCTGGCAAAGAGGAAGACCTGATAAAAACCGATATGACAGCAGCGGGAATTATAAAAAATTGCCGTCCCCAATTGCGCTACCAAGATCGCGACAACTATATTTGGGTAAAAGATGCCATGAAAAACAAACTGGTAGTGGGAACGCAGGCGCGCATTTTGTACCAAGATGCACCTGGGCGCTTGGCAATAGCGTTAAAATTCAACCAGATGGTGAAAGCTGGCGAGATTGGGCCAGTGATGCTGGGACGTGACCACCACGATACCGGCGGCACCGACAGTCCCTATCGCGAAACTTCTAACATAAAAGATGGTTCCAACATTATGGCTGAAATGAGCACCGAATGCTACGCCGGTAATGCTGCTCGCGGCATGAGCATGGTTACTCTACACAATGGTGGCGGAGTGGGAATTGGTAAAGTTTCCAACAGCGGCTTTGGCATGGTGCTGGATGGCAGCAAGCGCGTGGACGAGATATTGCAGCGGGCTTTCCCCTGGGATGTGATGTGTGGTGTGGCTCGCCGAGCCTGGGCGCGGAATCCGCATTCTATAGAAACTGCCATTGAACATAACCAGAAGTTCAAAAATACCGACCACATTACCCTGCCCTACCAGGCAGATGAAAATTACCTTAAAAACCTGGTAGCAGCTAAACTGAAAAAATAGGAAAAATTATAGAACTGGCTCCCCCTGCAGCAGTGGCTGTGGGGGGCGAGTTTTGAAGGTGGCAATCAGTGGGAGCCAATTTGGGTTGAACGAAGTGGAAGCGTATATTCGATATTATAATTATAGGATCGTGTTTGTATCATAATCAGAGGAACTTATTAATTGCTTTTAAAAATTGTTCAAAAGCAAACAAAGCTTTATCCTTAATTCGAAGAGTCTTGCCGGCTTATCTAGCCGTTTTGTCTCGCCGAAGAGTAACGAAGGCGGAAGTCCTGTGAAGGCAGAAGTCTTGTGCCAAGGCGGAATGAGTTAAGAAATTTTAATTTGTAAAATTCTAATTCAACTCAATTTCCAAATATGCTCCTGATCCTGGGTCAATATAAACAGAATCAGTAAAAGATGAGTTGTACCCTTCGGAAAACGCCCAAATTTTAATATAGTTAGTCAACTTGCCATAACCTTCAAAATCGCCGAATTCATCAAAAATCTCAACTATGTTATCATCAAAATGAAAGGCAAAGTCATTGTAAGGTATCTCGAATTTTCCCTTAGAATTAGAATAGTCCAGCACGACTCGCTTTTTTCAATTAACATTATGTGTCTTTACGGACGCAGTTAAGTTGACACTCCCAAAAGTTATTAAATGGGTGAATTAGAATCGAGTTTTAAAGTGGAATTCAATGATTATAAAATTTTATTATATCAGTATTCTTCGATGAATCAGTTGTAAGAAATCACTGCTGTCCTGATGTTATTCTGCAAATTAAATTTTATTTTCAAAGTATTTGGAGGCAGTAATTCCTCTGCTACTTCCGGCCATTCTATTATGGTTATGCCGCTTTCGAACAGTTCTTCTAAACCTAATTCCAAAACCTCTTCCCAAGAGGTAAGTCGGTAAAGATCCAGATGAAATATGGGGATTTTACCTCGGTATTCATTCATCAAAACGTAACTGGGGCTACTTACCACTTCCGAAACACCCAGAAATTTGCATAATTTTTGAGTAAAGAAGGTTTTACCTGTTCCTAACTGGCCGTAAAGTGCCAAAACACTGCCTTTAACTAGCTGTTTAGCGATCTTTCTGGCCAGCTCTCTGGTATCTTCTTTGCTATTTAAATTTATTTCTTGGGTTTGCATATTGCCAAAGGTAGCATCACCTCTTCCATAGAAACACCGCCATGTTGGAAAGTGCCGCTGTAAGTTTTCTGATATTGATGAAATGCATTGGGATAAACAAAGAAATAATCTTCCTTACAGAAGGCTATATTATCCACAATATTTCGCTGTGGCAGACCAAATTTTTCGGGTTCTTTCAGCAAATAGGAATGTTTGTCTTCTAATCCCAGGTTTTTACCTTGTTTGTAGCGAACAGTGGTAGTGGTATTGCGATCTCCAATAATTTTGGCAGCACGATTAACTTTTATGGAACCATGATCGGTGGTAATAATGGCTGTTGCACCTTGTTTACTTATCAGTTTTAAGGTTTCATAAAAAGTGGAGTGCAAAAACCAGTGTTTAGTAAAAGCGCGTAAAGCTGATTCATCGGGAATTGTTTCCTGTAGAATTCGGTTTTGGGAACGATGGTGCGCTAAAAGATCTAGAAAATTATACACTAACACAACTAGTTTCTCATTGTGCCAGTTTTCTACTTTGCGTAGCACGTAGTTGCCTTCTTCTATCGAGAAGATCTTTATGTATTTACTCTTTTCTAACTGCTGTCCTAAATCTTTTAAATGCGCATCTAACAGCTGATGTTCATTGCGGTTGCGGCTATTATCGGAATCTGCCGATTCTACCCAATATTTGGGAAAGTTGCGAGCAATATCTATTGGCAATAGACCACTAAAAATGGAGTTTCTGGAATAGGGAGTAGCACTGGGTAAAATGGAATTATATAGATTCAAGTCTACATCGAAAAGTTCCTGTAAATAAGGCTCTAATACCATATATTGATCAAGTCGCATGCAATCTAACACAATAAAATAAACTGGATAATCGTTATTAATTTCTGGTACCACATACTCCGAAATTAAATCAAAGGAAAAATCTGGGCGGTCATCGGATTGTAGCCACTTAGGGTAGTTTTCTAAATAATAATCACAAAACTCACTATTACAGTTCAATTTTTCCAAGAAATGTGTCTGAGCTAAGTTTTGGTCTTCCACCTCATCTATCGTCAATTCCCAGCGGCAGAGCTGGCTGTAGAGGTCTTGCCACTCTTTCCAGTCTGGAGCTTCGAATAATTTGCGGTTCAAATTAGCAGAAAATTGGGCATAATCAGCCCCCACCCGGTTGCGTTTGATCTCTTCCGATTGGAAGATTTTCTTAATAGCCATAATTATCTGATTAGGATTGATGGGCTTTATCAAATAATCGGCAATCTGGCCGGCTATGGCATTTTCCATCAAGCCCTCTTCTTCACTTTTGGTAACCATTATTACCGGCAGGTTAGGTTTTACTTTTTTTATCTCGCGCAGAGTGCTAAGGCCGTCCATACCAGGCATCATTTCATCCAATAATATCAAATCATAAGAATTATTGCGTGTCATTTCTATGGCATCAGCACCATTGCTGGCGGTGTCTACCAGATAGTCTTTTTCTTGTAAAAACAACAAAAAAGGCTTTAAATGTTGGATTTCGTCGTCAACCCATAGAATCTTTAGTTGCTGCATATCAATCTCCTTTTCCTAATAAGATAATCTAATAGCAAATTGCAGCAACTACCTCCTTGTTAAACTTGTGGTTCTTGTTCTTTTTCAAAACGGCGTTTTCTTTGGTTAATTTTGCTGCGCATCTCATCCAGATCGGAATCTTGGAAAAAGAGTGCTAAGTTGAAATTAAGTTCTTTGCGGCTGCAATTGAAAAAGTTTAGCATCTTTTCGAAAAATTGCTCTACATAAATATCTTGCAGTGTTTTTTCTTGCTCTTTTTTCTTTTTACGCAAATCTTTTATTTCTTCGCGTAAATCCACAGTTGGTTTATTTTCAGCTTTTTCTAACCATTCCTCGCTTTCCTGGTAGCTGGCATCTTTCACAAATGGTTTTATCATGTTCAATTTATCCAAACCAATTTCCTTAACCGAAGTTTCGTCTATATCTAATTTTTGTATGTATAACTCATAAATTCCTATTAGTTTGGAAGCAAAAGAGCCTGCCATATTGAATTCATTTTCTACAAAATCTTTGAATTTCTTATAACCTTTGCGTTTAAAAAGCTTAGTACGTTTTATTTCCGAAAGAAGTTGTCCCATCGAGACAAAATTATCTTCCATAGTTTTTTTTAAATTTGTTACAGCTTGCATCTTTTCATCAGCAGTCATTTCCACATTTTTGAAATCTGTATTCATAAACTTTCCTTTCTAAATTTATATTGGAAAATATATATGTTCGGAAGCAGGAAAATCAAGGTTTCTAACTTCAGTAACATATTTTGCCAATTTTTGGGGAATTTCCTTTTCCAAGTTGGCATATTTTTTTACAAATTTGGGTGTAAAATCTGCCATTCCCAGAATATCGTGATAAACCAGAACTTGGCCATCGCAATATCTGCCAGCGCCAATTCCAATGGTGGGAATTTTGAGTTCTTTGGTAATCTGCTGTCCCAGTTTTTCGGGGATACCTTCTAGCACCAGCATAAAAGCGCCAGCATCCTGAATATCACGGGCCTGTTGTAATATTTTTTCAGAATCGGCATCTTTTTTGCCCTGAACCACATAACCGCCAAAGGTGTTTATAGATTGCGGAGTAAGCCCCAGGTGCGCCACAACCGGAATTTCGCAATCGGTGATCGCTTTAATAGCTTCTATCCTGCTGGCAGAGCCACCTTCCAATTTTACCGCATTGGCATCTGCTTCCAAAATTAGCCGTGCCGCATTTTTCTTGGTTTCTTCCAGGCTAACATGGTAGCTCATGAAGGGCATATCGGCCACTATGAATGTATCGGTGGCACCGCGGCGGGTAGCTTTGGTATGATGAATGATGTCTGCCATGGTCACTTTTAGTGTATTTGGATAACCTAAAACCACCATTCCCAGGCTGTCACCTACCAAGATCATGTCTACCCCGGCTAATTGGGCATATTTGCCGGAAGGATAATCGTAGGCTGTTATCATCACGATTTTCTTTCCCCTTTTCTTCATTTTTTTAAAAGATCTTGTTGATAACATATCTCCTCCAGCTTATCTTTATTATTTAAAATCCAAACTAAAGTTTTTTCCCTAAGTAGCGTTCTTTTTCGCTGTAAATGCAGCCGCAATATTGCTGGCGATACATCTTTTTTTGTTTAGAAAGTTTGATGCCCTCTTTCCAATACTCTCTAAAATCTTCGTAATAAAATTTCATACCATAATCTTGTGCTAAAGCCTGGCCGATCTCTTTGATGAGCTGGTGGTTTTGGAACTTGCTGTACAGCAGGGTAGTGCTGAAGGCATCGAACTTGCCTTTTTTGGCAATTATTGCCGTATATTTCAGGCGGTCGTAGTAGCAATGTCGGCAACGGGAAGCTTCGCGATAAGCGCTTTTGCGCAGGAACTCTTCCAAATTGTATTCATCTTTTATAATGCTGGGAATATTTTCCTGAGCCAAAAAATCTTGCAGGGTTTGCAGGCGCTTTTGGTTTTCCAAATAAGGATGAATATTGGGATTATACCAAAAAGCCCAAACCTCGTGCTGTGCCATTTTTAAATGTTTATGCGGAGCTACAAAGCAAGGCGCACAGCAAACATGCACTAAAAGTCTCATTATCTATCTAAATTCTTTTAGCAGGTTGGAAGCAATGATATTACGCTGAATTTGGTTGGTGCCTTCATAGATTTGAGTTATCTTAGCATCGCGCATCATTTTTTCTACCGGATATTCCTTCATGTAACCGTAGCCACCAAGGATTTGGACAGCATCGGTAGTTACTTTCATAGCCATGTCGGAGGCAAATACTTTGCACATCGCCGATTCTTTGGAATATTTTTTACTTCCTGCATCTATCATACGGGCTGTTTGCATCACCAGTGCACGAGCAGCTTCAATTTGGGTTGCCATGTCGGCTAGCATGAATTGTACACCTTGGAAGCTGGAAACAGATTTGCCAAACTGATGGCGCTCTTTGGAATAACGGGCAGCTTCTTCATAAGCACCCTGGGCAATTCCAACTGCTTGTGAACCAACCATAGGACGAGATTTATCGAAAGTTTTCATAGCTATCATAAAGCCCATGCCTTCACGGCCTATCAGGTTTTCTTTGGGAATGCGGCAGTTATCGAAAATAAGTTCGCGGGTAGCTGAGCCACGGATACCCATTTTGTCTTCTTTCTTACCAAAACTAAAACCTTCAGTGCCTTTTTCTACTATGAAGCAGGAAGCACCACGGGCGCCTTTAGTTTTATCGGTAAGAGCAAAAACTGAGTAAATATCAGCTTCCCCACCGTTGGTTATCCACTGTTTGGTACCGTTCAGCACATAGTAGTCGCCATCTTTGGTAGCCGTGGTTTCAATGCCGCCAGCATCGGAACCAGCATTGGCTTCGGTAAGTGCAAAAGCTGCCAGTTTTTCACCATTAGCAATTAGAGGCAGGTATTTTTGTTTTTGCTCTTCATTTCCAGAAATTAAAATAGGATATGAACCTAAACCAGTGGCGCCTAAAGCCAAACTAATTCCACCACACACTCGGCTAAGTTCTTCGGTAACAATGGCCAGATCCACTACTTTGCCGCTTATACCATCGTATTCTTCGGGAACAAGAACGGCAAACAGGTCAGTCTGCTTGAAAACTTCTACGATTTCCCAGGGAAATTCATTTGTTTCATCATATTTAGCGCGTACAGGTTTAATGCGTTCCTCGGCAACCTGACGTGCGATTTCTTTTATCTCTTGCTGATCTTCAGTTAAAAAATAATCCATTATGCCTCCTAAAAATATTCTTTTGAATACCACTTCTGTGGAAAGCAAAATTCGTCAAGGTAAATGTTATCTCCAAAGTGTCAGATTTACTTGCAAATAAAGCAAATTAGAAGATTAAGAATTTTATTCATAAAAGTTAGCACTCTGCCTATAATAAAAATTTTGACAGCGAAATTTGCTAGAGTAAATTAAACAGTAAATAATTTGAAATTAAAAATCCAGCAAATTGGGAATTTATAGGAAGGAGAATGCCAATGAAGAGAATTGGAGCCCATGTAAGTGCAACTGGTGGAGTAGAAAATGCACCTTTGAATGCTGCCGAAATAAACGCAACAGCTTTTGCTTTATTCACCAAGAATCAGCGTCGTTGGCAGGCCAAACCGCTCACCAAAAAGAATATACAGGGATTCAAAGAAAACTGTCAGAAACATAATTATCAAATGCGACATATTCTTCCCCACAGCAGCTATCTCATCAATTTAGCCCATCCCGAAAAGGATAAATTGCAGAAATCGCGGAATGCGTTTCTTTCCGAACTGAAAAGATGCGAGCAATTAGGTTTACAGAAGCTCAACTTTCACCCAGGCAGCAGTTTAGGAAAGAAATCAGAAACAGAGAGCTTGAAAACAGTGGCAGAATCCATAAACTGGGCATTAGCACAAACTGAATTTATTACAGCAGTTATCGAAAATACAGCTGGACAGGGTAACACATTGGGTTACAGTTTTCAGCAGCTGGCAGAAATTATTGAGCAGGTGAAAAACAAAGAGCGGGTTGGAGTTTGTATAGACACCTGTCACATGTTTGCCGCCGGCTACGATATTAGCTCGCGAAAAGCTTTCGAAAAAACATTTCAGAAATTTGATGAAATCGTAGGATTTTCCTATTTACAGGGAATGCACCTGAACGATATAAAAACAGAGCTAGCTAGTAAAAAAGACAGGCATGCTTCCCTGGGACAGGGCAATATTGGCTGGGACGGTTTTAAATTTATAGTTCAAGATACAAGATTTGATGAAATTCCGCTAATTTTGGAAACGCCGCAGCCCGAAATTTGGCCACAGGAAATAGAACAACTAAAAAAGCTGAGCAAGTAACTAGAGTAGCGAATAGGGATCGATATCAACAATATATTTGACTTTTGCGCTAAATTTTAGATTATTGTGTAAAAAATTAGTAGCTTGTGAAATTATTTTTACAGTTGGTGCTTTTATTATTACATGCTGACGGAATTTGTTTTGCAAGCGCGGCATAGGTGCTGCGATAGGACCTAATATTGTAATTCTGCCGGGGAATTGTCTTTTCAAATATTCAAAATGGCGTTTATTTCTATTTACCTGCCGAATCAAGTCATTTTCATTTGTCGAGGTTATTAAAACCCGGGCTAATTTGTGAAATGGCGGATAATTCAGCGCTTTACGTAGTGCCAGCTCCTCTTCAGCAAATTGGCGGAAGTTTTGCTGCATCGCCAAATCTATGGCGTAATGTTCGGGATTATAAGTTTGAATAACTACTTCACCCGCTTTTTCTCCGCGACCAGCCCGACCGGCAACTTGGGTTAAAAGCTGGAAGGTACGTTCAGAAGCCCTAAAATCTGGAATATTCAGGCCAATATCGGCAGAAACAACTCCCACCAGCGTCACGTTGTGGAAATCTAAACCTTTAGCTATCATTTGTGTACCCAGCAAAATATCCACATAACCCTGTTGCATATTCTGGAACATGGCGTTATAGCTTTCTTTACGATGAGCACTATCTGAATCCATTCGCAAGATTTTAGCATTGGGAAAATGCAATTGCAGTTCTTTTTCCAACTGCTGGGTGCCTGCAGCTCCAAAACGGAAAAGATAACTACCACATTTAGGGCATTTTCGAGGCATAGGTTTGCTTAAACCGCAGTAGTGACACACCAGTTTTTGGCTGTGGCTATGAAAGTTCATGCTAACATCGCAATTGGTACATTCAAATAGTTCGCCACAGGATAAGCACTGCACGAAAGAGGAATGTCCACGCCGGTTTTGCAGTAAGATTATCTGCTCTTTTTTTTGCAATCTGTCTTCAATTTTGTCTAGCAGTGTTTGCGAAAAAGAACTTTCCGGTTCTTTGTTGCTGCGCATATCGATTATGTCTACACTGGGAAGTTGGTAGGCAAGAGGGCGTTTTTCCAAAGTTAGCAGGGTGTATTTTGCGTTCAGTGTATTTTGCCAGCTTTCCAAAGAAGGTGTGGCACTTCCTAAAATTACTACAGCATTGTTTTGCTTAGCGCGGACAATGGCAATATCGCGGCCATTATAGCGGGGAGTTTGGTCTTGTTTGTAGCTGCCTTCATGTTCTTCGTCTACTATTATCACACCGATGTTTTGCAACGGAGCAAAAATAGCACTGCGTGCACCAATTACTATCTGGCATTTACCACTGCTGATTTTTTTCCATTCCTGCCAGCGCTGGCGGTCGTTCAAGTGGCTGTGTAGAATAGCAATTTCTTGCCCGAAAGCAGCAAAGAAGCGCTCTACCATCTGTGGAGTAAGCGAGATTTCGGGGACCAGCATTAGTGCGGATTTGCCCTGTTGTAAGGCTTGTTTTATTACTTGAATATAAACTTCTGTTTTGCCGCTACCGGTTATACCATACAGCAAAAAAGTACGAAATATCTTTTGCTTCATTGCTTGCAGAATTGCTTCGATAGCGGAGTTTTGCTCAGCTGTCAGCTTGATTTTTTTTGGTTTTGGAGGTTGTTTTTTGAAGTCAAAACCTGTTTCTACCTCTCGTGGTTCGATAGATAGCAATCCTTTATTGCGCAGAGCTTTCACAATAGAATAACTGAATTTTTTTGCAATTTTGGCGAGGGCAAAATCATTTCCCAAATTTTTCATGAAGTTGTAAGCTTCACTTTGTTTTTTAGTTAGTATGGGAATAGCTTCTACTTCCGATAAAATAACAAAGTTTGCCACTTTTTTCTTTATTTTACTATCGAAGCTACGCTTTATCTCTATAATTCCGTCTGCTTCTAATTGTTCTATCCAAAATTGGAAATTTTGCTGCTTGGAATTTTCTTTCAGCTGTTCTATCTCTGTCCATTCAGTTACTTTTAACTGGGCAATTAGGGCTTCAGCTTTTGGGGGAATCTTATTATGTGATTTAGCAGTTAATTTAACCTTTTGCTGTACTTGAATATTGAAGGCAGCAGGCAGCATAGCAGCCAAAGCTTGGCCGTGGCTTACAGCGTAATACTGGCTTATCCAGCCAGCTAATTGCAAAATATCTGAGCTAAGTGCGGGCACTTGATCTACCACTTCCCACACACTTTTTATTTTATAATCGGAGTGTGGGGGCTCGGTTTCTTCCCATACAATTCCAGTGTGGTGGGTGTGGTTGAAAGGTACCACGACCCTACAGCCAGGTTTAAGCTTACTATGGTGTTTGTAAGTGAAATTTTTAGCTACCCGGATAGGTAGTGCAACTTCGTAGAAAAATTCTTTTTGACAATTCTGTTCATCTTTTTTATTCATAAATTTATGAGTACCTCGAAAATTATTAGCGGCAAAACAGGCGAAGAAAAGGCAAAAAATTTTCTTCTTAATCTGGGTTACCAAATATTAAAAACCAATTACCATTCAGCCTATGGCGAAATCGATATTATCGCCCAGGACGAGGAAGAATTAGTTTTTGTGGAAGTAAAGACCAGAGCCAAAGATCCCGAAACAGCTTTTTCCAGTGTATCGCGTAGCAAACAACGTAAACTGGTGAAAACAGCAGCTAATTTTCTGGCACGCAATCCTCAATATCAGGAGAGTTTTACTCGCTTTGATGTAATAGCTGTTATTAACAAAACAAGCGAGATAATTCATCTTAAAGATGCTTTTACTCCCTGATTATTGTAAATCAGCAGTATCAAAATCTTCTCCCATATAAGATTCCCATTGGGGCAGAGTATTTTCATCATCATCGCCTTCACTGTATATCAAGCGGAATTTACCTGTAGATTGCAGATCCAAAAACAGGTAAGTTCTATTCAGCTGACCGCGGTATTTCCAAATCTCATAGTCTCTACTGGCATAGGCAGTTAGCACTCCGGTTGTACCTTTTTCAATGGTGTGTGGTTTTCCATTTTTAATGTAAATTCTACCTACATCGGTTTTCCAGCCATCTTCAAAATGCGAATAGTTCCTATTTACATAATTCACGCGTTCTCGTATTAGTTGCAGAAACTCATTTTCCTTGGTTGTAGGGTTAGGGTCCTGACTATTCCAAAAACGTTCAACATAGTTTTTTTGGGAAACTTTACTAAGATTTTGAAAATGCTTGTATTCACTGGGTTGCAAAAAATAACGCAAGATCTGAAAATCATCTTCCCAGTTGGTAAATAGACGGGGATATTTATGCACTTTGGTTTTAATACTAAAAAAATCTTCTCGCGCTTGTTTTATACCAGTGGTATTGTCGGTTACGCTGACCACCAGTTTATAAAAACCATCTTCCAAATCTGAGATATCGATTTTTTTTATACATTCTAATCTGTTGCCGTTTTCTATTATGCGCTCTTTGCTATCTTCCCAAACCAAATCTTCTTTTTTGTAGAGCTCTACTTTTTCAAGAATATCATATTGGTTATCTTCATTGGAAAACAAATTTTGCAACTGATAGTAAACATTTACATTCTTGTAATTATTTTTATCGAAAATATGGCTAGGTTCCACCATGAACAGGTTACCATTTCTATGGAATTTCTGCATATAATCGGAAGTGTCAGCAACCACATCTGAAGAAAATTCCAAGTCGCTTATTAAAGCATCTGAAGGTAATGTTTGAAAAGCATAATTCCATATTTTTTGTTTATCTCCATTGGAAAATGTAAGCTGAATATGGTAGCCAGATTTACTTAAAGTAAGCGAAACTTTATCGAAAAAAGAATCATCAGTAAGAGTTTTTACCTGATTTGTTACGATTATATTATTATTAAAAGTTTTGTCATAGAGTAGTTTTTCACCGGCCGTAATCTGCATATTCACTTGCAATTCAGCCAGAAATCCGTATTCATTTTTTTTGAATTCTAAAGAGTTGTAGGGAACCTGATAATTGATTTGTAATTCAGTGCCTTGGGCTGCAAAAAATCTATTTTCATCAACATTTACCATAAGTTCCTCTGCTGCTATGCTTAAGCTAAATAAAAGCAAAACAAATATTAAGAATTTTTTCATATGAACCCTCTTTCTAGTCAATTTTCACTATTGGTTTTTTAATACTGTTTTGGTTAATAAAATCTATTATATTCTCATCAGGGAAGATGTTCAGATTATTTGGGTGTAATTTGAGGTTTTTGAATTTTTTAGAGGTGACTTTAAAGAATACTTTGAAGTGTCCTTTACTTTTCTGGAACAATTCCTTAGTTTTACGGCCAAAATCAGCATTCAGTTTATTAGCATCCAGGAAGATATTAATAGTTCCACTTAAATTATTGCGAAGCTCATCGAAAGTTAAAATCTGTTTAGGAAGCAGACGCAAAAAAGTTTCGTTACCCCCGTTGTTGTAGTTGGAACGGTTTCCTACCAAAAAAAGTTCTGCATTTTCTTTCAATTTATCGGCAAATTTTTCATAGGTACTGTTAAAAACAGCAGCTTCAAATTTACCAGTTAGGTCTTCCATAGTTAAAATAGCAAAAGGATTGCTGTTTTTATCTGTTTTTTTGGTTATCTCGGCTACCACCCCAGCGATGTAAATCTGGTTAGGTAGTTTTTTGTTATCTTGCTCAGCATATTTAGCTTTGCTGTTCACCAATAAATCTAATATTTTTTTATGCTTATTTAAAGGATGTCCTGACCAATAAAAACCCAGCACTTGTTTTTCTTGTTTTAGTTTAAAATTTAAACTCCAAGGTTCCACTGTTTCCAATTTGGGCATATAGTCAGAGTTGTCATCATCTTCAAATGAATTAAACAGCATAATTTGCCCGCGCTTCTTTTCTGTTTGTACATTACTGGCATAATCCAAAGCTCTTTCAATTGCAGCGTAATTTTCAGCACGAGTACCTTCCAGGTCATCTAAAGCTCCGGCTGAAATCAAACTCTCTAACACGGTTTTATTCACGCACATTGCATCTATGCGGTTGCATAAATTAAAGATATTATCAAAGGCACCATTTTTCTTTCTTTCTGCTAAAATAGAATCGATAGCTGCCATACCCACATTTTTAATAGCTTTTAACCCAAACAAAATTTTGTTTTTATGAACAGCAAATTCACATTCACTGCGGTTTATGCTGGGTGGAATAACTTCTATACCCATATTTTTACATTCATCTATGAAATAGGGAATCTTGGTGGGATTGTTTTCTAAAGAAAGTAAGGCAGCCATAAATTCAACTGGATAATGCGCTTTTAGGTAAGCTGTTTGGAAGGCAACATAGGCATATGCGGTGGCATGACTTTTATTGAAAGCGTATTTGGCAAATTCTTGCCAGTTACTCCAAATTTTTTCGATAATATGGTCTGGTACACCATTTTGGCGAGCGCCATCGACGAATTTCACCTTCAGTTTGGCCATCAAGTTCCGTTTTTTCTTACCCATAGCTTTACGCAGGGTGTCTGCTTCTGCGCCACTCATACCGCCCAGATCGCGGGCTACCTGCATCACCTGCTCTTGGTAAACTGTTACCCCGTAGGTTTCTTTTAAAGCATTTTCCATAAGTGGATGGATATAGGTAACCTTTTTTCTACCATGTTTACGGTCGATATAATCGGAAATGAACTGCATTGGGCCCGGACGGTAGAGAGCCACCATAGCAATTAAATCTTCAAATTGATTGGGCTTTAATTCGCATAAGTATTTTTTCATACCGGCAGATTCAAATTGAAAAACTCCGTCGGTTTGGCCATTTGCTAGCAGTTCATAAGACTTTTTATCGGTAAGATCTACATTTTCTATATCTACCTGCTTATTTTGTGATTTCTCAATGAGTTGGAGAGTTTTTTTGATGATACTAAGAGTTTTTAATCCCAAAATATCCATCTTCAGCATTTTCAGCTCATCCAGCCATTTACCTTCGTATTGAACCACAACTACTGGGTCAGAGCCTTTCTGTGTGGTTATAGCCAGAGGTACATAATTTTTTAGATCTCCGGGAGCTATAACCACGCCAGCAGCGTGAATTCCAATATGACGTACTAAACCTTCTAAAACTTGTGAATATTTTAGAATAGATTTATAGAGATCGTTTTGCTGCATAAATTCTTTGAATTCTGGAGATTCTTTTAAAGCTTGTTCGAGTGTAATTTTGGGTGTGTCTGGAATAAGTTTGGTGATTTCGTTGCTTACCGAAGCTTTCACTTTCATTACTCTGGCTACGTCTTTTATTACAGTTTTAGCGCCCAGAGTTCCAAAGGTAACAATTTGAGTTACGCTGCTACGACCATATTTTTGCACTACATAATCTATCATCTTGCTGCGGTCGTTGGCATCGAAATCGATGTCGATATCGGGCATTCCAATTCTTTCAGGATTTAAAAAACGTTCGAAAAAGAGATTATATTTGAGTGGATCGATCTGGGTTATTCCCAAAAGATAGGAAACTATGCTTCCTGCTGCTGAACCACGTCCGGGTCCTACCGGAACATCCATCTTTCTAGCAGCATCTACCAAATCTTTCACCACCAAAAAATAGCCATCAAAACCCATTTTATGAATAACTGAAAGCTCATAATCGATGCGTTTTGAAATTGTTTCAGTCACCTCGCTATATTTTTTCTTGGCAGCTTCGTAGCAAAGTGCTTTTAGGAAGGCTTGCATATCTGCAAATTCGGCTGGTACGTCTACTTCGGGTAATAAAAAATCATTGTAGTCCAGTTCCAGATTTATTTGTTCAGCAATTTTCACCGTATTTTCATAAGCTTGCGGCAAATTGGGATACAGCTGGCGCATTTCTGCTTCGTTCTTAAAATAAAGTTCAGGAGATTCATATTTCATGCGGTTCTGGTCGTCTAGGGTTTTACCAGTTTGAATGCATAAAAGCACATCATGCGCTTGGTAGTCTTCCTTTTCCAAGTAGTGGCAATCGTTGGTTACCACCAGCTCGGTATTTGTTTTCTGGGCTAGCTCGATAATTTTGGGATATACATTTTTTTCATCTTCCAGGCCGTGATCTTGAATTTCCAGATAAAAATTGTCACCAAAGGTAGATTTATAAAATTCCAAAGCTTCTTCAGCTTCTTGTTGCCGGCCCTGTAGTAATAAATTGGGAATTTCACCTTGAATACAAGCGCTTAGACAGATCAAACCTTCCGAAAATTGCTGTAAAAGTAATTTATTTATCCGGGGTTTATAATAAAAACCTTCTAAATAGGCAATGGATGAAAGTTGCATTAGGTTTTTGTAACCCTTTAAATTTTTGGCTAACAAAACCAGATGGTAGCGCCTTTCTTTCTTAGATTCTTCTGTTCCCAGTGCTCCGTTTATAATGTAAGTTTCGATTCCAATAATAGGCTTGATGCCTTTTTTTTGGGCTGTTTTGTAAAAATCAATAGCTCCGTACATATTGCCGTGATCCGTTATTGCAACAGCTGGCATATTGTTTTTCAAAGCCAAATCAATCATTTTATCTACTCGGCAGGCACCGTCCAATATACTATACTGAGTGTGATTGTGCAAATGTACAAAACTCATTGCTAATCCTTCTAAGTTATTATATTTAAAAAAGATAAAGTTGCTTTATATTTTGCTACTTTACTTCCTTTAAAAAACTGTGAGTGTGATTTTGTGTCAAACATTTTAAGCTACGCAAAGAAGGTGCTAATTTTAATTCATTATTAGAAGGTTAATTAGAAGAAGGATAAATTTAGAAATTCCATTTTTGGAAGGATACAATTTTCTTTTTGGGAAGTCGGTGTTTACTTCTGGCAAATTTAGAAACAGTTTTAGAGTAGAATGATTTTTTTTGTTTGGGATAGCCAAAAGGACTCATCGCTACAATTTTGGTCTTTTCAGGGATACCCAGAATATTTTTTACCTGTTGTTCATTGAAAGCAGCCAACCAGCAACTGCCAACACCATGATGCCAGGCCATCAGCATCATTTGTTGGAAGGCGATTGCCACATCTACCAGATAATAAGGCTGTTGGTTTAAGTGGCAGCTATCTTTGGGATTGGCACAAGCTACAACGACCAGCGGTGCTTTTTTAATGAAAAAATTCACTGTTCCAATAAAACCACTTTGCAGTGCCAATTTTTTTATCAAATTAGGATCATCTACGAAGATAAAGCGCCAGGGCTGTTTATTCTGGCAGGAAGGAGCTACTTGCGCAGCCACTATCATATCGTCGATTACTTCTGCTGGAACAGGTGTAGAACTAAAATCTCGGATACTTTTGCGAGAGAGAATTATTTCTTTGCAATTCATAATAAATTCTAAAAGCCTGCTACTTTTAAAAGTAACAGGCTTTGCTATATTTAGAAACTTATACCAATGCCAGTGGTGAATGAATTATAATCTGCAATATTATAATCGGCATTAAAGCTAAAAGCTCCAACTTTTGCATTGAATCCAACTATAAAGCGATAGGTGTTATCGCCATCTAAATCGAATTTAATTTGCTGAACAAGTTCTTCCTCGGTAGGATTATCGGCCGCTTGCAGTACATAATCATATTTAAATTCCATATTCGAACTTTCCAGCATAAATCCTCCGTAAGGTGTAATACTCAACATTCCCGGTCCGAATTGTTTGCTTATATTAAAACCTCCTGAAATAGCGCTGGCTTCTACAATATCACCCAATTTCATCGTTTGAGTGTTAAAGGCAAAACCAACATCCACTGGTAGCGGCACCATTAACCACGATTTTATGTTATGTTCTACACCAAAACCAAAATAACTTAATTCGCCTAGTTCTTTATCTATTTCCATAGCTGGCAGATAGCGGAAAGTTGCCCTGGTTCCCCAAACAGTTCCAATACTTAATTGGGGAGTGAAAAGCGGAAGTAAAGGTGGATCTTCCATAAGCCCGGTTACCTGAGTTAATTCAAAAGTTTCAGGAGAGATATCTTGCTGATATGTTTGACCCTCAAATTCATAACTTATAGTCTCACCATTAAAGATGATCTGTACATTTTCATCTTCAGGCCCAATAACAGTTGGGCCGTTCATATCAACTGTAAAATCTTGAGTGATAATTGAATTGATAAGCATTTGGCGATGTTCTTCAGGAAGTGTTACATCTTCGATGAGTATCTCTGCTTGGTCTTTGGTAAAACGAAATTTACCACTGGTATTAAAATGTTGGTTCTCATCTTGGAACATACTTCCCATAAAAATTGCACCAAATTCAAAATCTAAACCCAGAAATTTTGCTTTAGGCGCATTATGGAACCAGCCACCATTCATGTTGGAACCAAAGGCTGACACTATCGGTGAAACATAACTTTTGGCTGCTTGACCCGATAAGTTGTCCAAAGTGGTTTCCAAATCGGAGTTTTCAGCCAATAACACGGCTGCTACTGTAAGAATTATTAAAATTGTAACTAATCTTTTCACTTTTCCTCCTTGCTCACTTTATTCCATTTAGCTATTTTTATTTAAAAGTGTCAATAGAATAAAAATCTTTACAAAATAGGCTTTAAGCCAAAAATGTATGTAAAACACTGATTTGAGGTCGATATGTTGCAAGGTAAAAAGATATTATTGGGAATAACAGGTGGTATAGCTGCTTATAAAGCTGTAGATCTGGTAAGTAAACTGAAAAAGCAGGGTGCCGATGTTAAGGTGATAATGACAAAATCAGCAGCTGAGTTCATTACACCCCTAACCTTGGAAACTCTTTCGGGACAACCGGTTGCTATGGATATGTTCAAAGGCTATATTCAGCACATAACTTGGGCCGATTGGGCAGATCTTATGGTGGTTGCTCCTGCTACTGCCAACATTATAGGAAAAACAGCCAATGGGATAGCTGATGACCTTCTGAGTACGACCATTATGGCTTGCCAAGCACCTAAATTTATTGTTCCAGCTATGAACATTCACATGTACGAAAACCCCATTGTGCAAGAGAATATGCAAAATTTAAAGGAAAAAGGGTATCTGTTCATGGAGCCTGAGGTGGGTACACTGGCTTGCGGTTACGAGGGTAAAGGCCGATTTCCGCAAATACAGGAGATTATCTACCATATTCGCACCTATCTGGAATATAACCCAGATCTTACTGGCCAAAAAATTCTGATAACAGCAGGGGCCAGTGTAGAAAAATTAGATCCTATGCGCTTTATTAGTAATTTTTCTAGTGGCAAAATGGGTTTAGCACTGGCTAGAGCTGCTCATATTCGAGGTGCACAAGTTAAACTGGTGCATAGCAAGTTGGAACAAACTCCACCTGAATATATAGAAAGTATTCCAGCGCTTACTGCTTCCCAAATGTACGAACAAGTGCAACAAGATTTTCCTAATTATAATACAACTTTTATGGTAGCTGCAGTTAGCGATTTTACTCCGGCCAAAATTTCCCAGCAAAAAATAAAAAAAACAGAAAATGAACTGGAATTGAAGCTAAAAAGAACTCCTGATATTTTAAAAACTCTGGGAGAGCAAAAACAGACAAATCAAAAACTTATTGGTTTTGCTGCTGAATCGGAAAATTTGGTGCAAAATGGCCAGAAAAAGCTGCAACAGAAAAATTTGGATTGCATCGTGATAAATAATTTGCAGGTAAGCGGCCAAGATGATACAAGTGTAATAATTCTAAACGAAAAGAAGCTAGAAAAAATAACTGGTGATAAATTTATGGTAGCAAATAAAATATTGGATTTTGTTTATGGGAAATAAAACGTTAATAATCACAGGTGCTAATGGTAATGTTGGCTCCTATTTAGCTAGCAGGTTTTTGCAGCGGGGGCGTAAACTCATATTAATAGTACACAAAAATAAACAGCGTATAGAAGATTTGGAAGCTACTAATCCGCAAACAGTTAGGGTTTTGGCAGCCGATCTGAGTAAATTGGAAAGGGTGAAGCAAAAATTTGATCAAATAATAGAGCAAACAGGCTGGCAACCTACCGAACTTATTCACACCAGCACCGCCCGTAGCCACGATTTTCAAGCTTTGGTAAATACCGATGAACACCTGTGGCAGCGTATTTTAATGGTAAACATAATGGGAACTTACAATATTCTAAAAACCGTGCTTCCCTATTTTAAGCAAAAAAAATATGGGCGTATTGTGCTGTTTGGTTCCAATGTTTCGCGCATTGGCCTCCCACGTGGTACAGCTTACTCCGCTTCCAAAGCAGCAATTTCCAATTTGTGTCGTTCGGTAGCGGTGGAAGAAGCAACAGATAAAATAATTATTAATACAATTTCGCCAGGGCCTATAAAAATTGACGAGAGTCATTTTTCAGAGAGCTATCGTAAGTTCCGGGAAGAATATTATAAAGAAAAATTAAAGGAGATACCTTTGAAAAGGTGTGCTACTTTCGAAGATATTTTCGGTCTCTGTCGGTTTCTTATTTCGGAAGAGAACAGCTACATTACAGGTGAAGAATTTTTCGTAACAGGCGGCAAGTTATGAGAAAGATTTTTCTAATTTTGCTGGTTTTATTTTCTCTGCAAATAGTTTCGGCTTACGAAATAGGTGAAAAATTGCAGTTTGAAGTTAAATATGGTCTTATTCCAGCTGGACACGCCAGTTTAACCGCTAGCGATACTTCCTACTTTCAAAAACCAGCAATAAAAGTGACTTCTTTGGCCAAAACCAATAAATTTTTCGATAATATTTACAAAGTTAGAGACGAAATAACTTCTGTATTTGCCCAAAATTCCCAATATAGTTACAAATTTTGGAAAAGACTGCAAGAGGGGTCCTATCGGCAAAATCGCATCCATCTTTATTATCCGGAACTAAATTATACTATGTATATGAAATATAGTTATAAAAAGCGCAAATTCAATAACACCAAGTTGGAAATTCCAGAGAATACTCACGATATTTTAAGCGCCTTTTATTGGTTTAGAACCCAGGAATTTGCAGTTGGCGATACACTGAAGATCAATGTAGCTGTAGACGGAAGTAGCTACAAGGCGCTAGTGCTCGTTCAAGATTTAGAAAATATCGAAACTGATTTTGGTGAGCTCGAGTGCTTTAAAATAGAGCCAAAGTTGGAAGGCGAAGCGATTTTCAAACAGACAGGTAATATCTATATTTGGCTAACTAACGATGAATACAAAATTCCCATGTTATTGGAAAGTAAAATAATTTTTGGGCACTTCAGAGCAATATTAAGAGATGGCGAAAAAATTCCTTACCAAAAAAAGTAGTTATTACTATCACTTACCCCCAGAATTGATAGCGCAGTATCCCAAAGATAAACGAGATGAGTCGCTTTTACTATGTTTAGATAGAAAAACGGGCAAAATAGAGCATACCAAGTTTAAAAAAATAACTAACTATTTCCATAAAGGCGATGTGCTGGTGCTTAACAAAACCAAAGTTATTCCAGCCAGACTGCTTGGGCATAAAACTACCGGTGCTAAAGTGGAGATTTTTCTGTTAAACCAGAAAAGTAGTGATAGCTGGGAATGTTTAGTAAAACCTGGTAGAAAATTAAAAATTGGTTCAAGGGTGGAGATTGCCAAAGATTTCACTGCCCAGGTTATCGATTATGCCCAAGAGGGAGCACGTATTGTGAAATTCAACTGGCAGGGAGATTTTTGGGATAATTTGGAAAAATACGGCAAAATGCCACTACCTCCATACATCAAAAGAGAAGCCGAAGATAAAGATAAGCAAACCTACCAGACGGTTTATGCAAAAGTTCGCGGCTCGGTGGCGGCGCCTACCGCTGGTCTGCATTTCACACAGCAGATTTTGGCAGAATTGGCAGCAAAAGGGGTGGAAATAGTGGAAGTTATCTTGGATGTTGGTTTAGGCACTTTTCGGCCAGTGAAAACAGATGATATCCAATATCATAAGATGCACAGTGAACACTGCCAAATAAGCCAGCATACAGCTCAACGCATTAACTTGGCCAAAGATGAAGGTAGGCGGGTTATCGCAGTGGGAACCACCAGCACTCGTACTCTGGAAAGTTTTGCCGAAAACAACCGAGTGCAAGCCGGCTCGCATTGGACCGATATTTTTATCTATCCCGGTAAGAAAATACAAATAATTGACGGCTTGCTTACCAATTTTCACATGCCTGAATCCACTTTGTTGATGCTGGTTTCGGCTTTTGCTGGCTACGAAAACATAATGAATGCATATAAAATAGCTGTAGAGAAAAAATATCGCTTTTTTAGCTACGGCGATGCGATGCTGATTATCTAGGAGAAGTATGCCAAATTTTGAACATTCCTTTTACGATGAAATTTATACTTATAGCAGTTTAAATAGCACAAATAAACAAGCTGAGAAATTAATTAAACAGCGCAGCGCTGTGGGTAATTTCCTAATATTGGCAAATGAACAAACCGGAGGTAGAGGCCGCAGGTCAAATCGCTGGTTTTCACCTGTTGGTGGGCTTTGGTTTTCGGTTGGTTTATATAGCTTGAATGTAAATAGCAGCCTATCCGTTTACGCAGGCATTTGTATGCACAAAGTTTTGCAAGATATGTTTCCTGAACAGGAATTCAAATTAAAATGGCCCAATGATCTCTACTGTAATGGCAAAAAAGTGGGTGGAATTCTAACTCAGTATTTGGATAAATATAAATATCATATCGTGGGAATAGGCTTGAACACAAACTTTACTGATTTAGAAGAAGACATCACAGATTTGGCAACCACTCTGCGGAGGGAAACAGCAAAAGAAATAGATAATACGACGATCCTGACCAAATTTTCCGATATTTTTGCGATGAATTTACCTGAATTAATGGAAACCGGTAAACTAGATGCAGCCTATTTCAATCAATTTTCACTACTAAAAAACAAAAAAATAACTTTAGATACAGATTTTGATAAATTCACTGGTGTAAGCAAAGGCATCAATAAGAAAGGTGCTATTTTATTGGAAATTGCCCCTGCTATGGTACAACCTTTTTATGCAGGCACTATTAGCGAATTCGAAAAAGGGGACAGCTAGAAGCCGTCCCCAATAATAGCTAGAAACTCATTCTTAAACCAGCCATAAAGTTACGTCCTGGCCCAGGATAATAGTAATTTTCCTGCGCCCAAGCATCATAATAGCCAGAAGTTTCGTATTCCTTGTCCAATAAATTGTTAGCGTGCAAAGTTAGTGTTACATTTGCTAAATCGAACAGCTGGGTTAAATCGTAGTTAAAATTGAAATTAACCAAAGTGTAAGGATCTACCACTCTGTTGTCATTCTCGGTGTTGTCCAGGTACTGTTTACCCACGTATTGCAGTTGTAAGCCTGTTTCGAAGTTACTACCCAGGTAGGAAAGTTTTCCCGAACTTAGAATATTAGGGAAACCAGTTATTTGGTTGCCGCTGAAATCAAGCGCTACCGTATTCCCATTTTCATCCCAATCATACATAGTGAATTCTTCAAAATAGTTATCGTTGTAGGAAAAATTACCTGAAAAAGCCAGGTTATAAGGTAGATAGCTGTTCAAAGATAGTTCTATGCCGCGATGTACCGTTTTGTCGGCATTACCGCGGATTGGCTGGCTATCATCATCAACCGTGCCGTAGGGAACGATCTCGTCCCGGAAATTCATCCAAAACAGATTGACTTTGAAAAGTAGGTCTGGGGTTTGATAACCAAAACCCAGTTCATAATCGATCAGTTTTTCCGGTTTCACCTGCGGATCTTGCCATTTTAAATGATCGATTTGGCCACTTGCTGTGTAAACTGTATCTACTGTGGAAAATAAAGGTTGTACTCCCAGATCATCGGGGCCATCCCAGGTGTCGTATAGTTCGTCATCGGTTGGTTCACGTTGAGCTTGCGAAATATTTCCGTAAATATTCCAATTTTCATTTAGGTTGTAGTTCACACCAAAACGAGGATTAAAGAAGCTGTAATCAACTTCGTAAGAATTCAACAGAGCTCCGCTAAAGTTGCCCTCTTCTTTTTGTTGGAATTCATAGGTGATGTACTGGTAGTAAAGGTTTAACATCAGGTTAAGTTTAGGGTTCAGCTTATATTCTTCATTAGCAAAAAAGGTGAGATATTTTTTATCGCCGGTGTAGTTGTAGTAATGTTGTCCAGGTTGGAAATCTTCTACAGCCGCGGGTGGGTTAAGCAGTTTTTCTACTTTGCCCCAGTGGTCGCTATCAAATAAGCTCAGATAACTACCCAGCGTTAGTTCGCCCTGCCTATGTTGCCAGTTCATTCTACCTACCCAGCCATATTGATTTTTTTCAACCCATTTTTGTCGAACCAAATCAGATTCCAAGCTGTCAGGTTCACTACAAAGACCATATTCCCACAGGTCTTCGTCATCTTCCAACTGTTCATAATAACCTTTTCCTTTAATATAAAATAGGCTGTTATCCAAATTTAATTTAGAATTCAGTTGATAGCTTTGATGAAGTTCCAAATGAGGTTGATCAAAATCATCTATTTCATTTTTGTAAGTAATAGGATTATGCTGGTGATTTTCTTGTAAATCCGCTTCAGAAGATGCATCCCAGGCAGCATGAGTTAGTTCATTACCACCATAAAAATTCAATTCAGTAAGCGAATGTTCCGACTTACGGGTTATATTAGTAAAATAAGACCATAACTCGCTGGCAGAGTTATCTCGATAGCCGTCCGATTCCATTTTGGAAAGGCGCAAGTTCAGGTTCCATTTAGGGGACAAGTTGTAGTTGAATTTCGCTCCCACTTTATAGGAGTTGTAACTGCCGTAATTAGAAAATAGCTCGAATTTATCTTTCTGCTGGAAGCTGCTGGTTTGCAGGTTTAGTGAACCGCCAAAGGCGGAAACGCCGTACAGCGAGCTTCCTACGCCACGTTGGAATTGAATGTTGTCGATACTTTCAGCCAGATCGGGCATATCTATCCAATAAACTTGATGATCTTCCGGATCGTTCAAGGGAATTCCGTTTATCATCACACCAATGTGTTTTTGATCGAAACCCCGTACTTTTAGGTAGGAATATCCCATACCACTGCCAGCATCGGAATAAGCATAAACATTGGGCATTTCATCGATAAGCAAAGGCAAGTCTTGGCCGTAATTACTCTTTTGTATCTCGTTTTTCGATAAATTGGAAAAAGTAACCGGAGTTTCCCGCGGTTTAGCTCTGGTGGCTGCTACTTTTATGCCTGCTTGCCTAGTAGGTTTGGGTATTAACTGAATATTTAGGCTAGATTCCAGCGGAACAGTAATTGCAATCGTCTTTTCCTGATAACCAATTCTTTTAAAATTAAGTTCATAGTCACCTGCAGGTATGTCTCGGAAGAGGAATTTGCCCTCTTCATCGCTGTAGGCGAGTTTTTCGGCCTGGTCGATAGTAATACCAACCGAAACGATGGGTTCCTGGGTTTTGCTGTCGGTTATTTTGCCCCAAATTGTATCGGCAAAAATAACTTGTACTGCTAAGATGAACAGCAATAAAACCACATTTTTTTTCATTTTTAGTCCTCCTTTAACACAAAAAGCCATAATACCAGCGAATGTGGAATTATGGCTTTTCTAAAATTTTCCTCCGCTGGTTTTACCCAGATCAGGTTCAAGGGTATGATCTCAACCTCTACTACCAGAGGCACCCCTAATTTTACCTAAATTTGTGCTTTAAAGAACAACAGAGGCTACAAAACAAAAATCCATCTTAGGTGTTTGATTGTCAAAACAATTATTAGGAATCTACTTTTCACCAAAAAGTTTATGCCATCAGATTGGGCTTAATTATAGTAGTTCGATCAGTAATTTTAGCTTACTGATGAACCTATTAGGAATTTTACCAGCAACAGAAAGAGGGGCGAGGATGTTTTTACCTCTTACGCCAACCTCCAGTTTATCTTCCTTGAAAATTAAAATAAAAAAGTAGTTAGCGGAAAATATTGAGATAATGCCGGTTAAAACAACCTGGTTTTCTTCCAGATATTCTAATTTCAAATGCTTATCAGCCACCAGTTGAGATACGATTTTATAAAAATCTTTCAGGGTATAGGGAAAATCGAGCGTAAATTTCTTCCCGAATTTTTTATCAACCTGTTTCTTGGGATTCTGCAGTTCGGAGAGGATGATAAGGATTATAGTACCTATAACTGGTACAATTAAATATTTCCAAAACAAGTTTACCTCCTTTGTTTTTAATCTATTAAGTCTTTTTCATATTTCATAACTCATTTTAATCTATGTATATAAAAAATTACATAGCTTCTGGATAAAAATAATCATAGACGTATGATGCCGCCGCTCCAACAATTGGGCCTGTTATCCAGCCGGCACCTCCACCTGCTGCACCGCCAATAATAATGCCAAATGAATCTGCAAGAGATGAACCCATACCATAATAAGAAGGATTAGGGTTACCGTTATATTCTGAATAAAAAACATCAAAAAAAGCAGCATTTAATTCTGGATAATTAGTATTCTGGTGTAAATTATTAATATCAGCAAGAATATCGGATATGCTATCTTTGTTTTTATAAGAATTTATTATTGGTAATAATTCCAAGACATTGGGCGGCAATATGTTATCAGAATAATCCCAATTTAGTATATTGGCATCTAAGTATGAATTATTATCTATTTGTATATAGTAATCTTCATAAAAACTAATGATTTTATTTCTAACCGATTCACTATCAAATTGTAGATTGGTATCTTTTTTTAAAGAAATAATACAAGTATCTAAAATAGCTTGAATCTTATTTTCCGATAATAGTCCTTGATAAATATAGGTTTCACTAATATCGCTGTTAGTTAAATTATCGAATATAAGATTATGACATTGAACAGAATTAACACTTTGTTTGATTGTTAGATTGTCTTCATTCTGTGTGATTTGTGTTTTTGACTCACATGATACGACGATAATAAAAATAATACATAATAAACATAATAAATTGATTTTCTTTAGCATAATTTCCTTCTCTTTTTGCTATTAATCAATCCTTCTATATATATATATACGATAAAAATATTAAAAGGGGACGAAAACTGTAATAATTGCATACGAAAAAAGCAGTTACAAATATCTAAAAAAACAAACAAATAAAATATTATAAATATATTATACGCATTCTTAAAATTTTACTCAAGAAAAAAAGTGTGAAATTGTCAAGAATTAATGAATAAATCAAAATCAGTTGACGTAAAAATGCTGGATATAATTTTACTCTTGCAGGTAGAAAAATGAAAAAACTAAAAATAACTGAAATTGTATTTATAGCAGTAGTTGCTGCTGCCATGGGAGTTTTCTGGTGGGGATACACTTTTGTGTACGATCTGCTGAAACCGGTTTTAAAACCTTTAGCTTTGGAAAATTTAATGACGGGAATTTGGTTAATGGGAGCTGTGTTTTTCCCTTACATTATAAGGAAGCCGGGCAGTGCACTTTTGGGTGAAACCGCCGCTGCATTTGTGCAGGGTTTTATCGCCCGCTGGGGGCTTACTTCGCTTATTTGGGGCTTCGGGCAGGCTATTTTTGTGGAGATTTTCTTCTTAGCCCTGCGCTATAAAAAATGGAGTGTTTTCTATCTGATGATTGCCGGTATGATCTCAGCAGTTTCATCGTTCTTCCTTTCCTATTTTTGGGAAAAATGGTATTTATTGGAATCTTCCTACGTGCTAACCCAATTTCTCTGTTTCCTTATTACAGGAACATTTTTGGCAGCTCTGCTTTCCAGATTTATTGCCGATCGCCTGAAAAAAACTGGTATTCTGAACCAATTTGCTATAATGAGAGATAGTTTTGAGTGAATTATACAAAATTAAAGATTTCCAGTTTCAATATCCCAATAGTAAGAGTGTTTTAGTTTACAGCGGAACCAATTTTATTAACGAAAATGAGACTCTGTTGTTGCGCGGGCCTTCTGGTTCCGGTAAATCTACCCTCTTGTATGCGCTGAAGGGCTTTTTACCAAATACCATTTATGGGAAAATGACGGGTGAGGTACTATTTCGCAACCAATCGATTAGCCAACTTAGTAGAAAACAAAAAGCTCAGATAGGTTTTCTATTTCAAAATCCTGCTGCGCAGATGCTAAGCAGAACAGTTTGGCAGGAGTTAGCTTTTGGCATGGAAAATCTGGAATTTGCTGCTTATCAAATAAAAGAAAAGATAACCGAATATGCCAAAATTTTTGGAATAGGCGAGCTTTTATCACGCCAGGTAAGTGAACTTTCAGGTGGCGAAAAACAAAAAATTGCCCTACTCTCTATTTTGCTAATGCAGCCCCAGGTTATTTTATTCGACGAACCTACAGCCTTTCTGGATCCGGACTCTGCTCAGCATTTTATAGAGGTTTTTAACCAAATAGTGCATAACAAAACTATCGTGATTGTGGAACATAATCTGCAATATTTACAAAAAGTTGTCGATCGCTCTTTGTGGATAGATAACCAGGGAATAGTGCAGCAAATTCCACTACAGCAGATCGACTGGGATTATAAATTTCCCAAGTTACAGCTTGTCTCTACAGGAAAAACCATATTGGAAATTTCAGAATTGAATTTTGCTTATAAACCAGAAAAGCCGATTTTGACAGGTTTGAACTTGGAGGTGAAACAGGGAGAAATAGTTGGCATAGTTGGTAGGAACGGAGCTGGTAAATCTACACTGCTTAAATTGCTGGCAGCTATTTTAAAGCCAAATTCAGGTAAAATTGTAGTGTTTGGCAAAAAAATCAATAAATATCATTATAAAGAGCTTTATAAATTAGTAGGCTTGTTATTCCAAAATCCCGAAAATCACTTTTTGTACGAAACAGCGGCTAAGGAAGTACAGAACGATTTGACAGTTTTAGCAAAATTTCTGCTGAAAAATTCTGCTAATAATAATCCTTTCAATCTTTCCGAAGGTGAGAAAAGACGACTTTCTTTAGCTATCCAGCAGAAATTGGAGCGCCAGATATTTTTATGGGATGAACCTACTTTTGGTCAGGATAGAAAGAATAAAGAGATCTTGATAGAGCTTTTGGCAAAAATGCAAAAAGCAGGTAAAACTTTTATAATTGTAAGTCACGATAGACCTTTTTTGGATGCTGTTTGTAGCAGAATTTTGGCATTAAAAGACGGAAAATTATATGAACAGCAAAAAGATTAATGACGTAAGTATCTTTTTTATTGCTTTGCTGTATATTTTGCCTGCTCTATTTGCCGAAAATAGCGTTTTTCTGCTGCTGGTTTGCGCACTGGCATTTATTAATTTAAATTTGGTAAGGAATTTGAACTACAAATTTTTGGGGATTTTTTTATTAGTGCTGGCAATACCGCTTATTTCTGTGTTTATTTCTGTTCTTATAAATTCCAAATTAACGGCAAATAGCCAGGTTCTCTTCCAGATAGGAAGTCGGCTTATTTACGATACCAGCTGGCATAATGCTGTGTTTTTAACTGTGCGCACGTTTGTGCTTTCGTTTATCTCTGTTTCCTATTTATTGGGAATAGATTACGATGATTTTGTGTATTCATTGATGCGAAACCTGAAATTGCCGGTGAGCATTGGTTTTGCCCTCTTAGCTACTTTTAATGCTTTCAGTTTTATGCGTCAGGAGTTTCAAAGAATAAGATTAGCCTACAAAATGCGTTTTCAAAAGAAGAAATTATCGCTACTGCTTATTTTTCCTGTTTTGGTTAGTGCTGGGCGTTATGCTTATTATGCCGGATTAAGCATGGAAAGTCGGGGTTTGCAGGCAGAACGAACTTATCTGCGAAAACACAAGTTTACCTTTTGGGATACTGTGCTGATTCTTTCCAATTTGGTGTTATTAGCAATATTAGTGTATATTTTTTGGGAAAAAGGAAGTTTGCAACTACGTTTGAAATAAAAAAAAGCCGTTCCAATGAACGGCTAATATGGTACCAGAGGCCGGACTTGAACCGGCACGGTATTGAAATACCGAGGGATTTTAAGTCCCTTGTGTCTACCAATTCCACCACTCCGGCAAAACACTTATCAATGGAGGCGACACCCGGATTCGAACCGGGGATAAGGATTTTGCAGACCCTTGCCTTACCACTTGGCGATGTCGCCTGATATAAAAAATGGAGCGGGAAACGGGACTCGAACCCGCGACATCAACCTTGGCAAGGTTGCGCTCTACCACTGAGCTATTCCCGCTACCGCGCAAAAGCAAAAAACTTTATTAACAGTTAGCCTGTCAACTATTTTTTCTGCTTTCACTAAATATTTCAGCACTGAAGCGGAAAATCTGGGTACTGCTTTCTTTCCAGCAATTTCCATGCAGGCCAGCTTTGCGGCAAGTTTGCTCTAAAAAAGTCTCTACATCCCAATTCCATTCTGTAGCCACCTGAGGTAGCAATAACCCGGAATTGAAGCCATTCCGTATCAGCAGGCCATGCTTACCAATTTTTATATCTTCTTTGGATTCTACTTTTTCTAGTGGAGTAAGAAGAGAGATCTCAATGTCAATTTGGTCTAATTCATCTTTCTGCAAAGCTGGGAAGCGCGGATCTTGGAAGGCAGCGGCTATTGCCATTTCTTTTATAGTATCGTAGATGGATTTTATACCTTCTATATAACCTATGCAACCACGTAATTGGCCATGTTTATGCAAAGTTACAAAAGCTCCGCGTTTTTTCTTATAGAAATCATCTGCAGGGCATTCCAATTTTTCGGAACTGCCATACAGCTTATTTTTTATGGTGTTACGGGCTAGCTTCAGTAGAAAATCTTTATGTTCTTGTTTCATATTAAATTATTATTTTAAATTTTATCTTAGCATCTTTAGGGCCCAGATAAACAGTATTTTCACCAGAGGCCAAAATCACTTTCCGTTTATTACGATGAGAACCGATTTTTTCTTTATTCACAATACTGCCAGTAGCGCTACCTTGATCTTGGAAATAGTAAGTTCCGAAGCTACGCTGAAGTACAAAATGCGAACGAGAAATATTGTAAGGCGCTTTATCTTGCAGATATAGGTTGTTGCGATGGAAAAGTCCGTCCGAGCGTTTTTGCGAATATCTTCCTACATAGAAGGGGAATTTTTTTATCTCGACACTGCTCATACCATTCAAGGCACGCACAGCCCGATGAGAGTCTGCTACCAGCAAGAGTTTTCCAAATCTCTGATTTCGTAAGTTTTCTTCGGTTTCTGTTTTGGGTTCAAGTTCTGTTAAGCGGTTACTATTTTGGCGAATGAGCTCGGCCATAGATTGCATTATTGGAAAAACTTTTTTGCCTATTTCTGTATTCAAAAGCTGTTCAAATATTTCAGGTTTTATAATCTCTACCACTAAATTTGTTTTGGCTGTTACCGTGGCCTGGCGCGGGCTGTCCTGTATTACCCCCAGTTCACCGAAAATTTCGCCTTCATCCAAAGTAGCTATGTAAACTCGGGCTTGGTTATCGTTTAGTTTAGTAACCTCAACTTGACCGGAAATTATCAGAAATATTTTATCCGATTTATCGCCTTCCTTTATTACTACTTCTCCAGCAGTGTAGTGCCTAATCTCATTACTATTAAACTTTTTCATATATTTTCCTTATCTATAAATTATAGATGAAAGATAGCCAACAACCTGACTATTATCGTAACTG
This sequence comes from Candidatus Cloacimonadota bacterium, assembly GCA_030445745.1. Classification (GTDB taxonomy): domain Bacteria; phylum Cloacimonadota; class Cloacimonadia; order Cloacimonadales; family TCS61; genus JASUTE01. Next base: position 194,581 of record JASUTE010000002.1, read on the forward strand.
ATATCACCAGAATGATAGTAGCATAAATTGTCAACCTGATTATACCCCGTGAGCTTAGCTAGATGTAGTAAAAATAGGATGGGACCAAAACCGCAAGCTTCAATTTGGTGCGTGAATATCTGTCTTTCTATTTCATCTGTATCTTTGTTTTTCACCAATTCTGCAAGTTGGGAATCCATTTTAGAAGCTAATTCGGCATTATGATAGTGGGAAAGGTCGCTACTGGCTACAAACAGGGTTTCTGCTAATTTATCTTGGAAAAGCTCGAATAATTTTTTAGCTAAATTGCTGCTGTTTTCATTGTTCTGGCGACCTATTAAAATCGGAACTATCTCTGCATCTGGATTCAAATGTTGGATAAAAGGTATTTGGATTTCCAGAGAATTTTCGTTATAAAAAGCATTTTCTTCAAATTCAAAGTGAGGGAAATCCAGCAGTTTTTGTACTATTTCCGTGTTGATTTTAGCTTTACCCAGCGGAGTTTGATAGTAATCGTAATCTCCCACTGAATATTCAAAATGGTTGTATTGATGGCTGGCTGCAACTATAACCACAGTCTTTTTGTTTTTGTTCATTGCAGCTTGGAAACCGTGGGCAGCGCATTTACCCGAGTAGGGATAACCCGCATGAGGTGAGATTATTCCCAATGGATGCTGGTAACTTTTTTCTAACTTAGCATTTTGTAAATAGTCGGCAATTTGGTTTTGCAGCTTTTGCGGGTTAGCTGTATAAAAACTACCAGCTAATTCACTTTGTTTAATTTTGTCCATCTTTGACTCCTTTCGAAGAAAAATAATATTTCCATAATTGGTGTAAACTACAAATAGAGCTAATGCTATTTAATTTCTTTTGACAAAATAGCTTAACTTGGAATATTAATCAACAAATTTTTGTAAAAAGCGAGAAAATATGAAAAGAATAGCAATTACCACTGGAGATCCTGCTGGAATTGGCCCAGAAATTACTGCCAAAGCCCTGCGCTTTTATCCTTTGAATGCAGAGGTATGCTGGGTGGTATATGGAAAACTGCCCACACTTGCTGGCGGAAATAAAATTAGGAAAATAAGTAATGTGGAAGAGGCTGCGGAAGCTTCCCATATTTATTGGATAGAGATAGACGATGAAGATGTTAAGAGTGCGAAACCAAGCCAAAAATCTGGTAAAATAGCTTGGCAGATTTTAGAAAGATGTGTGCAAGATATTAAAGCAAATCAAATAGATGCCGTGGTAACTGCGCCAATTTCCAAAGAGCAAATTAGAAAAAATGAGCCGGAGTTTATTGGGCACACAGAATTTTTTGCTAGAAAATTTCATTCAGAAGTGATAATGAGCTTTTGGTGTCCAGATTTCAATGTTAGTTTACTCAGTACTCACATCTCATTGCGAGAAGTAACAAAGATTTTCCAAGCAAACAATATTGAACGAAAGCTTAGACTGATATACAATGAAACCGAGAAATACGCTTCTGGTAGTCGTTATGCTATGCTGGCAGTTAATCCACATGCAGGTGAAGCAGGTGCTTTTGGGGAAGAAGAGGCAATTTTACAACAAGTTCTTAAAAAATTACAAAAGCAAGGAATTCGTATTGATGGTCCTTTTCCGGCCGATGCCTTTTTTGCTAGGAAAGCACAAAACTATGATATGATAATCTCCGCTTATCACGACCAGGGGTTAATTCCTTTCAAGCAGATTGCAGATAACAGGGGAGTGAATGTAACCCTTGGATTGCCATTTGTGCGAACTTCGGTTGACCACGGAACAGCTTTTGATATTGCTGGAAAGGGCAGAGCCAGTGCTGAAAGCATGGAACAGTCTATGTACTGGGCTGAAAGTAAATTGGTGGATGTGCAAGAAATAAATAATTATAGTGTTTTTGCACAATATTACGATGAATTCATGGAACATGTTCCCTATGAAAAATGGATAAAACTGATTTTGCGTATTTTTATAAAACAAAAACAGAGTAATCCCAAAAGTTGTTTGGAACTTGCTTGTGGAACTGCAAATGTAGCAATTAGGTTGGTAAGAAGAGGAGTTAGAATAGATGCTTGCGATATTTCACCACAGATGTTGAAAGTAGCCGCAGCAAAATCGCCAAAGCCTTATCTGTTCCAACACGATATGCTGCAAAAACTTCCTGCAAAAAAATATGATTTAGTTCTACTACTTTTCGATAGTATCAATTATTTACATAATGGGAAACAGATGAAGCAATTATTAGAAAATGTGTATGAAACTTTGTTACCTGGCGGTATTTTTGTTTTTGATATAAGCACACTGAAAAATACAATAGAAAATTTTGAAAATTATTTTGACCTCAAAGATAGTGAAAATGAATTTATAGTGCATATTAGTGAGTTTTTACCTGAAAATAGGGAACAGAAAACCACTCTTAATTTCTTTGTTAAAAAGCATGGGTTTTATAAGAGATACAAAGAAGTTCATAGGCAGAAAATCTTTACAGTAAACGAAATAAGAGAATTTATAGGGAAGACAAAATTCGATTTAATTGGGATTTATGAAGCAGAAAGGCAAAAGAACTATTTAAATGCAAATTTGAAAAAGTTAGATAAAAAATTCTTCCGTCTGTTTTTTGTATTAGAAAAAGGTATTGATGAATAGTATGATCTACAAAAATGAAGAAAAGTTTAGAAAACAGTATGGTATGATTGCGGGAGTAGATGAAGCTGGGCGCGGGCCTCTCGCCGGTCCCGTTGTAGTAGCTGCTGTAATATTGCAGTCTGGAGATAAGTTTGCCAAACTAAACGATTCCAAAAAACTAACAGCCAAAGTGCGAGCAGAACTTTTTCCAATCATAAAACAGAAAGCGATAAAATATAGTATTATAGAGGTATCGCCAGCCCAAATCGATGAAATGAACATTTTGCAGGCTACCTTATGGGGAATGCAGCAAGCTGTGGCAGAATTGGCAGAAAAGGATATTTTTAGTTTAATTGACGGAAATAGGGTGCCAAAGGGATTGTTGGGTGCAGCAGAAGCAATGGTGAAAGGTGATAGCCGTTTTGCTTCCATAGCTGCTGCTTCTATTTTGGCTAAAGTTCACCGAGATAATTTAATGCTGAAACTGCACGAGCGATTTCCTGAGTATAATTTTGCCAAAAACAAAGGCTATCCTACCAAAGAACATATGGCCGCTATCCGCAAATATGGCATTACTCCTTTTCATCGGAAAAGTTACAGACCTGTACAGCAGTATACGTTCAATTTTTAAAATAAAAAAAGCCAGCTGGAGTAGCTGGCCTAAAATTTATTGCAATTCAAGCTATTTCATTTCAATTTGCATTTCACCAGGATTATTTCGAGGAGTGAATTCTACTTTTTTGCCACCAGCGGGATGAGCAGCTTTTTTGAAGCCATCATATGCGAAGATGGTAGTTACATCCAATTCAATATATTCGTTCATAGCTACAAATACATTGCCCCAATCGTCCACTAGCTGAATATCCCAAAATCCAGGGCTAACAGTCCAAGTGATACTCTCTCCAGGACCGATATCACTAGATATTTGGTTGTTTCCCCAATATTGGTCGTCACTATCAGAAATATAAACTTCTTCGATATAAAAAATATTGGAATTGTTCCAAATAGTAATGGCTCCGCCATCAGCATAAATCTTGAATTTCTTGCTTTCACCTGCCTCAATAGAAAACTCAATGTCACTAGTGAAAACATGATAACCGCTATAATCAATTTCTACATCTTTTTCTTCTACACCAAAGATATTAGAAGAAAGCTCCCACGATTTTTCGTAATCTTGATTTGCCTCTAAAGTAATTTCGTTACCGTGATTAATTCTAAACCAGACATCATCGTTACTGTTATTTACCACGGTTAGTTCCCCGTTATCTGTACAACCGATGAGTACTAAAGCTAGCAATAAAATGGTAAAAATACCAAGCTTCTCCATAAATCCTCCTTTTATATTATACCAAACCAGAGACATAGTAACAAATTACGCAAGAAGTTTTTGTAAAAATGAGTTGTATTCAGCAAGAGGTGGGGATAAAGAATTGACAAGAAACGTAACAATAATGAAACTAGTAGATATGAAAAAGATAAGAAAAATTGGAGAAGGTGCTTTTGCTCAGGTTTGGCTGATGCAAAAGCAAAGTGGAGAAAAGGTAGTAGTAAAACATTTTCAAAAAGACCACATAGAGCAGGCTAGAAGAGAGTATCTCTTCCTTAAAACTGTGGCTTCTGCTCAGGTCGTGCAGGTTTATGGCTTTAACGAAGAGCAGGGGCAGCTAGAGCTGGAATATGTTTCTGGAGAAAAGCCAGAGCCATTTTCCAATCCGGCAAAGCACTCTGTTTGGATGACCCATCTGGCTTCGGTAATTTCCAAGATACATTCGTATGGAATTTGTTACAACGACCTGAAACCAGATAATGTGATCGATCGGGAAGGCAAACCAGTGCTGATAGATTTTGGTTTAGCAACTCCTGCTAGATATCAAGATGGAATCTTTCGGGGTAGTCTGGGCTATGCAGCTCCCGAAAAGATATTTTTCCAAACAAATTCGCAAGCAGCCGATGTTTTTAGCTGGGCGCTTTTATATATTTATCTAATTTCAGGAAATTTGCCAGCAGAAGATTTGGGTTTAGAAGTTTATAAAGAACTCTTGCAAGATGACGAGAAGTGGCAGAGCTATTTTAAAAAATATATAGATAATAAGCTGATCGTTAGCTGTTTGGCTCTGGAGCCTAGGAAGCGGCCCTCCATGGCAGAAGTAACTTATGAGCTGGCTCGGGAAAATAATTTGGATTTGGAATATTTGGAAGAAGAGCTTGTAAGCAACAAACTGTTTGATGCTCAACATGAAGCGGTGAGACAACTAACTGAAACCGGCAGATTGAATTATGATAATGCCGATGAAATCGATAAAATATTGGATAGAGCTGTGTTGTGGGCAGAGTCTACTCGGAAAAGAGCTGTAATTTTAAAAGAAACAGACTATGTTTGGCAGCCAGAGTTATTTTTTGGTGAGATATCTGAAGAAAAGATAGCCGAGGATGAAATTGAGCAATTATTACAGGCATCAGCTTCCCAAATTATTTTGGTACGCGATGACCCGCAAATTCGCACAGAACTTTTTGATAAATTAGCAGCTAAAAAGGAATTTTGGCAACTGCAAAAAGCAAATTATAGCGATTTGGGAAATGTAAGCCAAGCTGAGATGAAAACTTTTGCTGACCAGCATCAGATAGAAGTTGGGCTTGAAGATTACCAACCAGCTCGGCCCGGTTTCGCTAGAATCTGGTTACAAAGCAAAATAGGTGTATATGCGTCAGCTTCCCAACAAACAAAAGATCTTATCCTTATTCTTTCTCGAATGTCTGCTCCATTACCGCTTAGTTTATTGCAAGAAATTGCTAAGGATAACTCTTTGGGGGAAGTTCTAGCTCAGCCAGAGGTTAGTTTTCAGGGAGATGCTATAATCTATACAGGCCAGCCGGTTTCCGGTGAGTTGAACTTAAAATTTGCCAATGAATTATACGATTTAGCTCAAAAGCATAAAGAAATTAAAACAGCTATGCAACTGGCCTTTTTACTGGGTGAAAAACAGCAGGCATTGGAATTACTTCAGGAAAATATTGAAAATTATATTCAGCTTGAGTATTACAATTCAGCCTACCAGACTTTACAGGTTATGAAAGCAAAATTGGGAGATTTACCGTTAAATCTGCAGAAAAAAGAGGCTTTTCTTTTGCGCAAACAGGGGAAGTTGGAAGCTGCTTTAAATTGCTATGAAGCAATAGAAGTGGATGATAAAGACATGCAATTTGCAGTTTTGGCAGCAGATAAAGCAGTGGTTTTGCAGGAATTAGGAAGATTGGCAGAGGCAGCTGAGATTTACAAAAATCTACTGCAAATTTTTAAGGAAAATAACAAAAATAAGGATTATTTGCGTACATTGAACAATTTGGGAGTGGTTGAAGTTCAGGATAATAATTTTGCTGGTGCTCAGAAAACTTTTTTGCAGCTTTTGGAAACAGCTCAAAACTACAGCGATAAACAATTTATCACTATGGCACATTTGAATTTGGCAGATGTGTTTTTACGCCAGGCTGAATGGAAACGCAGCTTACTGCAGGCGCAAACCGCTGCCGAACTAGGTGCAAAGTTTGGGAAAAAGAACATTGAAATTTGGGCACAAATATATGGAATGCAGGCGCAATGGGGTTTAGGTAAATTCGAGCTTCTGCCCCAAATTATTGAGAAATTGATTGAAGATGAACAACTGCAGGAAAATGCACAGTTATACTGCAGTCTACTGATTACCAGCTTGAATATAGCAGCAGCTTTAGAGGAAAAGTTGAGTGAAAAAATATATGAAATTATTAATACCCGGCAATTCCAGTTAACTCCTGATGAAAAGGTGGAGATTTTCTGGTATTCTATTCGTACCCAAAATTACTATCAGGCCAATCAGCTTATAGAGCAGCTTCCCAATAGCTACCTGCAAGATTTGGCGGCAGCTTTACTGAGTTCCCAACAGGAGCAGGTTTTACAAAAATTGCAAGACCTGGCCTTGCAAAACGATATTTTTTTGCTGTTGAATACAGCTTTTCAAATCATGCAGAGTGGGCTAGTAGATAAAATTAAGTTTTGGCCAGAAATTAACAAATATGAGCAGCTTCACTCGTTTGCTCCTTTCCAACTTATAAAAAAAGAAACACAAGTGGCTTCCCCCAAAGCGGGTATGGATATGCTTTGGGAAATTATCTCGAAAATACACAGTAACGAAACTTTCCAAAATACCATGCAGACAGTTTTGGCAGGCATTATTAAAATAGGAAAATTGCAAAGGGCAGTCTTTTTTGCTTTTCAAGAAGATAATATAGAACCTGTGGTGGGATTAAACTCGGAGTTAGAATCTATCGACATGGAAACGCTTTCGATAAGTACTACAATTCTGCAGGAAACGCTGAAATTGGGTGAAACTAGATATTTTTATGACCTGCAGGAAGATATTCCTTTCGATATCCATTCCAGCATTTTTGGGCTAGGTTTAAGAACAGCTGTGTGCTATCCGTTGATTGTTAACAACAGGATAGAAGGTGTAATTTATGCCGATACTACTAACGATCGGAGGTTTGATGAAGTAGAACAGAATCTACTGCAAACCGTTTTTGCGCAAGCTAAAATAGCTTTGGAAAAAACAAAGAAGATAGAAAATTTGAAAACTCAACAACAACGTAGTTTACCTGATAACCAAATTTTCCCAGAAATTATTGGAAATAGCAAAGAGATGCAACAAATTTATGAAGTTATGAAAACTGTGGGCGAACATAACGTAAATGTGTTGATAACCGGTCCTACTGGGAGCGGTAAGGAGTTAATTGCCAGAGCGTTGCATAACGAATATAACGCTGAAGCACCTTTTATCCCTGTTAATTGTGCTGCTATTCCTGAAAACTTGCTGGAGAGCGAGCTTTTTGGCTATGCAAAAGGAGCTTTTACTGGTGCCGACCGCAATCGCAAAGGTAAAATAGAAGCTGCGCATGGCGGAACACTGTTTTTAGATGAAATAGCCGAATTACCTGCTGTGCTACAGGCTAAATTGCTACGAGTGCTACAAGAAAGAGTAATCACACCACTTGGCTCCAACCAAGAAATTCCAATCTCTATTCGACTTATTTGTGCTACAAACCAAGATATCGAAGCAATGGTGGAAAAAGGGAGCTTTCGCCAGGATCTCTTCTATCGTATCAACGTGGTTTCTATAAAAATGCCTCCATTAAAGGATAGAAAAGATGACATTTTGCCGTTAGCAGAATATTTTCTGCAAAGATATAACAAAAAGTTCGGCAAAAATATTAAATCAATTTCCAACGATTCTGCTCGCTTGCTTTTGAATCATAATTGGCCTGGCAATGTACGGCAACTGGAAAATTTGGTGGAAAAGGCAGTGCTGATGTCCTCGGGTGATTTTCTGGAAGTGCAGAATTTACTCAAAACCGATAACCTGAAACTCTTCTCTGCCGATGAGCCAATCCCCTCTGATTGGCAGGAGTATAAAAAATATCGCAAAAGATTCGTTGACCAGCTGGACAGGCGTTTTGCAAAAAAAATAATCACGGAAAATAATGGTAATATTCACCGTGCCAGCCAGCAAGCTCATATTCCCCGTCCCCAAATCTACCGCATACTTAACAAAAAAGTTACAGAGAAACAATAAAGATACATATCTATTTAAATCCTATTTGCTTCAGAGTTGGCTCGGTATTATTTGCAAAAAGAGCGAGTATTTGAGTGATAAACGTTTCAATAATGTAACAGACAGTTGAACTCACTTTTTATTAATTTTGTGAAATTAAAACGATATTAATCCCTTATCCAAGGGCTATAAGCGCTTTCTTAAAAAATTATTGCCTGTAATGATGGGTTTGGCACGCTGATTGCTCTATATTTTGCTAAATCGATTAAATTTAGGAGGAAATTATGAAACGATTAATGATTTTGTTAGCAGTTCTGGCAACATTTGCACTCTCTGCTGCAACTATTTCAGGTAATGTTACTACAGAACTTCCCGATAGTGTTCTTACGGTTACTGCTCTACAACCAGGCAATCCACAGGGACATGTAAGCGTGGAAGTAGAAGACGGTACTTATGTTATCGAGGAATTGGAATTGGGAACTTATTATGTTAAGTTAGAAGCATTAGGAGCTCATCTTTTTTATGATGGAGTTTTGTTCATGGAAGATGCAACTCCTATCGAACTAACAGAAGCAAATCCCCAGGCGAGTGAGATTAATTTTAATTTAGAAACTCCAGAATTGGGAGCAATAATTGGTAATGTTATGGGATGTGGGAGTTGTCCGGAGGGACCTCCGAGCGGCAGCGTGAAACTTTATGATATGCTACCTTCCGAAGCAGGAGCAGAAGCGATTGCAGAATATGAATTAGAAACTACTCATTATGCCTTTACAGAATTAGAATTTGGAACTTATTATGTTGGGCTTTTCTGGGAAGGCCAGGATCCAATTTATTATGAAGATACTGCTGATCCAGCTTTAGCGACAGCCATTGAATTGAGTATAGAAAATCCAGTAGCTCACGAAATCAATTTCGATTTGGGTGAAACACCCGAACTTGGCATGATTGCAGGATTTGTAGATGGCGTTATGATGCCAAATAGCTATACAGTTGCACTTTACGATCAATTGCCAGTAGAGCCAGAGATTGAACCAGTAGCTGAAGATAATGTAAATGGACACCACTATGCATTCCATAATATTGAATTTGGAACATACTACCTTAAATGTTACCACGAAGATGGTGAAGTACAATACTATGATATGCAGGAAGATCCTAATAACGCAACTGCTGTAGAAGTAAATGTAGAAAATCCAGTAGCACTGGGAATCAACTTTGCTATGGAAGGTAATTTTTCAGGAAGCGGTACAATAACAGGTATGGTAACCGATCAGAATGCCGAACCTATCTTTGAAGCTGTTGTACATTTACATCGTGTGAATAATGGTGGCAACCAGGGAGGGATGCCAAATTTCCCTCATGTAGCTTTAACCGCAGAAAACGGTATATATTCCTTAGAGAATATCCCAGCCGGAGAATATTACGTAAAAGTGACTAAGGATGGGTTCTTCCCTGAGTTTTATGAAGAAGCTTCACATTGGCAAGATGCTACTATAATCACCATAGAAGATGATTCTGAATTAACCATAGATTTCAGTTTAGATAGCTTAGCGTTCTATCAACTCAGCGGAGTTGTTTTAGATGCTGCTGGAAATCCACTAGAGGGAACTGTCGTATTTGCCAAAGGTTCAAATTGCCAAAATCCAGGTAATCCGCTCAACTTGAATGGCCCTACAGCCGAAACAGATGCTGAAGGAAACTATACATTAGAATTAGCTACAGGAGATTATATTGTTGGAGCTCTAGCAATTTCAGGTGAACAGCAATCTATTCAGTTCTACGATCATAAAACAAATCCCTTGGAAGCAGATATAGTAACTGTGGAAAGCGATTTGGAAGGTATAAATTTTGATCTTCCCGAACCTGCTTCCTATGAAAACAGTCTATCTGGTGTGGTAAGCTTGGAAGGAGAGCCAGCAGCTAATGCAGTTATTGTAGCCATGAGCTCTGATCAAACATTTGCCACTACAGTATTAGCAAATGAAAATGGCTATTACGAATTTTCACTACCGGCAAACGAATACTACTTAGCTGCAAATGCTGAAGGTGGTTTGAATACATTCTATCCTGGTGTTATTAATTTCCAAGCAGCAGAAACAGTTGAAGTTACCGGTGTAGTTACAGATATTAATTTCGAAATCATTCCTCAAGCAGGTGGTGGATATTTTGTCGTAGATGGCTATGTGAATGATCCCAATGGGCAGCCGGTTTACAATACAACAGTTAGCTTTACCGATGCCTATGGCAATGTGGTAGCAACAGCAACAACCGATGCTAGTGGCTATTACGAAACTGCAGAGCTATCTGTAGGTGAAATAGAAGGATTAGCAACCAAAGTCTTCTATGAATCTGATACCGAAACAATGGAAGTTTATGGCAATACTACGGTAGATTTCACTATTGAACCTATGGAACAACTGAGCAATGAAGGTACTCCAGATTTACCTAATAAAATAGCAACCCACAACTACCCTAATCCTTTCAATCCAACTACCACAATTAGCTTCAATATTCCACAGCAAACCAATGTAAATGTTACTGTTTACAATGTGAAAGGTGAAAAAGTTAAAACCCTGGTTAATTCAGCTCTAAACTCAGGTACTCATACTGTTGTTTGGGATGGCGAAGATGATAACCAAAATGCAGTAGCCAGCGGAGTTTATTTCTACAAAGTTAGAACTGAGAACTCTACGGCTGTTAAAAAGATAATGATGATCAAATAGGGAATTATTATTCCGGCGGTTGTCTGCCGCCGGTTTCCCTTTATATTTTTCGTGTATAGGAGGCATCATGAAGAGAATATATCTTATTTTAATTACTCTATTCTTAGCTGCCAGCAATTTGTTTGCTTTCAGCATAAGTGGAAATGTTTATGACAATAGCGAACCGCAACAAGCTATTCTGAAGCTCTACGATCAGTTTCCCTGTATGAGTGCAGAACCGGTACAACAAATAGATTCCACAGAAGATGGTTCTTATGAATTTACATTGGAAGTTTCTGGAGTTTATTATGTGGAAGCTGCTTTATTGGATAACCCCAATTTGGGAATTTTTTATGAAAATAGCCTGCAACCTATAGCAGCAACTCCTATACACATTCACCAGACCAATCCTGAAGTTACAGATATCGATTTTGATTTAGCGCTACTTCCCCAAGCTAATAATTCAATTTCGGGAATAGTTACCGGCAACAATGCGACTGTTTTGACTGATGCTACCATAAAGCTGTTCATGTTGGAACCTCCTAACAATCCTCCCATGGTTACTTTTTCCAATGAAAATGGGTACTATGAATTTGTGAGCCTGGTAGATGGAGAATACCTGATGCAGGTTCATTATCTTGGTTACCAACCCTATTTCTATGATGGAGCTATGGGTTGGCCACAAGCAGATGTAATTGTTTTGGAAGATAGCACGCAAGTTACGATCGATCCAGTGTTGACCGCCATGAATACCAATTCTGTTTGCGGTTACGTAGAAGATTTGCAGAGTGGCGAAGCTTTGGAAGGGGTAGAGATATATGCCCTCAGACAAAATGAACAAAGTAATAATCTTGTCCCTATTCCAAGTGCAGAAACTAATGCGGATGGGCAATATTGCCTGGATCTACCAGCTGGTTTCTACCAGTTCTATGCTCAAGACCCGCAAAGTGGCGAGATTCAATTCTATCAGGACGCAGAATCACCATTAAATGGCGAGTGGGTACTTGTGAATAATGATATTAATAGTATAGATTTTGTTTTGGATACTTCAATAGACGATAATTACTCTGTTTCCGGTAAAATAACTGTTGGTAACATACCCCCCATAACACCTATTTTAGCGGTTGCAGTTTCCAGCGATGAAGATTGGGAAGATGTAACCATGACCAACAGTGCTGGGGATTATGAATTCCCCAGCTTACCGGAAGGAGAATATTATATTATGGCTTTCAGCGATCAAAATACTCCCACCTATTACCAAAATGCTATCGATTTCCAGGAAGCTGAACTCGTAACGGTAGATTCTGATATTAGTAACTTGAATATCGATGTTGAAATACCACAAGAAACAGGATATTATGAGGTTAGCGGCTATGTGAGTGACCAGGAAAACCAACCGGTGCAAAATGCTACAGTGCTTTTCCTAGATGAAAATGGCGATGTGGCAGATTTTGCCTTCACCAATGGTTTAGGTGCATATAACAGTCCATATTTAAGTGGTTTGAATTACACAGCGATTGCTACTAAAACTTTCTTTACTACGGATATCGAATTAGTAGCTGTTTTGGGAAACCAATCGCAGGACTTTGTTATAAATCCAACCCAAACTTCTTATAACACGAATTCGATACCGGAAAATCCATTAGCTCTAAAAGTTTATCCTAATCCTTTTAATCCCAACACAACTATTAGTTTTAGTTTATCGGAAACAGCTTCCCAGGTGAAATTAGAGATCTATAATGTCAAAGGACAATTAGTAAAAAGTAAAATTTTCCCCTATTTGGAAGCAGGGTCGCATCACTTTACTTGGAATGCCAAAGATGCTCATGGAGATTCAATCGCTAGCGGTGTGTATCTTCTTAAAATAGCAACAGATAAGATTGTTAGCACGAAGAAGATGTTGCTACTGCAATAATAGATGCTTACCTGATTCATGAAAAGAGAAGAGTATAGAGGCTTTTCTCTTTTTTTTTGTATTAATTTTTGGCAGATGTAATGGTAAATTTTCTAAAAATTTACAAGAATAAATGAGAAAATTGCAGAGACCAGCATAAAGCCAGAAATTTCTCATAAATTTCTGAAACGGATAATCCTGGCGGAGAGCCAGGGATTGCTGATTCGAAGAAATGCTATTTCTTCTCATTACAGCGCTACTTCGCAGCTAATTTTGCTAGCAAAATTAGATTCCTGCT
>JASUTE010000025.1 GCA_030445745.1 Candidatus Cloacimonadota bacterium
AGTGGCGTTTATTTCTATAAAATGCAAGCTGGTAGATATACTTCTACTAAGAAAATGATCCTGATGAAATAGTACTTTCGTAATTTCACAGGACAGGTCTTGATGAAATAGTTCTCTGAAATTTCACAGGACAGGTCTTGATGAAATGATAGTTCTTATTTGATAGAAAATAAAGGCCTCGTAATTTACGAGGCCTTTTTTATTTGACATTTTGACTGGGAATTTATGTTTCAACAATAATATTAAGATGGAGATAAAATATGAACAGATCAATAGCACCGGATGGCTCAGAATATTTTTTGCCAAATTCCCAGGAAACAGTAGCAGAAGATAAAAAGATAGAAGAAATCACAATAGCAGAACGTCAGAAAGGGCGGAAAATAGTAACTGTTCAAGGTTTGGGCTTTGTGGGATGTGTGATGGCTGCAGTAGTAGCTAATGCCGAAACAGAAACTGGCGAGCCTATTTATTTTGTACATGGACATCAGCGCGATTCCAAGCGTTCATATTGGAAAATTCCTGTAATAAATTCCGGTAAATCGCCTGTTAACTCTTCCGATCCAAAAATACCAGTTTTGTTTGAAAAATGCGTGAAAGAGAAAAAAACTTTTCGGGCAACTTGGTCGGAAAAAGTTTATGAAGAAGCTGATATTGTGGTAGTAGATATCCAGTTGGATGCTATTAAACCAGCTTTTGGTGAAGCAGAAAAAGGGTATTGCGATTTATATGCTTTTCGAGAAGGTATGAAAACTTTGGGTCGGCATATTAAGCCAGAGTGCTTGATTTTGGTGGAAACCACAGTACCTCCCGGAACCTGTGAACAAGTGGTGAAACCAATCATAGAAGAAGAATATAAAAAACGCGGTATAAATATCCAAAGTAATCCTCCTCTGATTGCTCATTCTTACGAAAGAGTAATGCCCGGAGAAAATTATGTGGCTTCTATTCGCGATTTTTGGCGAGTTTATTCAGGAGTTAACCAAAAAAGCAAAGAACTAGCCCGGGAATTTTTATCCCAAGTTATAAATGTTAAGAAGTATCCACTAACAGAACTGGAAAATACTAATTCTTCCGAGATGGCTAAAGTAATGGAGAATTCATATCGCGCTACTAATATTGCTTTAACTTTGGAATGGGCGCGCTTTGCTGAAAAAATCGGAGTAGATATTTTCAAGGTGCGAGAGGCTATTCGCAAAAGGAAAGGTACACACGACAACCTGCTGCGCCCCAGCTTGGGTGTGGGTGGTTATTGTCTAACCAAAGATCCGGTTTTGGCAAATTGGGCATTAAAAGAGATTTTCCAAATAAACGACAGCTTGAATGTAGCTATAAATTCTGTAAATATTAACGACACTATGCCTCTGCATACAATCGATTTGATAAAAGAAAAATATGAAAATTTAAAAGATGTTAAAGTGGCGGTTTTAGGGGTTTCATACCTGCAAAATCTGGGCGATACACGACATTCACCTTCCAAAATATTGATAAAAAATTTAAAAGAATATTGGGCAGAAGTTAAAGTTCATGATCCTTATGTAAAATCGTGGCCGGAAATGGAAGATATCGACATTGAGGAAAAAATAGAAGATGCCGTTGCTGAGGCAGAAGTTGTGGTTTTTGCTGTTGGACACGATGAATACAAGCAACTAGAGCCAAAAGAGCTTATCGAAAAATGTTCGTGCACACCACTAATCATAGATTGCTCCAATTTTATCAGCGATGCGAAGATAATTGAATATTTAAATTTGGGTTGCCAGGTGAAAGGAGTGGGCAAAGGACACATAGACAATTTGACAAAATAAACTTTGACATTACTAATAGCATAATAAATTTTAAAGTAAAGGTGAAAATATGGAAAGCATAATAGAAGTCAATAACCTAGAAAAAGAATATAAATTGGGAAAAGTAAGTGTTCCTGCGTTAAAAGGAGTGAACACTAAAATTTACAGCGGCGAATTTGTCGCAATTATGGGACCATCTGGTTCGGGCAAATCTACTTTAATGCATATTTTAGGTTGCTTAGATACTGCCACTGCTGGAGATTATTTCTTGAATGGCGAGGAAGTTAGTAAAATGAAAAAAAATCAGCTAGCAGCTATTCGGAATAAAGAGATCGGCTTTGTTTTCCAAACTTTTAATTTGCTACCTCATCTAAATATCAGCAAAAATGTGGAATTACCGCTAATGTATGCTGGGATGCATAAAAGTGAACGGAAAAAGCAAGCAGTAAAGGTATTGCAGGAAGTTGGCTTAGGTAACCGGTTGCAGCACAAGCCAAATGAGCTTTCTGGTGGTCAGCGCCAGCGCGTAGCAATCGCGAGAGCGATTATTAATAATCCCTCGATAATCTTGGCAGATGAACCCACAGGAAATTTAGATACAACTTCGGGAAATGATATCTTGTCTATTTTTACAGAGTTGAACAAACTTGGTCACACAATCGTAATGGTGACCCACGATCCAGTTGTTGCTAAAAAAGCTAGTAGAGTGGTATATATTGTGGATGGACTTATAAAAGATGGCGCTGTCGATTAAAGAAAGTATTCAAACAGGTTTTTCCGACTTTTGGGCTCGCAAAGTGCGCAGTTTGGTTACTGTAGTGGGTATTGTATTGGGAACCATGTCTATAATTGTGGTGCTCTCTTTAGTCAAAAGCATCAATCAGCAGACTATTGCCTGGATGATGGAGCGGGGTGGACTGAGTAAGATAACCGTGCGAAAAGATTGGAGTTATGAAAGCCAAACTACGGTGAAAGATTATTTTACCTGGCGTGAATTGGAATTTATTCATTCACTTATTCCCGAAGTAGAATATTTCAATCCGCAAAATCGTACTCGCTTGAATATAACCTATGCAGATAAAGATTTTCGTAGTACAGTATATGGTGTAGTTCCCGATTTTGCAGCTATTGAAGAATGGACAGCAGATCAGGGACGATTTATTAGTAACTATGATGTAGTACAAGCTAATGATGTAATAGTAATTGGAACGAGAGTAAAACAAGAATTATTTGGCAATAAAAATGCAATTGGTCAATATGTTACAGCTCAAGGTCGTCGTTTACAAGTTATAGGAATAATGGAATATCGCTATATGAAAGGTAATAATGCTTTCCGAGAAAATGCTTTAGAATATATGAATCGTCAATCCTTTATTCCTATTACAACTATGATATACAAAGGAACTGGAGAAGATAGATTTGACTATTTTACCCTAAAAGCCAGCAATCCGCAAAAAGCAGTTCAAATTGCCCGAAAACTGGAAGCAATAATTTTGAACATGCGCCAGGGCGAACCTGTTTTTCGCATTGAATCAGCTCAAGAAAGAGCAGATGAGATACAAGGTGATACCGAAACCTTCCGTATGATTTTTTTCCTTATCAGTATGATTTCGTTGCTGGTTGGAGGCATTGTGATTATGAACATCATGATGGCTACAATCCAAGAGCGAACCCGCGAGATTGGAATAAGGATTACAGTAGGTGCCAGACGAAGAGATATATTTACACAATTTCTGGTGCAAACTGTACTTGTAACCAGTTTAGGCGGTGTTTTGGGAGTGGTTTTAGGTGTTTCCATTCTGGATATAGTTGGTGGATATTTGGGAATGGAACTTACTGCAGGTTTAGACATGGTATTAATTGCAATTGGTGTATCGGCGGGAGTGGGTTTAATCTTCGGAATTTCACCGGCTATTAAGGCCAGTAAATTAGATCCTGTGGAGGCTTTGCGTTATGAATAAAATAAAGGATTTTTTCAAAATTTTTTTCCGAAGCTATTCCCAAAAAGGAATTTATAAAGAAGCAGCCGCCCTTACTTTTGTTACTCTGCTGGGTTTTGTGCCATTTGTAATATTATTTTTATTTCTACTACCCGAATTACCATTTTTACAAATCGGAACCAACTTTAGTGAATTGCTTTTGAAGGTGTTTTTACCGAGCTCTGCTGAACAAATTACCGTTATAATTAAACAGATAGCCAGTCAAAAAATTCCCTTTAACTTCTTAAGCTTTATAATTTTGCTATTTTCATCATATTCACTTTTCAAAATTATCAACGATTCTTTCGATAATATTTTGAATGTACACGAGTTGAAGCGTAAAGACTTCCTAAACAACTTTGTGAAATTTTTGGGTATGACCCTGTTCGGTGGTTTACTAATCCTTATCCTATTCTCAGCTACTTCATTGCCATTTTTTTCTAATTTTTTCAATTTAGGAATTTTACAGCAGTTGTCGGTGTATGTAACCCCCTTTGTGCTACTGTTTCTTATTTTTAGTTTAAGCTTTTTGTTTATACCTTCGGTAAAAGTACAATTTAAGTCGATAGTGATTGGAGCAGGCAGTGCCGCAATCGCTTGGATTATCATAAAGTCATTTTTCAACTGGTATATAATCCATCTCACCAATATTGAGATTATATTTGGTGTATTGGCGTTCTTTCCTATTTTCCTCTTTTGGATTTATATTAATTGGATTGTGATATTAAGTGGAGTTATTATGGTTTCTATATTGGAAAATCGTCAAGCTCCCCAGGAAATAACTACTGAAAATAAAGATAGGATAAAAGTTACCTTTGAAAAGTTGATAGATTCCGATGAGCTGGAAACCATCTCTTCAACTACCTTACAAAAAAATGATTTGAAGGAAATTCTCGAAGAGGTAGTGACAAAAAAAAGCGATAACAAGGCCGAAACTAAACAAAAAAATAGTTTACAGGAAAAACCATAAATTATTAGTGACATACCCTAGCGGAGACGTGTCCGAGTGGCTGAAGGAGCACGCTTGGAAAGCGTGTATACGTTTATGCGTATCCAGGGTTCGAATCCCTGCGTCTCCGCCATTATTTAGTAACTACTACTTATTCCTTACCTTCCTTTACTTGAGCAGAAAATAGTAACATGATTCATCATCCACTTTTTCTTACATTAAAATATCTTAAAACACAATTTTCATTCCAAAACTAAAAAAAAATACAAAAACGTTGACAAAAATTCCTAACAAGTTCAATAATAATTGTTATATGAATAGAGTAAATACGAAAAATTTAGTAAAAATATATGGTAAGCGACGTGTTGTGAACAATGTCAGCATCCACATAAAACAAGGCGAGATAGTAGGTATATTGGGCCCAAACGGTGCAGGTAAATCCACTACCTTCTATATGATTTTGGGTTTGATAAAGCCCAATGGTGGCAGTGTGCATTTCAATGACAAAGATATAATAAAACTACCCATGTACAAAAGAGCTCAATTAGGAATTGGTTACTTAGCACAAGATCCATCTATTTTTCATAAATTAACCGTAGAAGAGAATATTTTAGCTATTTTAGAAACTATGAAATTTTCCAAAAAAGAGCGAAAACGTAAATTAGCTGAATATTTAGCAGAACTTGATTTAACTAAACTAGCTAAACAAAAAGCTTATACGCTTTCGGGTGGAGAACGCCGCAAGCTTGAAATCACTCGTTCCTTGGTTACCGATCCTTCATTTCTGCTAATGGACGAGCCTTTTGCAGGTGTAGATCCTTTGGCTGTAGCCGATATCCAGGATATTATTTATAAACTAAAACAGCGAAATATTGGAATTCTAATTACCGATCATAATGTTCAGGAAACTTTGAAGATCGTAGATAGAGCTTATATAATCTACAATGGCGAGATTTTATTTTCGGGAACTTCGCGCGAATTGGTGAATGATGAAAGGGCTCGCGAAGTATATTTGGGAGATAGATTTTTAGATCCATTTGGGAATGAATGATGAATAGTTATAAACAGAATTATTCGCAGAAATTATCGCAGAAATTATCGCAAAACTTACTGCTAAAACCAAAGATGTTGCAGTCTTTGGAAATGCTGGCTATGCCTATAATGCAGTTAGAAACATACTTGAAA
Organism: Candidatus Cloacimonadota bacterium; assembly: GCA_030445745.1. Classification (GTDB taxonomy): domain Bacteria; phylum Cloacimonadota; class Cloacimonadia; order Cloacimonadales; family TCS61; genus JASUTE01. Next base: position 5,895 of record JASUTE010000025.1, read on the forward strand.
CACGAGCTTGTGAACAACCCTATGTTGGAACTGCAGGAAGATAAGCCCGAGGAAGCAGAACAGCAGGAAGAAGAAACTGAAGGTGAAAACCAGGAAGATAAACAGTTGGAAAAAACGCTGGCAGAAGCAGAAGAATTAAGCGAAATTTTAGATTTTTGGAATGAAAATAACGAAACCCACAGCTCTAGCAAAGGTCGAAGTGATGATGATTCAAACTTTGAACAACGAGCACCCAAGCAAAACAGGAAAGGTGAATTTATTGATCAACTGGAGGGACTTCAACTTTCTGATAATGAATATGATTTTGCTTACGATCTTATTGAAAGTATAAACGAGCGTGGATTTTTGCCAGATGATTTTGATATGCCAAAAATGGCACATTTTTTTCATCTACCTCTCACCAGAGCAGAAGAAATCCATCAGGAAATTTTGCATCTCTATCCACGTGGTATTACCGCTCGCGACCTCATAGAATGTCTGACTGTGCAAATTGATGACAGCGAAGATAAAGAATATTTGCAGCAGATCATCAAAGAAGATTTTACCGATTTGATTCACAAAAGATACAAGAAAATCGCTTCCAAATACGGCGTAAGCTTGGATACAGTGTTGGCTTGGAAAGAAAAGATTTCAAAATTAGATCCCAAACCTGGTTTACGCTTAGAAGATTGTGAAACCGACTACATTGTTCCAGATGTGATCATAAAAAAAATCGATGGTGAGTTTGAGATAATTTCCAACGACTACTACCTGCCAAAAATTAGAATGAGCAAACATTATAAAAATATTCTGAATCAGGTAAAAGATGATCGCACCGCCTTAGATTATGTACGCGGTAAAGTAAATTCTGCAAAATTTATGATAAAATCGATCTATCTGCGCCAACGTACTTTAGAAAGAGTGGTTCGCTCTATCATCAACCATCAAAAAGATTTCTTCTACAACAACTCTTCTTACCTAGCTCCGCTTACCTATTCGGTTATCGCTCAGGAACTACAGGTGAACGAATCTACCATTTCAAGAGTAGTAAAAGATAAATATGCTGATACTCCTTTTGGCATTATGTGCTTAAAAGATTTCTTCACAAGCAAAGCTGGCAAAGATAGCGGTTACAACTCTGTATCACGTCAAAATGTAGAGATCCAGCTAAAACGTATGATAGAAAAAGAAGATAAGAGCAATCCGCTTAGCGACCAAGAAATTGTAGATATTTTTAAAAAATCAGGGATAAATGTTTCTCGGCGAGTGGTATCTAAATATCGTGAAGCGATGGGGATTTTGAACAGTCATCTGAGAAAAGAAAAATAAAAAAGAGGTCTTAATGGAAACTACAAAAGTAGCAATTATCGGTGGCGGACCAGGCGGTTACGAAACTGCTATCCGTCTGCATCAGTTTGGAATAGAAACAACTGTTTTCGAAAAAGAAAGATTAGGTGGTGTTTGCCTAAACTGGGGTTGTATTCCTACCAAAACTTTGGTAAAAGTTGCCGATCTTTATCACGAAATTAAAAATGCTAAAGATTTTGGCATTTCAGTTTCGTTAGCAGAAATAGACTACAGCAAAGTTTGGAAACGTAAAAACAAGGTGGTAGAACAACTGGTTTCTGGAATAGAGTTTATATTTAAAAAACGTAAAATACCGGTAGTTAACGAAAATGTTATAGCAATAAAGAAGATAGATTCTGGTTACGAGATTCATACAGCAAATACCCAATTTAAAGCTGAATATGTGGTTTTAGCTACAGGAACTCTACCGCAGGAATTGCCGTTTATGAAGTTTGACGAGCAGAAAATACTCTCATCTACTGGAATTCTAAAAATGCAGCAACTACCCAAACATTTGGTGATAATTGGGGGTGGAGTAATTGGCTGTGAGTTTGCCTCTATTTACAACCAATTAGGTGTAAAAGTAGAAATTGTGGAGTTTTTACCACGTCTGGTTTCCACCGAGGATGAAGAGATTTCCAAAAGATTAGCAATGGCTTTTAAAAAATCTAAAATTAAACTTCATCTTAAAACAGCTGTAGAAGATTACGAAGAAAAAAATGATCTGTTAGTATTAAAACTTTCCAACGGTAAACAAATAGAAACAGAGAAAGTTTTGTTAAGTGTTGGTCGTAAACCACATTGGAATATTGAAATGCAAAACTGTGAACTGAATAGAGAAAAAGGTTTCATTCAAATAGATAAGAAGATGCAGACTAACTTGGAAAATATGTTTGCAATTGGTGACATAACAGGCAAACTGATGCTGGCTCATACTGCCAGTAAACAAGGTTTGCTGGTGGCTGATATTATTAACAATGAGTTGAACGATAAGGCAAAAAAACTGCACTGGATAGACTATCAAAAGATTCCAGCCTGCACTTTTACAAATCCCGAAGTAGCCTCCGTAGGAATAACCGAACAGCAGGCTAAAGAGAGAGCAGAAGATTATTCTATAGGAAAATTCCCTTTCAGTGCTAATGGTAAAGCTTTGGGGCTGGGGCAGACCTACGGTTTAGTGAAAGTTGTGGCAGCTAAAAAAACTGGTGAACTTTTAGGAATCCATATAATTGGGCCGCAGGCTACTGAACTTATCGCTCAGGCCGGAGTTATGATTGGCTTAAAGGCAAGTGTAGAAGATATCAAAAAAATAGTTTTTGCTCATCCCACCCTTTCCGAGGCTGTTATGGAAGCTGTGGAAGATGTAGAGAATTTGGCAATACATAAAATGTAGGAAATGATGATAAAAAAACCAAAGTGGCTAAAATCGGAGAAACTAGGTACAAAGAAGGCTGGAGAGATTACTCGCCTTTTACGTAAATACAATCTGCACACTGTATGCGAAAGTGCCAAATGTCCCAATCGAGGCGAATGTTTCGATCGTGGGACAGCGACTTTTATGATATTGGGTGATGTTTGTACGCGTAATTGCACTTTTTGTGCAGTAGGGAAAAATCAACCTCTGTTACCGCCAGCTGCCAAAGAACCAGAAAATATTGCCCTGCTTGCTAAAGAACTGCAATTGAAACATGTAGTCCTGACCACAGTTACGCGAGATGATCTGCCTGATGGTGGAGCAGCACATTTTGCCAGTACAGTAAAAAAAATTAGAGAATTTTGTGGCTCTGAAATTAGTATCGAGGTGCTTATATCCGATCTGCAAGGTGATTGGGATGATTTACAAACGATTCTGAATAGTAAACCAGATATTTTAAATCACAATGTGGAAACTATTGCGCGATTATATCCCGAGGTAAGACCAATGGCAGATTTTAACAGATCGCTAAATCTATTACAAAAAGCCAAAGAGCTTTCACCAAATATTCTTACTAAAAGTGGTTTTATGGTAGGGTTAGGCGAAACAGATAGAGAAGTTATTCAACTTTTACAAACTCTGCGGAAAGCAGATGTAGATATTGTAACGATAGGACAATATATGCAGCCATCTCGGCAGCATTTTACTGTTCAGAGATATGTAGATCCCAAAACATTTGTATACTATCGAAAAGAGGGAGAGGCTTTGGGCTTTAAATTGATTGAATCGGCACCCTTGGTGCGCAGTTCCTACAAGGCCGAAAGAGCCAGAAAATTTATTAATAGGTTATCGAAAGAGAAGTTAGAAAAAGTAAATTAACAAAGGAGTAATTATGCAAATTACAATTACTGCCAGGCATTTTAATCTGACAAATGCCATCCGAGAACATATTGAGGAAGAAGCTGAAAAGCTGGAGAGGTATTTTGATCATATTATCGATGCCCAATTCGTCATGGATGTTCAGAACGAGCGCAATACGGTAGAGCTTATAGTACATATTCCCGGAAATAACCTTACAAGTGAAGCTACCGAAACCGATATGTACCGCGCTATTGACAATGTCGTCGAAAAGATGGAACAACAGATCAAAAAATTAAAAGGTAAGTGGGAAGATCATCATCGCAGAAACAAGAAACAAGAGAATCAATTTGTTTATGCGAACCTAATTCAAAAGAAAACTCCCCAAAATACTGTGAAAATTAAAAGAATGATTGCGGAACCAATGTTAGTTTCCGATGCTATAGATGAATTTGAAAAACAAAAACAGCCCTATTTGATCTTCAAAAATATTGAAACCGATAGGATCAACGTTCTTATAAAAAAAGATGAAGAACACTATAAGTTGATTCAACCATAATCTACAAAGCTGCCGTCTCTTTTCAGGGGCGGTAGCTGCTAATAAAGGATTTTCTATGAAAACAATGCAGTTAAAAACTTTATTCCATGAAATGAAAGATGAATTTTCACTTAATCTACTTACTAAGCAGTCGACTTTGGAAAAAAACATCAGTAATCCCTACATCAATCGGCCTGGATTGGCATTGGCAGGGTATTTTGAGCGCTTTTCCTACGACAGAGTACAAATCTTGGGTGAAACCGAAATCAGCTATCTGCAATCTTTAAAACCAGAAAAATTATACGATCGAATAAAAGAGGTTTTAACCTACGATATACCAGCAGTTTTCATTACCAAAGGTCTTTCAGTTCCCGACCAGGTGGTTTTTCTTGCTAATGAAATGAAAATTCCTATTATCACCACCCGCATCACTACCAATAAATTCTATTATCTTCTAGGAAAATATCTCGATGAGATATTTGCTCCTACCAAAACTATTCATGGTACTTTAGTAGAACTTTTTGGTGTAGGAATTTTGTTGACGGGTAAAAGTGGTATAGGAAAAAGCGAATGTGCCTTAGATTTGGTAGAGCGTGGCCGCCGACTAATTGCCGATGATGCTGTGAAAATAGTGTTGCGTGATGATGTGCTAATGGGAACATCTACGAACGACTACGGTCATTTTATGGAAGTGCGAGGTGTAGGGCTTATCGATGTGGAAAGAATGTTTGGTATCCATGCAGTACGAGTGCAAAAACGAATAGATGTGCAAGTGGAGCTAATGCCTTGGCGTGATAACTTAGATTACGAGCGCATTGGGCTTACCGATAATATTGTAGATATTTTGGGTAAGAAAATTCCTATAATATATCTGCCTGTTTCTCCTGGGAAAAATATTTCTGTGGTTATCGAAGTAATTGCTATGAACTACATCTTGAAGACCTATGGTTATGAAGCTGCCAAAGAATACACAGCTCGTTTGCAACAAGATCTGAAAAACAAGGCAAAAATGAGAAAATTGAGAATGGATGATAAAGAATAGTAATGATAAAAACAAAGGTGACGATAAAAAATAAGTTAGGAATGCACGCTCGGCCAGCTACTATGTTGGTAAAAGCTGCTTCCAAATATCGTAGTGATTTTAAAATTATAAAAGGTGATATGGAGATAAACGGAAAGAGCATTATGGGAGTGATGACATTGGCAGCTGAACAAGGTTCGGAATTAGAGTTGGTAGCTGATGGTGTAGATGAAGAACATCTTATAAAAGAAATAACCACAATGTTCGAGAATAAATTTGATGAGGAATAGGCTCTATTATGAAAGAATGTAAAGGCATTCCAGTTTCGGAAGGAATAGGTATAGGAAAAGCGAAGTTCGTTACCAAACCAAAATTTGAAATAAAAAAGAAAAATATTAGTGAGGAAGAAGTAGATTCTGAACTGGAGCGTTTCAATACCAATCTGGAAAATGTGTTACAGGAAATGGATTATCTTATTCAGAATTTTTCTCATTCCAAAGACAATCAAGATATATTGCACACTCATAAGATGATTTTGACAGATCCCGAATTTATCGCTAAGATTGAAAAGATGATAAGTCAGGAATTAATGAGTTTGGAGCAGGCAATAAAGAAACATTTCACAGATATCATTGCTATTTTCAATAATATGGAAAATCAATATTATGCCGATCGCTCCAGCGATTATGAAGATGTGGCTCAAAGATTTTTGAAACATTCTATGAATTTGAAGGGCCTTGATTTTTCCAAGATAGATAAAAATTCGATAATTTTTGTAGATAAAATATCACCTTCGGAAGTTACCAGAGCTTATGAATGTGAAGCACAAGGAATTGTATTGCGCGAGGGAAGTAAAAATTCTCATAGTGCTATTATAGCGCGTTCTATGGGCTTACCTATGGTAGTATGTCTGGGACATCATGATAATATTTCCGAAAACGAGATGGTGATACTGGATGGCAGAAAAGGAAAAATTTTTGCTAATCCAGATGAAAAAACACTGCAAAAATATAGTAAGCTGCAAGAAGAGGAAACAACCAGGCAAAAACAATTGCAAAAGTTAAAAGATAAAGAAGCTATTACCAAAGATGGGCAAAAAGTTGGATTGATGAGCAATATAGAAATTCCAGAAGAGATAGTACAGGTAATACAGAGTAATAGCGCTGGCATTGGTTTATTTAGAACAGAATTTTTGTTTATCGACCGCAAAAATTTACCTACAGAAGATGAGCAATATAAAATTTATAAAAAAATTGCTGAGAAAATTAGTCCACATCCATTAATTATTCGTACTATAGATGTGGGTGGTGATAAGCTTTCCAGCATTTTGAATATTGAACATGAATTGAATCCCAATTTGGGTTGCCGGGGAATTCGGCTCTCTTTCGAGAATATTCCCATCTTTAAAACTCAGCTAAAAGCTATTTTGCGGGCAAATACCACGGGAAATATCAAGATAATGTTCCCAATGGTATCTTGCGTACAAGAAGTTATAAATGCGAAAAAAATAATAGAAGAATGTAAACAAGAGTTGGAAGAGGTTAACAATATTGAAATAGGAGCCATGGTCGAAATTCCTTCGGCGGCTTTGAATGCCGATATTATAGCTAAGGAATGCGATTTCCTGAGTATTGGAACTAATGATCTTATCCAATACACCTTAGCTGTAGATCGCGATAACCAGACCGTGGCTAAATATTACAAACCAACTCATCCCTCAGTGCTTCAACTTATAAAACTAACAGCGGAAAAAGCACATAAACATCAGGTGAAAGTGGCTGTATGTGGCGAGATGGCTTCCCAGGAAGAATATGTAGGCCTGCTTTTGGGCTTGGGTGTGGATGAACTAAGTGTTAGTCCAGCAAAAGTGCTAAGTATAAAAGAAAAGATCAGGAATGCTGATATCAAAGAGCAACAAAAACGAGCAGAAAAAATTCTGCAAATGAGCACCGCTGAAGAGGTGATGGATTTTTTAGAAAAGGAGTAACAATGAATTTGTTAGATGACCAGAAAAGGATAAATGAAATTGATAAGCAGGGAATGTATGATAAAATTATACATATGCCAGAGCAGGTGATAGCTGCTTACAACAACTTTAATCCGCACTATCCTCAGAATTATTCTGAGCTCGATTTTTCCCAAATAGAAAGAATCGTTATTTGTGGAATGGGCGGTTCAGCAATTTCGGGTAACATTGCCCAGGCAGCTTTTGGCGATCTTATTCCAATTAGTGTGGTGAAAGATTATACTATTCCCTATATAAATCAAAAAACTCTGGTAATTTGCATAAGTTACTCGGGCAATACTGAAGAAACACTCTCTTGCCTGCAGCAGGCTATTTCGCAAACTCCTTTTGTGGCTGCCATAACTTCTGGCGGTCAAGTGAAAGAACTGGTTGATAAAAAATATGTTTGGATGGAGCTGGAAGATGGGTTTCCTCCCCGCGCTGCCGTAGCTTTCTTGTTCTTTTCACTTGTAAAATTATTGGAAAAAATGGAGCTTATCCCTCTGCAAAAGAAAATTGTAGATGATGTAGTAGCAAATTTAATAAAAAAAGCGGGCTCAATTGCCATAAATGTAGAAGCAAAGAAAAATTTAGCTAAAACAGCTGCGGAAGAGATAAATAATAAAATTCCGGTTATTTATTCTTTAAACCCACGTTTAGCGCCTTTAGCCTATCGTTGGAAATGTCAATTCAATGAAAATGCCAAATATCCCGCTTTCTGGAACACTTTTCCCGAAATGAATCACAACGAAATAGAGGGGTGGGAAGCAAAAAAGCTGCCAGCTGAACTGATGCCGATATTTTTATCTGGATTTAAATGTAAGAACTACTACAGTAAACGCTTGCAAGCTTTTAAAAAGCTACTGGAGCAGCAAGACAGAGATTTCCTAGAATTTTATGTGGAGGGTGAAACAGTTATCGAACAGGTTTTTTCCCTCATCTATCTGGGCGATATGATTAGTTATTACCTGGCAATTCTGCAAAATGTTGATCCCACTTCCATCGATTACATCGATTATCTTAAGGAAAATATATAGGTTAGTAGCACTTATAACTTTTAAAAAAACATAAATTACTTTATCGATATATTTCACAATTATAATTTTTTTTCAATTGCATAATTTTCTTGCTTGACACAGCATAAATCATTTTATTTATTAGGAAAAGAATGAGAGAGGAATAAATGGAGCGGGGGAAAGGAGTATATTTGCAGATGAAAACTTCTGACATTCGAGAGCTAAGGGTTTTTTTAATAAACAAGTCATTTCTTTACTAAGTATGTAAAATCCCAAAAAATATGATGAACTAACTAATATAATTTTAACAGATTTTTAAAAATTTTTAGAGGAGGGAAAATTGAAAAAACTACCAGTTACGTTTGAAACAATTACACCCTTGTTTACTGGGGACTGTAACCAAGAAATGACAGAGATAAAACCAACCTCAATTATGGGATCGCTTCGCCTTTGGTTTGAAGTAATCTGCCATTTTTCAGGCAAATTCAATAACGAAGCATACTCAAAAAATGAGTTAAATGCCAAAGAATTTAAAGGCTTTATAAAAGAGAAGCCTGATACAACCAGTGAAGAAATTCAAAAAGAATTTAAATTATCACCCACAGCTTTCTATTTCGGTTGCACCGGCTGGAAAAGCCGGATCGGGATTGAGAAAATTCATGCAAGCGAAGAATCTAATTTGGGAAACTTCTTAAGTAATCCAGAGGTTATCTATTTTGATAAATATGTGACAAATCCAATTTGGAAGGAATGTAGTTTAAAAGACTATAAAAGAAAGGACAAAAGAGAAAAACAGAAATTGTCCTCTTGGTTTCTTCCTAATCAATATTTCTGTGGTAAATTTGAAATTACCTTTTCTCTCCCAGATAAATCTCTCAAAGAAAATATCCTTTTTCCGGTTCTAAGCTTTATTCAGGAATATGGTTTTCTGGGTGGAAAAAATAATTTGGGTTATGGAAGAGTGAAAATACTTAATCCGAGTTTCACTAATAAAGAGATGATTATTCTTAGGAAGAAAATTGATTATACAGCATTGATACGGTCAAAGCAACTAAAAGAAAGCGAAATGGTGAACTATAGTTCTGATAAAATGGAAGTGTTATGGTTACAAGAAGTTATTGAGAAAACACATAAACATCAAAAATATTATAAAATAGATAATCCTTTTTGTTCTTTTATAGAAAATTATGAGAAAGAAAACTTTAATCTTAAAGACGAACAACCTAAACTTACTTATCAAGATTCTATCAAATGTCTTTTGCTGATAAAGTCTAAAATGAGAAGTAGGATTAAGTTCTCAAAAAAACGTCACTTCTACTTTGGTTCTATTAAGAAAGAAAACTATTACGAGTATATCAAATCAAAAAAATATGAAGTAACTGGACCCAACGCCACCAAAATCATCCCTTTAATTAGGGAAAATAAACGAGGATTTCTCGCTATCCCGGGAATTATTGAAATGGAGGAAACAATCAATGAAAAACAATAAATATGAATTATCTATGATTAATTTTGAAGATATCAAAACTGAGTTTGAGGCAATTGATTATTTTCATTATTGCAAACAGAAGAATTCCGATATACCAGAACAGAGAAAATATCTCATTCCTAATTGTTCAAAAAAATGGTTCAAAAACAATAATTTATTACGTTTAAGATATAATAAAAAAGCAGAAAGACAGTCTGGTCTTTTTTCAGATAAAAAGAAAATTAAGGATTATCTGAAGACTTTGATTCCCTCTAGTTTCGCTGTTAATGGGAAATTTACATTAGCTTCTCCCTATTATTCAGCTGATGATGAAAAATACTCCATTTTTGATAATCCGCTGCTGAAAGAGAAAGTCTTCAAAGTACCGATGATGAGAGGTAGCAGTTGGAAAGGAGTAATAGCTTCTGCAGCCAGGGCAGTATTAGAACAAGAATTTTCTGTTGAAAATATTCTCAGTTTCGGCAGGTTATTTGGTTCTGGTTCGGAAGACTTCAGAAAAATTGAAAAAAAGGCTATCACACAGAATTATACATCGGGCTTTGAAAAAGACCTTCTTTATTATGCTTTAATGAAGTTTGGAAAAGTTACAGTGAAAAAAATGAATACTGAAGAGCAAAAAAAGGAACTTTGGAATAAAATTAAAGAGAAAAAACTGCAAACCCAACGTGGTCGCCTTGTTTTTTATCCCAGCTATTTTAACCAAATCGGGCTGGAGATGATAAACCCCCACAAACGCAGAACCAAAGCAGGTACTCATCCGATTTATTACGAAGTTGTGCCTGCCGGTGCTGAAGCAACATTCCAACTGCTTTATATTCCTGCTGATAACATTACTAAATCTGATGAGGAAAGAAAAAAAGAATACGAGCATGATAAAAAGCTTATAACTACTGCTCTGAAGTTGATATTTCAGGAGCATGAAGATAAAGCTCAAATCAAAATCGGTGCTAAAACCAAACTGGGATGGGGTCGAATTACACCTATTTCTGATGATGACTTTAATAAGATGATAGTGGAGGTAAAAGATGAGCAATAATATTGATGCATTAACTACCCATCGAGATGACCTGCTGAAAGCGGAAATAGCAATATATTTTATTCTGCTGGATAAAACCAATATCAATTTTTGGAAAGGGAAAGGATATTTTGATGGTTTAGAAAAAGTTAATTTCTCATTTGATGACTTTTTAAATACTTTCTTTTTAAAGAATCATAAAATTGATTTCTTTGATGACAATAATCAATTGAAAAGTTATAATCTAATAGATGATTTGCTGAAAAATTGGCGGTCAGCTCAAGAACCATTACAGAAAATTTTAGCTCGTGGCTGCGAAAATGTAAATTCCGGCATCGATAAAGGAGCTTTACCAGATTCTCAACGAATAAAAGGCAAACTCTACATCTCCAATGCTTTTGGTTCTTTTATGCAGAAGATGGATCATGATTATTTAGATAAACGCCGTGAATGTTTTTTGCAACGTCTTCATAATGAACTTTCTCAAAAAGATTTTTATGCTAATCCAAATTGGCAGGAGATTAGAAATTTTGTCTCTAATGAAATCAAGTGCTGGTATTCCAATCTATTGAGTGATAGCCGTTTCCCGGCAAATGATGTAACTCTTTGGGATCAAGCTTATATGACAGCTTCTATGTTTAAAGCAACTTTAGCCGATTGTTATCTGCAAAATAACGCTACATATAAAATTAAAAATCCCCAATTAATCCAATGGCGAATATTGGGAATCCAATATGATAAACTTAGTTTAGCAGAAAAAGCGAGCAAACCAGCTATAATTGCAGCTTACCGCGATGAATGCCGAATATTTGATAAACAGGTGAAAGCATATCTGGAAAAAGAAATTGCCTTGGGAAATGAAATCTATCGGGATGAAACCGGAATCTATTTTCTGGTTCCTGAATCTTTGCCTATAAAAACATATGATACTGGAGTTTCTATTGATTTACTCAAAGAAGAAAGCATAATAAATGAGATTAACCAAAAGGCTTATGATATCTTCCATAATGAAGTCCAGCCGGTATATGTTTTATCAAAAGCCTCGCGGGGAACAATGAATCTGACTCAACTTCTGGAACATGCCCCAGAACTTCGTTTATATGCTCCACGATTTGATCAGCGAGAATTTAAAAATAATTTACGCAGTTCGCAGATTTGCCGGGTTTGTAGAGTCAGGTTTGCTAACAATCAAAACAATAAAGAAAAAGAGAACAATGAAATCCCTTTATGTGAAACTTGTAAAAAACGAAAAATAAATAGACTGAATACTTGGAATACTAACCGCAATGAAGAAACCATCTGGTTGGGTGAATTGCAAGACAAGAACAGCCGCATAGCTTTACTTACCATTCGCTTTGAACTCAAGCAATGGCTGAATGGAAATATGCTGAGTAGTTTGTTGAATAGGAAGGAAAAGTTTGATGAAGAAGTTGAAAATCTTAAAAGTATTATATTGTCTATTCGAGATTATCAAAATAGATTTGAACAAAGAGATAATAAAAACCTTTTAGAATTCATAGCATTTTATGAAAATAATAAAGCTCCAGTTGAGCAATATCTTAACCTGTTCGATGAAAAGGGTATAAAAAAGCAATTTAAAAAAGTAATTGATAAATCAGAGAATCTTCTAAATAATCAGAAGTTAAATGACGAAGATAGAAATATAATTAATCTTCTAAATCGTTTTTGGAAGAAATTTTTTAGATGTAATTTTTCTCTTTTGAAAGAAAAAAAAGACGGTAAGGTAGTTAATAAAAATGATAAAACTGTGCTTGATCAATCTAACTTTAAGCTAAATAAAGATAGTTACAAACGTTTTAAAAACTATTATCAATCCGATGGAAAAAAACTAACTTTTAAAGATATTTTCGCATTTAGCTTTTTAACAAATAATGTTATTGGTGGTCTTATTCTTGATCGCTCAAACGGAACAACCTGGCAAAAGCTGATAAAAGAAAAAATCGGGATTGTAGATTCTATTGATTGGGCAAATCTAACAGATAAGCAAATTGACGAGATGTCATCCATCCTCATTCAGTTCCTGCTTCGTAAAAATCCTTCGCCGGCTCGTTTACGCCGTATTTGGGAATCGACACAGAGATTTACAAATGAAATTAAAGCCGATATTGCCAATAATCTTTCTGCCAAAAGAATTGTATGGGATGTGACAAAGGGGGAAGGATCATATCAAAATAATGAAATAGAAATTAACGGATTGTTATTCTATCTCTATGAAGGTAAAGCCTTCTTAATTACCAGTCTTGCCAGTTGTTTCAAGCAAATCTATAATTTTAAAAATAAAGAAATCAAGAATTTCGCAGACTGGATAAAAAGCGAGAATTATGAGATTTCAGATTTTGAACTACCTGAAAAAATTGAAATAGATGAAAATGAAATTGAAATAAGCAATCCTCAATTTGAGAATTTCCAATCCTATGTTTCTCTACTTGATCCAACCCCAATTTCCTGGCAGGTGGCAGTTCCGGCAGATAAAGTTCCTAAACTAATTAAAATGATTCAGGAAAAATACAAAAAGCATTTTCATTATGTATATGGCAAACTTCCTCTGCATATTGGCGTTGTTGTGCAAAATTTCAAACATCCGCTTTATATCGGATTGCAGGCACTAAGAAACATCAGAAGAGAAGTGAGATGGGAAGATATTAAGTCTGATATTGATGGAATTCGTTTAAAGGCAATCCAAAAAGATCAAGTTACGACATCAACATCTGAAGAAATCGCAAATTGTGCTGAAACCTATTATTCATTTTTTATCAGGAAAGATACAAAAGGTGATTATCAATTCTATTTCCCACCGGAAAAAGTTAGTAAACATTTATCTCTAACCAATGAAACTGGAAAAGGGGATATTTTCTTCTATTATCCTAACACGATTGATTTTGAATTTCTGGATTGTAACACCAGAAGAAATGACATCTTCTATGAAAAAGGGAAAAGAAAGCCGGAGCATCGTCAACAACGTCCGCTCACTTGGGAGCATTGGTATAAATACACATGTTTCAGAGAGTTATTTGCAGATGATTCCTCAAAGCTTCATAATCTCATCTCTCTTTTTTATCGTTTGTTGCAAGACTGGAAAAATGAAGAGAAAAACATCCTGCAATTAGCCGCAACTGCAATCATCAATATGCTACAACCCCAAAATATGAGTAACAGAAAAAAAGCAATTTTAGCCTGTTTGTTTGGAGCTGAAAAATGGAAAGATATTAATGAAAAAATAGAAATAAAACATCTGCTGGAATTCGTTGATTATTATGATTTCTGGCACAATAACCTGAAGGAGGTTTAAAAAATGAATGATGTAAAATCAATCGAATTGATCACTAAAGCAACTGATCCGATTTATATCGGAACCGGCGGCTATACCATTGGCAGAGTGGATAACACTATCGTACGTGACCCGATTTCCCACATCCCCAAAATTCCCGGCACTTCACTTGCCGGAACCTGGCGCTATTTTATGGCTTTGCAACTTCAGAGCTATTTTAAAGACGAATATCGCAGTGATAGAAAAAAGCGGGGAGAAGATTATCACAGTATCAAAGAAAAGCAAGAAAAAGATAATAAAAATGATATGAACATAAAGTTTCTTTTTTTTGATAAAAAGGAAGACGGATGGTGGAATTGTATAGATGGGAATAGATTTGCTGCCTTAAATTGTGCCGGGCAAGATGATTTTCCAAATATGAAGATTATGGAGGATTTGAATGATGAAAAACCAAGACATTGCGGACAATGTATTGTTTGCAAATCTTTTGGCTTTTCAAAATCTGATAAATCAGCACAAGGGTTGCTCTCCTTTACAGACCTGAATATTCTCTTCTTTCCTGTTTATACCAGAAAGGGAACAATGTGGATTACCAGTGAATCAATTTTGCAGGAAGGCGGTTTGATTCAATCGAAACACGCCAAAGAAGAGGAGGCGATTTTTGTAAATGAGAATTTTGAAGGAGGAGATTTTCTGAATCTGGGCTGGATTAATCTGCCCATGAAGAAACAGAATTTGACTTTTAAGATTCCTAATGGCTGTGAGCTAGCTTCCAACCAAATTGTTATTGTTCCCGATCATCTAATTTCGCAAATCATCAATTCCAATCTGGAAGTGCGAACTTCTGTCTCCATTGATCCCAATACCGGAGCAGCCAAAGATGGAGCCTTATTCACCAGCGAAGCGATTCCCCGTACAACTGTTTTTTATGGGAAGATTCATATCTTTGAAAGATCTGAACTAAATCATAAAAATATCTGCAATGCTCTTTGTGACAGCAAGCAATATTATGAGAGCTTGGGAATTGGCGGAATGACAACCCGAGGTTTCGGCAGAATGAAAGTTCAATTAAATTGTATTGGAGGAAATGATGAAAAACATAGATGCTGCGATCAATAAAGCAAGTTACACTCTGGCTGAAAATGCTGGTATAGAAAAGAAAAATGAAATTGAAAAAGCAATGGGCGTTCTGGCAAATGACGGAGTTTATGCTTTTGTGATATTTTGTAAATCAAACAAAATTTGGAATGATTTTTCCGATTCTATTAAAGAACTGAATACTTTATTTCCTGAAAAGTTGCAAAATTTTGATGATTCTAAACTGAAGTCAGATAATTATTCCCTTTCCGATCTACTTTTTGTGAAAGAAATTCTGGAAAAGATGCTTACTTACACTCGGTATCATCTTAAAGCAAAGGGAGATTGATATGGCGAAAAAATGGTATGAAGTGACCTTAAAGCCTTTGCAACCGCTTCATATAGGAAGCGGAAATTACGGCGTTGTAAATCCAACCAGGATTTTTATCCCAGGTTGGACAATGTGGGGTGCGTTAACAGCTGCTTTTGGAAAACATATGGGTTGGAATAAAAACGATCTGAGTAAAGACCAAAATGAGCTTTTTGAACAAGTTTCCAACTTCTACCCAGTAATTGATAGTAAAATACTCTTCCCAAATTTTAAAAACGGTGAATTTTGTTTGGGAGAATATTCTGAAAAGGTATTCCGTTATTATGCAACTGAAACTTTTGCTTCAACTGCTATTAATGCTTCCACGCAAACTGCTAAAGATAAAATGTTATATGAAATAGAGTATCTACTGCCTGTATTAAAAGATAAAAAAAAGAAGATATTTTGGCAGGGAAGTTTGTTTGTTGATTTAGATCAATCTAAACTAGAAGAGTTCCTCAAAGAGTTCCTCAGGAGAGGAGAAATATTATATATTGGCGGAGAACGAAGTAAAGGTTTTGGAATGATGGAAATTGAAATGATAACTGAACTGGAAAAACGAGAAGATTGGAGTAACCCAAACAGAAAGATTTTTACTAATTTTGTTAAAGATTCAGAATGGATTGAATATGGTAAAGCCACATATATTGCAGAAATCGAAAAATCAGACAGTTATGATTTAACTTTAAAAAAGTTGACAAAAATTTACTTACCGGGATGTAGAAAATCACCGAAAACTCCAGCAAACGGGAGATTGATAAAAGGTGTTTTAGTGAAATGCAAATTAGATGATATTTTCCAAAACTAGGAGCAAATGTTTCTTTTGAGGATTCAGATTATAATAAGACAGTAAATTTAATTATCTCTAGTCTGAGCCAAAATTATTGACAAAATTAGCAAGAATTGTTCTTTTACAGCCATATAGAGGTGTAAGAAAAGTCTGGGACCCAAAAATATTGGGAAAATCTGGTTTTC
>JASUTE010000008.1 GCA_030445745.1 Candidatus Cloacimonadota bacterium
TAACGCCGGAATCGGTACATTATGGCTTTGCGGAAAAAATTCTTCTGAACAGGAAAGATGTCTTGTTGCAGGCTTTCGAAAAAAATCCCCAAAGATTTAGGAATAAAAGACCTGTCTTGAAAAACCTGCTTAAATCTGTCTGGATCAATAAACCCGAAAATATAGAAAAGCGATCATGAACAAAATTAAACTACTAAAGTGTCCAATTCAGCTTGACACATGCCGAGTCGGTTTCAATAAAAAGGTAGAACTCAATGTGAAGATAAAAGATCTGGAAACAAATAAGGCGAACATAGAGTGGACTTTACGGGGACAGTAGTGCTAATTTTATCTTTACAAGCAAATATTTTGTAGGTCAAAAGTAAATTGTCGTGGCTTGGTTAGCACTAAGTAGGAACTAAGTTGGCACCAAGTTAGTTCTCAGCTTGATAAATAAGCCAAAGGATAGATTCAGCGTGTTAAAATTTGGAATTTCCTAGAAAGGTGGCTAAAGCGTGATTATAATTTTATCTTTACAGAAAAAGCTAAATTCCAACATTTGACAACATAGGCAGCAGGTTGTCTATCGTTGGAGGTGAAATATCAAAAGTAAACGAAAACAAATAGCGGATGCTGTCAGAGATGCATTTAGCAAAGATGATGTTATTGAGCGTAAAGATTTGTACAATCTTATCCAGCAGCAATTTTCCCCAGCTCTAAAAGAAACAACGTTCCGCTGGTATGTTTATGAACTTAAACGGGCAAATATAATTATTTCTGTCAAAAGGGGAGTTTACAAGCTTTTCACTGGAAAAAAAGACTATTACCCTGCCCTAAGCAATAAACAGAAAAGGGTAAGCAGATTGGTAAACAAGAGCTACAGCAATATTTCCTATTGTTCTTGGAATTCAAGCTGGTTCAACGATTTTGCTCAGCATCAGGCTGCTTCTAACATTCTGTTTTTAGAGGTAGAATCTGAATTGATAGAGCCGGTCTTCTATCTATTACTCGATAATTCCATCCAAAATGTTTATATTGAACCTGATAAAGAAACTATAGATGACTATATCTCGGAAAATAGAGAGTCTGTGATAATCAAACCTCTCATCACAAAATCACCATTATATAAATATCACTCAGTGCCTATTCCACACTTAGAGAAAATCCTTGTAGATCTGTTTTGCGATGACAAGCTCCTACAAGCATATCAAGGTGAAGAGCTAATTATAATTTTCCGCAATGCTTTTGATGAATATAAGGTTAACATCTCTCGGTTATTAAATTACAGTCGTCGCCGAAACAGAAAAGTAAATAAGTTGAAGGATTTTCTTATACAGAACAAAATACTTGAAAGGAAGCTCTTTACAACATGATAGATCCAACCTCTTATGGTAAAGAGCAGTTAACTAAGCTCAGGACAGCCAACAAAGGTATCGATCCGACCCTGTGCGAAAAAATGATAAGAGCTTTGGGCTTGCTGGAAAAATTGGCTGAAAGCAAGTTAGACTTCGTTTTCAAAGGTGGAACTTCCCTTATACTGCTAGTGGAGAAGCCGGAAAGATTCTCTATCGATATTGATATTAATACTACAGAATCTAAAGAGACTATAGAAAATATTATTGAAGATATTATTAGAATGCTTTTTAAAACCAAGTTTTTTCATTCTTAACATATATTTCATAGAAATCTTCATCTGTCTTTGTAAGATAAATAATACCTTCAATTATACCAATAATTCCTATTACTCCAGATGCAATACCAAATGTGATGATCCCACCGATAATTGAAACGAGAAGCATAATAATACCTGGTCCTGTATATCCAAGGTAAAATTTATGAATACCCAAACTTCCTAATAATATGCCAAAAAGTCCTGCAGCTATTTTGCTTTTAGAATTTTTCAAGATATTCGAGGTATTTTGTAGTTTTACTCCGCATTTAATACAAATTTCTTGATTTTCCTTTGTTTCGGCACCACAATTTTGACAGAAGTATTTTCCGGCTAAAGGTTTTACTCCACAGTTTGGACAAATTTCAGAATTTTCATTAATTTCCTTACCACAGGTTCTACAATACATATTTACCTCCTTGTTTGTAGATTATTAGAAAAAGCATTCTAACTTAATGATATCCCGCCAACAGGCGTGATAACATCCTCATGTACAAGCTTCATAACAATCCCTCTTCTTTCCATTTATTCTTTTTAAATTCATATTGTATATGAAATTATTTGAAGAAAAGATGTCAAATAAAAAAATACTCAAGCCTCATAATATCTATTTACAAACGAGGGAAAGTGATTAAAAAAAAGATATTAACTCAAGTTCATGCCTTAAGGAGAGTTAACCATTATCCTCCCCAAACTGCCCATATTTTCTAGGAAGCTATACGTTTCTTTCACTTGTATTACCCATTTATTAAAGTTGAAAAGTTACCAATTGAAATCAACTAGCCAATACCTAAAAAAAAGACTCCCCCTTAGCAGCAAGATATCACTCTCGCTGCTGGATGTAGATGCGCTTTCCAAAGGGCGGCTGGAAGTTTGCCTTATCAGTTAACACCCACAGGGTCGGGTAGTCTGGCTCGGCTGGAAAAGTATTACACCACCCATCCGTGAAATAGATAACACAGGCCGGCTCTAGCTGCTCTTTTTCTATCTACTCAAAACTGGGCTAATATCTTCTGCTAAGATAGCTGCTGTAGTACGGTTTGTACTCTGCTCCCCATTTCCCACTTGACACCATCTCTATTTTATAATTTATTATGCCTAGGATCAAGAACGAGAAAGGATAAAGAGAAGAGAAGCACGAAAGGAGTGTTTTATGCCTAAAGTCTTTTCAAGTTCTTTTTTTTGTTATAGGGCTAAGCACAGTTTTGGTAATCGCCCGGAAAATTTTCCTTTACAGCGTCATTTCATTTATCAAAAATAGAGCAATTTTTACTAGGAGAGAATATCCATGAAGAAAATATTGTTATTGCTTGGTCTTGTAATTTGTTCCAGCCTACTTTTTTCATTAGGAACACTTCGAGTTGAATCTATAAAAGAACTGCCGGCAGAACATATGAACCTGGAAGTTTACGATGCTGATGGTAAGTATGCACCTGTACTTATTGTGAAAACAGAACTAAAAGGTGTTGGTATACAGAATATTGGCCGGCCTACCAAGCATGCTCCAGAATATAACCCACAAAAAAATGAGTATAAGTTCTACATGAACGATAACCAAAGAGTTGTGGAGATAACCCACTCTAAATACCAGCCCCTGGAAGTGCGGCTACTGGCAGATTTTGGCATAAACGTGAAAGCGAAAAGGGTCTATGAGCTGGTATTGGATGATAAACCCGAAAAGGAATTTGTTAATGTGGTTATTATTTCCGATCCCTCTGATGCTACCAAAATAATTGACGATAAAGACATGGGAACTGGACAAAGCTTTGAGCTGGCTATTGGAAAACATACCCTGAAGCTACAAAAAAGCGGCTATAAATACATTACCAAAGATATTGAAGTTACCAGACGTAAAACTTTGTTTAATAACCTTACCTTACCTGAACAAGAACCCGTGATGCTAACCATAAAATCTGAACCCACGGGTGCAGATATTTACATTAACAACGTATTGGAAGGAGCTACTAACAAGCAGCTTTTTAAGTTTCCTGATACCTATAATCTCCGTTTGGTGAAAGATAAATATGACACTATTGAAAGGACAATTACGGTTACTGAAGATGGTAGTAATAACTTCAATTATACTTTAAGAAAAAACACCTCTACTCTTACTATCCAAACCACACCTGCTAACTGCGATATATACGTTAACAATGAAAAGATGAGTGGCAACAGCAAAGATGTTTCCGCTGGGATGTACAAGGTGGAAGTAAAGAAGGAAGGTTATTACGACAACAGCCGTACAGTAGATGTGCAAAAAGGCCAAAACAAAACCGTAAACATAAGCTTGGAACAGAAAACAGGTAAATTACAATTTGTGATAGAACCCATGGAAGCTCAGATAACCCTGAAGCTGGGAAACAAAACAGTAGAAACGTGGACTGGCTCTAAATATTTCAGTTCATTACCTGTTGGCAGCTATACCCTTACCGCTGGTTGCGATGGTTACAAAAGCCAAAATAAGCAAGTTGTAGTAAACTTGGATGAGACCACAAAAATAGATATAGCTTTGGAAGAAGGCTCCGATATACCCGCAAGCATGGTTTTCGTGCAAGGCGGCAGCTTCCAGATGGGCAGTAATAGCAGCGATGCAAATGATGACGAGCAACCGGTTCATACAGTTAGCGTTGATGATTTTTTTATTGGTAAGTACGAGGTAACGCAGAAAGAATGGCGAGAAGTAATGGGGGATAATCCTTCTCGGTTCAAAGGAGATAATAGACCCGTAGAAAATGTAAGCTGGTATGATGCCGTAGAATTTTGTAATAAAAAAAGCGAAATGGAAGGGTTGGAGAAATGTTACAGTGGGAGGGGTTGTGATTTTTCTAAAAATGGTTATAGACTGCCCACCGAAGCGGAATGGGAATATGCCGCTAGAGGCGGAATTGAAAGCGATAATGCGAATTATCGCTATGCTGGCTCTAATGATATAGATAAAGTAGCTTGGTACTGGAAAAACTCAGGAGACACAAGACTATCTGGTAATTGGGATTATGGAAAAATAGATAATAATAACTGCAGAACCCACCCAGTAGGCCAAAAGCAGCCCAATGAGCTTGGGATATATGATATGAGTGGTAATGTAGGGGAGTGGTGCTGGGACTGGTATGATAGCAATTATTATGCATATAGTCCGAAAAACAATCCGCAGAGACCTTCATCGGGCTCTTACCGCGTGAATCGTGGTGGCAGCTGGGCCGACTCCGCCGACGGCTGCCGGGTGGCCGGTCGCAGCGGCGGCGATCCCGACCGCAGCTACAGCGGCATAGGCTTTCGCGTTGTCCGCAGTTCAAAGTGATATTCATTCTTGTTTTGAGCTTAGAAATCTAATAATGGAATGGAGAAAATAAATGAGGGACGAATTTATTTACGAAGTGGAATGTTTAGATTTCTTACGGAGTATTTTGAAAAAGAGGTAAAATGCAATTTAAACTATTTGTGATTCCTGTTGGCGGCTGGAAGAAAGAAAGGGGGAAAATGCCTAAACGATATGGGTATTTATATGAAAAAACACAATATAGTTATTGATAAAACGACGTAAACGCCATAATGATAAAAATTGTCTATTCATTACCACCTGAAGGACGGTGCTATTAATATTTTGGATTAAAAAACTGAGAATCAATAGCCCATGCCTTTAGGCGTGGGAATAAATAAAGAAATAAAAACATGAGACGCCCCGCCAAAGGCGGGTAAACGTTCACGGAGTTCCAAGGAAGGATAAAACAATGCAACACACATTTTTCAAATTATGGATTCATCTTGTTTGGTCAACAAAGGGAAGAGAACCTTTTTTGTTAAATAGAAATCGTAAAGATATTTTCTTTCATATCAAGGAGACAGGGGAAGAAAAAGGTTTTCATCTCGATGTGATTAATGGAACGAAAAATCATGTTCATTGTCTGTTATCCTTGAATCCTAAATGGTCAATCAGCGAGATTGCAAATCAACTGAAAGGGGAATCGTCGCATTGGATAAATGAACAAAACCTGATGAAGCCCAAATTTTTCTGGCAAAGAGGATTTGGTGCATTCTCTGTAAGCCAATCGAATGTCCAAAGAATCCGTAATTATATTCTAAATCAAGAAGAACATCATCGTAAAATATCATTTAAAGAAGAATGGCAAATTTTATTGAAAAAACACAATATAGTTATTGATAAAAGGACGTAAACGCCATAATGATAAAAATTGTCTATTCATTACCACCGACCTGAAGGACGGTGCTATTAATATTTTGGATTAAAAAAATGAGAATCAACAGCCCATGCCTTTAGGCGTGGGAATACTATAAAGGAGTAATATGAAACGTGTTTTACTAATTTATGTGTTATTTTTTTCTTTACTTCTTTCCGCCCAGAACATTGGGCAGATTAAGCAGAAGATCAACTCTATAAAATCGCAGCCAGAAAAGTATTACTATGGCTATGCTGAAGGCCGGCAGCGCAAGGAAACCGACCAACAAGCCTTGAAACAACTTATGAGCCAAATTTACGTGGTGGTATCTTCTCAGCTTACCTCGGCTACAACATCTAACGCAGGCAACGAAACCCAGAAACTGGACAAGGTCTTGGATGTTTACACCTATGGCCGCCTGCCAGATGTACAGCAGCTTTCCTATAAACAAGGCCCCATCTTCCATATCTTGCGCTATATCCGCAAAGATAGATATAAACAGATATTCGAGAATAAAAAGATAGAGATCCGTGGCTTTTTAGCAGAAGCAAAGAGCAACTTGCAGCAAAACCAGCTTGGTAAAACTTTCCGTAACTACTATCGAGCAGCCGTGGCCATAGAAGCCTTACAGGAAGGATGCGTGCAGTTTGAAGGTAAAATGTACTATCCAGACACCATCTTCAACCAGATACGCAGTATCGCTTCCGACATAAAAATAGAGGTGGTTTCCAATACCTATGAATACGAAACCCGCTACATCATTCTGGATTTTTCCTATAATGGCCAGCCAGTTAATGACCTGAACATTCTGTACTATGACCTGCACGCTTTCATTCCTCAGAAAACAAATTCCAACCTTTTGCAGCTACAGCTTTA
This sequence comes from Candidatus Cloacimonadota bacterium, assembly GCA_030445745.1. GTDB lineage: Bacteria > Cloacimonadota > Cloacimonadia > Cloacimonadales > TCS61 > JASUTE01. The sequence goes on from JASUTE010000008.1 coordinate 6,700, forward strand.
TGGTAAAGAATATAAAAAGATGGATAAACTTGCCTTGAAGATAGACTTAAAAGAAGATATGTACAACAGCTACAGCCAGCAAACCAAGATCCTGAGCAGGTTGTTTGAGTGCGAAGAGCTGGAAGAATACCGCGAAATACCACTACCGCAGAAACAAGTTAGGAAAATTGAAAAACAGAAACGAGCCATCCCTGACCTGAATATCCAGTTTGTAAACAAGGCCAATTGCCCTGTGGTAGATGAGTTTGCCCATAATTTGTTTAAGCTGTTTTCTATGTTGGAAAATGAGTACTTAGATGATGCGAGCATTTTCACCGATGATAAGATAGTACAGCGTATGCGCAAGGTGATAGAAAACAACCATACCAAGTTGCTTAAATATCCGCAAAAGATACAGATAAACAAAACAGATACAGGTTGGGAAGCTAGGGAATTTGGTGTTTCAGTGAGTTGTATAGGCTTTCCTACCCGCAATGAAACTGTTGTTGTGGATTTCGATGAACAGGGCAAGATATACAATTTTTGTTACACCATAAACCCTGCCCTGCATAAATTATTCAAAAAGCGCGGTACTGCTGTAGGCGATTGGGATTATCGCCAGATAGCTATTAAGTTTTTAGAGAACTACAAAACTTCCTACACCACCAAGAATGTGGAAGATGTGGAAACACTGTACTCCGATGATGCCATAATTATTACCGGTAAAGTCATTAGGAAAACCAAGGTGAACAAAGAGCTGAAGACCGATTTTACCCAGAAGGAGATAGTTTATTTCAAGAAGACTAAACAAGAACATCTGAACAGCCTGAAAGAGGTTTTCAAACATAATAAATTTGTGTGGTTGCAGTTCGACTCTTTCGATATCGAGGTAGCACCTGTAGATAGCGTGTATGGCGTTTCTATGAAGCAGAACTACTATTCCAGCACCTACAAAGATGAGGGTTACCTGTTCTTGCTTATCGATTTTAGAGGTGAAGATCCACTGATACACGTACGTAATTGGCAGCCCAGCGAATGGGACCTTTCCAAACAAATGAAGTTAGAGAACTTTAGGTTCTATTAATACCAAGCCAATAATCAGAATATCGTATAGGAGAGGAATATTCCCATGAGAAAAATAGTGTTAAGTTTATTTTTATTGTTTGTTGTAGGAATGCTAAATGCTCTGGGCACATTCAGAGTGGAATCTATCAAAGAGCTGCCTGCTAACCATACTAACCTTAAGGTAGTAGATGCGGATGGCAAGTATGCTCCTGTTCTTCTGGTGAAAACCGAGCTAAAAGGTCTTGGCATACAGAATATTGGCCGGCCTACTAAGTATGCACCCCAGTACATGGCTGGAGATCACCAATATAAGTTTTACCTGAATGACAACCAGCGTGTGGTTAAGATCACTCACAGTGATTACGAACCTTTAGAAGTGAGGTTACTAGCCGATTTTGGCATAAATGTGAAGGCACAAAGGGTCTATGAGCTGGTGCTTTCCAACCAACAGGAAGAAGTACCTATCCCTGTTGTGTTTACCTGTAACGAGAATGGAGCAAAAGTTTTTGTGGATAATAAGCTGGTAGGCCAAATTGAAGATAATCTGCTAACTGCTAAGATAGGAACAGGTGAGCGCACCATAAAAGTAAGCAAGGAGGGTTTTAGTGTAGCCCAGCGCACAGAGACTATTACCGAAGAAGATTATAAATTCGACTTCGAATTAAAGCCAGCTATGCCTGCCGTAGTTAAGATCAATTCATCTCCACCTGGAGCCACAGTTTACATCGATAACATGAAATTTGGCATAACCCCAGTCCAAAACTTCTTTGAAGCCGGAGTATATCCCATTAGGGTAGAAAAAGAGAACTACGAGACTATCCAGAAAAAGATAACTATAACCGAACCAGAAACTCAAAAGGACTACCAGCTAACAGATATTAGGGCTACCTTAACAGTAAAGACGAATCCAGGTGCTACTGTATTTTTGAATGGCAAAGAGTACTTAGATGGTATAGATAAAATGAAAATATTACCTCAGACCATTAACATAAGAGTTGAACAAGAATTCTGTGAGCCTATCGAAAAGACTTACACCCTGCAAAAAGGAGAAGACAAGACCTTTGAACTATATCCTCAAGATATTTCTGCTACACTTAAAGTAAAAACTAATAAAAGAGCTAAAGTATTTATTAATAATAAAGAATATATAGGCAGTGTGGATGAATTGAAATTATTGCCACAGGATATAACCATTAGAGTAGAACAAGAATTCTGTGAACCTATCGAAAAGACTTATACCCTCAAGAAAGGTGAAAACAAAACCTTTGAACTTTATCCCCAAGACATTTCTGCTAGACTTACAGTAAGAACTCATCCACAAGCAACTATCAAGTTCAATGGCAAAAGCTATAAAGGAGGCGTAAATAACCTGAGAATAGAACCGCAGGTGCTACAGGTAATTGCAGAGATGCCAAAAGCTGAATCCGTGGTAAGAGTTGTTCCTTTAAAACCCCAAACCAGTGAAACCATTGAGTTATATCCTGAAGTAAAGACAGGTACGATTATTGTTACAGTAATTCCCACTGATGCTGAGATAGAGCTAACAGGTGATGCAGGTGAACACTATACGGCAATCGGTAGAAAATCATTTAGGGATGTTCCTACCGGTTTATATCAGCTGAAGGTTAGAGCGGAAAATCATAAAACTCACAGCGAAAAAATAAGAATAGAAGAAGATAGCGCAATCCGAAAACAGGTTTCCCTTGAAGAAGGTAGTGATTTTCTAAGCTATACCACTGAAACAAATATAGAAATGATAGCTGTTAAAGGCGGAACTTTCCAGATGGGAAGCAACTATGGTGAAAATGAGGAAAAGCCTGTCCATCAAGTAAAAATAAATGATTTTTACATTAGTAAATACGAAATCACACAGAAACAATGGAAAGCAGTAATGGGAAATAACCCATCTCATTTCAACGGAAATGACAGACCAGTTGAAAACATAAGTTGGTATACTGCAGTAGTCTATTGTAATAAAAAGAGTGATATGGAAGAGTTGGAAAAATGCTACAGTGGGAGAGGTGATAACATTAAGTGTGATTTTTCTAAAAATGGTTATAGATTACCCACCGAAGCGGAATGGGAGTATGCTGCCCGGGGAGGAATTGAAAGCGATAATGCAAATTATCGCTATGCTGGTTCCAATGATATAGATAAAGTAGCTTGGTACGAAGATAATTCTGGAGATAAAACCCACCCGGTAGGTCAAAAACAGCCTAATGAACTGGGTATATACGATACGAGTGGTAATGTCTGGGAGTGGTGTAATGATTGGTCTGATGAAGATTATTATGGATATAGTCCTGTGAGTAATCCTAAAGGCCCAAGCAATGGTAGTTACCGTGTTTTACGTGGTGGTTCTTGGAACATTGTTGATTATCGCTGTCGTATTTCGGTTCGTGGTATGACTCTCCCTAGTTTTAGTGGGAGCAATGTCGGCTTTCGTATAGCCCGGTCAGCGGAGTAAGAAATAATAAACACAAAGCGGCTTCTTTAGGCGTTCAGGAGCAAGACCAATGCGAGGAATAAAACTGAGTCCAGATGATATTGATATGAAGACCAGAGATATGGATAACTGGTTTTTCTGCACTCCTAAGCGATAATATTCAAGATATTAGCAAAAATAATCAATAAATTCGCTAATCAGGGTGTCCTTTACATGTACAAAAATGATAAAGACATAGAAAAGCGATCATGAACAAAATTAAACTACTAAAGTGTCCAAATCAGCTTGACACATTCCGAGTAGGTTTCAATAAAAAGGTAGATCTCAATGTGAAGATAAAAGATCTGGAAACAAATAAGGCAAACATACAGCGGACTTTACGGGGACAGTGATGGTAATTTTATCTTTACAAGCAATTTTCAAACATGGTTTTTGTCACAATCCTGAAAGATTATTTTTAGGAACAATAGCAGAGACTAGAGGTAAACAATGTCCTTGCCGGTAAACGTAGAAGAGTTAATAAAGACTGAATTAATAGAAAGCGACAGGATAGAATTCAAGCAAGGCTGGAATCCTGAAGCTATACTGCATACTATTTGTGCTTTTGCCAACGACATCAACAATACCGGTGGTGGTTATGTTATTGTAGGGATAAAGGAAGTAGACAATGTTGCCCAACTTCCACCTGTGGGCTTGAATCAAAATCAGCTAGAGCCTATCCAAAAAGATTTACATAGGAAATGCCATTACCTGGAACCAAGCTATTTTCCTATTGTCTCACCAGAAGTAGTGGATGGTAAACATATTCTGGTAATTTGGGTTCCACCGGGAGACAACCGCCCTTATAAAGCGCCAGTGAAGATAAATGATGGCAAAAACAAAGCATATTATGTAAGAAGAATGACCTCTACGGTAAAGGCTAACAGAAATGAAGAACTCCAACTGCTAGAGATGGCTGCTAATATTACCTACGATAACAGGATAAATCAGCAAGCTTCGCTTGAAGATATTAATCTGACCAATGTAGCAACTTTTCTCAATGAGGTCAAAAGTTCGTTATACCAGCAAATAGCTAAACTGCCTGCCGAAGAGATTTATCGCCGAATGGATATTGTGCGTGGACCAAAAGAATCACCAAAGCCTGTAAATGCTGGCTTGTTGTTATTCGCCAATGAGCCCCATAGTTTTTTCCCAGGTGCTAAGATTGAGATTATTGTTTATGAAGATTCTTTCGGAGATAAGTTTAGTGAAAAGATATTTACTGGTCCCATCCATAATCAACTAAGAGATATTTTATCTTACATTAGGAATAACATTATACAAGAAGAAGTTAGAAAAATTGAAGGGAAAGCAGAAGCTGATAGGTTTTACAACTATCCCTATGAAGCTATAGAAGAATCTATAGCCAATGCTGTTTATCATAAAAGTTATCAAGAGGGTAGAACGATAGAGGTTCACGTTCGCTTAGATAAGATAGAAATTATCTCTTATCCTGGACCATTGCCACCTGTGAATAACGAAACTTTGAAGAAGGATTATGTGGTAGCTCGTAAATACCGCAATAGCAGGATAGGCGATTTTCTTAAAGAATTACACCTCACCGAAGGACGTGGCACAGGAATTCCCAAGATCCGTAATCATTTGAAAAAGAATGGTTCTCCTGAGCCAGTATTTGAAACCGACCAAGATAGAAATTACTTTCTCACTGTCCTCAAGATACATCCTCAAGCTTCAACTAAAGCTAAAACCGACCAAGTTAATGACCAAGCAGGGACTAAGCTGGGACTAAGTAGGGACCAAGTTGAAATAATGGAAAGAGCCATTAATGAAGCACCTATTGTTGACTTGATGGGTATAGTTGGTCGTTCAAATAGAACCAAGTTTAGGAACCATGTACTTAATCCACTGATAGAAGCTGGCCTTATTGAAATGACCATACCAGATAAACCCAAAAGTCCTAACCAAAAATACAGGCTTACAGATAAAGGTAAGCAATTGCTAAAGAAGATCTAGTATTCAAAGGAGCTAATATGCAAAAACTTAACAGTGAAAGCAAAAGCATAGTGGAAGAGAATATAAGTGTAGCAGATGATGCTCACTGGCGAGGTACAAACCAGGGCAGCCAATTAGCTGGTAATGCAGCACTTTGGGATAATGGAGACTTGGAGAACGATCCTGAATTTGGCAGCAGTGATTTTAACACTCATCCTGGCGGTCTTCGAAGCAGCGACAATGGTCTTTTCACAAGGATAGGTTATCAAGGTTATTTGTGGTTAGCGAATATAAGCTATGAATATGAATACACTTGGAACAGAAAATTGGATTTACAATAATAAGCAGATAGGAAGGCAATACTTTTATATGAGAGACGGGTTTTTAGTACGTTGTGTCAGAGACTAGGCTTGATTGTGGGCTAGTACTAAGTAGTGAGATAAATAGAAGAGGGATAAAGAGGATAGAAGCGTGAAGGGAGTTTTTGATCTGGTATCCTGTGTCGTTCTTTTTTTATAGTAACACTAATCACATTAACAATAAAGGACATACCGTAGATATAACCCTAGTTCTTGTTTAATAAATATTGAAGGAGTAACTATGAAGAAATTACTGTTAAGTTCTGTACTTTTATTGTTCATCTTCTCCACAGTGTGGGCGGAGTATGTTGTGTTAAAAGACGGTAGAATACTGGAAGGTAAACTCTTAGGGAGAAGAAGGACAATCGTTTATTTAGGAAAAGATAATGAAGTATTAGCTATTGAGCAAAGTACTATCCATGATATCCTAAATGATGACAAACAATCAATAATGAGTGTATTTTGGGAACAAGATGAACTTGAATACGGCTACCTTTCAGCTAATTCAGTTACACTGAAAACAGAACAAGATAAAACAGATTATCTTAAAGGCACATTCCCTATAAAGCATAAGATTAAAGGAATCAATATTGCAGTAGGCTTTCTCTCTGGTTTTCTAGCATGGGACTATTTTGCTGAAGCTTCTGACATTCAGCAGAATATTGATGCCATAAAAAAGCACGATCTGGATGATAACGACTACTACTCAGAGCTTAAGGATGATCTAAAGGTTACCAGAATCAGGAAGGTCATTTGTGGCTCTGTGTTTGCTGCGGCTTCTTTTATCTGTCTTACCACCACACTAGAAAGAGTGGAGATAGAAGCTAGCCCTACTTCATTATCTTTGAGCTATAAATTCTAATAATAGATCTAAGAGAGTAAGGTCTGAAAGCGCTACCTGAAACTGTTTCTAATAAGGGTAAAAGATATGAGGTTAAGCAGCAATTTCTAATCTTGTTTAGTTAGTTCATCAGCTATAAGCTCTGCCTGTTTCAATACTGTCTCTGTTGCCAGTTTTCGCATATCTGGTGGATAACCATACTTGCGCAGAGTACGTTTCACCATAACCTTTAATTTTGCTCTAGCACTTTCTTTTATTGTCCAGTCTATGGTAGCGTTTTTTCTTACCTTCTCATACAGGACAACGGCCAACTCTCTTAGCTTATCTTTTTGCATAAGCTCTCTAGCACTTTTATTGTTGGCGATAGCTGTATAGAAGGCATACTCATAACTAGATATTCCCATCTCTTCCGGTTCTTTATCCACAGCCTGAATCTGTTTACCTATCTCAATAAGCTCATCTATAACTTCTATAGCAGTAAGTATCCTATTATGGTATTTCTTAATAGCTTCTTCAAGCATCTCCATTAGTTTTTTGCTTTGTATCAGGTTAGTCCTGGTTCTACTCTTTATCTCATCATCAAGTAGTTTTTTCAGCACTTGTACCGCTAAATTCTTGTGCTCCATGTTTTTTACTTCCAGCAAAAACTCTTCCGAAAGAATGGAGATATCTGGCTTTTTCAAGCCAGCAGCGTCAAAGATATCCACTACCTTGTCTGTAGCAATTGCTTTGTCTATCACTTGCCTAATTATAGTCTCTACTTCCTCATTGGTTTTACCTCTACCCTTGGTCTCGAATTTAACCAGCCTAGATTTTACTGCTTGGAAGAAAGAGACTTCTTCTTTTACCTCTAATGCAGCTTCATGTGGTATAGCAATAGCAAAAGCCTTAGATAGTGCGGTAACTTCATCAATAAAACGCTTTTTGCCATCCTCTAGATTGTTAAGAATATGTTCTTCTGCTTTCAAGATAATGGCCAGCTTTCTAGAAGTTTCTGCAACAAAGTACTCTTCATATTCAAAACCATAGAACATCTCAGAGATTATCTCCAACTTCTCTAACATAACCTCTACAGCCTTCTCTTGAGCTACAACTGGTTCACCCTTACCTCCACTTTCCGAGTAGAAAGACAAAGCTTTCTTCAGGTCTGAAGCAATACCTAAATAGTCTACTATCAAGCCTGCAGGTTTTTCCTTGTAGACTCTATTAACACGTGCAATAGCTTGCATCAAAGTATGGCCACTCATAGGTTTGTCTAGATACATAGTATGCAGGCAAGGAACATCAAAACCTGTTAGCCACATATCACATACTATCACCAGTTTGAGTTCATCCTCGACATTTTTCATACGCTCTGCAAGCATTCTTCTCTGTCTTTTGATGGTATGATGTCTAGCCATTACTGGCCCATCGGAAGAAGCAGCTGTCATAACAACCTTAATTGAACCTTTGGCTAGGTTATCATTGTGCCAGGCAGGCCTTAGTTTTGTTATCTCATTGTACAAGTCTACAGCTATTCGACGAGACATGGATACTATCATTCCCTTGCCATACATAGCCTGCTGTCTTTCCTCGAAGTGATAAACAATATCCTTGGCAATCTGCTTTACCCGTTTCTCACTTCCTATCAAAGATTCAAGTTGCGTCCATTTCGCCTTAGCTTTTTGTGTTTCGCTTAATTCCTCTTCCGCTAGTTCTTCATCAACCTCCTGTACTAGTTTCTTACCCTCTTCGGTAAGGTATATTTTAGCAAGTCTACTTTCGTAGTAGATTGGTACAGTGGAGCCATCATCTACTGCCATGGCTATATCGTAGATGTCTATATAGTTGCCAAATACAGCCGGAGTGTTTCTATCTTTTAACTCTATAGGTGTTCCTGTAAAACCAATGTATGTTGCATTCGGAAGGCCGTCTCGAAGATATTTAGCCATACCATAAACTGTTTTCTTTCCTATAACATTACCATTCTCGTCTTTATCATCTATAGTCTTGGCAGCAAAGCCATAATGTGACCTATGAGCTTCATCTACTATTACTATAATATTCTTTCGGTCAGATAGTTCTTCATAAACATTACCCTCTTCTGGATAGAACTTATGGATAGTGGTAAATACAATGCCACCAGAAGCTACTTTCAGTAGCTCCTTCAAATTTTCCCGGCTGTTGGCTTGTTTGGGTTCCTGTCGAAGTAGTTGTTTAGAAGAAGCAAAAGTATCAAACAACTGATCGTCAAGGTCATTTCTGTCTGTAATCACCACAATGGTTGGATTGTTCAAAGCCAGTACAAGCTTCCCAGTATAGAAAACCATGGAGAGAGATTTACCACTTCCCTGGGTATGCCATATAACTCCACCCTTGCCATCTCCATTGTTATCAGAAGCTTCTACAGCTCTCTCTACAGCTTTTTCTACTGCGTAGTACTGATGGTAGGCGGCAAGTATTTTAACCGTAACAACACTTATTTGGCCTGTTTCAATATCTTCTTTTCTAGACTTCTGGAAAACTATGAAGTGGGCAAGTATATCAAGCAAAGTTTCCTTGTTTAGCATACCTTCCAGCAAGACCTCAAGTTGGTTTATTAAAGTTGATGCTTCGCTAATTCCATCTTTGGTTTTCCAGGCAATATAGCGCCCAAACCTTGCAGAAAGTGAACCAGCTCTTGCTTCCAGACCATCGGTTATAACATTAAAAGCGTTGTACGCAAATAACGATGGAATTGCTTGTTTATAGGTTTCGAGTTGTCTGTAGGCAGTCTTAATTGTAGCGTTCTCATCTGCTGGGTTCTTTACTTCGATTACAACCAGTGGCATACCGTTTACGAATAAAACCATATCAGGTCTTTTGTTGATATTGTTTTCTATAACTGTGAATTGATTTACAGCCAGGAAATCGTTGTTATAGGGGTCGTTAAAATCTATCAACCAAACGATGTCACCTCTTTGCTCACCATCCTTAGAATATGTTACCTTCAATCCTTCAGTTGCCAATCTATGAAAAGTTTCATTGTTGGATAATAGCACAGGATCATTTAACCTTTCCAATTTGCGTACTGCGTAGTCCAATGATTCATCTGGCACCTTAGGGTTGATTCTTCTAAGTGAGTTTATCAATCTATCTACCAGTAGTACATCTCCATAGCTCCCTCGTTCTGGTTCATCTCCATCGGGTGCTATATCCGGTCCATACCGATACTCGAATCCTTGTTCGATGAGTTTGTCTATAGCCAAACCTTCTACATCGTTTTCAGTAATTTTTCTCACAGGTTTATTCCTTCCGACCTTTTATCTCTTTTTCTAGTTTACCTAAAGTCTCCAATATATCTTCAAACTCTGGATAATGCCCAAAGATCATTGAACGCATTTTTCCGTAATCATCCTTGAGTTCTTTTATACGATAGTCTGGTGGTACAAGTCTCAAGTCACCTTCTTTGGCTTTGTGATAATTAGCCCACCCACAATGATAGAACTTGTCTTTAAAGTCAACAACGTCTTCCAGGAGTTTTATATCTTGTAGTGCATGCTCTTTTACATCACTCTCAGCCATCATAGCTAGGTCGTATTAGTGCCTGGAATATCTACTTGGAATAGGCCGCTCTGCTTTCCTAAAAACTTCCCTATGCAGTATGGTTGCTTTTTCCCAAAAGGTTCTCTTGGCAACTATAGCCCTTACTGTGCACTCCGGTTGCAAGAACTTTTCTGGAAATATCTCTGCTGCATAAGATGTGATATGAAACTCATCATGAGGAACCCATAAAGCCAAAGGTCCAATCTCCAGAAGTATCTCGGGTAATATAGCCTGGTCGGTGAATATCGTAGGAAACTTAACCCTTATCTTAAAGGCATCGTCTTTGTCCATATAGCATTGGCACTCTGGAGCTAGCAGGTTGCTTATCTTAGGAAGCAATTTCTCAGCGATGTAACTCTGTGCCTGCTGGTTGATCTCCTTATTAAGCTTGTATTGTTTGGTGTTAGAACGTTGCTCTTGTGGGTCTTTGTCTGTTATAAGCTCCCAGTCTAGTATTAAGTCTATATCTTCCGAGAACCGTTCGATAAGTTTGTAGATGTTAGACAAGCTGGTGCCGCACTTGAACATTAGCTTCTTGCTTAGTTCCTTATCAGAAAATATCTTACCCAATGTCCATACTACCCAAAAATCTTTCTCTGCTATGGCATTGGTTACATGCTTTCTGCTGGCTGTTTCTCGGAACAGGTCTCCTCTTTCTGTTGCCGATAGTTTAGCAATTTTATACACTCTTAAGCGTTCTCCCTGCAAATGTCTTTAATCGCCTCGTATATCCACCCTGTGGTGGTCTTAGTCTCTTTCAATATTTTATTGTACATGCCAGAGTCTATCTGCTTGGATAGCTTCTGTTTTATCTTACCGGTGATGTGTTCTTTACCCAAAGCTTTTAGTGCCTGTACCAGCAGGTCGCTTTCCTTGTGTCTAAAACCAATATTTTTCAAGGGAGAATTCTTGAACTCTAGCTTAGTTCCCATAATGTTATAAGCCCTGTTAGGCCCATCGCTGTAGTATATGTACCTGCCAGGAATTTGTGTAGATAGCTCTAACAGGTTCAGGGCACTTTCTCCAGAAATAACGATGTGCCAGTTGAATTTTCGAGCTATAGCTCTAGCTGCCTGGTCAATATCTGGGCTTAGCTCTTGTTGCAAATATTCGCTGTACCTGGGGTAGTCATACAACCCTCTGGCAATACGTCTTATCTTACCAGTTTTTTGTAGGTAAGAGAGGATATCGTCTGCTTCCCTGCGACTATATTCAGATAGCAAGTCTCTTGATGAGAACACCCACCCCCTGCCATGTCCAGCTATAAAGTAAAAAGCTTTTTCATGCTTATTCACAAGTTTTTCCCCTTTATAATTTTCCTGAAAAAGTAGTATGTTTTTCAGGAATTGCAACTTATTCTTTAGCCTTTCTTTGGTAAAATTCTTCTACGGTTGTGTTGTATTTGTGGTCTTGAAGAAACTGATCTATAAGATTGTCTTCGAACCCATAGCTTTGCGCTAAAGGTATTATAGGTTTCAGAGACGAACTTTTAGGGTTATCTATTAGAGAGCTGATATTGGTTATGAATTTATGAGTAAACTTTCCATCGTCAATCTTATTCTCTTTCGGTAACATCATTAGTCTATCATGAAGATGTAAGCTATAGCTTATTGTGTCTTTTATATCTGTAAGAATCTGAATGTTTCCAGAATAGCCACATTTTCTGTATAGGTTTGCAATCTTGCCATAGACAGTACTAAATGAATTTGCAAGCATAACTAAATCAAAGATATCTTTCTCGTTCTTTTTTTTTCCAGAGAATAAACGAAAAGAAACTAGCACAGCTCCATTTCTAAAAAAAATATCTTTACGGTAGGTAAAGCCTAATCTATCTTTATTAGCGCTTTCAGTTATAAAACCATGGTAAGTAAACCCTTCATACGAATTTGTATATTTAGCCTTATAGGGCCCTAGATAGTTTTCTTTTAACTCTTTCAGTTCATCGGATAGGGTAATATGGTTATATTTCATGTGAAACAGGTTGTGTACAGGATATTGGGGAATGAAGTAAATGAAGCAATAAGCATCCTTAGGTGGATCAAAATCCTTATTTGGGTTTTCCTGTTTTATCTTTTCGTATATATTCTCTAGTTTCTGTTCTTGGAAAAAGAAGTTCCTATAGGCATCTTCTATTTCCCTTTGATCCATTGGTTTGGCTTCATAATCACGGCGCTTATAGAATCTATTTTCTTTTTTGTAACAAACAAAATGAGGTCCGCTTATGCTTTGGGGAACTTCAACTATTATGTATTCTCCATCTTCATCATCATCTGGAACAGGTTGAATTCTAAAGTCCATCCTGGGTAAAACACCATCTGCTAGCACTTGTTGCATCGTCTCTTTTAAGGATCTATCCTTTATTGGTTGGAGTTCCTCTGGAATACTACCATCTTCTTTCTGCTTTTTTTCCTTTATACCAAAGATTATTCTGCCACCAAAGCTATTAGCCATAGCAGAAACATCTTTACAAAGCTCTTTCTTATCGCTGTTGGTTTTCACCTTAAGCTCGCTCTTGTATTCCAGGTGAATACTTTCGCTTATCTTGTTATCTTTTAGCCATTGTAGATCGCTTTTGGTTATTTCATCTAGTGGTTTGTCTAGCATTACTCCTCCATCTTTACGCGTACCTTACCACTCATTAGCTTAGGCAGCAGCGTATCACGCAGTTTTTCAAGTGTACGGATTTGGGATTGGTTAAAAGAAATTTTAAAGAAAAGTTCTTTTACGTTTTTATTAAAATTTAATAATGTTTCATTATCTGGTTTTGATATCATTATTTGATTTACGCCTTCATTGTTAATATCTGGTTGAACCGTCCCACTAACAAAACTATCTTTTATTTCTTGAAATTCTGTACTCATTATATAACACCAAATGTAATAATGACTCAATTTTGTTGTTTTTAATCCTGTAAATCCTGTTGATAAAATTAAATTATTTAAATTATAAGAATAATCATCAAACATTAATGCTTTTCTTACTCCTCCTTTTTTAGCAAACCAAACGGAATAGATAACAGGTTCCATATTTGCCCTTGATGGTTTATCATTAAAAGTTATAGGTGTTCCACCTCTAATATCGGTATTATTCACATCACCCGTTGCTAAATAAATTTTTTCTCCTTCAAAATAATTTATTCCACTTTTTATAATTTTAGCTAAGTCACTATTACCTAACGGGACTTCCTCCCACCCCTCATCTGCTTCTTCCACGAACCACTGCCGAAAAAGTGTTTCAGCCATAGCTTCAAGCGTCTTGTTCTGGCGGTGGAGCAGGTCTATTTTGTCGTCTAAACTGGAAAGGACGGAGGCGATGGCTTTTTGTTCGGGGAGTGGGGGGAAATTCCATTTTGATTCGCTAACAAAATTCCAATCTGCTCTTGGCATCCTTGTTCCTGACGAACCAGAATAGGTAAAATCAACGAAGTCTTGATTTGCGAAAAAATAGAAAAGAAAATCTTTATCGTTTTCTCCTCTGGGCTTTACAACCCAAATATCAGTTGAGCAAATTCCTTCAAAGTTAGGTCGAAATAATTTTCTAAAATATGGACGAAGTTTTCCGAACAAGAAACAGTCAGAATTGAATCGAAATTTATTACTGGCAATAGTATTTGAATCCCCTATACCTTGCAACCTTAATCCGCCTTCAACTATGTGTTCAAGTGCGATATAAGGCAGTTTTTCATCACCAACTTTCCAACTGTCTTTTTCAAGTTGTGCAATTTCTTTCAGTTTATATTCCTTCCACTCAGTCATTCCTAACCTCCCTTTTCCAACTTAGCTAAAATCTCCTCGGCGTTCATCTCCATTTTAGAAAAGGCAAACCATTTTTTACCTAAATCTTTCAGGCTGGCTCCAAAGTGATAAACTGTATTTTCATCTATAATCAGGAAACGATCGTGAGCTTTGGTAAATTGTTTAATTTCAATTTTGGGATATTGCTTATTATGTTTTGCTAAATCTTGTTTAAGAATTTTTGTTATATGTTTTGTATAAATGGTTACAGTTACATCTTTCTTTTGTTTTGTAAGCAATTGCAAAACAGATTCATCGACATAATTATCGATAAGTAAGATAGATTTTTCAGCAGATTTTATCAAGTCAGCAACGAAAACATAAGCATCAAAAATCTGTCCATCATAGAATATGCCTTGTTTTGGTTTCACGCTTTTATCTTCTAGAGCATTAAATATTCGGTCGAATTTTTGGTCAGCCTCAATTTGTTTCTGTTCCACTTTATCAAGCCGTTGAAAAATAGCTGCATTTTCTACGAGAAATTTTCTCATTTGCACAAAAGCACGCATAATTGCAATATTTACTTTTACCGCTGTTTCACTTTTTAATACTCCTGATAGAGAAGAAATACCTTGCTCAGTAAATACATAAGGCAGTTTTCTTCGACCTCCCCAACTTGATGTCACATTCTGTGATTTCAAGTTTTCCCATTCTTCACTAGTCAGTTGAAACATAAAATCATCAGGAAAGCGTTCTCTGTTTCTACTTACAGCTTGGTTTAAAGCTCTGGTTTCAACTTCATACATTTGCGCTAAATCACTATCAAGCATTACCTGAACGCCTCGAATAGTATAAATTCTATTCTGGATACTATCAGTTCTAATGATTTTATTTTTATCACTCATCAATCTTCACCTTTTCTAAGTTTGCAGAAATGCGTTCATTCAGAATTGCTTCTTCTTTTAGCTGTTCTTCAAACTCAGTTTTAAGCTTGGTAAAGCGTTCTTTAAAGTCGAAATCGTCCTCTTCATCTGGCAAACCCACATAGCGTCCCGGAGTAAGTACATAGTCTTTTTCTTTCACCTCTTCTAAGCTGGCTGCTTTGCAAAACCCCTTAATGTCTTTGTATTCGCCTTTTGGATTACGCCAGTTGTGGTAGGTGCTGGTTATTTTGTTTATATCATCTGGGGTAAGCACACGTGTCCTTCTGTTTATAAGTTGCCCCATCTCTCTGGCATCAATAAACAGTATCTCATCGTTTCTATCTCGGAACCTGCCATTGGTTCTATTCTTACTCATAAACCATAAGCTGGCAGGGATCGGTGTGTTCAGGAAAAGCTTAGCAGGAAGGTTTACTATACAATCTACCATACGTGCTTCTATCAGATTCTTTCTTATCTCACCTTCACCCGAAGTTTTGGTAGCAAGAGAGCCCTTTGCCAACACAAACCCAGCTTGGCCAGTAGGAGCCAGGTGGTAAATAAAATGCTGAATCCAGGCATAGTTGGCATTTCCAGGTGGAGGAGTTCCAAACTTCCACCTAGCATCTTTGCGTAGAAGGTTGCCTCCCCAGTCACTGTCGTTGAATGGGGGGTTGGCGATTACATAGTCTGCCCTAAGGTCTTTGTGGGCATCGTTTTGGAAGGAACCTTCGTTGTTCCATTTCACCTGAGAGCTATCGATACCACGTATAGCCAGGTTCATCTTAATAAGCTTCCAAGTAGTCCTGTTACTTTCTTGCCCGTATATGGAAATGTTGTTTATTTTCCCCTGATGCTTCTTAACAAACTTTTCCGATTGTACGAACATGCCACCAGAACCACAGCAGGGGTCGAATATTCTTCCTTTGTATGGTTCCAACATCTCTACTAACAGCTGTACTACACTTCTGGGAGTATAGAACTGACCACCCTTTTTACCTTCTGCTAAAGCAAATTGGCCTAGGAAGTATTCAAACACATGCCCCAGTATATCTGCGCTCTTTTCTTTCACATCGCCCAAAGCTATGTTACTAACTAAATCTATAAGCCCACCAAGGTTGGTAGCATCTAGGTTCTCTTTAGCAAAAACTTTCGGTAAAACACCACGAAGCATGGGATTTTCTTTCTCTATAGCATCCATCGCGTGGTCGACGTATTTGCCAATCTCAGGGAGTTTTGCTTTATCTTTCAGGTAGTTCCACCTTGCCTTAGCAGGTACAAAGAAAACGTTCTCTGCTTTATACTCATCCCTGTCCTCGGGGTCTGCACCTTCATACTCTTCTTCGCCCCTTTGCAATTTATTATACAGCTTATCGAAGGCATCGGATATATAGCGCAGGAAGATGAGTCCTAAAACTACATGTTTGTATTCTGCAGCGTCTATGTTCTTCCTAAGTTTATTGGCAGCCTTCCACATTTGCTGTTCCATCGATTGGTTATTGTTCTTCTTTCTTGCCATTTCGTCTCCTAGTATTTAGTATCATAGTCAAAAGCCATAGTTGTATTATCTTACCCGAAAGTAAAAATTTTTAATTTTCAGTCAAACATAAAATTCCTTTCGGGTAATTCATCTGCTTTTCATATAGTTTCATCTTAGCATTTGTTAACATTAGAAATCCTGATCCATACCTATACAATAATTCTCATATCTTCGATACTAATTGAAGCTTGCCCCATAATAATATCCTCTTTTAGATAAAAATAATTTTTATTATAAAAAAATCGGACATTATTAGTGTCAAGAATTTCTATTTTTTAAATACCCGATAAGATTTCCAGTCAATATATCTATAGAGGGTACCTCTTGAGATACCCAGTTCCTTGCAAATCTCATCTACAGACAACTTATCTGCATCATAAAGGGTTTGGGCCATCTCTATTTTCTTTTTAGTCATCTTTCGTGGCCTTCCACCTTTTCTCCCACGGGCTTTAGCTGCTTTAAGGCCTGCTTGGGTCCTTTCTCGTATAATTTCTCTTTCAAATTCTGCTAACGCCCCAAATATGTGGAATATGAGTTTACCGCTGCTAGTAGTAGTATCAATACTTTCCTTAAGGGATTTAAAGCCAACACCACGGTCATTTAAACCTGTAACTACATCTATAAGATGCTTAAGAGATCGACCTAATCGGTCTAGCTTCCAAACCACTAGAACATCATCTTTCCTAAGATCTTCTAAGGCTTTTTTGAGTTCCACTCTTTCCGTTTTTGCTCCACTGGCAACTTCTTTATATATTTTTTCACACCCTTCTTTTTTAAGATCGTCTTCCTGTAAATCTAGACTTTGGTCTGTCGTTGAAACTCTTGCATACCCGATTCGCATAAGTACCTCCTTTGTATTTTGGGGTAATATATAAAAAGTCAACTATGCTGTCAAGTTTTTATACTTTGATATTTAGATGGGTTTTTATATAAATATATTAGAAGATATCGTAGATATTTTATCTCAACCTAGGTTATATAAAAAACGGTCGTTTATTAGACATAGCTACACAAGATATTATCTAGCTGCTTATTTCTTAGGAAATTCATTATAACTTCGTATGATAAATAGACTATTAACTTTGCTGCTAGATAATAACAAATAGCTAGCAAAGGCAACTTTCAAGTCTAAATCTTATTCTAAGCAAAAACACCTAACTTGGCTAATACCTAAAAAAAAAGACTATCCCCCCTCAGCAGCGAGATCTTACTCTCGCTGCTGGAGGTAGATGCGCTCACCAAAGGGCGGCTGGAAGCTTGCCTTGTCAGTTAACACCCACAGGGTCGGGTAGTCTGGCTGGGCTGGAAAAGTATTACACCACCCATCCGTGAAATAGATAACACAGGCCGGCTCTAGCTGCTGTTTTTCTATATACTCAAACCCAGGCCTAAAATCGGTGCCACCGCCACCCTTAGCATGTAGCTGTAAATCATAGATGTCAAGGTCTTCAACTCCGGCGACCTTTGAATCCACATAAATCACCTTTATCTTGGTTTGGGGGTAGCTGGTTAATATCGCCTGTAGCTCCGCGGCAAATCTATCTAGCTCTTTCTGGTATATAGAACCACTAGTATCTATAATAACGGCCAGGGTTCCTAAAGTAGGTGTATGCAGATCCGGTAAATAAAGCCCGGAATACAGATAACGTTTATTAGGTTTTGTCCAAGTGTAATCGTTCTTAGCATTCTCGGTAATGAAGCGGGCCAATATCTCCTGCCAAGATAACTGCGGCTGCAACACCTTCTCGATAAGCCGCTCCAGGCCACCTGGCAACTTACCCTGGGCTTTGGCTATAGCTGCAGCCTGGGTTATCGCCAGCTTCCAGTTCTGCTTCTGCTGCTGTGGCAAAGGTGCTCCAGGAGCATTTCTATCCGGCTTGTAGTCTCTTACATTACCTACCAGCGTAGCAGCTTGGGGTAATTGATAGTCGTGTGGCAACATGCTGTAAATAACCTCTGCTTCCAGATTCTGATAATTAACATCTAATAAAGCACCTTCTGGCAGACTAAAATCTGCCTCTTTAACTATCTGATTAATAGCCAGGTCGCAAGCAACATTCCACTTAAGCTGCTCTCGGTCCTGCCTGCGGAAAGGATGTAGCATGGCAATATGCATCACCTCATGGCAGATAACTCCTTTTATCTCCCCATTAGATAGTTTATCAATAAATTCAGGATTGTAGCCCAAAATAACCGAATCGGTATAGGCTGTACTACAGCTCTTATCTTCCTTTAGTTGCAGCTGTAAGGCTAACGAGGCAAAGAACGGGCTGGAAAGTACCAGCCCAGCTCTTGCTTTGATAAGTTTCTTCTCTATCTTATTCATACTAAACCTGCCTCTGCCATTTTAATGCTGGCTTGTTGTTTTTTCCTGTGCTTCTCTTTGGCCTTCTGCACTTTATAAAAGACCTCAGCAGCGGGGCCATACAGATCAGCTTTTGCATAGACTTCATAGATGAAAGGGTCATCTAGTATAGCTGTTAAAGCTTGCTCGGAGATATCCTCAAAATAATCCATAGCGTAGTTATAAAGATTGGGTGAAAGACCCTGATTAAGCAGTTTATACTTAACTATCTGCTGCTTCTGCAGAAATTTATTTTCATCAGCATAATCACCAGCTACCACAATACGGTCTCCCGCCCAGCTGCCTATGATAGGATGCTCGGAATGCAGATCACCTCCGCCGCGGCCATTACCATCTGCCAGAAGTATAGCTAGTGCTGTCAGCGTTCCTGCACTGCAACAGCCGAACTCCAACAGCTTGGCTCCTTCGTTAAAACAAAAGGTGTCTATGTATTGCTGCTTATCCAGGTTCACTATCTTGTAGTATTGTCCCATTTCTCCTCCTTAAGCTGCCGGCAAGTAGTCGCGCATTTTATTCATAATCTTCTGCGCTTCTACTGCCGTTTGGCTTCTTATGGTGTCATTCTCACGCAGTACCTGCGAGTCATGCACCGTTAGTTTTGCTTTAATTTCCGCTACTGCCTTATCAAGCTTGGCATCGTTAGTAACATTAAGCTTAGGAAATAGATCGCAAAGCTCGCTAATGTTACTTACCAGCGAGTTTTTGAACTTGTTATCGGGATCTGACAGACGCTCCGACATGTGGGAGACCACCTTGAATATCCGCTGCCAGAGATCGTGCTGCGCTGCCTGGGTAGAAGCTTCAATTTGCTCTTTGATAGACTCTCGGATACTTTCCACTTCACTTTCCCTCAGCTCTACGCGAAAATCCTGGGCAGCTGGTAGGGGCAGAATACTATTCCTAAAGGCAAACTTGGCTGCCAGACTCCCGGGATCAGGGTAGTCTTCTTCATTGAACAGGCCATGTAAGCGCTGTCTGGCTTCCTCTTTTAAGTTGGGATAGACGGCCAGGAAGTGGTTTATCTCCCGCTCAAAAGCATCCTTAAAGCTGCGGATATTGCTGATATAGTTAAAATAGTTAGCAGCAGGCAGCAGCCTACCTCCCTTATCATCCCAGGGTAGGGTGTTTTCATAATGAAATGACCTGGCGGCCGAGCTTATCTTCTGGATGTTAGCCAGATGGGCTTTGGCAATCAGTATCTTGTTATAACGCCCTGCTTCATCGGCCTGGTACTTAGCCTCTATTTCACGTGATACCCTCTTATCATACTTACGGGCAGTCCAAATACTGATATTAAGATACACCAGCATAGCTTTTTTGTTAATCGACATAACTCCTCCTTATCCTATTTTTCTTCGTTCGTTTATTCTTTTTGCTTTTTTCTTTTTTTTCTTTTCCTTACAAGATCACATCTGAGTGCTTAACGGCCCAACTTGTAAACTCGGGGGTATTGGTCAGGGCTTTGTTATGCTTAATACTGTCTTTGATTAGCAGCACCTGAAACTCGGCTGGCAGCCGGTCGGTATACCTGACGATGTTAGTAAAGTTTTTCTTGTTGGCTTTTGCACTCAGAGCACCGCAGATGGCAAACAGCAGAGAAGGCTCATCGGGGACAACAGCTTTATCGGGAGCAGCAATTAGTTTTTCTATATCGGGAAGGTCACGATAGACTTTCCTAAAACCCATAAATTCTGCAGCAAAACCTTCCCCAGCGGCCCCGGCAAACATCTCATATTGCATATTGGCAGCAAGGCCGGCCTGCATCATGCGACCCACAGCAGCTACTGTTCTCGGGTTAGGTGTATTTACTATGTCAGCGGTAGGCTGAAAATCGTGCAGTAAATTTGGCCGGAAGCGAATAAAAGCAACTAGCTCTGTTGGCATATTATTAGCTATTGCCCATTCTACCCAGTCATCAACGTTGACTTCCAGTTCCACAATAGAGGCAAACCTACTTTTAACCGGCTCCAATATACCCTGTACCGCTGCTCTGTCGCCGCGCCTGTTAGTGGCTGCCAAAAATATCACCTCTTCAGAAACCTTATGCCCATTGATCCTTCTGGCTAATATCAGCTGCATAGCTGCTGCTTGCACTGCAGCAGGTGCCTGTCCCAAGTCATCTAGAAAGAATACTGTGGGTCTAGCAGCCTCAATTAGTTTCAAAAGATCGCCAAAGGGTAGAAAGGTGGCTTTGTTTTCACCTTTCACGGGAAAGGGCAAGCCTTTGTAGTCGGTGGGATCGCTTACCACCGGATGGCTAATAACTAAGTTGGTAGCGGTCTCACGGCAGGCTTGCGTCACTATATCTGTTTTGCCAATACCTGGCGCCCCTTTCAACAACAGCGGTTGTTTATGATGTATGGCAAATTTAACTGCTTCTTTCATTTCTTTTGCTCGCATATTATCTCTCCTTATTCTTCAAATTTGATTATTTGTTGTTTCTGGTTTCTTTTTTTATTTCCTTTTTTGTCTGTTTTATAGGCAAACAAAAAGCCCCAACAGGTGGGGCTAATTGTCTAATTAACTTTACAGGGGTAGGCCTTTCTTCTTCTCATATTCCAGGCAATAGGCTTTTCGCTTTTCGATGATATAGCCCCAGCGCTCACTATCTTCTCCGATGAACTCGAGCTCAGCTGTTTCTATAAAAGGGGCGATAGCTCTTATCCACTGCTCTTCATAATACCATTTCTGGTAAAAATCCTCACAAGTAAGCTCATTATCATCATCCAGATAGAGCAGATTCAGTTCCTGTTGCCAGTCTGTGGCAATCCCCGAAGCCACCTGCAGCTTGATCTCAGCTAATAGCCCTTTCAATCCCTTAAGGTCAGCTATCTCACAGTAAAGCGACATATAGCTATAATAGCCCATATTACCTCCTAAGCTGCTTCCTGCATCTTCTTGGCAATCACCTGTGCCTTGAGCTCTCTTATCAGCTTTTCAGGTGGTTGTTCAACCCCGAGCGCCTTGCGCCAATTGCCCATAGCAGGTAGGTCGCATACGCTGGCTTTAGCGCTGGCAGCTTTATCTTGGAAGCAGAGTACTATCTCTAGGAAATTAGTGAAGGCAAAGTATTGATCATTCACCTCCACCCTGAGACGGCCTGATTTCAGCCTCAGAATTGTATATTTAGCTTCATACACATAATTGTCATAGTTAGACCTAAATTGTTCGATAGTATAAGTGGAATTACAGTGGAAGGAAGTAAACTCTATTATACCTGAAGCTAGTTTTTGCCAACCCCTGCCAGTGCTATAATACCGCGTATTTTCATCATAACCGGATTTTTGCCAGATATCCTGCTTTATCAAATGGATCGCTGCTTCTACCTGCAGCTTGCCCCAGTGATAGCTGGGATAGCCATTGCTAACCGGGAAGCTATCCAAGTAGCAGCCATAGGCTAATAAGCCATCTTGTTTGGGAAAGATAACCAGAGCATTACCAGGGTTATAAGCGTAAGCAGTCAGAACTACATCGCTCTTTAGATAG
Organism: Candidatus Cloacimonadota bacterium; assembly: GCA_030445745.1. Classification (GTDB taxonomy): domain Bacteria; phylum Cloacimonadota; class Cloacimonadia; order Cloacimonadales; family TCS61; genus JASUTE01. The sequence continues at coordinate 28,991 of JASUTE010000008.1, forward strand.
CGGATTATGGTACGGCTATGGCTATAGCAGACATGATGACGATATGGATTTAGGTGGTTTTGCAGGCTACCGCTTGCATCTATTTGCCGCAGCACCTCACTTAACAAAACCTTTTCTTTCTTTTTCATCTCTCACCTCTCACCTCTCACTTCTCACCTCTCACTTCTCACCTCTCACCTCTCACCTCTCTTGATCAGCTGTGCATATTAAGGAATACAACGTAGCGTTTCTCTGCGTCATTGTGCTCCATCAGGTTGGTCAGGCCACATTCGTCTAGTTCCCAGCTGCGATATTCCGATTGCCAGAGAGCGAAGGTATGTTGCTTAAATTTTACCTGTTCTTCCTTGAATTTACAGTACTGTTGCAGCAACCACCAGTCGTTAGCTGTTAGTGCTTCTTCCTCGATCTGAAACTTAACTAATTTCTCTTTGATCACTGAGTCGTACTGAAAGTTATCGACCCAGGATTTTATTCTCTTGGTTACATCACTCAGCGTTTCTTTTTCACCCGGGGCGAAGCTGTCTGCCTCATCATGGATGTAGATCTCATTATCCTCACTGATACAGCCACAGATGCTGCGCCAGTTGTTCTCATTACCCCATTCCATGATGATGTTTTCAACTAAGTCACAAGCTTCGCGCGGGTTGTCAGCTGTTATGGTTAGATAGTGTAAATTGTGCATTCCTATCTCCTTCGCTGGCTATGATGTTCTTGCAGCCACCGGCTTACTGTAGCGGCCAGAAGCCGTAAAGCTGAGACCAGTAAGGTTCTTAATCTTCTATTATTTAATGGCATTGGTTCCTCCTTTTTTAGATTGCCTTTAGAAATATTTCCGGATGCAGATCGCGGTAATAGTGGCAGTAACTACTCACCGGGCAGTAGTTTTCACAGCGCTTGGGTTCACCGTGTCTGCTCTCCAGATAGAGCTTTTCCCTATCTTTGTGCGCCTTCATATAAGCTTGGGCTTGCTGCTGGCTTTTACAAAGTTTTAACGCTCGTTTATTGCCTCTTTTCATGATAGCATACACATCCTCATCCTGCCAACGCTCTTCCTTAGTGCACTCTTCAATAGCATCATCGGGTAGGTGCAAAGCCAGCTCCATCTGTGCCAGGCGCTGGCGGATAAACTCTTCGCACCTATCCACGCTCCAGCGGCAAATAGGAATAATCTCTATCTGGCGGGGATAGTGCTTCTGATACTTAGCTTTGGCGGCCGACCAGTCCCGGAAAACAGCAATGATCTGTAGTTTATCTACCTCGAAGCCAGCCTGTTGGTAGAGATAAGAATAAAGGTTAAGCTGCTCCTCCCATTCTTTCCTAGCAGAGGCATAAATATAGCTCCAGACGGAGGTAAATTTGAAATCGGAAATAGTACCGTTTTCATAGAGATCGACGCCACCGGAGATGGTTTTGCCGTTCACAGTGGCATAGAGACGCTCTTCGTTCAAGCTTTCACCGGTTTCCGAGGCTTCCAATACTTTATGCATGGCACTACCCAGCAGGCTCCAGATCAACTCAGATGCTTCCCGGCTCAGCTCCTGCTGATGCCGCCTTGCCAAGACGAACAACTTGGTGGGCTTAATAAGGTCGGTAACAGAACAGAAATGCTGGGCTCCAGCCCCCGCATACCAGTTTTTTTGGATCGCCCTTACTATGGGCTGCGGTATTTGGTTATAGTTGGTTATCTTCATTAGGCTGCCTCCAGTTCTTTCATCTTATTTTCGATGGCGATAAATTCCTGTAAGCGCGAGGACATGATCCGCTTGTAGATGCTTGCCTTGGTAGCAGCGCTTACCTTGTTGTTTTTAGCCAGGCAATACAGGCTATACAGTAGCTCAAATTGCTTGTTGAAGTAGCTCAACAGACCCGGTGCTGTGCGTCTGTCCTGGAGCTTGGCTTCATAGTTAGCTCGCTTCTTATCTGTTATAATCCCCAGCTCACCCAGTCTTTTCAGTTTCTGGGTAAGTGACAAAGCCTTAAATTCGGCTGTATCCGCGTGTTCTAGCTGTCTCGAGGGTGTTTCCCTTTTATTTTGGGTAGCAGGTAATACTGACGGCTCTAGCCACCAGCCGCATAGTTCCTGGCTATGGTAATAGCGCACCTTGCCCTTAGCTTTAGTTGGCCGTTGGGGTAGGATGTTAACATAGTTTTCTGGTAGTTTATACAGATAGCGGCCGATGCCGAACTTTACCGCTGCTCTTTTAAGGGCATCGGAAAAAGCACCTTTGAGCGCTTCGATATGCGTGTAGGGGGCGGCATCCTGCTTGGTGATAAAGTCGCCATTCAGTTTAGCTGAAAGCCTGCAGGCAACGCCACTGGGTAGAACTTCATATTCATCTTGCCAGCCATCACAGCCGAAGACCTCGTCCAGCCTATCCATTACGGCCCTCGAGGTGATATAGGGCAATACCAGCGCCTGGCGGCTCTCTTTGTTCATACGCACCACCCGGTACTCGATATCCTCAGCCGGAAATGGTGCTTTTAACTTTTCTTCGATTTGCTTAATTTCTGTCATAGGTTTCCTCCTTAAATAAAAAAGCCGCCCCTGAATGGGAGCGGCCTTGGTTTTGCGTTATTTTTATCTTAACTTTCGGGTTTATTTTCCCATACACCGGAGTGAATAAGATTAGCTTCTTCTACCTTCCAATTGAATACATAGGTATAGGCTTTAACCTTCTCACCCGATTCCAGGCTAACCTCTACTTCCACTCTTTTGTATAAATCCGTCTTTTCACCTCGATAACCTTCTATCTGGTCCATCAAATCAAGGATATAGCGATATTGCTCTTGCTCATAGTATTGGTGGAGCTCACCGTATACTACCGAGCAGCCTCCCAGCTTTAGACCAGGGAAAGCACCCAGATCATATAGCGATGCTCCAGATAATCTAGCTGGTAATACCGTTCTGTTTAGGTCTTTAAAAATATCACGCTTTGCTCCAGCTTTTAAACTCCCGTAAACAAAGATTCTAAGTAGCTTCATGATACCTCCTTTCAGATAATATATGCCCTATTTTTCCCAAATTCGCACTAATATTAGTAAAAAAAAGAAAGATGACCTGCGAATTGCGAATTTAAGGCTTATCTTATTGCATAATAATATCTTAGCAATTCGCAGGCTGGCGAATTAGAGCGAAATTGACTTATAGGTAGTTAAAAGTCTACCATTTTTACTAGGTTTAGTTAGTTCTTCTATTCGTTCTCCCTTTTCTAAGTCCTTCAGCACATTATTAAGCTTGCTGGCGGGGAGATGATTGGAAAATTCTTTATGGATCGCTGTTTTAGTTATGCCAGGTTTTTTGCTAATGATACTGAGTACCCTTTTTTCAAGACTTGTCTGCTCAGTTTGATCTATAATCTGTAAAACCTTCGTAGCTTGAGCCATGAAGTAGGTGCATAGATAAATTGCTCTTTTAGCATCTTCACGGGTTAAAACCAAGCGACCAGAAAGAACTCCTTCTAAAATAGCAAATTTGAAGAAGTAATCGGTTTGTATACGGCTAAAGACAGCGTTCAAGCCATTTTCGATACGTATATTGTTTATTAATTCCCGGCTTTCTTGATAAAATTCTATATAGAGCTTTTTAAAGTCATCGTCATAAGTAACCTCTGCTTCTTGAAGAGAATATAACTTTTCGAAAGTATCATATATTTCATTCAACCTATCTGGATCCGGTGGCTCTGGAAAGGCCAAAATTCTATCATTTTTCTCCTGGTAACAGAATATAAAACGGGCCAGGAATCCTGACGTTAAATCAATTTTTTTAAGACTTCTCTTCAGCCAATCCATAGTTGAAGCTGAAGCAATTCCGAAAATAGGGCTCTTTATTATAAGTTTCCCCTCACCTTTAAACTCTGTTTTAACTTGTTTCGGCACGTCAAAGCAGCTAGTAATTATAGATTTCATATCAGTATTGTAACCTTGGCTGAGGGTCGTTAAAAAGGTTGCTAATTCATCATGGACTATAACCCCATGGCTTTCATTGTTAATAGCTTCTAATAAGGCTTGAACTGAAGTCCGTACAGGTAGTAGATAATCCCGATCAATATTCTTTTCTTGAAAATACGCAACTGGATAAAGTCCATTTCTCAGAGCTGTGCTTTTCCGCATTTGGCTACTTTTCCCCAATAATAAGACCCAGAAATTAGGAAATATTTTGTTTGTGCCGCTAACAATGTATCGAGTTTTGGATATAGCCGAGCCTAAAGCAACCAAAAGCGTAGTTAAAATATACTCAGATGGCGCTTCAGAGCTATTGTAAAATATATCCAGGTAATTCTGGTAGAAAGGATGGAGCTGGTTTTTATCCAGCTCCAAACATTTCATTTGGCTAATAACATTATCTCTCAACATGAATGTTACCCCGCTCTCTTTTACAATATTTTGCTAGAATTGAATTAAGCTTTTCTGAGTCACTAAATCCAAATTTATCTGCTATGGAAGATACGAACACAAATCCCGAATTAACCATTATAGCTAAAGCTTCCTGGAGCGTGCATGCCTTATTGAGAGAGTAAACCAAACTTATCTGGCGTAGCTCGGTAGGTGTGTAGCTTGGCACTCCCGCTTCTTTACAGCGACGCTTAAGCATTTTGCGAATTCTATCTGTAGTAGAACTTTCTTTACAAGTATCGAAATAAAATTTCGCTTCCTTAGAAACTCCCAGCTCTTTTAATCTCTTTAAGTAAGTTATTATTGGGGCATATAGCATCTCTGATAAAGGTATTATTCTGCGCACTTTTTTATTAGTTTTTACTAATATTGTATTTGGATAAATACTTAGATGCTCTAATCGTAATTCCGCTATCTCTTTAGCGCTTAGAAACGCAGTAATAATTATCGAAATCGTCGCCGCGTCTCGGATACCAGCAAACGTCTCATCGGTAGTAGTCTTTCTAACTAAAGTAAGCAATTGCTCTATCTGTCTCATTTTTCCCCCCCACTTTCCATATTTATAAGCAACTCTTTTTCTGCTTTTTTTCGCTTCCGCCGGGCACGTCTGTTTGCATTAATACGGGCTCTAACCTCCGGATCCTGCCTGCGTTTTCGTTCGTATTCTCTTTTTTTTCTCCTAACTTCTTCATGGTTACTATAGTATCTTTCTCGTCTTTTTTTCAATCTTCTCGCCCGATTCTCGGGTTTTCTTTGATAGTCTCGTTTTGCGAGCTTTCTCGCCCTTTTTTTGCATGAAGGCTTGCTACAACTGGGATATTTTGATTGCCGGTGATATTGAGTTTCTACCATACGCTGTCCACAAATAGCGCAATTTATATATTTCAATTCGGGGAGATCCCACTTATATATCAAATCTGAGTGAGCATATTTGCGCGTTTTGTTCAAAAAATTTCGAGAAGATTCTGTATTTAACTCTATGAAATAAAATTTTCTCCCATCTTTCTTTCGCTCCGTATAGATTTTTCCAGAAAAACCAAGCTCTTCTAGCCGGTTAAGGATAACTGTATTTTGCGCCCACGTATATGCATGGCTGTTAAACCTAACCCTCTTCCCGTTTAAGGAGCCATCGTCCATAAAATAGAAAGAAAACGCATGCAAGCCCATTAGAGCCATCCAGTTTTGATTAGGATTCTTTTCCCACTGCCCTGTTTGCGGGTTTTGCTTCACACAAATGTCACGGATAAAATTAAATTTGCTGTTGGTTACAGTACTAAATCCAATATTAAATGTGCCATAGCCGCCATTCTTTACTTTTTTAGGAGGAGTTTTTACATAATCCTCCATCACATTTGCTTTAAATATACAATAAGCCTTCTGTTTGATGCCGTGCTTATAAACAAACCTGACATTCTTATTGCGACAATCAACACTCGTATCCCCGAGTGCCCCACCTAAGGCTAATGCTATCTGTTCTTCTGTAAATTCACTTTTTAACTTTTTAACTATTTCTTGTAAATTAACTTTATTTTCCATTATAAACTCCTTTTTCTTTCTTTTATCCTGATAAGCGTTTTGGCTAACACGATTCTTGATCCGGTTGTAAATCCAACTTTTTTTACCTGACGCTCTGATTTACCATGCTTATAATACCATTCATCTAACGCTATTGTATCATCTACAAACCTCTTTAAGATGTCTGAAGAAAATTGGCTTATCTGTTTGTCTGTTGGTTGCGCTATTATTGTAGTAAAGTTATCTCGTATATAGGACATAGTACCAGCAATCGCTGCCGTGCTTACAGATTTACCTACCTGACGAGAACATTTAAGAACTAACTTCCTATACGCCTGGTCCACCTTTAACGTTAAGCGTGGACTATTCATAATGTCTACCCAAAAGGGAAAATACTCTAGACTATATGGAATGCCCTTAAATTGTAATAAGCCCTGAGCTACATCTGCTAACCCAAGACCTCCCTCTCCTATATTACTTATCTCTTTGGGCAACGATGTCGATTTGCTCATCTTTTACCTCTGGCATTCCATCAAGCTCTTCCTGCTTGTGCTTCTTTATATACTCTTCATCTTTATGTACTTCTAAGGCAGTCTGCAATATTCTTCTAGTTTCTTCTATATGCCTGCGTGGGCCATTTTCATCTTTCTCGTCTTCCCTTAACTCTTCATTGATACTACTCCATATCATAGCTGCCCATTGCGGTAAGTTACCGTGTTTATTCTTCATAGATGTTATCATCTTCTGTGTTAATAAACCTTGTAATCTCTTATTAAGAGTTATCCTGTCATTGCTAGTCATAAACCCAGTGAAAAATCTCATTTCCACGTCTGTTTTATCTAGCAGAAATCTATGGTCATCATAAAAAGAGTTATACGGGTCTCTTAGTAAATATATAGCTACATCCTTCCTGGAAAACTGTAGCTTGTTCATTACTCTTGGCTTTAAGTTCCAGAAAAAATAGTAGTACTTCAATAAATTAGCATAAGATATTTTGTATTTACCACTTATTGCATTATCATTCCATAGCTCATGCACCATATTTATTGGCATTCCTACTATTAATGCACATTCTACAAAAGACCTCATATTTTGCGTTTCTAATACCCGCATTATTACACTTTTACCAGAACGCTTATCGTACTGTGTCTTGGGAAAACCAAGATTATAGAATAAGAAATCTTCGAATTCTATTTTGTGCTTAAATGTGTTCTTAACACTATCATAAATTATTGGTTCTTTGCCTTTTTTATACTGGATCTGCATACCTTACCTCCTTTCATGACGTTCTCAGCTTCTTTTTCTAGGTCATCTACCGTCCTAACTTCGATCATTTTTTCGTCTCGCCATCTTTCCAGTTCCTCAGCGTCAAAACATAATCTGCCAAACAATTTTTTATGGGGTATCAGACGTTGCATCGTCAGCTTGTACAACTTACTTTTAGAGATACCCAAAAAATCTGCGGCCTCTTTACTTTGTAATAAATCTTTCATTATTACCTCCATTAATATTTTTTAACAACAATAGATCTTTGTTGCCTTTTGTTAGTAATATAGGTGAAAAATTGCAGATATTACATCATTCCGAAAGTAAAAAGCTTATCTCGGAAACTATATTTACTTCCATGCTTAAAAACATAGATCACAAAAATATCTGGCTATTTTTGGTAATGAAGGAGAAAATTTTGAGCTATCAACAAGAAACCACCCGGTCTGGAAAAATTACATTTTAGTGAAATATACGGCAGTGCAACTAATGGCGCAGTCTTTGAAGAACAAGATATTACGCCAGTTCAGACTGCTGTACGAGGTCAGGAAGCAGCGGTAGAAATGACAATAGGGGAAACTTCACCTGAGCAATATGAAGTAAGTTGTCCGGGCTCACAGAGAGTACAATTTCAGCCCACGAAGAAACGCTATAAGCAGAGTTTGATAAGAAGATATGTTCATCCTGTCCCTATTCATCCCGCTGTCCGGCAATCGAGCAGAAGCGGTGTCGGGTCTTTTATTTTTCCCGTCAGGATTATCTTCGCCAGCGTCGTCACCGACAGATTCTAAAATTGCCACCTGAGCGCAGCAAATTACGCTCGAACGTGGAAGCTACCAGGTTTGAGTTTGTACAGACCACCCAGAATCACAAATTGAAGGTGCGAGGCTACTTCAAAGCGAGCCTCTTTGTCTTCTCGAAAGCGATTGGCATCAATTTTGGACGCATTTTCAGTTACATGAACTCAGAATCGGCCATAAAAGCTGTTTTTTTAATTTTCAGACATATTAAAGCCATTTTGAGTGTTTATCGTGACCATTTCGGAGTTATATTTGGGTTTTCCGATTTGATTTCATTGCTTGCTAATGAAATTGAAGGTTATGAAATAATTGAATTAAAATCGAGTTCTTTAAGGGAACTTAATATTCATTGTCTTCTCTGCGTGTGCTCTGTGTTAAGAAAAAATTGATCAAAAAAACCGGGCTCCGATTGCTCGAAACCCGGATTATATACTCTTCACTCAACATTTATCTTCTCTAGTTTCTTGACCAGAGAAGCTTAAGGCAAAGCAGGTTAACGAAGGAGGATCAGCCTCTTAATTGCAGAATATTCATCTGTATTCATTTTATAGAAATATATTCCTGAAGAGACGGATTTATTATTATCGTCTTTTCCATTCCATATAATTTGATGATTCCCCGCAGGTAATTTTTCATTGATAAGTGTTTTTACTTTTTCTCCTCTGATATTAAATATTTCAAGAGTCACAAACGGGGATCCGTCTGAGCCGTACCTATAGTTTTGTGCTACAGAAAAAGAAATTGTTGTTTCGGGATTGAATGGATTAGGGTAGTTACCTTCGAGTTCGGTAACTATTACTAACGGATCGTTTACAGCCACACCGATGAAATTGAAATTTATAGTAGCCATCTCAGAATTACCCAGATTGTAAACTGCTACCACGCCGGCAACATATTCTTGCCCCCCTATCAAGCCCTCATATTGATACTCTGTATCTTCGGTAACAACCACAAGAACACTATCCAGATATACTTCATATTCGGTCAATTCCAGTGATGGATCATAATCGGGCTCTTCCCATGAGAATAATCCTGTCTCATTATTTATCGCAAGATCTGTCGGCATCGGAAGTGGAAGAACTTCCAAAGTGACAGGAACGATTATGGATTCACTATCATAGTTGATGACAATATCTCCATTATAGATATCCGGTTCTAAACCTGCTGCAGAAATATCGATATCAATAGTAAAAATCTCACCCGCCGGTACAGTGCCTGCCATAGGTAGTGCCTCTATCCAATCCTCATCGGTTTCCAAAGCAAAATCCACATCTACAGTACCCTCATTAGATATGGTCAGGTCCGTTGATATTGTATCATTTTTATACAAAGTGAAATCAAATGATTGCGGATCAATAACTATGGATGGTGTATCGGTAGAGGGAGCAAAAACTCCGTCATGGCGGATATTACATCCATTAATTATCATATATGCGAGTTCTTCGTTGAATTCCACACCGGTACTCCAAAGGTATAATTCCACGATCCAAGAGGTAATTCCGGTAGCTGCGCCGGCCATCTCTATATTACCATCGCCGGTGAAGTCACCAAATACAGGTGTAATCTGCATCGTTACAGAGTCCCAACCCGTACCGCAAGGCAGGGGCCAATCATCGTTATGGGTGCCATCATGATTGTAGCAATCATAGCCATAGGCAAAGAGATTGGAGCTAATAATCAGGTTGACATTACCATCGCCGCTGATATCTACGATGCCAATCTGGGTATAGATAGCATCTGTTGGACCTGCGGGGAAACCTGTGAGCATATTACCGTCTATATCCCAAGCATATATATAGTCAGAGGGAACAGTAGAACCCACTTGATCGCCTACTATGAGATCCAAGTCTCCATCATTATTCACATCAGCTATAGAGACAGTGCCAAAAATCCAATGCTCGGTATCTTGGGGCCATCCGTCCAAATAACTACCATCATATTTGACTACAAACACTTTCCCACTACCATTATCATGGCATCCACCATAGACTATCTCCAGATAGCCGTCGTCATCCAGATCTATTAATACAGGCGAAGAATAGGAGTAAGTTATGCCGGGCATACTTAGCGGGAAACCGTCTAATACATTCCCCTGGTAGTCGAAAACATAGAGAGATTCATAAGAAAGCGCTACCACCTCGTTATTTCCATCGCCGGTGATATCGCCGCTGGAGATGCCAGCACCGGGAAAAGTATCCAGATCCTGGGGCCAACCATCCACTACCGCACCTGTGCCATCATAGACATAAACCCAGCCATTGGGAGAATTTCTTACATTTACCAAAATCTCCAGAGCACCATCACCGGTGATATCTGCCAGAGAAGCGTTCATCGTACCACCACCGGCTTGAGTTATCGGGAAACCAGCTACAGGTGTGCCATCGAAATGAAAAGCATAGAGTTCGCCTTCATTGCCGGTGGTATTATTTCTGCTGGTTGCTACGATCTCGTTGTTTCCATCACCGGTAATGTCGCCGATCGCCGGTGAACCCCAGACATAATAACTTAAATTTACGGGCCAATTCGGTACAGCACTACCGTCAGTATTCAAAGCTACGATTTTGGTGCCTACTCCGAAAATCACTTCCAGCTCAACATCTCCATCCATATCTATATAAACTGCACCATTTAAGACATTGGAATTTGAATAAGATAACGGAAAACCATCCATTACAGTTGGCAATTCTCGGTCAGACAAAAAAGTAGGTAAGAACCCCGTTTGCCCCGATTCTATATTAACATAACCTGCCACATCAGGCACTATTGCCTTTTGGGGGAATTCTGTTCCCAGATCCGTTATATGAACCCGGGAAAATAATGATAATGGTAATGTAACCACCATTATGATCAATAATAAAATAATACGATTTATTTTCATCTTTTCTCCTTCTCCATCAACTGACGGATTTAAATTAAAAATTAAAAATGTAAAATTTAAAATGAGAATACAAAGATTCCCATTTAGTGATTATCCTCAGTACATCCACCTTCAATTTTTTTCTTTGCTTTTTCATAGAATAAATTTGACTCTTAAACAATTTCTTGTCAAACCTTTTACTTCAATTTTTTCTATCAGCAAAAAGGTGACAGGGAGAAATGGAGAACGGGAAACGATTCTTTAATAAATTCCAAAAAATATACAAATTCTAATATCCAAAGCTTTAAACATTGCCGTGGTTTGGTTTTGCATTCGAAGTCTGAAGTAAAGAAGTTTCGATTTTACTATAAAGTTATGAAACATCCACTTCCGATTGTCCGCTCAGAACATCCTAATGTGAGAGCCTAGTTGCTTCGTCGATCGAGTTCGGGGATTGACCTGCTCCCAATGCCCAGACAAAAATTGGTTTAGGATAAATTAACTTTTAGCTAGCCTTCAAAAGTCCATTATTTTTGTAATAGATTTCATCAGGAGTATTTCAATATCTGATGCCCTAACCTGATTTACATGATCTATTTTTAAACCTCGCAAAAGATACGGATATTTCTTGTGCTGCTTATTGGGAATACTCAAGTTTTGTTTCGGATAAATCGCTTTGATTACAAGTAATTCCCAATAATTCACACTGTCGTGAAATCGATAATTCTGCATGACTCTTCTCTACAAATCTGGTTCTTTCCCGAAGATTTGTTTGTACTTTTTTCGCAAAAAATCCCTCTCTACCTGTAATTTCCCAATCTGCTTATAGAGATCATCTATCTTTACTTCCTGTTTTTTTTGTTCTCTTTACGGCGCCTGTCTAAAAATATCTGGGGAGCCGCTTCCAACAACTGGCTCTTCCATTTCGCTATCATATTTGGATGTACTTCATATTTCTTCAGACAACTCAGATAAAGTTTGGCTGCCTTTCACTGCTTCTAATGCCACCTTCGCTTTAGACTCAGACGAATACTTCTTACGCATAATAATTTTCCTTTTTTTTGAAAAACTTCCTCACAAAAGCCAAAAAATGAAAAGGAACTTTCCTAGAAAAACCATTTCTTGGTAAGTTTCTTTCACCTTATATCGCTGTTGGAATTTTGGGGAGCATTACAACTTGAGCCATTATTCTCCCCCTTGTTTTGTTTTTTACTATAACCAAGTTATGAGGATCGAATTTTGGCTCACTATTTTACACCACTTTCTGGACATTATCCAAGGCAGGAGGGGGCATTAACTCAATATTTTATCTTTATTATTTAGAATTTTATAGGATACATGCCATCCACCCATATCTTATTGTTAATAAATGAAGATTCCGCTATTATTTTTTTATAGTCTTTTTCCGTATCTTCAGACTTATCAAAATTCGGATGATCTTTAATCTTATTCCTGAGTAAATCTGTAATAGTTGAATATTTTATTTCATTTAAATTTCCCTGTTTTGAAATTCCTTTTTTGTTCATTTCATCTATTATTTTAGACAAACTAACCTTATTAATATTTTTTTCTTGTTTTGCTTTTTCTTTAATCTGTTTACAAATATCTAATAGTCTAGCTTTAGGAATGCTGGGTGGTTTCTTCCTAAAGCTTGTTAATAAAACAGCGATAATAAAGCTAGAGAATTGTTCGTAAATTTTATATTTGAACCATTTTTCTAACTTATCCTCTTTAATTGAATTTAATCCTATATTGCCCTTTCCATCAGCTGTTAAATAAGAAAGCAGCATTTTTTTCTTTTCTACCAGATTATTAAACATTCTCTTAATCTGATTTGGAAAATCTTCATAAGAAATTGAGGCCAATTTGTTATAATGAACCAACCTTTTTAGTTTTTCAGCCATTTCAATAAATTGGTCGATAGTGATCTGCTCATGCTTAAAAAGATAAGGATGCGTCTGTGCATAAGAAGGATCATAATGTGGTAATTCAGTTTCATTTGCTTGTTGCTCAACTTCTTCTGGAGTTTTGTCCTCAGGTAGTTGTACTACATCTTTTTCGGCTATCCAAATTTGTCTTTCACTAATTTTCGATTCTACCTCAAATGCACTAGGAGCATCTCTAAGCTTCATGTTATTCAAGAAATCCCAAAAGAAAAGATAATACAAACTAATATAATTAATCACTGGTCTTTGAATTTTAAAAATGCTTAAATCATGCTCATACTCTACAATATTTTTTGCAATTTTGTTAAATTCGTTTTCGTAATATTTTACTCCCTTATCTGTTTTTATTTCCAAAAGTTTGAAACAATGGATATATTTTTTCATATCTCGCAAAATTATATTTTCCTCTTTTGGGTCTATTTTTTTCGATTCACCTTGTAATTTTTCTGCTGCACTTTCAAGGTTATTTTTATCGGAACCATTTTGTTCTGTATCACTCGACTCCTCTTGTTCTTCACTTTTAGTCTCATCTTGTGGGAGATTTTTTAGATTATGTAGATTATTAAGGCTTGTACGGATTTTTTTCGTATCAAATTTACCGGAATCTATTTCGGACGAATACTCTGCATTGACATTATCAACAAATTCCGTTTTACCATCAAGGGTATTTACTAGTTTTTCTTTTATTTCATCCAGAGTTGTACTATTTGCTTCCTTCAATTCAGCTAATTGTAATTCAATTAATGTGTTATAGTTAGCTATACATTTGTGCTTCTGTTCACTGTTACTGCATTTTGAATTAATATAATATGGACATTCTTGGCAAATCTTCTTAGCAAGTTCAAAAAAACTATTAGACCACTTCGGGTAATAATTTTTTGTCTCCCTCCATTTGACAGTAGCTTCAATTATTGGTCTTTCTTCTAAAAAAACTTCTAGCCATTCTTTTATAAATTTATTTTTTTGTCTCAAATGACTAATTATATATTCTGGATCTTTAGATAAAAATTTGAGTATATCGTTGAAATTCTTTATTTTTTTTTCGTTTTTCATGTTGTACATTCTTTCATTTTTCTTCTTAAATTGTCAATTTTTATGCAAATTTTGGGCACGTTTTTGGGCACTCCGGGGTTTTGAAAAAACGTCTAACTTACTGGTATATATAAAGTTATGGTGGAGCATAGCGGGCTCGAACCGCTGACCTCCACACTGCCAGTGTGGCGCTCTCCCAGCTGAGCTAATGCCCCACATCTATTTTCCTAAATTCCAAATCGACTCCACACCGTCAAGTAATTTTGTAAAATTACCACCACTAATTGGCTACCGGCAAAATATCTTGACACCTCTGGATTTATTTTGACTTTTGCAAACAGGCATTTAAATAAATAAAGAAATAATATGATTTTACAATTACAGAAGGAGAATCTATGAACAGAAATAATCTCCCTGACCTTTTTAAAATGAAGGTTACGGAATTACAAAAATTAGCTAAAGAGATGGAAATCACCGAATTAAGCGGCCTCAGCAAAGCTGAACTTATTCAAAAAATATTCGAGATGAAAGCTACCCAGGAAGGCCTGGCTTACGTTAGTGGTTGTTTGGAAGTTACAGACGACGGCTACGGCTTTTTACGCTTTGCTGAAAATAACTACACGCACGGGCGCAACGACATCTATGTTTCCAGCTCCCAGATCAAAAAATTTGGTTTAAAAAAAGGGCATGTGGTCTCGGGCCCGGCTCGCGCCCCCAAAGAAGATGAAAAATACTTTGCACTTATCCGTGTGAACTCGGTAAATAACGACAGCCCCGCTAAATTAAAGCAAATTAAACAATTCGACAAACTTACTCCCTACTATCCCGAAGAAAGGTTAAATCTGGAAACTGATCCCAAAGATATGTCCACTCGTATTATCAACCTGTTCACACCTATTGGAAAAGGACAAAGAGGGCTGATAGTTGCAGCGCCTAGAACCGGTAAAACCGTTCTGATGCAAAAAATTGCTAATGCCATCCTTACCAATCATTCAGAAGTTTATGTAATAGTGCTTTTGGTAGATGAACGCCCTGAAGAAGTTACAGAGATGAGGAGAATATTGCTTCCCAATAATTCGGAAGTGATCAGCTCTACTTTCGATGAAACACCTCGCAACCATATTCAAGTGGCTACCATGGCTTTGGAAAAAGCTAAAAGAATGGTGGAATTAGGAAAAGATGTTGTAATCATGCTAGATAGCATCACCCGTCTGGCCCGCGCCTACAACATGACAGCACCTTCCAGTGGTAAAGTGCTCTCTGGTGGTATCGATTCCAATTCGCTGCATAAACCCAAAAAATTTTTTGGAGCAGCTAGAAATACTTTGGAAAAAGGCAGTTTAACAATTCTTGCTACCGCTTTGGTAGATACTGGCAGCCGTATGGACCAGGTGATCTTTGAGGAATTCAAAGGAACCGGTAACATGGAACTGGTGCTAGACCGCAACATAAGCGATCTGCGCATGTACCCGGCTGTAGATTTGGTAAAATCGGGAACACGCCGCGAAGAGTTGCTGCTTAGCGAAAATGAACGCAACCGCATGTTTATATTGCGTAAATTCCTTAAAAATATGAGCCCGATAGATGGTATCGAGATGCTGCGCAACAAGATGTCCACTACCGAAAGTAACGCTGAATTCTTAAAATTAATGAGTCAATAGATGGAAGTTCTTGCTCCCGCTGGCAGTTTTGAAAAGCTGAAATATGCTGTTCAATATGGTGCAGATGCTGTATATGCTGCTGGCAAACAGTTTGGTTTGCGCGCTCAGAGCACCAATTTTTCCAAGGAAGAATTGCAGCAGGCAGTGCAATTTTGCCACAACCAGGGCGTAAAACTATACATCACAGTAAATATTTACGCTCACAATAGCCATATTCAGCCACTGCAAGAATATCTGAAATTCTTGCACAAAATTGATGTAGATGCGGTAATAGTTTCCGATGTGGCTGTAGCTCAGCTTATTAAAACCGAGATTCCAGAGCTGAATTTCCATGTAAGCACTCAGGCAAATGTTACTTCCTGGAAAAGTGTAGAATTTTGGCAAAATTTTGGTGCTAAACGAATAATTTTAGCACGCGAGCTAACCCTGGCGGAGATCATAGAAATACGCCAACACTGCCCTCAGATAGAATTGGAAATGTTCGTGCACGGCGCAATGTGCATGGCCTATTCTGGCCGCTGTTTATTAAGCGCTTATTTAAATAATCGCAGTGCCAATTTAGGCAATTGCTCTCAACCCTGCCGCTGGCGATATGCTCTTACCGAAGCAACTCGTCCCGGCCAATATTTCCCAATAGAAGAAGATGAAAACGGAACTTATATCTTGAATTCCAAAGATTTGTGCCTGTTCAATCGTCTACCCGAAATCCAAAAAGCAGGTATAGACAGCATCAAGATCGAAGGCCGCATGAAAAGTGTGCACTACACCGCAACTTTAACTAGAGCTTATCGCACAGCTATGAACTTCGTGGAAAAAGGTGAACCTATTCCAGATGAACTGAAGCAGGAACTCTACAAAATAAGTCACCGCTTTTACACAGAAGCATTTTTCGATGAATTCAACTCGCAAAATACTCAATACTACCCCAGCTCAGCTTATATCCGGCAATTCCAATTTTTGGGAATTATTGAAAAAGTTCAAGATAATATTGCTTATGTGCAGGTAAAGGCCAAGTTCAAAGTCGGCGAAACCATTGAGATAATTTTCCCTGACTGGGAAACAGACATCCTGTTCAAAGTTGATAAAATCTTGGATGAAGAAGATAATCCGGTAGTGTATACTAAACCAAACACTATTGTAAAATTGAATTTGGGAAAACCAATTCCACCCTTTGGAATATTACGAAAAAAAATATGAAAAATTTAGTTTTAATCTTCAGCATTTTTTTATTTGGAAGCTTGCTCGCTTCCAGCTCCCAGGAACTTTACTGGCAAGCCAAAAACTCACCCACCAATTTCCAAAAACTCTACATAAAAGCTTTCCAACAAGATCCCGAATCACTTTATGCTCAAAAATCTCTGTTGGAACTGGGTAAGCTGGAGCTACTGAACCGCAATTATGAAGCAGCTTTGGAATATTTGAAAAAAGTAACCAATCCCAGCTTGCAAGATAAAGAATTTTGGTTAGCCAAAACCTATTTCAAACTGGGAAAATATGACTATGCCATTATCTCAGCACAGAATTTCATTTCCGATTCCAAAGATAACCAGGCCAATTTTAGTAAAATAGAAACTGCCTACTTTTTGCTAGCAGAAAGTTACATTGAAGAAAATCTATATTACAAAGCGCTCAGTAGTTTAGAATTTTTACGCAAATCTAAATATATTCAGAACAACCTACCTCTACTTCGTTATAAAATAGGTTTTTGCCACGAAAAAATGAAAGATTATGAACAAGCTTTGCGTGATTATAAAAAACTGAAACAGGATTTTCCTTATCATCAGTACAGCTATTTAGCTGAAGAGAGGTTGATGCAGATGAATCGCGAGAAAGTGATAGACATCGATTTAGAAAATTTCAGCACACTTTCCAATGGCAAGCAACCCAGCAAAGCTGCCACAGGTGAAGGATTAAATGTTTACCTGCAAATAGGAGCTTTCTCTACCCCTCAACGAGCTGAAGTACAGGGTAAAAAAGCGATGGAATTAGGGTTAAACTTTTCTGTATTTCCCAAAAAAGTTAATGGAAAAACTCTCTACATAGTTGCTGTAGGTCCTTTTCAGAATGGAAAATTGAACCAGGCGATAGAGAAATTGAATGCTGCTGGTATAAATTCTTTTGTTATAAAACGGTATGAATAGATTAATATGACTGAAAAAGCAAAATTAACCCCGATGTTAAAACAATTTTTGGAGATAAAAAATAAGCACAAAGATAAACTGATCTTGTTTAGGATGGGCGATTTTTACGAAACTTTTTTCGATGATGCCAAAGTGGCTTCCAAAATATTGGGAATTACCCTAACTTCGCGTAATAAAAACGTGGAAAACCCGGTTCCACTGGCTGGATTTCCCTTCCATGCCTTGGAAAATTATCTGGATAAATTAATAAAACAGGGTTTGAAGGTGGTGATCTGCGAGCAAACAGAGGATCCCAAGCAGGCTAAAGGCTTGGTAAAACGCGACATCGTAGATATTATTACTCCGGGCTCTATTATCGATGGTAAACTGATTGACAAAGCAGATAATAATTTTTTAGCAGCTATTTATGAAGACAAAGATGAAAAGTTTGGGCTAGCTCTGTTAGATGTTTCCACTGGCGATTTTTTGTTTACCGAAGTAAACTGGGAACAGCTTTTAAACGAGCTAATGCGCCTGCAACCAGCAGAAATTATTGTAGAAAATGCAGAAACCAAAGATAAGTTTGGCAACAACTCGTTGAACTACCAACCGGCGATAACTGTTTTTGAATCTTGGTATTTTGATGTGGAAGAAGCAGAGAAATTACTACTTAAGCAGTTTGGCACTACTTCTTTGGAAGGTTTTGGTGCTGATGACCATCCTTTGGCTCGCACAGCGGCCGGCATTGCCCTAGCCTATGTAAAATCTTTGAAAAATGAAGACCTGACGCATATAAACAATCTGCGCTACTATTCCCTGGAAAATTATATGCAATTAGACGAAGTTTCGCGGCGAAATTTGGAGCTTTTGCGCTCGATCCGCTATAACAGCCGTGAAGGAAGTCTTATTTCAGTTTTAGATAACACCCAAACTCCCATGGGCTCGCGCCAGCTGACTCAGTGGCTGCTGAATCCGCTTTTGAACCAAAAAGAGATCGAAAGCAGACATGCCGCTGTAGGCTGCCTGGCCGATAATATTGCCTACACCGAAGACCTGCGCACTATTTTAAACGAAATTGGTGACCTGAGCCGCATTATTAGCAAAGTAGGAACCAAACGCGTAAACCCGCGTGATTTAATAGCATTACGCAACTATTTGAGTACAGCACCGCAGATAGCTGATATTTTACAAAACTTTGACAATGAGTTATTGCAAAATGCCCAAAACACTATCGCAGATTATTCCGAAATAATTAACTTAATAAATAAGGCTATTGCAGACGAACCGCCGGTCACCATCACCGAAGGTAATATTATAAAAGATAAATACAATGAATATTTAGACGAGCTTCGGGAGATAAGTACCAGCGGTAAAAGCTGGATCGCACGTTTGGAAGATTATGAACGCAAAAAAACTGGTATTTCCTCCTTAAAAGTGAATTATAATAAAGTTTTTGGCTACTATATCGAGGTAACCAAAACCCACAAAGATAAAGTACCAGACTATTATACCCGCAAACAGACCCTGGTAAATTCAGAGCGCTATATAAGTCCCAAATTAAAGGAATATGAAGCAAAAGTGTTGGGCGCCGAAGAACGTATAAAAAATTTAGAATACGATCTGTTCTGCAAAATTAGGGAACAACTCTGTAAAAAAGTAGAAGTTATGCAAAAATATGTGCAGGTGGTTTCTGATTTAGATGTATTGGCTAACCTGGCTTATATAGCTTATCATAACAACTACTGCCGACCTGTTTTTAGTAAGGACGGAGAAATGCGGATAAAAGCTTGTCGCCATCCCGTAATAGAGAAACTGCTTTCGGAAGAGGAATTCATTCCCAATGATGTTTATATGAATAACAAGGATAACAAAATAATTCTGCTCACCGGCCCCAATATGGCAGGAAAATCTACTTATTTACGACAGATAGGTCTTTTGGTGATTATGGCCCAAATGGGAAGTTTTATACCCGCCGAAGCAGCTGAATTGCCCATCTTTGATAAAGTTTTCACCCGGGTCGGTGCTTCCGATAATTTGGCGATGGGACAAAGTACATTTTTGGTGGAAATGTTGGAAACAGCCAATATTTTGAACTCTGCTACTCCAGATTCTTTGATACTTTTGGATGAAATAGGACGCGGCACCAGCACTTTCGATGGGCTTAGCCTGGCGTGGTCTATAGTGGAATATATTCACAATAACAAGCAAATTTCTGCTAAAACCTTATTTGCTACCCACTACCACGAGCTTACTGAACTGGAGAACATTTTACCTGGTGTGAAAAACTATAATATTTCGGTGAAAGAGTGGAACGATAAGATAATCTTTTTAAGGAAAATAGAGCGCGGTAGCGCCGATCAAAGCTATGGTGTGCAGGTAGCACGTCTGGCTGGTATACCCCAAACTGTAATAAAAAGAGCAAAAGAGATATTAAAAAATTTGGAAGAACACGAGTTGAGTCCCCAAGGACTTTCAGCTCAAACTAAGCGTAAATTACTGAGTGAAAGTAATCAGATGGATATTTTCGATGCAATTTTGGAAAAAGATGAAGCTAAAAACCAGCTTCTGGAAGAAATAAAAAAGATCGATGTAAATAACCTCACTCCTTTGGAAGCCATTCAAAAATTAGCTGATCTAAAGAGTAAATTGTAATGGAAAAATACCTGGTTAGTGCTTGTTTAGCTGGAGTAAACTGTACCTACCGTGGTGATAGCAATTTGCATCCCAAAGTAGTAGAATTATTTCAAACAGGGTGTGCTTGGCTGGTTTGCCCCGAACAATTAGGCGGACTGCCTACACCGCGCCCACCAGCAGAAATACTTGGTAATAAAATTTTGATGAAAGATGGCAGAGATGTTACTAAAAATTTTGTCAGAGGCGCTCAGGAAGCTTTACGGCTGGCAAAATTACTTAATATAAAAAAAGCGATCTTGAAACAGCGTTCTCCCTCCTGTGGTTATGGACAAATTTACGATGGTTCGCATTCTGGTAAAATAATTGCAGGGATGGGTGTTACTGCCACACTACTCCAGGAAAATGGGATCGAAATAATAAGCGAAGACAAATTAAATAGTATTTTCTTGTAGAAAATTCAATAATTCTGATAAAAAAGTGGGTTCTAATATTAAAAAAAAAGGCTGTAAACAAAAGCTACAGCCTGGATAAAAGATCTATTTTAAAAGGGATTACTTACCTTTTTTCTTATGACGATTTTTGCGTAGTCTTTTTTTTCTTTTGTGTTTACTAATTTTATGTCTTTTTTTCTTTTTTCCGCAAGGCATCTATTTCTCCCTATAACATTTCTTGGTTAGATTCATTAACAATTTCTTTAAGCGCACGAGAAAACTTAAAGGTTGGAACTACACGTGCCGGCACTTTTACCTTTTCTTCAGTTTTAGGATTACGTCCTATTCTCTCTTTGCGTTTTTTCAATTTAAAAGTACCAAATCCTCTTATTTCGATGTGTTTTCCATCTTTTAAAGCATCTTTTATAGCTTCCAGAAAACCATCTACTGTAAGAGCAACATCTTTACGAATAATTCCGGTATCTTGTGAAATTATTTTCACTAAATCTGCTTTTGTCATAGTCTATCGCTCCTTCTTTTTAGTTATTTATTATGTCCTAAATTAATAGCCCCTTTTTTCTGTCAAGGACTTTCTATGTAACTTAAAGAAATTAAAAAGCTTACAAGGTTAAAAGAATTCCAAACTTCCAATTTTGAAGTTTTATTGGGAATAATTTATGTTGACGAGTTGATGGTAACTGCAAAAAGAATAGAAAAAATAGAAAAAAGGAATTTTATGAAAGCGATAATTTTAGCTGCGGGAATGGGTAAAAGGCTACAAGACGTCTCTGGAGGCCTGCCCAAAAGCATAATAAAAGTAGGAGAAAAATCTATTATTCACAATCAGATAGAAAGCTGTAAAAAAGCTGGTATCGATAAATTTGTGTTTGTTGTTGGCTACAAAGGCAAACAGTTGCAAGAACACATTTTGGAAGTATGTACCACCGAAGAAGCTGTATTTGTGGAAAATCCAGTTTACGACACTACCAATACCCTCTATTCACTATATTTGTGCCGAGAGCATTTTGATGAAGATTTCATCTATTTTAATGGTGATGTAATGTTTCAAAGCAAATTATTAGATTTAATAGTAAAACCGAGTTCCCATTCTCAACTTCTACTGGAAACAAAATCTTGTGCTGAAGAAGAAGTGAAAATGGTGGTAGATGAAAACAACCGGGTTGTAGAGATAGGCAAAGAG
The DNA here is from genome assembly GCA_030445745.1 of Candidatus Cloacimonadota bacterium. Classification (GTDB taxonomy): domain Bacteria; phylum Cloacimonadota; class Cloacimonadia; order Cloacimonadales; family TCS61; genus JASUTE01. The sequence continues at coordinate 50,846 of JASUTE010000008.1, forward strand.
CTGCCCGTAAGCCGTTGCGCCGGCGAGTTCATTGGAATAGCCAAATTTAATCAAGATATTTTACCAGAATTTCAAAAAGCTTTGGAACAGAGCATTGCCATGAACCAGGAAAATAATTACTTCGAATTTGCTGTTGATATTTTAGCAAAAAATGTCTTTTTGGAAGCTGTTCCTACGCAAGGTATTCCTTGTTTGGAAATAGATTTTCCCGAAGACCTGCAGATGGCGCGCGAAATGTTCAAAAAAGAATGAAAAAACTGCTGCTGGCGGCTATTAACACTCGCTACACTCATACCAATCTGGCAATTCGTTATCTGCGCAATTATAATTTAGATTTAAACTATCATATCGAGCTGCTGGAAGTTTCCATTAATCAACAGCGGCAAGAAATCCTAGCTGCTATTGCCAGCCATAAACCAGATTTTCTAGCGCTTTCTGTTTATATTTGGAATTCCAATTTATGGAGAATGCTTATAAGCGACATAAAAGCCGTTCTCCCTGATTGTATACTAATTTTAGGCGGACCAGAAGCAGGTTATAATGCCGAGAAATGGCTGCAGGAGTTTCCCGAGATAGATTACATAGTGCAAGGTGATGGCGAGGAAAGTTTACGCTATATTTTAACTCAAAAACCAGATGAAAAAATAATTCTGAAGCAAAATCCACCTTTTGAGAAGATCCCTTTTCCTTATAATAAAGAAGATTTCCCTGCTATAAAAAATAAATACATCTACTATGAAAGCAGCCGGGGCTGCCCATTTCATTGCAGTTACTGCCTGTCCTCTAGGAAAGATAAAAGTTTGCAGTATCGCAACTGGACACAAGTGCAAAAAGAGCTTAAATTCTTACTGCAATTTAAGCCCAGGATTATAAAATTTGTGGATAGAACTTTTAATGCAAAGCCAGAGTGGGCTCGCCAAATTTGGAAATATCTGCTGAGTAAGGATGTCCCTACCAAATTTCATTTTGAGTTGCATCCCAATCTGCTGCAGACAGAAGATTTTGAAATATTAGAGAAAGCCCCAAAAGATAAATTTCAGTTTGAATTGGGCATTCAAACCACTAATCAAAGAACCCTGAACGCTATTAATAGACCCCAACCCTATGATAGACAAAAAGTTCTACGTTTGATAGAAATGAAAAAATTTCATATCCATGTAGACCTGATCGCAGGGTTGCCTTGGGAAGATATTGTTTCGTTCCAAAAATCCTTTAACGAGATTCATAATTTAGGTGCAGAACATTTCCAAATGGGGTTCTTAAAAGTTCTTCCTGGTACACAGATGGCCGCATCTAGCAGAGAATTCCAACTAGCTTGCCAAAGATTTGCTCCCTACAAAATTTTACAAAATCGTTGGTTAAGTTATACAGAGTTAAATTTACTTGAACAGATAGAAAGCGTGCAAAATTTACTCTATAATTCTGGTAATTTCAGTACATTTTTGCAATATGCTCTTCCCTATTTCTCCTCACCTTTCACTTTTTATAGGAATTTAGCTACCAGCTGGCAGAAATTAGCATCCATTCCCCGAAAATGGAAAAAGTTAGCTGCATTACTGCTAAAATTCAGCCAAACTGAGTTAACTGAACACCAGGATCTGTTGCTGGATGCTTTACGCTGGGACTGGTGCAAATTGGCTTCCGGCCACTATTACCCAGATTTTTTGAACTCCAGTAAATTCCAAAAAGCCAAAAAAGAAGGCTTCAGCTTCCTAAAAAATAATGAACAAATACAACTTAAAGACCTGCGAAGAGCTATTTTCTTCCAAAAAGAAAGTACTGAATTTACTAAATGTGAAGCAGATGAAATAGTCTGTTTTCTACCATCGGGCTCAATTCACAAAATTTATAAATAAAAAAGGCAGCCTGTTACAGCTGCCTTCAAATTTATCTTTTCCTATTTTATCAGCATACACTTGCGCACATCTATTGTATTTCCATCCACCTGCATCTTATAGAAGTAAACTCCCGAAGCAACTGAACGTGTCTGCTCATCTTTACCATTCCAAATCAGGATATGTTTACCTTTTTCGTATTGCTGACGGGTAAGTGTTTTTATTTTCTGTCCCTTCACGTTGTAGATATCAATTTCCACCTGTGCTGGCTGGGAAATATTAAAGGCAATATTGGTGGTAGGATTGAACGGATTGGGATAGGCTGCAAACAATTTTTGCGATGATTGCGGTAAATCTTGTGGATAATTACTTACCGTGATATTATCAACACTGTAACCTGTACGTCTATAATTTCCCCGATAAGTTTTCCAAGGATGTTTACTGCCAAATTCCGTTTTTATATCGATAGCATAAACACCATTTGCAATGCCAGAAACCACTTCAGCATCGCCATCTTGGTCGATATCGGCAATAGAAGCAGGTAGATTGCCACTTAAATCAATTTCAACAGGTGAAAAATCAATAATCTGACCATCTGGTTTGAAAATGTAGAGATTATTTAAGCTAGTGAATTGCAGCAGTTCTACTATATTATCATTATCGATATCGGCTGCTAAAGCAGGATTAAAAGGTAAGCCAGCTATGGAAACAGGCCAACCTTCTAAGTAAGAACCATCTTGCTCGATTATAGCAATTTCTCTGTTTTGCATACTGAATGCTATCTCTTGTTGTTCATCATTGTCAAAATCGGCAGCAATAGGTGATTCCAAAATTTTTGCAGATGTTTCCAGCTCGGTTATAATTTCTCCAGTGTTAGAAATTAATTTTATTTTTTTATCCAAAGTACTTACTACTATAGTGTTATTTTGCAAAATAATAGGAGAAGTTACAACAGCTGCACCCAGAGATACAGGGAATCCAGCCATACTTTCGCCACTGCTATTCAACACATTTAAATTTCCATCTAAGCTTGCTAATATAATCTCGTAACTGCCATCGCTGTTTAAATCTGCAGCAGCCAGTTCGGTTCCTATCATAGCAGGAAATTGCACTGGAAATCCAGGAAGCATTTCACCTGCACTATTTAAAACTATTAATTTCCTGTCCATACCAAAACTAATCACTTCCAAATTGCCGTTACCATTCACATCGGCTAAAACAGGTGTGAAGAGCTGTCCACTTTCTGCTACATATTCAAATTTAAACTCGCCATCTGGTTGGATAGCTACTATTTCGCTATTGCGGCTAGCATACACTAATTCACTATTGCCATCATTGTCTAAATCTGCATATGCTGGGCTCTTCCAAATATTGTAATTGAAATCCCAAGGAAAACCACTTTGCATCTGGGCCTGATTGTCGAAAAGACTAACCCCGCCTAAATTATCGACTGCCAAAATATCAAGCTCATTATCACCATTGTAATCTGTTATAATAGGATTACTGTTGATAGTTGTGTTCAGATAGGCAGGCCAATTTTCTTGATAAAGCGAAACTTGAAAACTTTGTGTGTAAGTTCTATCGAAGAAACCATCTCCCACTGGTGCTATAATTCGAATATCATAGGAATAGGCATCGTAGTTGCAATCTTGCGGAACCTGAACCATGAAAGGTTCACTTTCACTTAGTTGACCACTCGAGATATTACCATAGAATACCGAATCTTCTACAACATTTACTGCATCATCTTCAAAACTGATTTTAGCATAAACGTTTTCTGCTTCAGCCCAATTAGGAAGATTCTCTATTGAAATTTCCATTTCAATTGTCTCTCCCGGATTCACTGTGCCATCGCCATCACCATTGATATCATTATAGCTTATTGCTGCTGGCTGTAAAAATGGGAAAGTACCATTGTACTCTTTAACTTCTATGGAGGGGTCACCAAACAAAACCAGTTCATAAGCTACCCAGCGCATCACACTACTGCTTTGAATTTGATTTATCAACTCCATCTTCGAATAGTCGTTTGCTTTCCCCAATTGGCGGATATCATAATCGAACACAGCTTGGAAGAATTCAATATCAAAATACTCGGATGCTCCCCAAACATTACCGGGAGAATACCAGCCGTAGCGTGTATTTCCTACAAAAGCATAAAAGCCGCCGGATGCTATCACCATATTTTCAGCCACACTCTCGCCGCTACCACTGGTTGCCGTATCGAAAGCTGCTGGATAGCAACCTTGGCTGTAGACAAAACCATATTCCGTGTTGTAATATTGCTGAGCATTACCGGGCGATTGACCAAATACAACCGTCTCATTGGAATGACCCATATGGTTGATAATTCCTACTCCAGAATTAATTAAATCTTTAATTGCAGCAGCACTATAAGTTCCATCTCTCTCGTAAAGTTTACCTATAAGATAACCATCTTCATCTATGCTGCAATCAGCCAATACTTGGTCTTTGTAATCACCACCCCAGGTAGGATAATCGTCCAAATTTTCGCCAAACATATAGGCGATATCGTTGCTCACCATCGGGGTATCTACATAGTTATAATTTTTGTTAAAAAAGTTAGTAAACTCTTCCTCTGTTTCAGCTGGGATACGCCCCACTGCAACTTCCGAGAAAAAATCTACGTTGTCGTTCGGCTCTCCGTAAATGCCATCACCATCGGCATCCCAATCGCCATCCAAACAACCATAATACATATCGGTAGGAATACTGTAATCTACTGTTCCACCTACCTGGCCATAACAGCCACGAATAGGAACTATCTCGTCATCACCGCCCAAAAATACATATTCCAGAGGATAGGAAGTGGAGCTATAGGTCTCGTAAGCATCTATAATAAAATTTCTTATCTGAGTTTGGGGGTCAATACCAGAATAATTGCTATAAATATCTTCTACCAAAAATAACCCTGTATGAACTCCCTGATCTTCTTTCCAATTTATAAAATCGGTAAAATATGCTTCTCTTTGACTATCAGTTATCACTATCATGGAATACGGATCATCGAGTGTGGGAAGGTTTTTACTCCTTATAGCTTCGTTTTTGTAGGAATAGATAGCTGCAGTGTTATAAAAATCAAAATTATCTAACGCTTCTCTGTTTTCATCTACTTTCTTAGCTTGTTCAGTTGCCAGCTTCTGGTTAAAGGAAGAATTCCAGTGTAGCTGCAAATTGCGACTATAGGTGATCTCCTGCTTCACTGGATTGTATCTGTAAGGAAAAATATTAATTATGGCAAAATCATAGCCACGATAGCGCTGTGTGTTTTTAATTTCAAAATCATTTTCTGGAAAAACCTGATCTAATTCATACACATTGGTGGCAGAAGTTTTGCTAATTCCTGGTTTGCTAATTGGCTGCATCTGCGGAGCTGGTTTAACATATTCAGTTATTGTTTGTGTTTGTTTAGAAGCGATAATTTCTACTTCCTGCAATTTATGTCCCATTGGTAAAAGTATTTTCACCGGAATATAAGCCAACTGTGGCTTCCCAGATTCCAATATAACTGGCAAATCGTTAGTAAATCTGCCATCTTCAAGTTGTGGTTCTGGTATAGTAAAGGAAATAGTTTCTGCCATTAGCATAAAAGAAGATACCAATAACAGTAAAATTATATAATTTCTTTTCATCTTTCCCCCAAAATAAGTTAATTTTATCTAAAAAAATATAATCGAAGCATTAGTCAAGAATTTAATCGCTTTCCTAATAATAGCAATGTTTTTCCAGAGGGAGCTTAACTTGCGAAAGCTTTTGTTGACAAGTTAAAATAGGTATAAATTTTGGAACAGATCGGGATGTAGCGCAGTTCGGTTAGCGCGCTTCGTTCGGGACGAAGAAGTCGGAGGTTCGAATCCTCTCATCCCGACCAATTTTTCTTTACACAAAAAAATATTTACAGCTCTCTTATTTTTTTCGCTAAACGCCACATTGCGCATTATTATGAAAATTATTATTCCCAGTGTGATATAAGCAAAAAAAATTATACAAATAAGTAAAAACAACAGATGCTGCCTTTCAGTGTAAACCCAATCTTTTTAAGCTACCAATTTTAGTTGACAAAATTTAGATATTAAAACTTATTGTAAAGAAATTTAAGTCTTCGGGGCTGGGTGCAATTCCCGATCGGCGGTGAAAGCCCGCGAGTCTGTTAGCAGACTGAGCCAGTGGAAATCTGGAGCCGACAGTTAAAGTCTGGATGGGAGAAGACAACAGGAATTTGGATTTTTTCATACTAAGCCCCGAAGTAGGGGCTTTTTTTATGGAAAAATTTATGCAGATAGCACTTCAGTTGGCGGCAAAATACAAGGGCCAGACCAGCCCTAATCCGGCTGTAGGTGCAGTTGTGGTTAAAAACAACCAGATAGTTGCGCAAACTGCTCACCAAAAAGCTGGGGAAATGCATGCAGAAGCACTTGCATTGCAAAAAGCTGGAGAAAAAGCTGCTGGTGCAGATTTATATGTAACTTTGGAACCTTGTTGCCACTATGGAAAAACACCTCCCTGTACAAAAGCGATTATTGCTGCAGGAATAAAACGTGTTTTTGTGGCAATGCCAGATCCTAACCCCTTGGTAAACGGAAAAGGAATAGCTGAACTTCGCCAACACAACATAGAAGTAAAAGTAGGTTTAGCAAAAGCTGCAGCGGAAAAGCTGAATGAAGACTTTTGCTTTTTCCAAATACAAAAACGCCCCTTTGTTACCATGAAAGCAGCAATTTCCTTAGATGGTAAAATCGCCACATTTACACACGATTCCAAATGGATTAGCAACCAGCAATCACGTGAGTATGTCCACCAGCTTCGCAAACAGAATGATGCAATTTTGCTTGGGAAAAACACCTTTTTACAAGATAATCCCCGTTTAAACGTGCGTTATGTCCCTACTCGAAAACAGCCACATAAGATCTTGCTCTGTCCCAATCCTCAAAAATATATTCCCAAAATATTGGTTTCCAATCTTTATTCTACACTCCAGAACAACAAAATTTTTATTGTGCACGATAAAAAGCATAGCAGTAAACTGAGTAAATATGATAAAATTGAATTTGTCCCAGTTTCCTACCAGAATGGTAGATTAAATTTGCCAGAAGCCTTGCAGAAAATTAGCCATATTAGTTCAATACAGAGCATTTTGTTAGAAGGTGGCAGCCAAGTTTACACCAGCTTTTATCAAGCAGGACTTATAGAAAAGCTGCAGCTTTTTATTGCTCCCTTTTTTATAGGAAATCGTGGTGTCCCGTTGTTTACCGATCTTACTTACCCTTCCATTTCACAAATTCCCAAATTAATAGATACCCAGATAACCAAGATAGATTCGGACGTACTCTTTAGCGGCTATTTCAAAGGAGGACGATGATGTTCACGGGTATTGTTGAAGAAATTGGTTCAATTGAAAAAGTAATTCATAGTGATGAAGAATATATCCTGGAAATTGCAGCCATTAAAGTACTGGAAGATATAAACATTGGTGATAGTATCGCTGTGAATGGAGTTTGCCTTACAGTAACCAGCTTTAATGAACACATATTTCGAGTGCAAACAGCACCGATAACATTACAAAAATCCAGTTTGGAAGCTGCAGCAGTAGGCCTGAAGGTAAATCTGGAACGTGCTTTAGAACTGCAAGCCAGATTGGGTGGTCATTTGGTAAGTGGACATGTGAACACAACCGCAACCATAGACTACATTCAAAAAATGAAGAATGCTTTTATTATGCAGTTATCAGTATCGGAAACAAAATACTTAGTAGCTGAAGGTTCTATTTGTATTGATGGCATTAGTCTTACTGTAGCAGATGTACAAAACCATAGTTTCACGGTATCGATTATTCCCCACACATGGCAAAATACAAATCTGCAGTTCAAAAAAACAGGCGATGTGGTTAATTTAGAATTCGATATAATTGCCAAATATACCGAGAAACTTTTACAGAAAAATAAGAGAAAAATTGATGAAGATTTTTTAAGAAATAATGGATTTTAAAAAGGAGAATTCAATGAACGAGATCCCGCAATTAATCTCGGAACTGAAAAATGGTAAAATGGTGATAGTAGTGGATGACGAAGACAGGGAAAACGAGGGTGATCTGCTGATGTTAGCTGAAAAAATAACGCCGCAAGATGTAAATTTTATGCTGCAGGAAGCACGAGGTTTGCTATGTACACCTATATCTGCTGAAATTGCCCAAAAATTGCAACTGCAACCTATGGTAGCCCAGAATACCGATATCCATTGTACTGCTTTCACCGTATCTGTAGATCATGTTTGCACAACTACTGGTATTTCAGCTAAAGATAGAGCAAATACAATCAAATTTTTAGCAACTCCTAATTCCCAGCCAAAAGATTTTAGAAGACCAGGACATATTTTCCCATTAATAGCTAAACCAGGTGGATTGCAGCAACGAGAAGGGCATACTGAAGCTGCTATAGAGCTAACCAAGCTATGCCAAGCCCAGCCAGTTGCTGCCATCTGTGAAATTATGCAAGCTAATGGCGAGATGGCACGCCTGCCACAGCTCCAGGCATTCGCTCAAAAACATAATCTGAAGATATCTTCAATAGCAAAATTAAAAAAATATTTGGAAAACAGAGAAGTAGAACCTGAATTATCGATTAAACTTCCTACTAAATATGGCGAATTTCAGCTCTATGCATTTTTGGAAGCTGAAGCCCGAGAACCGCATTTGGCGCTGGTAAAAGGAAACGTGGAAACAGCCAGTCAACCGGTGCTTACCCGCATACATTCCGAATGCCTAACAGGTGATCTGTTAAATTCACTTAAATGCGACTGTGGCGACCAGTTACAACAAGCTTTTAAGCAAATTTCCCAAGTAGAAACAGGCATAATTTTATATATGCGCCAGGAAGGCCGCGGTATTGGCCTTTTGAATAAACTGAGAGCTTATCAGCTACAGGAACAGGGCTTAGATACAGTAGATGCGAATTTGGAACTTGGGTTTCCCACCGAGATGAGAAATTTTGAATTTGCTGCTAAAATTTTAAAATATTTACAAGTTAATAAAGTGGAATTAATGACAAATAATCCTTTTAAAATAGAGGAATTGGAAAAATATGGAATAGAAGTAACGCAACGTATAGCTGTGGAAATAGAACCAAATGCTTACAATTTTAATTATTTAAAAACCAAAAAGGAAAAGATGGGACATCTTTTAGGAGGGAAAAAATGACTTATGAAGGAAAATTAATAGGGAAGGGATTAAAAATTGCTATCGTAGTTTCCCGTTTCAACGAATTTATCGGGAAAAAACTTTTGGAAGGCAGTTTAGATGCACTCCAGCGCCATGAAGTCAACGAAGATGATATCGACATTATCTGGGTACCTGGTGCTTTTGAGATACCCCTAGCGGCCCAAAGAGCTGCGTCAGCTTCCAAATATGATGCAATAATCTGTTTAGGAGCTATAATACGCGGTTCTACGCCCCACTTCGATTACATAAGCACTGAAGCGACAAAAGGAGTAGCCAAAGTCTCGTTAGATAGTCAGCAACCGGTTATCTTTGGTATCTTAACAACAAATACTTTAGAACAGGCGATCGAGCGGGCAGGTACCAAGAATGGCAACAAAGGCTGGGACGCAGCAATATCGGCTCTGGAGATGGCTAATTTACTGAAACAAATTTAATAATCGGTTGACATTTAAAGGCCAAAATTCTGTTTTTCTTTAGATGGAGAGATTATGAGAAAATTTATATTTATAGCTGTTCTGTTAAGCAGTTTGGCTTTATTTGCTCAAATTCCCGAAGGTTATTACGATGATGCTGAAGGGCTGAGTGGTATAGTTTTGAAACTAACCCTTCATAACATTATAAAAGATCATCAAGAATATTCCTATAATGATTTACGCGATTTTATTTTGAAAGATACGGATGAAGATCCGCAGAATTCCAATAACGTTATTTTGCTTTATACCTGCCGTTCAGTGCCTAAATCAACTTTTGGAGGTGGCGCTGACGACTGGAATCGAGAGCATGTGTGGGCAAAATCTCACGGTGATTTTGGTACGACTGCACCTTGTGGTACCGATGCTCACCATATACGGCCTACCGATGTTTCAGTGAATTCTACCAGAGGTAACAAAGATTTCGATGAAGGCGGTTCGGTTGTATACGACAATGGCGATCTTTCTGGCTGGACAGATTGCGATTCTTTTGAACCAGTAGACCAGGTGAAGGGCGATGTAGCCAGAATGATAATGTATATGACGGTTCGCTATGAAGGAGATAATGGTGAACCAGATTTGGAAATGGTGGACTATGTTAATTCTTCACCAAACGGCGAGCCCTATCATGGGAAAGCTTCAACTTTATTGGCATGGCACAACCAGGATCCAGTAGATAGTTGGGAAATCACAAGAAACAACAAAGTTTATTCCTATCAACAAAACCGTAATCCGTTTATAGACCACCCTGAGTATGCTGCTTTAATCTGGCCAGAACTAGCTAATGACAACTTGCCGCAGATAGCGCTGAGCTTAACTTGCTACCCTAATCCATTTAATCCCGAAACGACCATCAGCTTTAGTTTGGCTGAAACTGAAAATGTGAAGCTAGAAATATACAACACCAAGGGACAGCTGGTAAGAACATTAGCTAACCAAGTACTTCCCAAGGGAGAACACAGCTATGTTTGGCACGGTAAAGATGGCAAAAACAACAGCGTTGCCAGCGGTATTTACCTCTATAGGCTTACCACTGCCAATCACATGCAAATTCGTAAAATGATGTTACTGAAATAAAACGTTCCCAAAGACATAAAAAAATGCGGTCATTTTCGACCGCATTTTTTTATACTTTACTCATTAAACCCACAATTGGATTTTCCATTTTTTCTTCGCCAATAGTAGTAGCTGGGCCATGGCCGGGATAGACTTTTGTACTATCGGGAAGCAGCCACAATTTCTTCTTTATGGAATTCACTAAAGCCTGATAATTTCCTCCGAGCAAGTCTGTTCTACCAATTCCACGATTAAAAAGTGTATCTCCGCTGAATAAGACATTTTCGGAATATAAGCATATTCCACCCTGGGTGTGACCGGGGGTGTGTAAAACTTGAATTTCCGTTTTTCCTAACTGGAGCACATCACCATCTTGCAAAAGAATATCTGCTGGTTTGTTTTGGATTTTCAAATCCATATAGGCGCTAAAATTCAAATTTGGATCTGTGAGCAAATTACTATCTTTTTCATGAATGCAAACTTGGGTTTCTTTGTTTAATTTGGCAAAAAAATCCACACCAGCAATATGATCACCGTGTCCATGGGTTAAAACAATAAATTTTAGAGTCAAACTTGCCAGATCTGGCACAATCTCTTCAGAAGGAGCTGCTGGATCTATGAGCATAGCCTGGCCGCTTTCTTCTTCCCAAACTAAATAAGTATTCGTACCAAAAGATGGTAGCAGATTAAATGTTTTAATTTTCATAATATCTGAAATTCCTTTTTATCTTTATTTTTTTTCACTTCTATATCTTTATTTAAATTATAGTTTTTGCCATAGCTAACTATAGCCTTTTCAGCTGCTTTGTTGTTGTAGTCCAAAAGTATCGAAGCAGCTAGTTCAATTTCGTTATCATCGGGATATTTATTAAATTGCAAGACTCCCAAAGGGCCGGGATATTCTTTGGTTTTAAGAACCACCTCATCTTCCACCATGTCGCTGAGACGTTTATTATCAGCAGAGGTTTTCCCAACTATTAATTTACAGTTTTCTGTAAGCCGGAAGTGCCTTCCTACCTTTAAAAATTGGATATTGCGCAAATTATATTGCTGATTCTGGATAAGATCTTTTAAACGTTTGGAAAATACTTTATCGGTAAGTAAACAGCCGCCACCAGGACTTTGATAACCGTGTATTCCCCATTCTTTGGCCATTTCTATTTGTTTGGAACGTCCGCGCCCCTGAAGAGCCAGCATTTTTTCTTTATCTACCCAGCCGGCCCGAATCGGTTTAGTATCTGGCAGCAATTTTTGGCTTAACGGACGAATAATAATATCTTTTACTTTGCTAGCATTTCTAACAGCATTCATAGCATCGAATCTTTGCGACATAGGCCGTTGACCCAGCACTTCGCCAGAAATTAGAAAAGCAGCATCATATTCCTCTAGAAGCTGGGCAGCTTTGGCAAACATAAGTCCGTGGCAGTCTATGCAGGGATTCATATTTTTGCCATAACCATAGCGCGGGTTCAGCAGCATTTGCATATGCTCTTGGCTAATATCGTGTACATGCAGATCAATGCCAACCGCTGCAGCTGCTTCCAAAGCATTCTTGGCTGTAAAAAACGGTGTTTCAAAAAAAACTGGGATTACTTCATAACCCAATTTCTCCATATATTTCACACTCAACGTGCTGTCTAATCCGCCTGAAAACAGAGCTATACATCTATTTTTATTCATAAAAATCACCTTCCTTAATAAAAAACTAAATTTTTTAGGAAGCAATCGCTGTGTCAATGAATAATGTAGTAGTTTCCCCGAAGTTTTTGGTTTGCACTGCATTTTTGAATGAAAATTGGTTTCAAAAATTCACCTGTCTAATTAAAGATGAATGGTTTGATGGATAAGCAAGCAAAAATGAAAAAATGTAAAATGTAAAATGTAAAATGAAAAATTATGCCCCGATATTTATTGGGCTTTCTTGTTTGGGAAATAACTAATATAAGTTTTGACCACGAAGTGGGCATCCCGCTGCAACTCTTACATTTTTCTCTTACGCTGG
>JASUTE010000009.1 GCA_030445745.1 Candidatus Cloacimonadota bacterium
TGCCAAGTATCTGAACCATCTGGTAATCTACCATAAGAAACATCAGATGTTTGTTCACCAAAGGTTAATGAATCGATGATAGTTGTTCCATCAACATCTTTTAGACCTATTTGCTCTCCATCACCAGATAATTTGACATCAGCCAGATGCAGAGCACCTTGTTCTGGTTCTTTATCTGCCCACAAAAGGAGAAAGCCTCCTGGAGGAATCGTGGTAAGATCAGGATCATCTGCTGGAATTTGGCTGTTAGTTAGTTCTTCTAAATCATCAGTTAAGTACATTCCCGCTATATCTTTAGCAATATTACCGGCATTATAAATTTCGATCCAGTCATCATAATCGCCTTCGTCATCAGCGATTGTAGTCTCGTTGCTGGCCATGAATTCATTTATCAATAAAATTGCCTGGGGAGTGTCTCCACTTCCATTTGCAGAACCGGGAGTAGGCATTGTACCATAATCTGCACCAAAATATTCCCAGTTATCATCACCATCTGGTAATCTACCATAAGAAACATCAGATGTTTGTTCACCAAAGGTTAATGAATCGATGATAGTTGTTCCATCAACATCTGTTAGACCTATTTGCTCTCCATCACCAGATAATTTTACATCAGCCAGATGCAGAGCACCTTGTTCTGGTTCTTTATCTGCCCAAATAACCAGATATCCACCAGCTTCAATTGTGGTTAGGATAGGATTATCAGCTGGAATTTGGCTGTTAGTAAGATCTGTAAGGTCATCTGTGAAGTACATACCACCGATATCTATTGCTTCATCACCAGCGTTGTAAATCTCTATCCAATCATCATGGTTTTCAAATTCATCTACAGGGCCAAAATCGTTACTAGCCATAAATTCGTTTATGACTAATCCCCGGTTGGGAATTTCTGGACCTGTACTGGAGTCATCATCGTCACTACAGCTTGCAAGTAGGAAAATTGCTACTGAAGCTGCAATTAATAACTTAAATAATTTCATAATTACTCCTTTTTTTAATGGTTAGGGCCACCTGGAGTGGATGGATTTAATATCTGCCACTCATCATGACCATCAGGAACTCTTCCTTCCGATTGATCATCGGGGATTACGGTTGTATTATGTTGATCGATAATAGTAGAGCCATCTTTGTCTACCAAAGCAAAATCTTCATCATCGCTTAATTTACAATCCAGATGAAGTGTACCAAGTTGTGGCTCACCATCTGCTACTAAAACGAGATAACCGCCAGGTTGGATAGTAGTAAGCGCAGGATCATCATCACCAATCATAGATTGATCGAGTTCGCTCAGATCATCGGTGATATACATGCCACCAATATCAATTGCGGTATCTGTTCCATTATAAAGTTCTATCCAATCGGGGAAATCACCTGGTGCTTCGGGGATATCAACATTATTGTTATGACTCATAAATTCGTTTATGCAAAGCTTATTCAAAGGTTGTGGCCCCGGTTCAGGGCTGGTTGGAGTTTCTTCATCTAAACTACATCCTATAACTACTAGTGCCAGTGTTATTATGCTTATTATTAATATTTTTTTCATCGTTTGCCCCCCTTACCAAAATACTACTGTCATAAATTGGAAGTAATTTGTATCATAACCATCTTCACCAACATCATAGTCACCTTCAGAATCAGCATTCTGAGATTGGTCTACGATGGTATAGGAAGTTTGGAATTTAACGTTCGGATTAGGATACCAATTCAAACCAAAAGTGATGTTATTAGCTGTACCACCATAAACTCCAGCATCGGCATCGTTAAGATCCAGATGGCTGTATCTTACAGCAACTTCCCAGGCACCCAATTTGTTATTTTTAGGAATTAATTGGCCAAATTCGCCATCATTCAAGTTCCAGGCTCTTCTTTCACCAGTAAGAGCCCAAGCTAGGAAAGCATAGCCACCTTCGAAAGAGGCATCTTCTAGGCTGGATTTATCCTGGCGAATTACATTGGCCATAATATATTCCGATTGGAAATGGAAGCTTCTGTATTGGAAAGCTCCTTCCAAACCATATCTTTGTACATGGTCAACTTCATCGATACCGCTTGTATCCAAAAATTCAACATCACCGTTTTTAGTTTCAGGTTCACTTTTAAATTCTACTTCATGTGTTTCATCGAAAGGTAGCGAATAAACGCCAGCTACTCCCAGATGTACCAGCATATCTTTATTAATTTCTGGCGCAGCTACAAAGCGTAAAGCAGCTCCATTACCAGTTTCATCAACTTCTTTTTCATAATCGCTTTTACTTTCTATAGCTAGAGTTTGGGTAAAAATAGAAGTACGTAGATTGAACGGAACTGTTCCCATTTTACCCCATTTAGAATATTCTAAACCAAATTGGCGGTCTGTTTGAAAAGCCAACATAGGATAAGCTCTTTCTGGGAATATTAAATATCTAGAAGAGGAAAGCTCTTCCATTCCTAATGCTTGCTTGAAATTACCAAATTTTAAATGACTATTTGCGAATCCATTATAACCAAGCCACATATCTTTTATCTCTACTAAATCGCCTTCAGCAACATCGATATCCCATTCTGATATCCAATATTTCCAAAGCCTAGTTTTAACGGCAAATCTTGCCTTTCTTAAGTTAGTTTGATTGCTAAGGATATTATCTGGATCATCGAACCAATAGGTTCCGTTGATATAAAAACGGGTATCTAAATAAGTTTGAAAATTCCCGTCTTCTGATTGCCATACTAAATGACCGGTGTTGTTCCAGCCGAGTTTTCCTTCGGATACTTCGGCTAACAAAGCACCAGCCAGAATAACAATCATAACCAATAACATTGCTCTTTTCATTCTCTCCTCCTTTGTTTGCTATCTACTTTTTAATTTGACAGCTCTTTTTTATTATAAAGTTTATTTCTAAGAAGAGGCCAGCCGAACGAAATTATAGCTAGGATCAATAATATCAGGCTAACCGGTCTGGCAAGGAAAATTTTATAACCGCCCATCATTACAGCCCGGCGGAAGTTTGTTTCTGCTATATTTCCTAATACAATTCCCAGTACAATGGGAGCTACCGGATAATTATTGCGGCGCAAAAGCCAACCAAAGATACCAAAACCAAGGCAAGCGATAATATCGAAGAAAGAATAGCGAACTGCGAAACTACCAATGATAGAGACAGTAAAGATCATAGGATAGAGGATTTTTTTCGGAACTACAGTAACTTTTACCCACAATTTACTGCCAAAGAGTCCTAAAATAAGCAGCACTACATTTGCCAAAAGCAAGCTGGCAAAAATGCCATAAATTATTTCGGGATTATTGTTGAAAAGCTGGGGGCCTGGGGTAAGGTCGTGAATCATGAGTGCACCGATAAGTACAGCTGTGGAAGCACTACCGGGGATTCCTAATGTTAGCAATGGAACCAAAGCACCGCCTACCGAGCTGCTATTGGCTGCTTCAGCTGAGGCTACTCCCTCCAAGCTACCTTTACCAAATTTTTCCGGTTCTTTGCTGGTACGTTTGGAAACATCATATGAAATAAAGGCAGCAATTGTAGCACCAGCACCGGGGAAAATTCCGATAATGGTTCCCAAAATACTGGAACGTAGTATAGTAAATTTCAGTTTCCAATATTCCAAGAATGATGGCCAGCGTGTTTTTCCTAAATCTATTTTTTTACTCTTGAAATTTTGTTCTTCAATCTGCTTGAAGACTTCGCTAAGCGCAAAAAGGCCTATTAAAGCTGGGATTAATGAAAAGCCATCGTAAAGATTAACAGAGCCAAAGGTAAATCGGCTAACACCCGAGATAGGGTCGATTCCAATTGTGTTTATGAGTAAGCCAAAGATTGCAGCGATGAAGGCTTTTAGCCAATTCCTACCTCCCAGTGTGGCTACTGTTGTTAAACCAAAAACTGCAAGGGCAAAATATTCAGCCGGGTGGAATTTTACGGCTATTTTGGCCAGTTGTACACTGAATAAAATTAGTATAATAGTACCAATAAAGCCACCAACGGTTGATGAAATCAAAGAAACCCCTAAACCCATGCCTGGTTTGTTTTGTTTGGTAAGCTCGTAGCCATCGAAAGATGTAACTACAGCCGAGGGAGTTCCTGGAGCATTTATCGTAACAGCTGTTATCGAACCACCGTAATTAGCCGAAATATAGATAGAAATTAATAAAATTAGCGCTAACGTGGGAGACATAGCATAGGTAAACGGTACTAAAAGAGCAACACCCATCGAAGGTGATAACCCCGGCATAGCACCAGCTAAAATTCCCATTATTACACCTAATACTATGAAAAGTAGTGGTTGCCATCCCAATACAAAACTAAATCCTTGTAATAAATTTGTTAAAATTTCCATATTTATCCTTTAAAGTAACATTTCTATTAATTTGCCTACTGGCAACGGTACGAAGAGTAATTTATAAAATATGAAATAGGAAAACAGGAGCCAGCCAAGTGAGATGAAAAGTGTACTCCAGTATTTTCTGTAACCCAACATTAGAATACCTGCTGGCAAAAAGAAAAAAGTACTGATAAAATAACCCAGATAATAGATGCCTAGTAGGTATAGTATTAACAAAAACATGAACTTGAAAACCATCTTAGAACTTACAGATGATTCTTTAACAACCTGTTCTTTTTTGACATTTTTAATTAGCACAATAATATTTAAAGGGATTAGTAGAAATATCCATAAGCGGGGTACTACAGCTGAGCTAACTTCTTCTTTACTTGGAAAAGTAAACGAAAGCAGGAAGAATATAAGCGAGAGGATAATAAAAAATATTGGAATAAGTAAACTACCTATATTTCCTTGGAAAGAAGACGATTTTATTACAATAGTAACTATTAGAAATACTAAAAGAGAAATGAGTAAAAGCAGGTTTTGATAAACAGGATTTTTTAGTTTAGAAACAAAATTGTCTTGTTCCTTGCTTAAAATACCAATTTTTTGCAGATAATGAGTAAACTCTTCTTTGTCCTGATGTACAATTTGAGTGAATTCATCTGACTTTTTATAGGTTACATCAATAGCACCTTGTTTCCAATAATTTTGCCAATCAGGGTCATTGGTAACCTTATGAAATAAATCATCGTACCATGCTCTTATTTTAACAGGCGTACCTTTTTTATATACAAAACCACGCCACATATATTCATTATCCATACCTTCTATGCCCAATTCGGCAAAGGTGGGTGCCTGGGGGAATGGAGATAGTCTTTTTTCACTTGAAACTGCAGCTATTTTCAAATTATCATTACCTAAAACATCTCGGGGATTACCCACATAAGCAACTCCTTGTTCACCCAGCAAGGCTGCAAGAGCTTTGCCTCCACTTTTAAAGGGTATCCATCGCGCTTCTATTCCTGCTTTTTCCCAAATTTTTAGAGCAGTAACATGGTCTAAGCCACCGTTTGCAGGACCTACCCATAATTGTTTGCCATTTTTTTTGCGAGCATCTGCCAGCAGGTTAGGCCAACTATTTACTTTGTTTTGTTTATTTACGATTACGCATTCGGGGTCTGCCATTAACATAGCTGCCCAGTTTATGGCATCAATATAAGCTTCACCGCCAGAGGAAACTATTTTGGAAATATTTGATTTTGTGCAGGCAAAGATAGTATAGCCATCTGCTGGCAACTGTAGCAGTCGCTTCATGGCTACTATTCCCCCCGAACCAGGTTTATTTTCTACCACAAAAGTGGCATCAGTGTACTTGGAAGCAATAGCGACGAATTTACGTGCTGTGATATCAATCAGCCCACCTGGGCCAGTATATACGATTACTGTTATAGGCTTTTCTGGGAAGGAAAATTCTTGTTCCGATTGTTTGCAGGCAGCTAAAATTATGATCATAATTAGCAAAAATAATAAGTTTTTTTTCATATTTCCTCGTTTAATGATATACATTTTGTAAGAAAACATTTTGCATAAAGAAGAGCGCGATGTAAGTCAAAATAGCAGATGCAATTGGTGTTACAACCCATCCTAAACTAATTTGACCTAACTTTTTGAAGTTCAAATTACGTCCACCTTTGGCGATACTAATACCCATTACCGATCCAACCACTGCTTGCGAGCTGGATACAGGAACCAAAGGAAATGCAGGTAGATGATTGGAAGTTAAAAAATCGTGCAAACTCTGTGAAGCAAACAGGAATAGGGTAAGCGAACTGGCCAAAACTACTACCAAAGCTGTTACTGGAGAGAGTTTGAAAATTCCAGAACCCACCGTTTGCATTACTTTTTTTGAATAAGAAATAACGCCTATTCCTATGGCTATACCACCTAAAAGAAACAGCTGCTGCACAGAGGTAAAAGTAAAAATTCCAGCAACAGAGATATCTTGGAAAGGCGATGCATTAATGAAAACCCCCATAACATTACCAATATTGTTTGCTCCTAAACTATAAGAACCAAAAGCTCCTACTATTAATAAACCAATACGCGTGTAGGAATCTAACCGCAGTAAGTGGATATTGGAACTTTCTATGAGTTTTTTTATTAAATGAAACAGTAAAAAAGCAAAGAGCGCAGACAAAATAGGGGAAAAGACCCAGGTTCCCACAATCTTGCTTAACGAGCTTATACTAGTTGCTGTTCCCGAAAAAAAATTCCAACCAATTATAGCGCCTACGATAGCCTGAGAGGTGGAAACAGGTAATCCAGCTTTGGTCATCCATAAAACGGTGAGTGCCGCTGCTAAAGCTACAATAAAAGCGCCAGCTAGCTCGTTCACTTCACCCAGTTTTCCTAAAGTATGGGAGGCCCCCGCACCACTAACCACAGCTCCAATAATCACAAATATACTGCAAATTATTGCCGCTGTTCTGAATTTTATCATTTTAGTGCTAACAGCTGTGCCAAATATATTGGCTGCGTCATTGGCACCTAAAGACCAGCCTAAAAATAATCCGCTAGATAGAAAAAATAAAACTGTTAACATAATTTATACCTGAAGTTAGATTCTTCTTTTAATTGCATATACCGACAATCTTTCGCATACAGACTCAGCTACATCGGAAACTGCAGCGATTTTTTCGGTGAAATAGCGCATATGTACTTTGTGACTAAATTTTTCTATTTCTGCACTGGCAAAAACTTTGCGTTTAAGCTGTTCTTCCACATCATCAGCTTCGTGTTCATAGAAATGAACCTTGTTGACATAGTTGCTAACCATATTTACCTGTCTGAAAAAAACTTGAGTTCCTTTTACCAATTCTTCTACCGATTTGGAAGATAATTCTGCTAATTTCAAGAAATCTGATTTCAAGAATTCGGGTATTTCAGGGGTTTCTATGGAAAATTGTTCCAAAACCTTCTCGCAGATATCTACTATATCATCGATGTTCTCCAGCAACCCCAAAACATCACCACGAGATTCCGGAATTAGCATATAGGTATACAATTTCTGTTTAATCTCACGCCGTTTTTCATCTGCTTCCGATTCTATATCAGAAATTTCTATATACTTTTTCTCAAAATACTCGGTTTTGCCCTCAATATAAGCCTTTATACCTTCCAAAAATAATAAACCAGCTGTGTTTACTCTATCAAGATAACTATCTATTTCAGTTTCCAACTGCTTCGACTTACTACTAAAAATTTTAGGCATCTTGGTTCTCCTGGGGCTATTTTAAATATAAATCGAACATTAAGCCGTGTCGCAGACCTCTATCGCTTATGGTAAAACTATTTATCCTAAAAATATCCATGATGGTTTTTACAATTGCAGCACCAGCCAAAATAACATCGGCACGCTTGGGCTGCAGGCCTGGGATTTGCTTCCTTTGTTCTATTGTTTTATTACGGAATAGTTCCATTAGCTCGTCTACCTCGTCTGCAGTTATTTTAGTTCCCTGAATAATTTGTGGATCGTATTTTACCATCTTGTGTTTTACTGCTCCCATGCTGGTAACTGTTCCGCCAATTCCTATTAAAATTTCGGGTCTACGAGAGTTCAGGTGGGGTTGAAAAAAATCTTTTATATAAGCCATCATTTTTTCTTGTTCTTGCTTGGTAACAGGATCGGAAAGTAAGAATTTTTCGGTAGGATGTACTGCTCCCAGATTCAAACTAATGCGATTTTTAAGTTCGGTTCCTTCGCCAAAGATAAATTCGGTGCTACCGCCGCCAGTATCGAACACGCAAAGGTCTTTATTGGTTTTGCCAATAGTAGAAAGCACTGCTAAATAGGAAAGGCGCGCTTCTTCTTCTCCTTTTATTACTTCAATATCCAAATCCAACTCATTTTTTACCTTTTGTATAAATTCAGAACTGTTTTGCGCCGTGCGTAAACACATGGTGCCCACAGCGGTAATTTCTTCCACATTCAATTCTCTGGCTTTTTGTTGAAATTCGCGCAAAGCTGTAATATTGCGCTGCATAGCTGTGTTGGATATTTTCCCAGTTTGGGAAAGCCCTTCACCCAACCTAGCTATATTATTTGTGTCCACCAAGGTTTTAGCTTTACCATTTTCTATAGAAAAGGCAAAGAATTTAATAGAATTAGTGCCAATATCTAAAATTGCATAGTTACTCATATATCATCTCCCGATTAGTACTTCATATCGAAGGTCTGCTTCATTGCTTTAATATAGTTTATATTCTCGAATTTTTCTAACCCTAACTTTTTTACGGTTTTAAGTACTAAGTCGGGATTTGTATGTTCTACGGCAACTGTTTTAATACTGATATCATCGAATTTAACCTCGGCAAATTCAACGATTGCTGCATCTACCAAAAAACCATTTCGTTTTTTCTTCACATCCACCATGCGCAACTGTGGATTCGGTGCAATTAAATCGTTCAAATATTCCTGATAGGAATATTCATCCTTTTCTAGATAGGGAAGTTTTAACCCAAAGGCTTTATAGACTAATGCTAAGTCGTTTATATGAATAGGGAAGTCGGATTTAGCCAATACCGTCCATTGTTCCAACTTTGTTTTTTTATCAAACCTAATTGGGGTTTTGATATCCATCAATTCATCTCGGATTTTAGTGTTATCGTTACTTTGGTTAGAAAGAATATAAATTTCTGAACTTGATTTTAGACGTGGACTTGTGCCAAATTCTTTGATTTTTTCAATGTTTTCGGTAAAATCTTCACCAAAGGTGCGCCATTCCCATCTTGGAATAATTTTCTCCATTACTTAACTCCTTTATCTTGATTTATGGTTTCAATTTTTTTTGTGGCGTCTGCTATTTTCTCCCAATTACCTTCCCACTTATTATAAAGAATTTTTGAACCTAACTCTAAAATTTCTTTTAATTTGGGTTCTTTTAAAGAGTAATATACTTTACGCCATTTTTGCTCTTTTACAAGGTAAGCCCCCTCATATAAAATTTTAAGATGGGCAGAAAGAGTATTTTGTGGTATATTAAGTTTCTCAGCAATTTCGGTAACTGTTAAAGAGTCATTTTCCATAAGAATATAGATGATTTTGATGCGAATCTGATTTGAAATTACATTGAATAACTTCGATAATTTCGAAATCACAAATTCATCAAGCATCATATCCTCCTTATTATCATATTACAATTTTCTGATATGATGATATGAGGCGTCAAGTATTTTTTGCTTTCTGACAAAAAATGTACGTTAATATAAAAAAAAGAGTGGTAAATAGATGTTCTGCTAACTAAGTTTCAAACGTTTCAAACGACAATGGTGAATTTCACTCCGTCACCAATATTCTGAACTGCTATTTTCCCATTCATATTATCTTCAATAATTGTTTTTGACATATACAGGCCAATGCCTGTGCCTTTACCTTGTTCTTTAGTAGAAAAATAGGGATCGAAGATTTTATCAATGATATTTGCAGGAATACCACCACCATTATCTTCTATGCTTACCACACTCTGTCCTTTTTCATTAATATTGGCAACTATATTTATCTTTCCAGGATTTATTTTGTTTTCCACAATTGCATCTTTGGAATTATTCAAAATATTTAGAACAGTTTGTGAATACTCGTTTGGAAAGCCATTTATCGTGCTGTCTTGCTTTACTACTAAGTTTATTTTTATATTGTGAAAGCTAAAGCTTTTTTCCACAAAATTTATAGTATCTTCCAATACTTTTTGCACACTGAAATCTTTCTTTTCCTTATTTGGTTTAAAGAAATTCCTGAAATCGTCGATAGTGCGCGACATATAGCTAAGTTGTTTCATAGTTTTTTCTACTGAACTATGCAAATATTCCTCTGTAAGTTCATCATACTCATAGGCATCTTCGATATCTTGCACAATAGCTGCTACTGCACTAAGAGGCTGCCGCCATTGGTGAGCTATATTGCCAATCATTTCTCCCATAGCTGCTTGGCGTGATTGCTTAATAAGCAGGTGATCTTTGTTTCGTAGTTCCTGAACAGCAGCATTTACCTGTTTTTGCAAGTTTTCCTTAAGTTTATGTAGCTCTTTGTTTGTGGCCCGAAGCTGTTGTTCGCGTCTTTTTCTATCTTCGATATTATGAAGCACGGAAAGAATTCTTTTTTCCCCACTGGCAGTTTGGAAGGAGCCGGTGGTTACTTCCACAGCAATTCTTTTGCCTTTACGAGTCAATATTTCTGTTTCAAAGGTTTCACTTAAATCGGTAAAAGAGGCTGAATAAATTTTCCTGATTCCTTTGGCTTGTATATCTTCTGGTTGAAATTCATAGCTGTGCTTAGTGATTAGTTCTTCATAAGGATAATCGAAAAGCTCGCAAGCAGCAGCATTGGCGTCCAATATTTCTTCTTCGGCATTCTCCAATATTATGGCGTCTCGAATCTCCTGATACAACATACGATAACGAACCTCGCTTTCCTTAATGCGGAGTTCATTCCTTTTTGCTTTGGTTATATCTTCTGTTATTATTACAATGCTATCCACATTCTCCGATTCATCATTGATTGAATAGAACCGCTGAGATATCCAAGCAGCAGTAGCTCTTTTATTATTACGGATGTCAATTTCAGGTATCAGTAATTCACCACCAGTTTCATAGATCTTTTTTATTTTGTCTTTGTATTTTCCCAAATAATTATCGCTGGCATCGAACTGAAGTTTTTGTCTTTTTTGGAATTGATGCTTAAATTCTTTGTCGGGAATACCCCAGATCTTTTTCCAAGCCTGATTTGCTAGTAATAAAGTTCCTGTTTTATCGCGTACAGAAATACCCAATGGAGATTGTTCAACCAAAGCATTTAGTAGTTTTAAACTGTGGCTTAAAGCTTCCTGTGCTTGTTTTCTCTCTGCAATCTCACTCTTCAAAAAGGTGTTAGCTTTACTTATTTCCAAAGTTCTGGCATGTACCTGTTTGCTTAATCTTCTATTCAAAATAGCAAAAATTATAAGAGCTAAAATGATAATACTGATAAGAATAGTAATTAGCCGCCAATAAATAGAAAAAAAGTTTCCAGTCGTACTAATTATAGTACCCAGCCATTTTTGTTGCAGTTTATCGAAATATCCACTCCGCTGAGCACTTCTAATACCTTTATTCATTATTGAAATCAATGTTGTATTACCTTCCCAGCTTCCCAGGCAATCATCTGCTACATAAAGAGGTTTGCCAACCTTTTTTATCTTATCGGAGAGCTTTTTCTGATATAGATGATAAAAAATAACTGGTTCATCTCCCACTAATGCATCTGCTCGCTTCTGTGCTAATAAATCTACTGCTTCGGAATAATCTTTGGCAAACACCGCCTGAAAATCAAAGTTTTGTTGAATTAAATAATCAACTGCGTAATCGCCGCGTTGCAAGGCAATGCGTTTGTTTTCTAAATGCGATATATTTTGAATATCTGTTCTGTCAGCTGGAATAAAAATATTGGCTGGAATTTGGTAAATAGGCAAGGTAAAGTCGAAAATCCGGTCTCGTTTTTTACTATAAAAAAAAGTTGAAATTAAGTCGAGTTCATGTTTATGAACTTTTTTTTGGGCTCCATCTATAGTTACTTTACTAAAGTGTACCCTAAAATTATATTGTGTAGAGATCCAATTAATAAGATCGATAGTAAGCCCGTGAAATTGGTTAGTTTCATCTGCATATTCAAAAGGCGGATAATTGGTAATGGCAAATTTTATTATGGGATTTTCTTGTAGGAACTGTTTTTCTTCCGAATTCAGCTCTATCTGTGCATAAGCGCTAAATGTAATTATTATTACTACAATACTGAGTAAAAATCTTTTCCCCATATTATCTCCATTCCTTACAAAACAAATGTTAGGTGTGTTATTACGTCAATATTTTTAAACAAAAAAAATAAATAAGATGATGCTAACAAGTTAATCTAGTTCAAGAAAGTGTGTAAATTCCTCATAAAGGATTTAAGTACTTTTCAGTTTTATCTCCTTTTCACTTTTTTTCTTATTATCATAGTATGCTTCCCTATTCTAAATATTTTCTACCGGTTATCCATTTTCATGATGTTATGTAGCAAAGCTCCAATTAATCTTAGCACAGAAGCTTCGTTCGGAAATATTCTTATTACTTTTTCCCTCCTTCTGATCTCTTCATTTAAACGTTCAATGCTATTAGTTATTCGCAAGCTTCTCCGATAGTTTAAGGGAAGCTTCGCACCAGTTTAGTGGTGTGGCTCTTTTGGGGGAAATATAGCTGCTGATATAATTTATTCTAAAATCCATAAAACTGAAATTAACAGCATAAATCTGTGCTCTGTTTTAAGCAAAACCAGGTTAAACTTTGCTTTAATTTAATCACCTGTCCTCACAACATTTTTGAAAAAGATTAATTTTATTATTTCTGTCAAATAAAATTATTTTATTTCTATTGGGGAAATAGGACTTCCTTTATGAGATTTTTTAAATCGGGAATTAAGGTATTACTTTCCTACACAGAAATTTCTGAAAATGTTATTTAAAATGTCATCGTTAGTTATTTTGCCAATAATTTCTTCCAAGGCAATGCTGGCTTCTTTCAGATCGAAAGCTGTAAATTCGGCTCCCATATTTTGTTGGAAAGAGTCTATTGCTTTTTTCATAGCAGTAGCTGCCTTGTTGGCGGCTGCTATTTGGCGGGTATTGTTCAACAAGCCAGCATCTAGTTGAGCCGGTGTAATTTCTATTTCATCCAAAATAGCTTTTTTTATTTTTTGCAGACCGTTTTCTTTAATAGCAGAGCATTCTATATATCCCTTTTTCCTAAAATTTTCTTTAATTGAATCATCCAAAATATCGCTTTTATTCAGAACTTTAAGAATATGGCGAGGAGATATGATTTTTTCTAGTTTTTGTAGCTCTGCTTTGTTTTCCTGGCCATCGATTATAAAAAGGACTTTATGGCTATTGCGAATAATTTGGTAAGAACGTTCTATTCCGGCTTTTTCTGCTATGTTGTTTGTTTTTCTCAATCCAGCCGTATCATAGATTTTGATAAGATAACCTTGTAGAGAAATGGCTTCTTCCAGATAATCTCGCGTAGTGCCAGGTATTGGAGTTACTATTGCCCGCTCGCTTTCTAAAAAAGAATTAAAAATGCTAGATTTACCAACATTCGGTGCACCCACCAGGCAGATGCGATAACCGTCCTTCAGTATAATCCCTTCTTCGCCAGTTTGAACCAGCTCTAGCAGGTTTTCATGCAGTTGCTGCATCTTTTTCAGGAAACTTTCCCGCTCCAGTTCTTCTATCCCTTGTTCCTGAAAATCTATTTCCAACTCTAGCTTAGTGCGCAGTGCTGTTAATTCCTTTAAAAAAATAGCAATTTTATTATGAAGCTTACCTTCCAGTTGCTGTAAAGCCGCTAAATGAGAGTATTTGGTTTTGGCATTAAGCAAATCGCCGACAGCTTCAGCTTGGGTTAATCCCATCTTATCGTTTAAAAATGCACGCTTAGTAAATTCCCCTGGTTCTGCTAAACGACTTCTTTGCAAAAGTAGCTCTAATATTCTATGAGCAATGAAATTGTTGCCATGACAAGATATCTCTACCACATCCTCGCCAGTGTAGCTGTGGGGAGCTCGGAAAATAGTCAACACCACCTCATCGATAATTTGATTATCTGCAACGATCTTGCCAAAAGTGGCTTTGTGACTGGGAAGGCTACTTATGTTTTTATCTTTAAAATATGGTTTTACAACTTCAATCGCCTTGGAACCACTTACGCGTAATACAGCAATACCCCCAATTCCGGTTGGTGTGGAGATAGCAGCTATGGTGTCAGTCTTGTATTTCATTTAAAATTTGTTTGATTTGTTGATATATTTTGGGTGAAGTAAAGCCATAAGCTTCTTTCAGCTTAGCCGTACTGCCATGTGGTATGAATTTATCTGGTAAGCCGAAACTGTGAACTTTTACTTTTTGCCTAGCAAAGTAGGAAGCTACACTGCTTCCCAAGCCGCCGATAAGGCTGTTTTCTTCCAAAGTAAATATGTATTTATAATTATTTAAACTTTCCAAAAGCTGTTTATCAAGTGGTTTCAAAAAACGCATATTTATCACGGTGGGGGTTATTTTCGGAAAATCTTTTTGTAGCATTTCTGTTATTTCTAAAGCGTTTTGGCAAGTTGTCCCAGCAGCTAAAATAGCAAACTGCTCACCTTTTTGAATGACTTCTGCTTTTCCTAATTTTAGCTGTGTTTGTGGTAGCTCTAAGTTTACTGCTTTACCGCGGGGATAGCGAATAGCAATAGGTCCATCTTGGTAATTTGCGGCAAATTCCAGCATCTGGATGAGTTCAGCAGCATCTTTAGGCATCATAATGGTCATATTGGGAATAAAATTTAAATAGGAAAGGTCGAAAGCTCCATGATGTGTAGCTCCATCTTCGCCTACAATACCGGCTCTGTCCAAACACATCACAATTGGAAGCTTTTGCAAGGCGATATCGTGAATTACCTGATCTAAGGCGCGTTGCATGAAAGTAGAGTAAACAGCTACGAAAGGCTTTATTCCCTCGGTAGCTAAGCCGCCAGCAAAAGTTACTGAATGCTGTTCGGCAATTCCTACATCAAAAAATCTATCTGGGAATTTTTGAGCAAATTCAGTTAACCCAGTTCCATCGGTCATAGCTCCTGTTATGCCCACTATTTTATTATTTTCTTCGGCCAGTTTACACAAGGTATCACCGAATACTTTAGAATAGGAAATCCCCTTTTTTTTCACACATTTACCAGTTCTAATCTCATAGGGGCCTAAACCGTGAAAATTGGATGCATTTTTTTCTGCAAAATCGTAGCCCTTGCCTTTTTGGGTAACCACATGAATAAAAACTGGTCCAGTAAGATTGGTTTTAACTTTGTTAAAAATTCTAACCATGCGCGGGATATCATGGCCATCAATGGGACCTAAATATTTAAAACCAAGGTCTTCAAAAATAATATTGGGTGCTAAGGTATTAATTATATTTTCCTCAAATTTTCGAGCACTTAATATAATTCTTCTTTTCACACGTGCTGGTGTATGTTGTACAAAATCCCACACAAGATTACGTAAAGTGTTGTAGGAACGACTTACCAAAATGTTGGTAAGGTAGTTTTGCAGCGCACCCACGTTTTTGGAAATAGACATATTATTGTCGTTTAATATCACAACAAGATCTTTTTGCAAATTGCCAGCATGATTTAAAGCCTCGAATGCCATACCACCAGTGAGAGCGCCATCGCCAATAATAGCGATAGTTTTTTCAGGATTTTTATTTATCTCTTTGGCAACTGTAATACCTAAAGCAGCTGAGATAGAAGTGCTGCTGTGGCCAACACCGAAAGCGTCGTATTTACTTTCTGAGCGATTGTTGAAACCACTTATTCCGCCGAACTGTCTTAGGGTGTCGAAACGGTCGTTACGCTCGGTAAGGATTTTGTAACTGTAAGATTGATGTCCCACATCCCACACAATTCGTTCTTTAAGGGGATCGAAAACCTTGAGCAAGGCCACGGTAAGATCTGTGGCTCCTAAACTTGGGGCTACATGACCTCCTACTTTCGAGGTTACTTCAATAATACGTTTTCGCAGTTCTGCTGCTAATTTATTAAGTTCTGAAATAGATAATTTTTTTACATCCTGCGGATTTTTTACTTTCTCTAACATAAATTACCTCACATGAATTAGGAAATTCATAACTCTATCCTGGTGTCAAACAAATATTTTTCCAATATTGTGAGCAGATTCGATAAACCTATTTTTTTTGTAGCTGAAAAGGGTAATATATAAGAAGCTGGTAATTGTAAACCAGAGGCTATATTTCTAATAGCTTTATCTCTTTTGGTTTTGGCAATTTTATCTGCTTTGGTAGCAACTATCAGAAAACTCTGACCAGTTTGACGTAACATTTCCAGCATCATCATATCTTTAGGATCGGCTTTATGGCGAATATCAACTAAGATAACTACCAGACCCAAATTCAAGCGGTTTGTGAAATACTGCCGCATCATTTCATGCCAGCTATCACGTTCTTTTTTACTCACTTTGGCATAACCATAACCGGGTAAATCAGCTAACATAAAGTAACCTTGCTGTTGTATTTGTTTTTGGCAAAAACGTACGCGGAAAAAATTGAGTAATCTGGTTTTACCCGGCGTGTTGCTTACTTTAGCGATAGCTTTCCTATTTAGAAGTGTATTTATCATGGAAGATTTTCCCACATTAGATTTTCCGGCAAAAGCAATTTCTACATAGGGTGTGGCCGGGTATTGTTGGGGATTAACGGCGCTTTTAACAAATTCGGAATTTAATATCTCAAGCATTTTCGAAATAGGTAATCGACGATTTTTCTGATTCCCACACTTCAACATCGGCAACACAGCAATTATCATTATTCAAAGTTTTACTAATTTCTTTGTAAATAAATTTGGAGATATTTTCGGAAGTGGGATTGGTTTTATTAAAGTATTCTAATTCGTTCAGCATGGTATGATCTAATTTATTCATTATTTTGGCTAACTCGGCTTTTACAATGCCAAAGTCAATGGTAAGGCCAATTTCATCGGAATTTTTACACAAAATTCCTATCCGCACCTTCCAATTATGACCATGAATATTTCGACAGGGCCCATTGTATCCTACCAGTTTATGAGCTGCAGAAAAGTGGGAAGTTACATTCAATTTATACATTTTTCCTCCAGATACACTATAAATCTAATTATTTTATCCTTTAAATATTGTAAAGAACTTTAAATAATTGACAAAAAAGAGGGATGCAGAATTTTCACCAAAAATAATTAGGAAAAATTATGCGATGTAAAGGAAGGATTAAAGTTAAAGGGCCAGACGGGAAAAAAAGAAATAAGCTCTGTAATAATAAGCTGGATAGACATGCAATATTTTGTCCAGTTTGTGGTGAGCCTACAGGTGCTTTGAAAAACGAGCTTTCTGCCCGCAAAAATTGGCAGCAAAGCTGGCAAAAAGTAAAGGCAAATTTAGCAAAATATTTGCCCTTTGCTATTTTTTTTATATTCACTGCAATATTAATAAATGCAGCAGCTCTATATGTAACCTGGGGAAATTACTGGTTGCTGAATTTGGCAATGTTATTCACAGTTCCGCTATTATTGATCCCGTTAGCTATAACTAATTACGAGTTTACCATTGCCAACTATTTAAAGAAACTAAGGTTTTATCATCAGTACTGGTTGTTTGTGTTAATCAACATCGCCTATTTCTTTTTATTAAAGGTAATATGCACTGGTTTTTTAATAAATGTAGCTATCGATGCAATTTTGCACATTGTACGCTTAATAATGGTGTTGTATTGGTTAGCAATTATATTGCCTGCCCCTGTTTTAATTGCAGCTAAGAAGATGAATGCGCTAAAAGCGATCAAAATTAGTTATATTGCTAGTGCTGAAACCCGTTGGCAGCAATTTTTCTTGGAAATTTTCATCATGATAGGGATTATAATTGGGGCCGCTTTAGCTGGTTTGGGTTTACTGGTTGCAATACCACTTATGTTCCACGTAATTATTCGCTATTACTGGGCTTTAAATGAGTTTGAACTGTTTACTCCGAAGCGAGATGAAAATTAAAAACTGATAATTTCAGAAAATATTTGCTAAAAATTTACAAAATATAATCTTAGTACTATGTTTTTATTAATAACTTATATCTTAATCGCCTTGATGTTTTCTTTTATGTGTTCAGTTGCTGAATCTGTGTTTTTAAGTATTAGCATTCCATTTATAAAGTCAGTAGAAAAGAAAAATCTAAAGATGGGGAAAATGCTGAAAAATTTAAAACTGAACCCTAATCGACCTTTGGCTGCTATTTTATCTTTGAATACAATCGCACATACTGTGGGAGCAGCTGGAGCTGGCGCTCAGGCTGCAATAGTTTTTGGCGATAAATATATAGGCTTAATTTCAGCTGTACTTACTTTTCTTATCTTAGTATTTTCGGAAATTATTCCCAAAACTATTGGTACAGTTTACTGGCGACAACTTTCTACCGTTACCGCTTATTTTATCAAATATTTAACCTTCATTTTATATCCATTTGTTTTACTTTCCGAATTTGTTACTCGTAGTTTTTCTGGAAAGAACAAATCCGATTCTATTAGCAGAGAAGAGTTTGTGGCTATGGCTGAAACAGACGATAGTGAAAATCCTTTGTTTCCCGAAGAGAGCAAGATTTTGAAAAACTTGTTTAACTTGGAATTTTATAAAGCAGAAGATATAATGACCCCACGCACGGTGTTGTTTACCCTGCCTGCATCTATGCAAATCTCTGAATTTAAGCACAAACACATGGATGCTCCCCATAGCAGAATTCCTATATATATTAAAAATCAGGATAACATTGTGGGCTTTGTTCTGAAAACGGATATTCTTACTGCTTTGGTGAAAAATAAAACCGATAATATCTTGGAAGACTTTAAAAGAGAGATAAAGGTATATCCTGAAAATGTGAGTCTGATTGATCTGTACAACTATATGGAAAAAAGCAAAAAACACATTGTACTTATTGTAGATGAATATGGTGGTACAACTGGCATAGTTACCATGGAGGATGTATTGGAAACATTGATCGGTTCCGAAATAATTGATGAGGAAGATAAAGATGTGGATATGCGGGCCGTGGCACGTAGTTTATGGCAAAAAAGAGCAAGAAAATTGGGCTTAATTAAAAAAAGAGGTGAATAGATGAAGAGAATTATTATTTTACTGATGTTAAGTGTATGTGTACCACTATTAGCTATAATCGAAACAGATGAGGCTATAAAACTTTTGCAAAAAAGCGGATTACAGGAATTCCCCGCAGCCGATCAAATATCTGTAGAAAATCAGCAGGTGGAACTGGACGAAAATTGTTTGGGAACAGTGGAATATGAAATTTTTAGCAAAATTCTAACAGACAAAGCTAAACAAGATAACAAAGTTAGCTTCTGGTACGATTCCAATTACACCGATTTGGAAGTGAATATTATAGAAATTATAAAACCAGATGGTAAAATAATTACTTTGAAACCAGAAAAAATACTGCAGAAAAATTTGAATCCTTATTCCAAAACGATGAATATCTATTCGGAAACCAGTTGGGTTCTCACTGGCGAACTACCAGATCTGAATATCGGTGATATTATTCATACAAAACAGACCCGAAAATTACTAAAAGCCAGAATGGAGGGTAATTTCTTTGATCAGATCTCGGTTGATAATTATTCTCCCAAAATTTTACAAAACTACCATTTAAAAATACCTTCCAATATTACATTATACGTGCATCATGTGAATAAAAAAGAGGGATATGTAACATTCAAAGAGACCCAAAAAGAAAATTTTACTTTTTACAATTGGGAAATTACCAGTCCTCCCCAAATAGTTTATGAACCGGGTATGGAAAATCTGGATAGGTTTGGTTATAATATTATGCTTACAACCATAAAAAAATGGGAAGAAGTATCTACTTGGTATTATGGTTTAGTGGAACCGCATTTGCAACCAAATAAAGCGATAGAAGCAAAAGTGACAGAACTGACAAGTACAGCTGAAACAAAATTGCAGAAGATAAAAAATATTTTTTATTGGGTGGCTCAAAAGGTACGTTATTTGGGAGTAGATAAAGAAGAAAATAGACCTGGTTATGAACCACATGATGTTACCTACACATTTTCCACTCGTGGCGGAGTTTGCCGCGATAAATCGGCTCTGTTAGTGGCTATGTTCCGTTTAGCTGGTATTCCAGCAGACCCAATTCTTATTTCCGTGGGAAATCAGTTATACAAAGAAGCCCCAGTGGTGTGGTTTAATCATGCTATTGTGGTGAGTTATGATGAAAATAGCAAGCCAGAATATTTCTTTGACCCAACAGATGAAAATACCAAGGATTTTTTGCCACAATATGAAGAAGATTGTTCTTACATCATTGCTTCGGAAGAGGGAGATGTTTTGCGAGAGGTGCCTATTTCTTCTTCCGAAAGAAATAAAACTAAGATAGATTTAGACATTGAAGTGGATGAAAACTTCAACGCTAATTGCCAGTTACACATTTCCTATACAGGTATGGCCGATAATGTTATGCGCAGTAGCATGATGCAGCTGACTCCGCAGAGAAAACAACAACTGATAGAAAATATGATGGCAGAAATTCATCCGCAAACTAAATTACAGGATTATTCAATTTCCGATCCCCAAAATCGAGAAGAAAACATGCATCTTAGCTCTATTTTTAGCATTCCAAGCTACACCGATACCAGCGATAGCTACTTATTTATTCCCTTGGAAGCAGGAAAGTTTTCTATATCTTTTTTGCACAACTATATGCTGCGTGGTTTTAATTTAAGCAACCGCCAATACCCCTTTAAACTTCCTATGACCTACAGTGTTGAATTCACCGAAAACCTTCAGTTACCGTATAGCTTAGAAAATATGAGTTTCCCTCAGATACCAGAGATAGATTTTAAAGGTTTTAAATTGGCAGCTTCACAGCAGGTAGAAGCTAATTCGGTAAAATTTACCTGCAAATTTATGATCGATAAAATCCATTTTGGAAAAGAAGAGTATTTACCACTGAAAAGAGAGCTGAGTAAAATGAACAATCTGGATAAGTTGTTTCTTATCGGAGTAAAATAATGGCTGGGTTAATAGTGATGTTAACTAAAGATGATAAAACTGTTGCCAATGCCTGCAATTTATTTAACCAAATAAAAACCTGCCCTTTGCACGGAGTGGGTTTCAAAGATATAGGTTTGAGATATACCGAGATGCAAAAGTTGGCCACAGCAATAAAAAAGAGCGGGAAAAAATTCTATTTTGAAATTGTTAGTACCGAAGATGCTGAAAAATCTGTACAAAAAGGCTTGAAGCTGGGAGCAGATGCTATTATGGGTGGTAAATTCAACGATGAAACCTTGCGAATTTTGCAAAAAACCAAGATTGAATATTACCCTTATGCGGGTAAATTCAGCGAAAGACCTTGCCAGCTATTGGGCGATATACAGCAGATTATTGCTGAAGCCAAAGAAATTACTAAAAAAGGTGTTAGTGGAATTACTCTTTTAGCATATCGATACCCAGAAACGCAAAAACTTTTAGAAAATTTTATAAATCAAATTAATTCTAACTTAATTATAGCAGGAAATATTGACGATACCCAAAAAATAAAAACTATGCAGCAGCTACCTGTGCAGGCCTTTACTATTGGCACTGCGTTAATAAACAACGAATTTCCTGCTAAAAATAATATTAGAGCACAGGTTGAATTTGTAATAAAAGAAATGAGAAAATGGGGTAAAAGATGAAAAGAATTTTAATTGTATTATTAACCATCCTTCCGATTTTGCTAATAGCTGAATTTAACTACCAAGATTATTTGGAAAATACACCTGGTTTGGCGGAATATCCTAATGCCTATGCTATAAACGTGTTTACAGATGTAGAAATTGAAATTGCTGCAGATGGTTCTTATGAAAAACACGTTTCCTATCTGAAAAAAATACTTACCTATAAAGGGAAAAAGATATATTCCGATATTAACATAGTTTATAATGCTGATTTTGAAACAGTAGAGTTGGGCGAGTGCTTCACTATAGATAAGGAAGGCAACAAAATTGATCTGCCCCAAGAAGCAATCCACGATTCTGAACACGAACTTACCGTAAAATCACCAGGATATGTAAACCTAAGAGAGACTATTATAAATATGCCGGCAATAGAACCCGGTTTTTCTGTGGTAGTAAACTACGCCATCCACAATAAACGAAAAGATTATATTGGCGGAATAGAGCATATGATGGAGGAAAATCCCTATTTAGAAAAGAAATTCAAAGTGAAAGTACCGGCTAACCAACCCTTATTTTATGATTTTCCCAGCGATGTGAAACAATTGAGATTCACAGAAAAAGAAAAAGATGGTAAGGATATATATTTATGGGAAATAGCGAATTCAGACTTTATTTTACCCGAGAATAACTCGCCTTCATTACTAATTACAGGTTGTCCAATAGTGTATAGCACTGCTAAAAATTGGCAGGAACTGGGTAACTATCTGCAAGAGAAATTTAAGAGCGGTTTAGAGCTTTCAGACGCAATCTCAAAGCAGACAGCAGCAGTTTTGCAAGGCTTAAAAACCGATAGGGAAAAATTGTTAGCTCTATATAATTACCTGGCCGAAAATTATGTGATTGAACTTGCAAGTGTGCCTTATCAAAGTTTTATTCCACAAAAACCACAGAAAACTTTTGAACAAAAATATGGTTCGGAACGAGATTTAATAGCGCTTTTTATAACCATGGCCAAAGCTGCTGAGATTAAAGGAATTTCACCAGCAGTAATTTTGGAAGAAAGTAGTCAGTTTAGCAATCTACAGGTAAATAATGCAATTCGCGATTTCTTTTCCAGTATGGCTGTTTATTGGAAAGGGGAACTTATGCGCATAGGTGATAACAAAATGCCCTTTCTCTATGCGGGAGTGGAAAAGGCTAATGTGCTAGTGTTAGCTGAAGAATCTAAATTGGTTAATTATGAATTTGATAGCGGTTATCTGGTGGAGAAGGAGATAAATTGTAAATTACAGCAACATGGTATAGCCCAGATAGATTATGTCAATATCTATCGGGGCAGTAGCGACTATCGCTTTAGAAGGAATTTCAAAGATGAATCTGCTCAAAATAGGATGATATGGTTTGCCCAAAATATGCTGAATGAGTCTTCCTTTCTATTAAATGAACCACAGTTTTTGAATATGGATAGATTAGACAAGCCCTTACAGATAATATACACTACCCAAAATTCCGATTTCTATATTCAGCAAGGTGATTTTCTCTATTTCAAGTTACCAGCAGCAGAATTACCCTTAAATACAAGTTTAAAGACCCGGTCAACACCTTATCAAAATTATGAGCTCTTTACTTTGAAAGAAAGATTCGTGATAGAAGGGTTACCAGAAAACTATAGCCTGCTGAAACCACATGACCTTACCAAAGTTCATGAGGATTTTAACTACAATGTTCAAATAGAACAAAATGCCGAACAATTGATAATTACCAGAACAGTGCATTTCCCGCAATCCATAATTCCAATAGAAAATTACCCCAGCTTTAAGAATTTTATCAGCGAATTAAAACAACCTCTGAACTTAATGGTGTTCGTAAAAAAAATAAATTTATAAAAGGCCCAGATTCTTGTTCAAATATTATAGGAGGTTAAAATGAAAAAATTCAGAATGACAATCATGTGCAGAGATATTGAAGCATCGAAAAAGTTTTATCAGGATTTCGTTGGATTGAAACCATTCAGAGAATTTACAACTGGTGAAGGAACTCTGGGAGGGGCATCACTCTGCTTCTTGGAAGACGAGAGCGGTGAGATTGAAGTAGAACTGGTATGTGCTTCCAGAGGTGACAAGTGCACAACAAAAGGTCTGGTAGCCTGTTTCTTCACAGATGAAGAAGGCATCGTTGCGAAACAGCAGCAGGCACTCGACATGGGTTACAATGCTACAGAGATCAGGAAACCCGATGAGAACAGTACCTATTTCTACGTATATGACCCAGACATGTTATCAATTGAATTCAGAGTCAGATAACAGCAGGTTAGTCGAAATAGAAGTAGCAGAGGCAGAAATTGATATTCTGCCTCTGCTTAATTGTAGTAAACTTTTAATAATCTTCTTCATCGAGATAGGTTATTGGATATTCTTCTGCCTCACCCTGGGATTTGTAAATGTATCTGTATTGTTCCAACATGATCATCGGGAGATACATAGATGCTACTGTAGGTATTGATGAATACTAAAAAGGGTGATATAGAGTACATTTGCCGATTTATCTATTACCCAGAGCAGGACTTATCATCGGTATTCTAATATCCTTGATGAGTTCTGCATAATTGGCAAAAAACAGAGTAAAAATTTAAATAGTGGGATTAAAATAAACCTGAATATTAACTGAATGTAGATAAAATTTATTGGTTTTGTAAAAACCAGTAATATTTCTGATCTTTATAAGTAAATAAGTGATTTTGGCGTGTTTTGTGCTGGAGTTGATTTTGATGCTGCAGAAAAGCATTTTCTCTTTCCACAGCTTGTCTTTTGGGATACAGTTTTTGATAGGTGAATGCTGTTGAACTTCCCCCGGGTAAGGTTTTCTAACTTGGAATGTTCTTGTGCATCCTTTTTTCAGAGGTTTTGAGATTGCTAAAAGGTTTGTGCTTTGGCCACCTAAAATCGAAAGGTAACTCATTTTGCGGGATAACATTTTTACAATTCAGCTTGACTCATTTTAATTTATTGTCTCGTAAGACATTAAGACATTTATTTGTCGATTAGGAGGTAGCCAAGATGATTTTTGTGAAATTAACTCATTAAATAACAATGAGTTATGAAATATGAAAAAGATTTCAGAATTCTAAAGTGAGGAGGCATAAAATGGTTAATATCGAAACAAACTACCGGGAACTAATTGAAAATAAGGATTGGAAAGCATTAAAAAATTCCCTTAATGAATTAGATGCAAATCTGATAGCCGAGTTAATTGAAGAAATTTCTGAAGAAGATGAAGTAATTTTCTTTAAACTTCTAAATAGAACCCAATCAAAAGAAGTTTTTCAGCTCCTGTCCTATGAGAAACAAGAGGAGATTATTGACAACCTTGCCAATAATATACAAAGATTAACTAATCTGATAAATGATATTGAACCGGATGACAGAACGGCATTGTTTGAAAAATTACCCGGTAAGGTCAAGCAGCGATTAATTCAACTTCTTTCTCCTGAAGAAAGACAAATTACGGTTCAACTTTTAGGATACCCTGAAGATAGTGTTGGTCGGTTAATGACTCCTGAGTACATTGCCGTTAAACCTTCTGATACAGTAGAACATACTTTACAACATATAAGAAAATATGGTAAAGATTCCGAAACCTTAAATGTTGTTTATATTGTAGATAATGATTGGATGTTAATTGACGATATAAGAATCAAAGAAATAATCCTTGCATCTCCGCAACAAAAGATTGAGGAGCTCATGGACCATCGCTTTGTTTCCCTTAACGCAACGGATGACAGGGAAAAGGCCATTAAAGTATTTAAAGATTATGATAGGGTAGCATTACCTGTTATAGATGAAGAAGGGGTGTTGATCGGTATAGTCACATTTGATGATATAATGGATGTTGTTGAAGAAGAAGCAACGGAAGATTTTCATAAATTTGGTTCATTTCAGGATGCAGTAACTAATCCTCTACAAGTAAGAATTTTCGATTTATATAAAAACAGAATTTTCTGGCTTCTCGCATTGGTCTTTATGAATGTTTTCTCCGGAGCTGCAATTTCAAATTTTGAAAGTGTTATTCAATCAGTAGTTTCGTTAGTTTTCTTTTTACCCCTTTTAATTGACAGTGGTGGAAATGCAGGGGCACAATCTGCAACCTTAATGATTCGGTCATTAGCTATCGGGGATGTAAAACTTAGCGACTGGTATAGATTAATTGTAAAAGAATTGTTAGTTTCACTGCTATTAGGTATCACAATGGCTTTTGGCGTTGCAATTATTGCGAGTTTTAGAGCGCCTGATATTATAATAGTTGTTTCCATAGCTATGATTTTAACAGTTATGACTGGTAGTTTAATCGGTTTGCTCTTACCATTCATCTTTACTAAATTAAAAATTGACCCGGCAACTGCAAGTGCACCTTTAATAACCTCAATAGCCGATATTAGCGGAGTGATAATTTATTTTTCAATAGCATCTTGGTTCTTTGGATTTTGACAAAAAAGCCAGTGGCTAACACGCTGTAAATCCAGTAGCCGCCGTGGCTTTGTGGATAGGAACGCAGTGAATCGAAAATTTCGTACTTTTATCGGGCGACAATGGAAGCGGCTACTGTATTTATAGCTATCCGTTAGTCGCAACATAAATCTTGACAGCTAAATATACATTCAGGAACTTGAATACCGAAATAAAGGAGATATTATGAGTTTGGTCAATGTATCTGAAGGAGCATCGCTGGCTTTGCATGGCATGGCACTAATTGCCCGCCAGCAGCCGCAAAGGCTATCTGTTAAATATTTAGCAGAGAAATTGCATGCTTCCCAGGCACATTTAGCCAAGGTTTTTCAAAAACTAAGTAAGGCCAAATTGGTAAAATCGGTGCGCGGACCTACAGGGGGATTCCAACTTAACAAACCAGCTGACCAGATCACTTTCTGGGATATTTTCCGAGTGATTGATGGTGATAAAGAGCTGGGCGGATGTCCTTTTGGTAAAGAGTATTGCGCTTTTCATACTTGTATTTTCAGTAAAGAATTGAACCGTATTTCCCAGGATATTTATGAAACTTTTAATAAGATGAAGTTAAGTGATTTTGTTGGCAGCTAAAAATTTTTTTGCCGGCAAATAGGTATTAGGGTACTTAAAAGGAGGTTTAGTGAAGGTTACTAATTTCCAAAATCAAAATAAGGTGAAAAACCCACACGGAATTACTTCACACAAAATGTACGATAGGCCGGAAGGGCTGATTATGCATTTACAGCTGGCTGCAGGCGAAAAACTGAAACCGCATATCACGCCTGTGAACGTAGCATTTTATGTATTAGAAGGAAATCCTACTATCATGGTGGGAGAAGAAAAAGTGAAGGTCAAGAAAGATGATATTGTAGAAAGTCCCAAAGATATTGTGCACTGCATCTATAATGAAACAGATAGGCCGGTACGAGTTTTAGCGATAAAAATGCCTAAACCTACCACTAAAACTATCTTTGTTGAGGAAGAAGAGAGACATAATTAGAATAGACGAGAGTAAATGTAATATAAGGAGGAATTTATGAGTATGTTTTGTTATCAATGTCAGGAAACTTTGGGAAACAAGGGCTGTACCGTGAATGGAGTTTGTGGAAAGAAAGGTGATGTAGCCAATTTGCAGGATTTGCTTTTATACAGCATTAAGGGGCTAATGATCTGGCGGAAAGATGTACCTTTGGAAGTTAGAAAAAAGTATCACCAAGAATGCAGTCAATTCGATGAATTCATCGTAGCTAAGCTATTTTCAACTATTACCAACACAAATTTCAGCAGGGAATATTTTGAAGAAGCTATTTTAGCAACTTTGTACTGCTAGCATTACTTTACTTAGGGGTGAAGAATATTCACCTGGGACCGACCCTACCAGCTTTCTTATCGCCAAATGTTACCAAGGTTCTGGTAGAAAAATTCAATATTGCTGGAATATCCGATGTAGAAGAAGATATGAAAGAGATGATAGGGTAGAGAATGAAAAAAATGTCAGGTAGGAATTACCTGCCTGGCGTTTTTTTAATTTTATCCAAGTTCTCAAATATTTTATGAACATTACATTTCGTATTACCAGATTGTTTTTGCAGCCACTTAGAGTTGTTAATGGCATCTTGCATATATGGTAGCAATTCTCTATAAATGTCATGATTGTTAAAAAAGGACCTTGATTTATCATAATCTTTGAAAATTGATGTTTTATTTAGATTTTTTAGCTCTTTAATCATTTCTTTACATTTATGAAATTCACCACTTTTCTTATCAAAATGTAATAAAAACCAGATTTCAAAGCAAGGATGTTGTTCCAAAATTACAATTTGTTTTTTAATTTTTTTAAAAATCTTATTTTTCTGATTTTGATATGCTCTATAAATTTTATCGTTACTCTGTATTACATCCAGTTCAATAAGACAAAATACAATATCATATTCATCTTTAATTAGATTTTCTGCTTTTTTTAAAAATATATTTATAGTTTGAATTCTTTGGTTTTTCAGGTTTAACTTTTAAATTGTAGCTTTCATTTTTTTTAACACTTTTAAAATAAAACCATTCGGAGCTACCTTCTCCTACAATTGCAACTGTTTTTCGGGTACTAAGCTTTTTAGGTCTTCTAGGCATTGTTAATCCTTCTTTAAAAATATACTTCCAATGTTTGGTTTAGCCCCAAATTTTCCAGCTTTATAAGCTTTTAGATAGTCCATACCTTTGCGAATATCTGTAGATTTAAAATCTGCTAAAGAATAAAGTTCAGTAGCTCCGGCTTCATTTTTTTCAGTAAACCAAATTACATCTCTTCGTACTTCGTCAGGATCAGACATAAAATCTAAACTATGAGAAGTAATTATAAGCTGAGAAGCTGGCGAATTAGCTAAAAATGTGTTAATATAATAATTTATTAGGTCTGGATGCAAGCTTCGCTCAATTTCATCTATCAGTAAGATCCTATCATTGCTAATTATTTCATTTAGAGGCCCACCCAAACCGAAAAATCTTTTAGTACCTTCAGATTCTTTGTCAAAATTTAATGGTATTAAATTTTGCTTTTCCTCGTTGATAATATCATGCATAAACAGAAGTTCTCTGCTTTTTAGAGTCTCCTCGGCTAAAATATCATTTTTTACTTTTTCAGGTATATTAGCGTCATCTGAAATATACTTTCTAAGATTGTCATCTACTTTTATTGTTTGTTCTTTTATTTCTAAATCGTTAATGTTAAAATCTGCCTTTTGTAGCAAATCAACTATTAAATTTTTACAATTTATATTTTCCTCTATTTTATTCATTGTCCATATATCTAATCTTGTGTTATGTCTAATGATAGGTAACATCTGTTTCTTAAACCAATCAAAGACGTTATATAGTACTTCTGATTTTATGTTAGTAACTTGTAGTGCTGAAAGTAATGTCATAGAATTTACGGTATTAGTTTCTAAAGCATCTTTAAATTTCTTTTCTAATTTTACAGTTTTATGGGTACCAAATTTAATATTACCTAAATTCCTATGATATACTTCTACAGGTTGTCCGCTTGGATAATATTCAAGTATTTCTTCCTTAATTTGAAATCTACTTAATTTAACTAAGTAATGATGTTTTATCTTGTTATGAAAAAAGAAGATTTCAAATTCTCCAGGTTTTTTAGTTGTTTCTTCATCAAATGCGAATGGTTCAAATCCTGTTTCATCTTCCATTTCTCTTGGTTTTATTGCTATATGTCGAAGAAAAGATAAAGCTCTTAAAATATTAGTTTTACCAGAGGCATTTGATCCATACAAGATGGCAAATTTTAATAATTTAATCTTGGGTGTTAATTGATGGCAATAATATTCTTCATTTGTTGTGTCAGAAGTTGGCTCAAATGATAAAGTTTGTTTTTCTTTAAACGATCTATAATTCGAAACCGAGAATTCTAAAATCATTATTTCCTCCATTATTATTGCATTATTTGCAAAAACAATGCAAAAATGATGTTAAAAAGATATATTGTCAAGTTTATTATAATTTCTATTAAATATTATGGAGTTCAGACACGAAAAAAAGGGCTTCCAATTACGGAAACCCTTCTATTTTTAAGATATTTACATCTTTTCTACTTCGTATTTTTCTTTCAGTTCATTCACTTTTTGGGTGTAAACCTGGCGCTGTTTGGCAGAGAGCAGATCTTTTTGAACACGTTCTTTTACGTCTTCAAACTTAGCTTCTACAGCTTCTTTTTTGTCGTGCAGCTTAATGATGTGATAACCGAATTGAGTTTTCACAGGCTGGCTAATTGAGCCAACTTCCATATTGAAAACAGCGTTATCATATTCAGGAACCATCTGTCCGCGCGGATACATTCCCAATTTGCCGCCTTTTTGTTTGGAAGGGCATTTGGAATATTTTTGAGCTGCTTCGGCAAAATCGATCTCTTCTTTTTGCAGCATATCATAGATCTCTTGGCATTTTTCTTGATTGTCTACTAAGATATGGCTGGTATCGGCAGATTCTGCTGTTCCATACTTGTCTTTGTTTTCTTCGAAATATTTTTTCACTTCAGCTTCAGTTACATCTACCGCATACAGGGTTTTGTTAATGTTCATCTGGGTAAGCAGAATCTCTTTCATGCGCTGCATTTCATTTTTGAATTCCGGGGTGGTGTCCAAATCGCTGTTCTGGGCATCTGCTAGGAATAAATTTTGGTTGATAAGTTCATTCAAGATCTGTTTGCGGCCAGCTTCGTTATCGAATTGAGCAGCACGCTGTGGTCCTAAACTTTTAATAAATTGATCTACATGTTCTTTGGTTATTTCTTTTCCGTTTACTTTTGCTAAAACTTGCATTAAAACTCCATTTCTATTTTTATGTGACAAATAAATGAGTACAGCAGATATGTCAAACGTAATTTATTTTAAAAAAATAAGTTAGATGTTTTGGGATTTGTTAGGAAGCAGACGCCGATTTTCCTACAAAGAGATATTTTTGCTGTTTTTGGGAAAATTATCTTGTCAAACTTGGTTGACTACAGATTATTCTAGTTAGAATATGATAAAATGAGTTGCAAACAAGATGAGATAAAAACCAAAAATTTGCTGGTTATGTTAAAAATTGGTGGCATGCGTGTTGGTTTGGTAGCCCTTGTTCACGATGCTTTACTCTACATGATAGTAGCTTTCACCAATAATTTGAAAGCTTACAGCGGTGATGATATCGAAATTACTATTCGTGCTTCGCAGCAGAAATGAAATTTTAAATTGACAATTATTGAGATATAGGCAAATTTTACTTTAAAAGAAGGAGGAAGCAATGGCTCATGTAATAAAAAAAGATGAATGTATAAATTGTGCTGCCTGTGAAGGGGTGTGCCCAGTTGGTTGTATTTCTGAAGTAGATGAGAAACGGGTAATTGACTCAGAAGAATGTATAGATTGCGGAGCTTGCAAAGAGGTTTGTCCGGTTAATTGTATTTTAGCGCCAGACGAACAGTAGTTTTTTTAGCTAACTTTTCTTGCAATTTTTTCAAATCTGCTTACAGATATTTTTTACATTCTAAAAACAATGAAGCCGCTCGAGTATAACCCGCGCGGCTTTGTTTCTATTTCGATTTTATCCTATTTTTATAGTCGATCATCATTTTTTTCTGTAGATTATTTTGTTTCAA
Organism: Candidatus Cloacimonadota bacterium; assembly: GCA_030445745.1. Classification (GTDB taxonomy): domain Bacteria; phylum Cloacimonadota; class Cloacimonadia; order Cloacimonadales; family TCS61; genus JASUTE01. The sequence continues at coordinate 31,285 of JASUTE010000009.1, forward strand.
CAATTCCAGTTTTACCTCTTCCACGCTGTACAGAAATTCATGAAGTTCTTCATTAGTAAGAGATTTTTTCTGGGGTTGTTGCTGCATTATTATTTCTGCTTGCTTTAGGTACTGAGACAAAGAAGTATCTTTTTTCTTTAAAATTCCAGCTTTATAAAGCATATCAGCTGTCTTTTGTAATTTATGCGAATTTAAAGCATTCTTAAAATAAGTTACTTGTCCATCATTGGCTATTGCAGTTCCTTCAACTTCCAAATAGGAAGGTATAGGAAGCAACATATTACTAATATCATAATCATCTTGATGGGTTTGCATAGAAACTATGAATTTACTGTGACTGATTAGTTTTTTTTGTTCTTCACAAGGCAGCTCACCATAAAGTAGCACAAAGTCATAAATAGCAGCTTTACCAGCAGGGATTCCCATTTTTTGCAATCCTTTCAAATTGGCAAAATGAGATGTAGGCAACACACCTGAACCAGCTTCGAAATTACACACTATACTGGCCAGAACCCACAGATTCCAGATAGCCTCTTCAGTTATATGATCGCGGCTGTATAAAAACAAGGTTTTGGCGGGTAGATCCAGGTTGATTACCTCTTTTTCCTCTTCTTCTTCTTCATTATCGTAGTAATATTCCAAGATTTTTTCCAGCACATTCACGATCGGTTCGTCATCAAATAGTTCATCGGCAAATTCGTTGAAATCTTTATGTTCGTCAGTAATCATTATAAGTTTTTTTCCTTGGCGCTGCTGGGTGCGGATGAGGGTGCGCAAGGTCTGGCTTATTTTACCTACAATAACTATGTTTTCGGCTTCTTCTAAATCTTTGTAAGTCTTCTGTTCACTTGCCTGCAGCATATCGGCAAAACTATGTTTGTAGGAAAGAGAAGAGATAGTAGCGCCAATATTTTCGGCCGCTTTTTTCAGCATCAAGATTTCTTCATTACTGCTAGTGGGAGATACGTAAATATGTTTGCTTTTAGCTTCTTGCCATTTTTGTTTCATAGTGTGGGTTGCTTGGGAAGCTGGGATTGGTTGCCAATTTTGTTCTTGTCTCACATAAGTTTCATCTATACGGCTTTCGTCATCGTAGATTTGCCAGCCAAATTTACCGTAGAAACAGAGGTTACGACCATTGAAACCTGCATCGGTAGCTGGCCGGATTTGGGTTATGCGGTCTCCCTGTTTTTCAATTTCAATTTTGCAGCCAGTACCGCATAAACCACAGTTTTGAGTAATGATTTCACTGGGATGAGGATTAAGCTTATAGTTTTGATTTTTGGGAAGTAAAGCACCAACCGGACATACTTCTATACATTTTCCACAGGCTTCGCAGGTGGTTAAAGAAAGGCTTTCACCAAATTCTGGTGCTACATAACTGGCAAAACCACGATAAATATAACCTAATACTCCGGGTCCTTGTACTTCAGCACAAATGCGTACACATCTTCCGCATTTTATACATTTGTTGGCATCACGCCGAATGTAGGGATGAGAGTCATCAATAGGATGCTGATTTTTGGCACCAATGAACAAATCGACGTCTACCTGGTAATCCGTGGCAAATTTACGTAAATCACAAGTTTCATTTACCTGGCAGCCGCATTCCAAGCAACGTTTAGCTTCTTTTGGTGCTTCTTCTTTCTCGAAACCCAATTCAACCTCTTTAAAATTTGTAGCACGTTTTTTAGCAGCTAATTCTGGCATCTGTAGTCTGTTCTCTTTTTCATATTGTTCATATTGGGTAGGGTCAACATCAGCTAATTTTTTCTCTTTTACAGAATTAAATACTTTTACTGGATCCAGCATAATTTTGCCTTTTAAATAGCGATCGATTGCTGTAGCAGCTTTACGGCCATCGGCTATAGCTTCAATGGCTGTGGCTGGTCCCCTGCGGAAATCACCTCCAGCAAAGATGTTCTTCATGCCCAAATACATGGTGTATTCATCTGCTTGTGCTGTAGCCCAGCGAGTTAGTGGAATTTCTTTGCCATCGATATGATTTTCCTTTTCCGCCAAAAAATCTACATCGGGGCGCTGAGATATTGCAGCTATCACAGTATCAAATTTTTCTTCAAAAAATTTTCCCGTTGGTTCGGGACGTCTTCTGCCACTATCGTCTGGTTTTCCCAGTTTCATTTTTTCAAATTTTATCTTGGTGAGCTGGCCTTTTGTATTACCGAAATTCTCTACCGGGTTGGTTAAGAAATAGAATTTGACACCTTCTTCTTCGGCTGCATCTACTTCATAATCTTCTGCTGGCATCTCTTTGCGAGTACGGCGATAAGCCAGGGTTACCTCTGAACCCAATCTTACGGCAGTTCTAGCACAATCTATGGCTGTATTTCCACCTCCAATTATGGCGACTTTTTTCCCCAGTTTTGGTTTATTTCCTAAGGCGTGTTCTTTTAGGAAGTCAACGCCAAGCAAGCAACCTTCCAAATTGCTGCCTTTAGCACGCATGGGAACTGCTTTTTGGGCACCCAATGCCAAGAAAACAGCATCGTAGTCGTCGCTAAGTTGCGACAGGGTTATTTTTTCACCTACCGGAGTATTGGTCTTAATTTTCATGCCATTGGTACACATTAATTTTATCTCTTTATCCAATATTTTTTTGGGAAGGCGATATTCAGGGATTCCGTAGCGCAGCCAGCCGCCAGGTTCGGGCGCTGCTTCGAAAACGGTTACGTCGTGTCCATTGTTACTAAGATAATACCCGCAGGTTAACCCAGCAGGACCTCCGCCTACAATTGCTACTTTTTTCCCACTAGCTTTGGCTTTTTCAGGAGTCCAAGTCCAGTCATTGTTCAAATCGAAATCGGCGGCATATCTTTTTAACTGTCGGATGGCGATAGGTTCATCTACCAAAGTACGCCGGCATTCGTCTTCACAAAAAGCAGGGCAGACACGGCCAATTGAAAGGGGCATAGGCAGATTTTCCTTTATCACCTTCACCGCTTCGTGGTATTGTTCGTTAGCAATGTGCGAAACATAGGTTTGCACATCAACATTATCGGGGCAAGTTAGCTTGCAAGGTGCTACGCAATCGGCATAATGATCAGAAAGCAACAATTCCAACGCCATTTTACGTGCTTGGTGTACTTCTTTAGAATCGGTTATAATTTCCATGCCATCTGCAACATTGGTACCGCAGGAGGTTACAAATCCCTTTCTGCCTTTTACCTGTACAGCGCATACCCAGCAGGAGCCAAAAGGTTTAAGCTCGGAGTCGTGGCACAAAGTAGGTATTTCTATACCATTTTCATTGGCAACTTCTAATATGGTTTTTCCTTCATCGGTTTTTACTTCTTTATTATTTAATTTTATAGTTATCATACAGGTCCATCCCCTTTATGATTTAGTTATTGCATCAAATTTACAAGCGTCATAGCAGCTGCCGCATTTAATACATTTATCTTGATCAATTTTATGAGGTTTTTTCACTTCTCCGCTTATGGCTTCTACCGGGCAAACTCGGGCGCAGGCAGTACAACCCACACATTTTTCTGGGGTTATTTCATATTTCAACAGTGCTGTACAAACACCAGCGGGACAGCGTTTATCTTTTATATGGGCGATGTATTCTTCTCGGAAGTATTTCAGGGTGGTAAGCACCGGGTTAGGTGCTGTTTGACCTAATCCACAAAGTGAACCTTGGCTAATGTTTTCGGAAAGTTCTTCCAAGGTTTCCAAATCTTCCATAGTTCCTTTACCTTCGGTGATTCTGGTTAGAATTTCCAACATACGTTTAGTTCCTACACGGCAGAAGGTACATTTTCCGCAGGATTCGTTTTGAGTAAAATTAAGAAAAAATTTGGCTACGTCTACCATGCAAGTTGCTTCATCCATCACCACCATTCCACCAGAACCCATGATAGCTCCTGTTTTGGTGATGGAATCGTAGTCAACTATGGTATCTAAAAGTTCAGCAGGTACGCAACCACCAGAGGGGCCTCCTAACTGTACACCTTTGAAGGGTTTTTCGGTTTTCATGCCACCACCCACTTTGTAGATAACATCTTTTAAAGGCATGCCCATGGGAACTTCGATGAGCCCACTATTCTTGATTTTACCGGCTAAGGCAAATACTTTTGTACCTTTGCTTTTTTCTGTACCATATTTATTGTATTTCTGAGCACCATTTAAAATTATCCAAGCTACGTTAGCCAATGTTTCCACATTATTTATATTGGTAGGTTTTCCCCATAGCCCAGATTGAGCGGGGAAGGGTGGCCGAATACGAGGCATACCTCGCTCTCCTTCAATCGAAGCCATTAAAGCAGTTTCTTCTCCGCATACAAAAGCACCAGCTCCCTGCTTAATATGTAAATTGAAATTGAAATCAGTTCCCAAGATATTTTTTCCTAAATAACCAGCTTCTTTTGCATCTTTTATAGCTTTTTGCAAATGCTTAATGGCCAGAGGATATTCGGCACGACAGTAGATATAGCCTTCATCGGCACCTATAGCATAGGCACCTATAGTCATACCTTCGATAATGCTGTGCGGATCACCTTCCAATACACTACGATCCATGAAAGCACCAGGATCTCCTTCATCGGCATTGCATATGAAATATTTTTTAGGTCCCGGTGTGTCGTAGGCAAATTGCCATTTTAAACCGGTGGGAAATCCAGCTCCGCCTCGTCCTCTAAGTCCGGAATCTTTTATCTCTTGGATTATTTGAGTGCGCTCCATCTCCTTAAGAGCTTTTTCTAAGGCTTTATAACCATCGTTTTCTAAATAATCTTGCAAACTTTCAGGATCGATCCTGCCACAATTTCGCAGTACTATTCTGGTCTGATTTTTCAGATTTTCATTTTCGCTTCCTTCCATTATATTGGAAAGGATAACTTTATCTTTATGGATTTTTCCCTCGAGGTAATCATTCAAGATAGTTTCGACCTCTTGAGGTTGGATGTCTCCATAGGTTAGTGAATTATTATCAGCATCGATAATCTCTACCAGAGGTTCGGCAAAACACATGCCAATACAAGCAGTGCTAGCCAGGTCTGCTTCCAATTTGCTATTTTCCAGATATTTTTGAATAGCTTGGTAAACATCTCGTGCACCGGCTGCTAGACCACAACTGGCCATTCCTACTTTGATCTTTAAGCTCAAAATGCCCTCCCTTATTTATATTTCTGCAAAAACTCTGTTACTTTTTCCGGTGTTAATTTCCCGTGCGTGTTGTCATCAACCATCATTACAGGTGATAAACTGCAACAACCCAGGCAGGCTACTTCCATAACTGTGAAAAGTCCATCATCGGTGGTATCTTCCAATTCACCTAGTTTCAATTCTTTTCTTATAGCCTTACCGATGTCTTCTGCGCCAGAAACATGGCAAGCAGTTCCCTTACAAACTCGAATAATGTGCTTGCCTTGGGGTTTTAGACGAAACATTGAGTAAAATGTGGCAACACCGTAAATACGAGCTAATTTGATCTTCGTTTTTTGAGATAAATAGCGCAAGGTTTCTTTGGGAAGATATCCTTCTAACTTTTGGATTTCTTGTAACAAGGGAATTAACGAACCTTTTTTTCCGATAAAATTGCTGATTGTCAAATCGATCTCTTTTTTGTTTTTCACCGGTTACTCCTTTTGTTAGATAGAGTTTTTAAAATTGGGAAAATTCTAAAAATTATATGGCAGTGTCAATTGTTTTTTCTTGTTGTGAGAAGTTAAAATCGTATAAATTTAGCTAAATAAGTTCAAAATACTTTTACGGGATGTGTTAACTATTTGTTATTTCTCCACTTGAGAGATGATATAAAAAAATAGATAATTTTATATTTTTTTATGAAATTTGGCAATAAGTGGGTTAAAGAAAATCTCTGTGTAATATGAAGTTAAAAAAAGGTGCATAAAATATGGTTGACAATAAACTTTCCCAAGATTTCTTTTGATAGAATTTTTTAAAAGCAAAACTATAAATAAGAAAAGGAGAGCTTTATGAGGGTAAGCCATTCATGTAGAAGCCTTTTTTTGGCTTTAATGGTACTCAGTTTCTTACTTATACCACTCCTTTCTTTTGCTGCTGAATCTGAGCAAGAATATGTTGTTCAAGGTTTGAAAGTAGAAGATATTCCAGATGATGATGGAACGGGGTTGGTAATAAGTTGGAAACCTCTGCCAAAAGAAAAGAAGATCATTGAGTACCGTGTATATCGCGGGGTAACCACTGATTCTCTTTTTTATATTGGAAAGGTCGATGTAAATGTGGAAACCGGAGTATCTGGCGACGTTATGTATTTCTACGATAAAGATTACAACTATTTTGTCGATCTGCAAGCTTCTGGTAGTTTGAAACGTGAAAAACAACAAGATGAGAACAGTCCACTATTTCGCCGATATCCACGCGATATTAACATTATCGGCCGCGAATTGAAAAATTATGATATTTTAGGGGTAATTCCAGAGAAAGATTTTTACTACCGCAACAAAAAAGTGGAGGTGGAAAACGAAAATGGCGATAAAGAGATCTATGCTGGTTTCAAACTACATCATTTCGCTCAGATGGCAAAAAAACTGAAACCTGACCATAAATATTATTACACGGTTCTGGCTGTCAGTCAAGCTCGTCACTACTATCCACATGCCAAACCTCAGATTGGAATTCCCAGAACAAATTCACCGGAAAAGATAAAACAGTTTTATCCCGTTTATGTTGAAGATAAACAAAGACTGCAATTCGAATGGGGATTACCACTTTTTGCTGATGACCATAACGACCACAATATCTATGCATTAAAAAAAGAAGACCTTCAGCAATTTCGCAATTATGTGGATGCCATAAAGAAAAAAGAAGCGAACGATTTGGAACGGAAGATAGATCCAGAAACAGAAATTTACCAAGTGGATGTGGAAAATCCTGCTGAACTTATCTTTAACCGTTATTGTGGTTATCCCTACACACCTTCCCAAATTGCTACTGTGCAATTGGAAAATGGTAAAGTGGTAGATGAGGAAAATGGGATTAATTACACATTCGATCTGGATAATATTGAAGATTACTATTTTGTATTTTCCATAGATGATAGAGATGGTTACGAAACATTTACTGAAGCACATCCAGCTGAAATTATTCAATCGGAAACACTTCCTAAAATTCCTGAATTTAGCCAAAATTTTCTCTATAAGGTTATCGACCGTAAAGATGATAAAGGTGACTATAATAGAGTAATGTGGGGCAAACCAGTTGTTGCACTTACCAATTCAACATACCTACGTGAAGATAAAACCAAGATTATGGTGAACTACGAAATGTATACAAACGAGTATTACAAGATTCACGATGTGTACTTTAAGGTATACAATGAAGAGGGCAAGCTAATAGACGATATCAACGAATATTATCAAGACAGAAAGTTAAAAATCACTTTAGAAAAACCTTCCAACCGGCTTTCATTTGTGATGACCTTTAATACCAATCCTGATATACAAGGAGAATATCGCTTGGAGCAGGAATTAGTTTATGATACCCAATCAAAATCGTTGAAACCTAGTAAACTATTTTTAGTTTCCAATGGATATTCAGAAATAGTAGATAATTATAAATACTCTGTTTATAAAAGAAATTACACAGATGAGGAATTCCGTCTTTCTAAAAGGGTTGCGGGAATGTTACGCGAATTAGATGATAACATTCCATATGAAAACGCGATCTTCAAAGGTATTTCCCAATGTGATATGGAAAAAGGTTTATACTATGCTTCCCCCAGTTTTGTAATACGAATGACAAACGATAAAAAAGATTATATTGTTGGCAATCTTTATCGCGAAGCAGCAGAACAAACTATCGTAGATTATCAAAATGAGATTGAAAAATACCAAGCTCTAATCGATACAGCTCTTACAGAACAAGCTAGGATGCAGGCTGAACAGGCGATAGAATATTATCAGAAGCAGATAGAACTAAACAAAGAAAATTATATTTTAAAAACAGCTGCTCAAATAAATGGTAAAGATAGTCGTACCAAATTTCTGGATAAGTCACGTCGTATTGCCAATCGTAGTTTTGAATATAAACTTGTAAAAAGTGACGGGAAAGGACATTTTGTAGAAAGTTCTATCTTCTTAACCGAAGACGGTAAGAAACCAGAGGAGATCACCCAAAAATTTGCGGCTGGTTTCCCTACCTTGGGTAAAACCCATTACTATCCCAAACCAAATTGGTTCCAGAGCAACAAACTTCCAGCACTTATAGCTACCCTGATTTTTGGAACGCTGGTATTTGTTATGATCAATCGTGCTAAAAAAGGTTATGATCTCTACATTAGACCTATTGCTGGGATTGAAGAGATTGACAATGCAATTGGACGTGCTACCGAGATGGGCCGCCCGATTTTGTTCGTACCAGGACTTTCCAGTATCCAAGATGTTGCCACTCTGGCTGGACTCTCTATTTTGGGGCGGGTAGCCAAAAAGGCAGCTGAATACGATACCAAGCTGTTGTGTCCAGTACGTGACCCCATAGTATTGCCAATCGCGCAGGAAACTGTAAGAGAAGCGCACTATGAAGCTGGCCGTCCCGATACGTTCGACAAAAACAATGTTTTCTTTATCACTACAGCTCAATTCGCTTTTGTTGCCGGCGTGAATGGTGTTATGATTCGTGAGAAAACAGCTACCAACTTCTATATGGGAATGTTCTGGGCTGAAGCTCTGATCATGACTGAAACTGGCGCTACAACTGGAGCTATTCAAATCGCTGGGACAGATGCTGTAACTCAGATCCCATTCTTTATTACCACATGTGACTACACGCTGATAGGGGAAGAGTTATATGCAGCTTCTGCTTACCTTGCCCATGAACCGTTGATGATGGGTACACTTAAAGCCCAAGATTATACAAAATTCTTAATTATAATATTTATTATAGCAGGAACGATCTTATCGACTACGCATTTGACATTCCTGATAAATGCATTTCCTGAAAAATAGGAGGATTGATGAAACGACAGATACCTTTAATGATTGTAATGATATTAGGGTTTTTGTTCGTGATCCATACATTTGTGCCTCATAAGATATCAGCCGATTTCTATGATTGGTGGCAGGAATGGGCTAAAGCTATCTCACCCTTTGCTGTTGTGCTCGGGGTTATTAGCTTAGGTATGGTTCACGGGACTAAGATATCTCGTAAAGCTCCGAACTGGCAATATAGTCTGGTTACAGTTTTGGCCTTAGTATTTACAGCTGCATCCGGATTTATCTGGGGGCGCCAGGAAGGTACGCCTTACATGTGGTTGTTTAAAAATGTACAAATGCCTATGAGTGCTACAATGTTCTCGCTGCTGGCATTTTATATAGCATCTGCTGCCTACAAAGCTTTCCGGGCTCGTTCAGCTGAGGCCACTGTGTTGCTTATCGCAGCTATTATTGTTATGCTGGGGCAAGTGCCCCTGGGTATGCAGATCTCGCGCTGGATTCCCGATATTTCCACCTGGATCTTAAATGTTCCTAACATGGCAGCTAAACGTGCCATTATGATAGGTGTTGGTTTAGGAATGGTGGCTACTTCCCTGAAGATATTGCTTGGAATAGAAAGAACATATCTGGGCGGAGGTGATTAATATGGAAAAAAGAAAAATGACACTTGTGCAAAGAATGCAACAATTGGATCGTCGTTATATCTACATTGTTATTGCAGTAGCCATTATTATTCCTTTGCTTATTCCTTTCAATACCAAAACATATGTAACTGAGCCCACAGCCAATATTTATAAGAAAATAGATTCTTTTGCTGGCAGAGAGGATAAAGCTATCTTGATGTCTTTTAACCATGATGCTTCTACTATGCCAGAACTATTTCCGATGGAAGTTTCTATCTTACGGCATTGCTTTGAAAGAGACGTGAAAGTGTTTACTTTATGTTTCATGCCACAAGCTGCTCCTTTGGTAGATTATGCTATCAATACTGCTAAAGAAGGTTACGATGTAACTTCAGGTGTAGATTATCTGAATTTTGGATATCGTCCTTTTGCCTTGCAGCTCCCTATTATTTTAGGAATGGGTGAAGATATAAGTAATGCTTTGGAAACTGATTCCGAAGGTAGAAAAATAGAAAACATGGAGATTATGGAAAATATCCGCAATTACGATGATATGAATTTGGTTATTGATTTCTCTGGATCAGCCAGTATTCAAACCTGGATTATCTATGCACGGGCAAAATTCGGAGCTAATATTGCCGCCGGTATTACAGCAGTAATGGTGGCAGACAATTACCCTTACCTGCAAACAGGACAGCTGGTGGGTATGTTGCGCGGGTTAAAAGGCGCTGCTGAATATGAGAAACTTGTTGATATTTTTGCGGCTTACGAAGATGAGGATTATCCGAATGGTAGACCCTATAGCCAGGAAATCCTAAAAGAAATTAATGTTCCAATAACTGCAGATAAAATTATTTACGAGGTTACCAATGAGGATGGTTCAGTGGATAAAATCTCTACAAATGCCGAGATGAAGTATGAATACAAAAAAGCTCGTATTGGTATGAATGCACAATCTGTAGCTCATGTCATGATAATAGTTTTCATCATTGTGGGAAATATTGGCTATTTCCTTACTCGTAAAAATAAGAAGTTAGGTTAGGAGGAATTATGACTTTAAGCAATTTTGTAGCCGCATTCCTGACTTTATGTATATTCTCGTTTCTATACAAAGAAAATCCATTCTATAGATTTGGCGAACACCTCTTGGTTGGTGTGTCAATGGGATATGCTATTCCACTAATTTACGATACTGTCTTTATTCCCTATGTATATCGTCCGATCTTTCTGGATCATAATTACATAATTATTATTCCAGCAGTATTAGGTTTTCTGTATGTATTTCGTTATTCCAAAAACCTCAGTTGGCTAGCACGTTACCCTATCGTATTCGGAATGGGTATCGTGGGTATGAGTGTGCCTATGTCGATGCACTCTCAGGTTCTTGTGCAAATGAAAACTGCTATGCTACCGCTGGATAATATCAATACCATTCTTATCTTTATTGGTACAGTTACTATTCTGCTCTATTTCTTCTTCTCGAAAGCACACAAAGGAGCTTATGGAAAAGTAACCAATATTGGGGTATGGTTCATGATGATAGGTTTCGGAGCTTCATTTGGATACACTGTGATGGCCCGTATTTCTCTGTTAATTGGACGTATCCAATTCCTGTTAGGAGATTTTCTGGGTCTTATAAAGTAGATAAAGTCAGTTAAATATAAGCAGCCCGAGTTTTTGCTCGGGCTTTTTTTTATTCTATTATGTCAATTAATTGCTTAGTCAAATTTCTGCGGCTGTATTTCAGGTAGGAAGCAGACGCAGACTGCCAAACCCGGTTATTTTGCCAATTTTCGTAAAGAGTGCGAATATATTGATAAATATTTTTTTTATCATCATAGGGAAACATCTTACCGCTTCCTGTTTCCTGTAATATTGCTGCTGCTTCGCCATCGGTTGGTCCCAAGCCCAAAATTGGAATTCTAGAGCCCAAATATTCAAAAATTTTACCGGTAAGTATGCCTTTGTTGTTCTTTAGCTTGTTTATTATAAGCAGCAGAAGCTGAGAATTAACCATCTTTACTAAGATCTGGGAGTGAGGTAAATAGCCATGAAAGTTAACAATCTTAAACTTATCTTTGGCTTGTATTTTAGCTTGCATTTCTGGTAAATAATTACCCCAGAAATTCATCTCAAACTTATTTTTGCCAGATTCTATTAATTCATTTACTGTCGTTAGTACAATCAGCGGGTTAGTTTCATTTGTTAAGCTGCCAAAGTAGTTTATTTGGAATTTCTCTGACTTTTCATAGTAGATATCGGTAAAATCATCCTCATCGAAACCATTGTGCAGTACTTTAATCTTTTCCAAATTATTGAAATCTGCTTTTATCTTTTGGGAAACAACAGTAATTATATCGCTTTGGCGCAGCACTTTTGCTTCCAACTTTTTATCGAAAAATTCAGTAATTGGCAGGCGGCCAGCAGTTTTTAGATAGCTCATCTCGCTCCAGGGATCACGAAAATCTGCTAACCATTTTATCGAAAACTTTTTGGTCAGTTTAGCAGCTATAAGGTGGGTGGAATGGGGAGGGCCGGTGGAAACAAGTAGATCGTAATTTTCTTTTTGCAACTCTGCTTTAGCTGCTTTGTAGGCATACCGATTCCATAGCTTGCGCAGGTCGGGTATTACAAAGTTCAGGCGAAGAAAGAACAGGATCTTTTTCCTAATACTACTCTTTCTATCTGTTTGCAAAGATCCATAGGGCAGAGCAGCATTTCCAGAAACCTTTTTGAATATTCTTCCTATGTTGGGAGTGTAAGTTCTAATAACTTCAACGGTGTCTGGTACTTCTTTCAATAGGCTGGTATCTAAGGCGGGGTAATCTCCATCTCGGGTGGTTATCACGGTAGGCTGCCAACCAAATTCTGGTAGGAATTTTACAAACTTAAGCCATCTTTGCACCCCCGGCCCACCGCTGGGTGGCCAATAATAAGTTAACAAAAGCAATTTTTTCATCTTCACCTCTAAATCTTTGACAACTATCTTTATTTTATGAAATTTGTCCAAAAAAATATTAGGGAGAATATTTATGAGACCTCTGGAATGGAAAATATTTCAAAAATTACCCGATGAAAACATAAGTTTAGATAATGTTTTAGAGTTATTAGACGGGATTTCACGCACTGAAAAGAAGAAGAGTTTTCCCGATGACTGCCATTTCCAATCTGATAAATATTTTGCTAAGCAGATCTTGCAGGCTTTAGTTAGATATCGCTTACTGAAAAGAGATGGCAGCAAATACAGCAAGGTAAAGAAAGCAAAACCTAGCTAACGAAGCTCTTAGTTAATTCATAAAGAGCTATGGCGCTGCTAACACCCACGTTCAAGGAATTTTTCCAACCTCTAAGAGGAATCGACAGAATTTTATCAGCCATTTTAAGATGATGCGGAGGAATTCCCAGCGCTTCATTTCCTAAAATAAGGGCAAAACTTTCGGCAGGGCTGAATTTATCTATCGCAGTTGCTCCTTCCACCGTTTCCAAGGCATAAATAGGTATTTCTTGCTTTTTCAGGAAAGCGATGGCAGCGCTGGTTTGCTCAAAGTAGCGCCATTTCACCATCTTTTCTGTGCCCATGGCAGTTTTTTTTACTTTTGCATTATCAGGTGTAGCTGTATAACCACACAGCAAAATTTGCTTTAAACCAAAACATTCTGCTATGCGGAAGATAGAGCCAACATTAAAAGCAGAACGTAAATTATCTAAAATAAGGTAAACCGGTATTGTTTCGCTGGCTTTTTTAGTGTCTTTTCTATAAATTAGGAAGTCGTGATCGCGTGGTTCACGCTGATATTTTTGTAAAATTGGTACGGCTACCAACCAGAAATCTTGTAGTGAATTAAAAGTGTTAGTTAATACTTGGAATTGTGGCAATAACTCAGATGGTAACCAAAGAACACAATGGTGCAACTCGGTTAATTGTTCTTCTCTCTGCTTTTCATCTTGCCAAATTTGTTGTAAGTGTTCACAAATATCCAGAATAACTCTTATCTGTTTTTGGGTGTTGAACCCTGTAAATTTCTTTTTAGAAAATTTCATAAAAACTCCTAAAACCAGGCAAAAAAAAATTAGTTACTTGACAACTAAATAATAATATATTCTAAATAAAAAAAAATTGGAGGTATTATGGAATATAAACGGAAAATATATGGTTATCAGTGTGATATTTACGGGCATTTAAACAATGCTAACTATCTTATGATCTACGAAGAAGCGCGCTCGGAATTATTAATGAAATTGGGATATTCATTAGAAAAATTGAAGCAAATGGGTTTGCACATATATTTGACCAGAGTGGAATTAAAATTCAAAAATGCTGTTTTAATGGAAGATAATATTATCGTTAAAACAACCATAGCAAAGATTAACAGATTGCACTCTACCTGGCAACAACAGATTTATAATTCTGTTGGAGAGTTATGCAATCAGGCTACAATAGAAGGCGTTTTTGTTAAAAATGGGAAGCCGCAGCGCATTTCCAAAGAAATTTTAGCGAAATTTACCTCTTTTATTGAGGAATAAACTGTTCAGCTTTTGGGAATGGTAAGAAGGGTAAAAGTAAATAGGGAAAGCATCCGCAACAATCTTTACCAGACATTCCAATGGGATTTAAAGTTTACGGTAAAGCAATCCAGAATGGTTTAGAAAGCCAGAGTGTTTGCTTTACCTGGGCAAAGTGGTTTCGCAACTGTATATTCGCTAGACTTACGTAAGAAAAATAGTTGCGAATCCCAGAAAAGAAGCAAAACCACCAATATCGGTTAACATAGTTATGATAACACTGGAAGCGAGAGCTGGATCTATTTTCAAAGATTTCATGATGATTGGAATAAGCGAACCCATTAAGCCGGCAATAAACATGTTGCAGATCATAGCAGCTCCCAAAATTATTCCTAACATCAAATTGCCCTTTAAAAAATAGGCAATTACAGTGGCAAAGCTGCCAATGATGATGCCATTGATAACTCCTACCCCAATTTCTTTTAATATTGCCCGAAAAGTATTGTGAATGGTTAGCTCACCCAATGCTATCCCGCGGGTAATTACTGTAAGTGTCTGAGTCCCTGAGTTACCGCCTAATCCAGCAACAATTGGCATAAGTACAGCCAAAACCGATAACTGCTGGATCGTATTCTCGAAAATTCCTACTACAGAGGAAACTATCAAAGCAGTAAACAGATTTAAAGTTAGCCAAGGCAAGCGTTTTCTAACTGAGTTCAAAGGTTTGGTAAAAACTTTGTCCTCACTCTCCAAGCCTACCATTTTGTAAGCATCTTCCGAAGCTTCTTCATCAATTACATCGATAACATCGTCTACAGTAATTCTACCTAAAAGATGCCCTTGTTTATCGATAACGGGCAAGATATAAAGATCGTATTTACGAAATAGATGTGCTACTTGTTCTTGATCCAATTCTACGTCAGCAGTGATGATATCAGTGTCCATAATATCTTTAGCACGAGCTTGTGCTGATTGCCATAGCAGTTTAGTTATATCCAATCTACCTAATAACTTATTTTTACTATCTATTACAAAAGCGTAGTGGATATTTTCTACCTCATGCGCTTGAGATTTAATATATTCAACGATTTCATCTCTTTTCATATCCGGTTTAACAGCAATAACCTCCAGCTGCATAATACCACCGGCGGTATCTTCTGGATATTTAATCAATTGGCGTATTTCGCTGGAATCTTCAAAATCAATTTTATCCAGTTTTTTCAGAAGGCTTTCGGTTCTAGAGTGCTCTAAATCTGCCAAAATATCAGTAGCTTCATCGGAATCCATCTCATCCAAAATTTTAAGAAAGCGTACCTCTTTGATTTTGTTAATAAGTTCATCTTTGATTTCATCATAAAGTTCGGGGAGTACATCAGAGGCTGTTTCTGCAGAAAGAAGGCGAAAAGTAAGCAGGCGAAATTCTTCCGGTAGTTCATTTATGAGTTGGGCAATGTCAGCGGGATGCATATTCTGGAGTAATTGTTTAACTTCGGCAAATTTCTTCTGCTCTATCAGGTTACATACGTCTTCATAAATTTCTGGTAACATAGCTTTCCTCTTTGCCAGTTTTTTACCGCAAAAATAAGTTATTATAAAAAGGCAATAAAAAAACTGGTCTAAGCATACTCAGACCAGTAAAAATATTTTTTTATTATTAGCTAATATCTTCTGCCTTGATATCATCTTTTTTAGTTTTTTTAGCAGTTGCTGTTTTTACAAATTCGATAATCGCCATAGGTGCGCTATCACCTTTGCGGTAGCCATTTTTCAGAACGCGAGTATAACCTCCGTTCCTCTCTTTGTATTTGGGTGCTAGTTCATCGAAAACCTTTTTCACCAGGTCGCGATTTCGCAGAATCTTGTAAGCAAGGCGGCGATGGTGAACAGAATCTTTTTTCCCATAAGTGATGATTCTTTCGGCTAAACTGCGTACCTCTTTAGCTTTTGCCTGCGTAGTGTTAATTCTGCCATGTTCTACTAAAGATTTTACCAAATTATTCAGCATTAATCTGCGAGTGTCATTTTCTCTACCAAATTTTCTGCCTCTTACTCTATGTCTCATAATCTAATCCTTTTTCATGACATTTGTTTTGTTTTTTGCTTTTTCTATTTTATTAAAAATACCATCTACATCCATGCCCAAAGAAAGATCGTATTTTTCCAATAAAGAGTTGATCTCTTCCAATGACTTCTTACCGAAATTTCTATATTTCAACATCTCATTTTCAGTTTTACTTACCAATTCACCGATAGTGTCTATCTTTGCTGCTGCCAAACAATTGCTGCAGCGTACCGAAAGTTCTAGTTCGTTCACATTGGTCTTCAGGATTTGTTCCAGTCTGTCTAATTCGGGATCCATCTCTACTTCTTTAATATATTCAGGCTCTTGTTCAAATCCCACTAATTTATCGTAAAGATCGCGCAGAATCTTGGCTGAGAGGAAAAGAGCATTTTTAGGATCGATACTGCCATCTGATGAAATTTCCATGATTAATTTATCGAAATCCATCTTTTCACCTACACGTTGCTTTTCTACTAAGAAATTAACCTTGGTAATAGGCGAGTAAACAGAATCGATTGGAATTACACCAACTGGTTTATCTTCCAAATCGTGTTCATTGCTGGGAACATATCCGCGGCCAATTCCGATCCAAATTTCCATTCTAAAATCAACATCTTCGGTCATCTCCAGAAGTTCCAGGTCTTTGTTCACTATCTCTACTTCGTTAGTATCTTGAATTTCTGCTGCGGTAATTGTACCTTTACCCTTGTGTTCCAACACAAGTTTTTCTTCATTAATGGAATCTGTTTTCACTACCAGTTTTTTCAAGCGCAGAATTAGATCAATAAAGTCGGAATCTGATCCTGGAATGGGAGTAAATTCATGATGTAGACCTTCGATCTTTACAAAACGTACAGCTGCGCCTTGTATGGAAGATAAAAGAACTCTTCGAAGAGTATTTCCAATAGTTGTGCCAAACCCTGGTTCTAGGGGGCCGATCTCAAATTTTCCATACGTAGAGCTATAAGATTCTCTGTCTACGTCGATATTTTCTGGTAATTGAATAGGTTCTAGGAACATCATAAATTATCTCCTATCTGCTACTTAGAATAATACTCAACAATAAGACGTTCATCTACGTCTAATGGAATCTGGTCTCGAGTAGGCAAAGATAGCACTTTGCCAGTGAAATTATCTTTATTAACCTCGAACCATTCGAAGCTCTCTAATTCAGTTGTAGCTTCAATTGCTTCTTGTACCAGGTTCAGCTGTCTACTTTTCTCTTTAATAACGATCTCATCTTCCGCACTCACATTAAAAGAAGGGATATTTACCTTGCGGCCGTTGACCAAAATATGACCATGGCGCACAAGCTGTCTGGCAGCTTTACGAGAAGGAGCAAACCCCATTCTGTAAACTACGTTATCCAATCTTGTTTCCAGAAGTTGTAACAAGTTATCGCCAGTTACACCGCTTCTACTGGCAGCCATTTTAAAGTATTTACGGAATTGTTTTTCCAAAATTCCATAAATTCGGCGTACTTTTTGTTTTTCACGGAGATGTATACCATAATCACTCATTCTTTTACGGAAACCACGGGCACTACCGTGTTCGCCGGGTATGTAGGCACGACGTTCGAATGAGCATTTATCGGAATTACAACGAGCACCTTTTAAGTATAATTTCGTGCCTTCACGTCTACACAATTTACATGATGATCCAGTATATCTTGCCATAATCTATTTTCCTTTATATTCTTCTTACTTTACGTGGTCGGCAGCCATTGTGAGGAATAGGAGTAGTATCGGTTATCATAGTTACGGTAAGGCCATTAGCATCCAAGGAGCGAATGGCGGATTCCCGGCCACTGCCAGGTCCTTTAACCACGACTTGTACCTTATTGATTCCTATTTCCAAAGCTGCTTTTGCTACTTCTTCTGCTGCCAACTGTGCAGCAAATGGGGTACTTTTACGAGATCCTTTATATCCAATTTTGCCACCACTAGACCAGGTAATCATATTTCCGGTTTTATCTGTGAGGCTTACAATTGTATTATTGAAGGTAGCATGGATATGAACTACACCTTCATTGAAAGATACGCGTACACGTTTCTTTTTGGTTCTTGTTCTTTTAGTAGATCTTTTAGCCACAAATCCTCCCTATCTTCTTTTTGCTCCAGAACCAGCTTTACGACCTTTTCTGGTTCTAGCATTTGTATGCGTACGTTGTCCTCGTACCGGGAGACCTTTTTTGTGTCTTAAACCACGGTAGCAACCAATTTCCATTAAACGTTTTATATCCATAGCCCTTTGAGTTCTAAGCTCACCTTCCACAATGTAATCGTTTTGGATAATATCTCTGAGTTTCTTTTCTTGTTCTACGGAAAGGTCTTTTACACGAATATTTTCATCGATTCCAGCCTTGCCAAGTATTTCTTGGGATTTGGAGCGACCAATTCCGAAAATATAGGTTAGTCCAATTATAACTCGTTTATCTTTGGGTAATTCAACACCTGCTATATGAGCCAATTTAAAACCTCCTGTTAATTATTAACCTTGGCGCTGTTTGTGTTTAGGATTACTTGGACAAATAACTCTAATAACGCCGTTGCGTTTTATGATCTTACAATCTTTACAAATTTTTTTAACTGAAGCTTGCACTTTCATTTTTTTTCTCCCTATTTATAGCGATACACTATTCTACCACGATTCAGATCGTATGGTGAAAGTTCAATTTTAACTTTATCACCAGGTAAAATGCGAATATAGTGCATGCGCATTTTACCTGAGCTGTGCGCTAGAATTTCATGTCCGTTTTCTAGCTCTACCTTAAAAGTAGTATTGGGTAAAGCTTCTTTAACTATACCTTCAACTTCAATTACACCTTCTTTAGCCATAAATTAACCTTTCTGTTTCACTAGGGTTAATATTTCAGCTTTTCCATCACGAATTAAAATCGTGTTCTCAAAATGAGCTGAAAGTGAACCATCTGCAACTTTAAATACCCAGCCTTGCTCATCAACACGATTAGTTCCGATATTCACCATAGGTTCTATCGCAATTGTCATTCCCTCTTTCAGCCGCGGTCCTAAACCTTTTCTTCCGATATTGGGAATGCTGGGTTCTTCATGTAGTTGCCTCCCGATTCCATGACCGGTGAGGTTGTCTGCAACGTAATAACCCTGGCTGGCTACAAATTTACCAATAGCATGCGATATATCACCTACTCTGGCACCAGCTCTGGCTTGTGCTATTCCTCTGTCAAGTGCTTCTTGGGTTACCTGCATTAATTTTTTTGCTGTATCGGAAATCTCGCCAACAGCATAAGTTCTGGCAGCATCTCCATAGAAACCATCTTTATAAACCCCTACATCAATACCGATGATATCTCCTTCTTGTAAAATTACTTTTTTAGAGGGTATACCGTGTACAACGTATTCATTTACAGAGGCACAAATTGCACCAGGAAATGGCTTTAACCCCGGTATCCTGTAACCTTTGAAGGCTGGTTTTCCACCTTGAGAACTAATATATTTATCAGCAAACTTATCTAACTCATAGGTAGAAACACCGGGCTTTACTTTTTCGTACATTTTTTGTAGCAATATACCCACAATGCGGTTACTTTCTCGCATTTTCTCAATTTCGTAACTGTTTTTTATTTGAATCATGCTACTTTTCCTTTCACTAGCCGCGGCGCCCTCTGAGTTTACCTTTTTTCATAAAACCTTCGTAATGACGCATTACCAAATGAGATTCGATCTGTTGCAGTGTGTCAAGTGCAACGCCAACAATGATGATGAGGCCAGTTCCGCCAAAATAGAAAGGTAGATTAGCCCATTTTTGCATAAATTGTGGCAATACTGCTACAAAAGCAAAGAAAGTTGCGCCAGGTAGTGTAATTCTAACTAAAACATTATTAATATAATCTGAAGTACTTTTTCCTGGTTTACGGCCTGGAATGAATCCTCCGTATTTCTTCATATTTTCTGCCATTTCTACCGGATTTAATACCATCGCTGTGTAGAAGTAGGCAAAGAAAATGATAAGGCCAATATAAAGGACTGTGTACAAAAATGCTCCTGGAGACAACCATTGCACTACTGCTGTCATAAATTGACTATCTTTAAAGAAGGTAGCAATGGTGCGAGGGAACATTAATATGGACTGAGCGAATATGATGGGAATTACGCCGGCTGTATTCACTTTCAATGGAATATGTGTACTCTGCCCGCCATACACTTTTCGTCCAATAATTCTTTTAGCATACTGTACTGGTATTTTTCTTTCACCTTCAGTAACTAAAACCACAGCAGCTGTTACAGCTACCATAACAACCAGCACTACTACAGCCATAAAGATAGACATAGCGCCTACTCTTACCATATTGAACATATCAATAAATCCTCTGGGATAACGGGCAATAATACCTGCAAAAATAATTAGCGAGATACCATTTCCTATCCCATGATCGGTTATTTGTTCTCCCAGCCACATAATAAACATAACACCAGTCACCATAGTGATAACACTGGTAAGCATGAATAAAAAGCCGGGGTTGGAAACAGCTGCTCCGCTTTGACCTTCCAGATTCATTAAGAAAATACTAAAACCAATGGCTTGGAATGCAGCAACGATAACAGTTCCATAGCGGGTGTATTGATTGATCTTTTTCTGGCCTTCAGCACCTTCTTTTCTAAGTCTTTCAAAGAAAGGAAGTACTCCTCCCAATAGTTGAATAACAATAGAGGTGGTGATGTATGGCATAATACCCAGAGCAAAAACCGAAGCCCTACCAAAATTACCGCCTACAAAAAGGTCGAACATTCCAAAAAGATTATTTCCGGAACTAGCACCACCTTGTAAAAATTCTTTTAGTATTGAAGCATTGATGCCCGGAACTGGAATAAAGCTTCCTAACCTGTATATAACAAGTATGAAGGCTGTGATCAGTACTTTTTTCTTCAGATCTGGTATTTTAAAAATATTTGTAATACTTTTTAACACTTAAACTACCTCCGCAGTACCGCCTAATTCCTCGATTCTGCTTTTTGCTGTTTTCGAGAAAGCATTTGCTTTGATAGTGATCTTTTTATCAAATTTGTCGGCATCTTTGCCTAAGATCTTCACTGGTGCAGCATTATTACCCTTGGCTTTCCTTATCAAATTCAATTTTTCCAATTTTTTGATATCAAAATCTGTTTCTTCCACAGATTGCAATTTGTTTAAATTCAGGGTACGATATTTAATTTTGAAGATATTGGTGAAACCACGCTTGGGCAGACGTCTTTGCAAAGGCATTTGTCCACCTTCAAACCAGATAGGAACTTTTCCGCCGGAACGAGATTTCTGACCCTTGTGTCCGCGCCCAGCTGTTTTACCAGTACCAGAACCTACACCTTTACCTAGGCGTTTTCTATGCTTCTTAATCTTAGGTCTTTCGATTTTATGAAGATCCATTCTCAATCTCCTTGTGCGAAGCTCTAGCTCGCTGTTTTTTGTTTTTCTACTTCTTCTACTTTCACTAAATGACTTACTTTATTTATCATTCCGCGGATAACGGGATTATCATCGTGGATTTTGCTGCGGCCTATTTTTCCTAAACCTAAAGCTTTCACTGTGTCTTTTTGTTTTTGCTTTCTGTTTATGGTGCTGCGAATTTGGGTTACCTTAAGCTTCTGCATCGGTAGCCTCCTGTTGCTTACCAGTAAGTTCTTCAATAGTTTTACCACGGAGTTTAGCTATATCGCCAATGGTACGCAGGGACTGCAGACCCTGAACAGTAGCTTTTACCACATTAGATGGCGTATTGGAACCCAAAGATTTGGTTAATATATTTTCGATGCCTACAGCTTCCAGAATAGCACGAGCTGGACCACCAGCGATAATTCCAGTACCTGGTGAAGCTGGTTTTAGCATGATGCGACTGGCACCAAAACGGCCTATAAGTTCGTGAGGAATAGTTCCGTTTACTATTGGAACGCTGAACATTGCTTTGCCTGCTTTATCTTTGGCTTTACGAATGGCATCTACTATCTCGTTCGCTTTACCGGTTCCTACACCTACTCTTCCTTCTTTGTCACCAACTACCACAGTGGCGTTAAAACTGAAGTTTCTACCACCCTTTACCACCTTGGCTACTCGGTTTGTGTCCACAATTTTTTCTACTGCAAATTGAGGTTGGTTCCTAGGATTATTTTTTTTAGGTTTCAATCTATTCCTCCCTTAGAGTATTAAACCGGCTTTTCTAGCGCCTTCTGCCAGCTTTTTTACTCGGCCGTGGTAACGATAGCCGTTTCTGTCGAAACGAACTGATTTAATACCATTTTCCAGCGCTTTTTCGCCTAACTTTTGTCCGATTTCAAAACTTATTTCTGTTTTCTTTTTAGAACTATCTATCTCAAAGTCTTTGTTTACCGTTGAAGCAGAAATCAGCGTGTGTCCTTTGGTATCATCAATTATCTGAGCACTGATATTTTTCAGGCTACGATAAACTACCAAACGTGGTCTATCGGCAGTACCAAAGATCTTTTTTTTAATCGCTAATTTTCTGTGACGGCGAGCTTGAGTTTTGCGATATGTTTTTGATTGCTTCTTTGTCATAAGGTTGACTCCTTAAATCTATGCTGTAGCACCAGCTTTGCCAGGTTTGATGCGGACATATTCACCTTCATAGCGAATACCTTTGCCCTTGTAGTTTTCTGGCAAACGGCAGCGTCTTATCTCAGCTGCAAATTTTCCCACATCTTCTTTATCGATACCGGTAACCTTGATAACAGCTTGCACGCCTAATCTTCCTTGTTCTCTTCTGGAAACGGCTGTTGCTGTTACTTCAAGTCCTTCCGGTACTTCCATCAATATATCGTGAGCATAGCCCAGATTGAGTCTCAACCAGGGTCCCACTGTTTCTGCTGTGAAACCGGTACCAATAACTTGCAGAGTTTTAGTATAACCTTCGGTAACACCGGTAACCATGTTTTGCAACAGGGCGCGGGTTAAACCGTGCAGACTTTTTTGTTCTCTGCTGTCATTACTGCGTTCCACTACTAGGGTTTCTTCTTCTTGTTTCACAGTAATACCGGGATTTATCGTATAATGTAATTCACCTTTTTTACCTTTAATGCTTACATCGCTGCCTTTCAGCTTAACTGCAACATCTTTGGGTAATTTTATAGGAAGTTTACCAATTCTTGACACAGTGCCTCCCTTTACCAAACTTTACAGATATATTCGCCGCCGATATTGTTCTTGCGAGCATCTCGATCTACCATTACTCCACGATTGGTGGAGATAATAGCGCAACCAGTATTGTTGTATACAGAGGGTATGTTGTTGGCATTAACATAATTTCTTAAGCCGGGACGACTAACTCTCTGAATATTTTTCATAACCGGTTCACCGCTGTTGGTATAACGGAGGTTAATGTATATCTGCTTTCTGTATATTTTTTTCTCTGTATCTCTATCAATCAGTTCATAGCTGTTGATAAAGTTTTCTTCTGCCAAAATCTTCACAAGCGCTTCTACCAGGTTGCTATGATGTACCATCACGGTTTTATGCTCGGCAGCGCATGCATTTCTAATTTTAGTTATTGCATCAGAGATAGGATCTGTCACACTCATTTTTTCTCCTTTTACCAACTAGCCTTTTTCACGCCCGGAATTTGGCCTTCAGAAGCCAATTTCCTAAAACATAAACGGCACATGCCAAAATCTCGCATGTAAGCTCTGGAACGCCCACAAATTTTGCAGCGGGAATATTTCCTTGATGAAAATTTAGGCTCTTTCTTTTGTTTAACTATCCATGATTTCTTAGCCAAAATAACTCCTTATCTGACTTATTGTTTTTTGAAAGGCATACCTAAGAAACGCAGCAATTCTCTGCCTTCTTCATCGGTTGCCGCTGTAGTAATTATATTGATCGATAAACCACGTATTGCATCTACTTTATCGTATTCTATTTCGGGAAATACTGTCTGCTCTTTTATGCCTAGCGAATAATTGCCGCGACCATCAAAAGCCTTTTGGGA
This sequence comes from Candidatus Cloacimonadota bacterium, assembly GCA_030445745.1. Classification (GTDB taxonomy): domain Bacteria; phylum Cloacimonadota; class Cloacimonadia; order Cloacimonadales; family TCS61; genus JASUTE01. The sequence goes on from JASUTE010000009.1 coordinate 55,378, forward strand.
AACTCCGCGAAAGTCACGAATACGGGGCATTACAATACTAATCAATCTATCCAGAAATTCATACATTATTTCTCCGCGAAGTGTTACCATACATCCGATCGGCATTCCCTGTCTTAACTTGAAGTTAGAAATAGATTTTTTGGCTTTCGTAATTACAGGTTTACGACCGGTGATATCGGTTAAATCTTTCACGGCATTATCTAATATAGCTTTATTCTGAGTAGCTTGGCCTACTCCCATATTGACTGATATTTTCACCAGCTTGGGCACCTGATTTACATTTTTGTAACTAAAATGCTTCATCAAGCTAGGAATAGTCTCTTTGTTATATTTTTCATGCAGTCGATTCATTACCTACTCCTTTATATCTCGTCACCAGTTTTTTGACAAACGCGAATTCTTTTATCACCAATTTTTTTGTAAACAGCTCTGGTGACATCGCCAATCTTTTCGTTATAAAGCTTTACCTTGGAAACATTGATAGGTGCTTCCATTTCGAGGATACCACCTTGAGGATTTTTCTGGGTAGGACGTTCGTGTTTCTTGATGAAGTTCACCCTCTCTACAATCACTTGATTCTTTTTAGGAAAGGCTTTCAGAACTTCTCCCTTTACACCTTTGTATTGTCCAGAAATCACCACTACAGTGTCTCCCTTTTTAATTCGCATTTTTCGTTCTTGCTGATTTTTATTACTATTTCTTTTTATCATAACTAAATCTCCTAGAGTACCTCAGGTGCCAGTGAGATAATTTTAGTAAAATGTTTTTCACGCAATTCACGCGCTACCGGACCAAAAATACGTGTAGCAAGTGGTTCTCCACGTTCATCTACGATTACTGCTGCATTATCCTGAAAACGAATAAAAGAACCGTCTGGACGCCTTTTTTCTTTGTGAGTACGTACTATTACAGCTTGTTGAATACTGCCTTTTTTCACCTTTCCATTGGGAGAAGCAGATTTTACAGCTACAACCACTATATCGCCTATTCCAGCATATTTACGTTTGGAACCGCCTAGCACTTTTATGCACATTGCCTTTCTGGCTCCAGAATTATCTGCTATATTTAACATTGTCTGAGCTTGAATCATTTCAGACTCCTTACTTGCTTCTTTCGATTATTTTGTCTAAAGTCCAGCGTTTGTGTCGACTAAGTGGACGAGATTCGGCTATGCGAACCACATCGCCCATCTTACATTCGTTGTTTTCATCATGAGCTTTAAACTTTTTGTGCTTACGTACTATCTTTTTATAAAGTGGGTGCTTGAATTGTCTTACGATTCTAACTACAATGGTTTTATCCATCTTGTCGCTAACAACCACACCTGTTTTAGTTACTTTTCTTTCACTCATAATTACCTCTTATCGCCCTGCATTTTTATCTCGGTTAGCAAGGTGTTTATTCTGGCAACCTCTTTTTTAACAATTCTGATTTGATTAGAATTTTCCAACCGATTCGAAGCTTTTTGGAAACGGAGATTGAAGAGTTCCTCTTTCAGGTCTTCCAGCCTGGTTTCCAGTTCCTGTTTGGTTAGTTCGCGGAGTTCATTCATTTTCATATCTCCACTCCTTCACGTGCGATTAGTTTGGTTTTAATCGGTAATTTGTGACCTACTAATCGGGCAGCTTCTTTTGCCACACTGGGTGCTACTCCCTCAAATTCGAACAGGATGCGGCCTGGTTTAATAACCGCTACCCAATATTCGGGAGCACCTTTTCCTTTACCCATACGGGTTTCGGCAGGTTTTTTGGTAATTGGTTTATCCGGGAAAATTCTTATCCATAACTTTCCGGTTCTTTTCATCTGACGGGTAATAACAACACGACTAGCCTCAATTTGGCGGCTATTTATCCAACCAGGGGATTGAGCGACGATCCCGTAGTCGCCAAAACTAACTGTGCTGCCACGATGCGCTAAGCCTTTGGTGCGTCCTTTTTGACGCTTTCTATATTTAACTTTTTGTGGGGCTAACATTTAAAAAACTCCTTATTTTAAGATATCGCCGTTGTAGATCCAAACCTTGATTCCGATGATACCATAGGTAGTGTTTACTTTGGTAAGGGCATAATCAATATCGGCACGTAAGGTATGAAGCGGAGTTCTGCCTTCCTGATATCTTTCGGTACGTGCCATTTCAGCTCCACCTAAACGGCCGGAACACTGGATTTTGATACCCTGAGCACCATTGCGCATGGCATTGCGGATTGCAAATTTCATTGCTCTTCGGAAGGAAACTCGGTTTTGTAGCTGTCTGCCTATCTCGATTCCAACCAATTTAGCATCAGTCCATGGAATCTTAACCTCTTGTACGTTCACAAATACCGTCAGATTGCTTTTTCTGTGTTTGTTGACCAAAACGGTGAGTTCGTTACGTAATTTTTCTATTTCGGAACCTTGACGGCCAATTACCTGACCGGGTCTAGCTGTGTAAATATCTACTGTGAGTGATTTAGTTTTTCTGGCGATTCTTATGTCAGAAACCATAGCATCACTCAGACGATTGCGTATATATTTCTTAATTTTCAGGTCTTCATGCAGATTATCTATATATTCTTGACCTGAAGCAAACCAAATTGAATCTGTTTGCTTGTTTATGCCAATTCTAAAACCTATTGGATTAGTCTTTTGTCCCAAAGTTTCCCCCTATTCCTTTTCTCTGTCCATTATTTCAAGAGTAATATGACATGTTCTTCTGCGAATGATGGTTGCTCTTCCTTGGGCACGAGGACGATAACGTCTCATAATTGGACCGTCATCTGCAAAGGCAGTACTCACAAACATATTCTCAGTATCAAATTTTCCTTCTTTATGTTCCGCATTTGCTAATGCAGAATTAAGGAGTTTTGCCACATCGGCTGCAACTCTTTTCTTAGAGAAAAACAAGATTTTTTGAGCTTCAGGGACAGATTTGCCACGAATCAAGTCTAACACTAATCTTGCCTTTCGTGCTGAGCCTCTTAAATTGCGTACTCTGGCTTTTGCTTCCATTAGATAACTCCCTTAGCTATATCTCTATTTTACTTTATGTCCACGGTAAGTACGAGTAGGAGAAAATTCTCCCAGTTTATGACCAACCATGTTTTCAGTTATATATACTGGTACGAATCTTTTGCCATTGTGTACAGCAAAAGTATGACCTATGAATTCAGGTAATACTGTTGAACGGCGAGACCAAGTTTTAATAACCTGTTTCTTATTATTAGCATTCAACTTTTCCACTTTTTTCACTAAATATTCATCAACAAAAGGTCCTTTTTTAATTGAACGAGCCATGTTTCACCCTTTTCCTATTTTTTGCTTTTTATTATGTATTTATCAGAATATTTATGACGTTTACGGGTTTTCCCACCTTTAGAAAGAACACCCCAAGGAGATACTGGATGCCCACCACCAGAAGTTTTGGCTTCACCACCACCCATCGGGTGATCTACGGGATTCATTACCACGCCACGTACTGTTGGTCTTCTGCCTTTCCAGCGATTTCGACCTGCTTTTCCAATAACTAAGGTACTGTGTTCCAAATTACCCACCTGGCCAATAGTAGCTCGACATTCTTTTCTAAGAAGATGAACATTGCCAGAGGGCATGCGAACATGCACGTAATTGCCTTCTTTAGCCACGATCTGTCCATAACTACCAGCACTGCGTGCTATCTGGCCTCCACGACCTGTCTTGAATTCAATATTATGTATTATAGCGCCCAGAGGAATATTCATTAAAGGTAGAGCATTGCCTACTTTAATTTCTGTTTTTTCACCAGATTTTACTGTATCTCCTACCTTTAAACCTATCGGAGCTAAGATATAGCGTTTTTCGCCATCTGCATAGTGCAATAAAGCGATACGGGCAGAACGATTCGGATCATATTCTATCGTTGCTACCTTAGCAGGTATTTCAAGTTTATTGCGTTTGAAATCGATGATGCGATAATGACGTTTATGTCCTCCTCCGCGATGGCGGGAGGTTATTCTACCCTGATTGTTTCTTCCGGATTTTTGGGGTAAAGGTCTTATCAGAGATTTTTCAGGTTTCCCTTTGGTGATTTCATTAAAGGTAAAACCTGTTTTATATCTCATTGTCGGAGTTATAGGTTTATAGTTTTTAATTCCCATTTTCAGTTCCTTTCCTATACCTCAAAATCTGCAATAGTTTCGCCTGGTTGCAGCTTCACAACTGCCTTTTTCCAATCAGCGCGTTTACCGCTGTAGCGACCCATTCGTTTGATCTTTCCACGCTGTCTCATGGTGTTTACCGAGATTACGTTTACATCAAAAATCTTTTCTATTGCTTTTTTGATCTCTATCTTATTTGCATTCAAGCTCACTTTAAATGTATAACTATTGTTTATATTGTGCAATGCTGTGGTTTTTTCTGTCATCATCGGAGCTATGATTATTTCTCTTAGATGTTTCATTTGTTAAATACCTCCTCAATCTTTTGCAGCGCTTCTTCGGTGAGGATAAGTTTATCGCAGTTGAGGATTTCATAGGCAAATAACCCATCCGCACGATCCATCTTTACATTGGGCAGGTTACTAAACGATTTAATAATATTCTTATCGCTGTCACCTATTACCAATAGATTTTTGCGGCTTTGTTGGGAAATTTTATCTATTAGAACTCTTGCTTTTTTAGTTTCTGGTTTTTCGAATTCCAGGTTCTCTACTACAATAACCTGATTATTTTTTGCTCTTTGTGTCAGCGCTAACTTCAGAGCTAATCTTTTTTTCTTTTTAGGAATAGAACGGTGCCAGTTTTTGGGCTTAGGTCCAAATGCAGCTCCGCCACCAACTCGGACTGGAGTTCTAAGATTCCCAGCGCGGGCATTTCCAGTACCTTTTTGGCGATAAAGCTTACGACCACTACCGTTTACTTCCGAACGTCCTTTAACCTTAGAAGTTCCCTGACGTTGGTTGGTTAAATACATATTAATTACTTCATATAACAAAGCCTGGGGATTTTTGCTTTCCACAGAGAACAAAGTGTCAGGAAGTTCTACTTTTCCAACTTCTTCGCCTTTTCTACTGTATTTTATTACTTGCATCATTACTAAACTCCTACAGCTCTTTTCTAAGGGTTACAATACTGTTTCTGTGTCCGGGAACTGCACCTTTTACCATTACCAGGTTCTTTTCAGTATCGACCTTTACCACTTTCAGGTTTTTAACTGTTACCTTTTCGTCTCCTACATGACCAGGTAGCTTGGATCCTTTAAATACACGAGCAGGAGTAGCACACTGGCCTATAGAACCGGGGCCACGGAAAGATTCATGTACACCATGCGATTGTTCGAACCCACTAAAGTTATGACGTTTCATTACACCAGCAAATCCTTTTCCTTTGGAAGTACCCGAGATCATCAAGATCTCATTTTCGGTGAACATGCTAACATCGAAAACTTCACCTTCTTCGATATCGGTATACATTTTCAAGCGAAATTCTCGCAAATATTTGTAATATGGACTTCCATGTTTTTCAAATTGCCCAGCTACTGGTTTAGGTAAATGTTCCTTACTGGTTTCCTCGTAACTAAGCTGAACAGCGTTGTAGCCGTGTTTTTCTTCTGTTTTGCGATGAATAACTCGGCAGGGACCGGCCTGAATTACCGTTACAGGCACCAGATCTCCTTTCTCGTCGAACAGCTGGGTCATTCCTATTTTTCTTCCTATTAATCCTATCATCTCGATCTCCTTTATGTTTTAATTTCGACGTGAACACCGGCTGGAAGACTAAGTTTCTTCAGTGCACCGGTTGTTTGTGGAGTCGGATTAACTATATCAACAAGTCTTTTATGTATCAACATTTCAAACTGATCCTGTGCTTTTTTATTCACATGGGGAGATTTGAGCACAGTGTACAGGGTTCTTTCGGTAGGAAGCGGAATTGGGCCTACTATTTTAGCGCCTGTATTGCGTGTATTTTTCACGATTTCCTGAACCGATTTATCGAGTAAGCGATAATCGTATGCTTTCAGTTTTATTCTAATTTTATTTTCTGCTTTTTTAGCCACTATTTCCTCCGGAGATTATTCAATAATATCGCTAACCACGCCAGCGCCGATAGTTCTTCCACCTTCGCGCATAGCATAGCGAAGTCCTTTTTCCATAGCAATCGGGGTAATTAAT
>JASUTE010000026.1 GCA_030445745.1 Candidatus Cloacimonadota bacterium
GTCAGATGAGTATTCAAATGGAAACTCATCTTGCAAGATAATATTTGTATAGTTCATCTTGGCTCCTTTTAATTTATTGTCTCGTAAGACACTAAGACATTTATTTGTCGATTAGGCGGGAGTCAAGATGATTTTTGTGAAATTAACTCATTAAATAACAATGAGTTATGAAATATGAAAAAGACTTATACAATGAAATAAATAAGGAGAAAATATGATTAAAAAATCTATTTTAAATGTTTTTGTTTTGTTGTTAAATTTATCAATTCTTTCTATTGTAAGTTGTACACTTAGTTCTAAAGATAATATTTCAAATAAAGAAGACCTCTGGGGAAATCAAGTTAATCTAAATGAGGATAAATTGACTCTAATAGAACCTTTTTCACCTGCGAATTGTGGTTATTGTCTTTTTGATGGAGAATTCATTAAAGCAAATTATTTTAAAAATAACCTAGAAAATGGTGGTGAAAATTTTTTACAATGTCTTTTTAATCCACAATTGGATATTTACACTTACAAAAAACATTATCGAAGTAAAACACCTGTTTTGACTTTCCCGCCCAAACTACACCAATTTCATCGAAATGGGTTCCCATTTTTATTTGCATTAAGAGATGGATATGTAATTAGTAGAGGTCCTTCGTCTCCTTATGAAATGACCTTTAATATTCTCAAAGAAAAATTTTGGCCAGATAAAAATGTAATAATTGAATTAACTTCACCAATACATATGGCAACAAGGTTTATAAATGAAAATAATAACTTAGCTACAACTTTTATTATTCCTGATAATGATTCATTATATTTCAAACGTTCTTTTCAAAATGCAAACAAATATAAAAATGGTATTGTAAAATACGAAAGTGATATTAATGAAAAGGATTTGAAACGAAATATTTTTTATCGAGGAAGGTTTAATGACTATATTGTTAATCTATTAAAAGATAAAGAAATACCATTTGAGATAAACGAAAAATATTTGTACATTGGTGATTATGTATTCGCTCAGGATAGCATTTCTGTTTCAATTTGTTTTCCAAATCCTTACAACAATGAAAAATATGTATTTTTAAGGTTATCAGGTGATTTAACTAAAGGTAAGAATATTATGCAAAATTGGGTTGATTTTACTATAAGCAAGGTAAACCGTAATAATAAATTGTCAGTAGTGATGAATGGTTTTTTTGAAAAAAATAACAACAAATGGACTTATTCTGATTCGCTAACATTTATAAATTCTAACTCTAATTTAAAATGTACAAATGGTATTTGTAACATGCCAGTAAAGAAGACTTTTGAAAAGGACAAGATTGAATTTGAGAAAGTGAAAACAGAACAGACAAAATATGGTAAGCTAACCACACTCGGAAAAGAAAATTGTCGATTTCCCGAAATCACGACAGATGAAAAAGATGTTGTATGGTGTTGTTGGGAAGAAAATGGTAATATTCTTTTATCTTCCAAGGATAAATCATTTATTGTTGAGGGTGATAAAAGTGATAGTTTCAATCCTGTGATAACATATGATGGGAATAATATCTGGATTTTTTATCTCAACAATAAATCCGGATTTTATAGAGTTTATGCCAAAATTTTTGCTGGAAGTAGAGTTTCAGGCGAAATTTTAATTTCTGATAATTTAGTTAATGATTCTATAAACCTAAGAGTTGCATAAAATTGTGAAGGAAAAGTTGTCATCAGTTGGACTGAATGGCAAGCAAACTATAAATATCCCAAATATAGAATAATCGATAATCGAATTTTGGGTGAAATTAAAGATATTGCTATAAAAAAGCCGGAAATTGACTACACAAATGCCTGGTCAACATCACTGACATTTTCGAGAAATGGAGAGCTTTGGGGAGCGTGGAACCAACATTATCCTGCAATATTAGGTGTATGTTCCGGTGATTTGATTACAGAAGCAAAATCGGTTACTAACTTAAAACCTAATGAAGAACAAGGTGGTTATCCCGATTGTTTAAATGATTCGACAGGTAAAAGATGGGTTTTCTGGGAATCTTTTGGATGGGATATATTAAACAGTAAACCACAACAAATCAAAGCTGCATTTTATGATGAGAAATCTGAAAAATGGAGTCTTCCATATATAATTTCTAATGATTCTGAAACAGCATTTAATCAAACCCCTTCAGCTTCTCTTGATGAAAATGGAAATATTAATGTTGTTTGGAGTCATAGAAACTTAAAATCAAAGTTTTGGGAAATTTGTTTTTCAACATTAAAAAATAACAAATGGTCAGAACCAATTTCAATTTCAGAACCAAATGTAAATAGTCGGGCTCCAAAAATTATTTCAAATTCTAAAGGAAAATTAATTATAACCTGGCACAGTGGAATAGGTCAAGAAATGAAAATTAAATTATTAGAGTTAGAGAATACTTTGTGATAGACATTCACATAACAAGCACCTCGTGCGACAAGAAGTAGTATAATTAATTGTGGAGAGATGAGTTACAGTCTTATTGATTCCACCTGATTTTTCACAATCAGTAGCCTACCGGAATGTGCGTCGAGAGTAATTTCGGGGCAACATGCTACGAGAAATTCAGGAAGCAAATGGAGTTTTGTATGAATACAAAATATGCGTCTGGAACTGTTAAAGATGAAAATTGGAATAATATCCAATGGAGTGAAGTAAAGGAAACAGTGAGATTATTTATCGTAAAGGCAAGGCAGAAGGGGTAAAACCGCAAGGTAAAATCCCTTCAATTTATTTTAACCAGATCTTTTTCGGCTAAACTTCCCCCAGCCAAGAGAGTTACGGAAAACAAAGGTAAACGAACATCCAGCGTCGACCATCAGCTTTGGACTACCGCTAACACAAAATGGCAAGCTGCTTTAAATTTCAATTCAAAAGATTACTGAGCATCACTGCTGAGAAGAGTGAGTATCCCGAAATCAAATGGAAAAACCAGACAATTGGGAATTCTAACGATGCGGGATAGAGCATTTCAAGCTCTCTATCTAATGGCATTAGAACCGTTGGCGGAAACAACAGCAGACAGAAATTCTTATGGATTTCGTTCCAAAAGGAGTTGTGCTGACGCAATTCGTCAATGTTGCATTGTGTTAGATAGAAAGAGTTCAGCTCAATGGATTTTAGAAGGTGACATTAAAGGTTGTTTTGACCATATTAGTCACAAATGCCTTTTGGATAATATTCCGATAGAGAAGAAATTCCTAAAGCAATGGCTGGAATGTGGTTTCATCGATGGGAATAATTTATTTTGGACAAAATCCGGAACTCCGCAAGGCGGAATCATCTCTCTAACTCTGGCGAATATGGCGCTGGGCGGATTGGAGAGAGTAATTGATATAGCTGGAAGAATTATAAAATATACTAAAACTGGAGAGAAAAGCAACAACAAATATCAGGTTCACTTCGTGCGATATGCCGATGATTTCATTGTAACTTGCAACAACAACAAGTATATATTAGAAAATCAGATAAAACCGGCAATCGAAGCTTTCCTGAATCAAAGGAGATTAGAACTTTCAGATGAGAAAACGAGAATTGTCCATATTAATGACGGCTTTGATTTTCTGGGTCAGAATGTTCGCAAATACAAAGGGAAATGTCTAATCAAACCTTCTAAGAAAAGTTTTCAAGCGAATGTTTGGAAGCTTCTAACCTTGATAAAAAAGAATAAGGCGATCAGTTCAGGAAAACTGATACAAATTCTCAATCCAATTATTCGAGGTTGGTGCAATTATCATCGAAAGATCAATTCATCGAGAGCTTTTGCAAAACTTGATTCCATTATTTTCAAGAGCATCTGGAACTGGGCAAAAAGAGGACATCCAACAAAATCAAAGGGATGGATAAAAAAGAAATATTTTACAGTAATTGGAAACAGAAATTGGATTTTCTTTGGAAAAGTGAAAGAAAAAATTGTAACCCTGATTTCTGCGCAGTCTATTAAGATTGTGAGACATCTCAAGATACGAAACACAGCAAATCCATTTGACAAGTGTCGGAAAGATTACTTTATTGCCAGGAAAAGAAATGGAACAGATATGCGATGCCGTGTCATTTAATGAAATTAATGATATTTGAAAGGCTTGAGCCGTTTGCGGAAAAAATCGCAAGTACGGTTCTTAGGAGAGGGAGGAGCCGTGAGGATTCTTCCTTATCCGACAACTCGGACTGGCAATTCCGCTGCGCTCCATTGCCAGCCGGTTATGCGGAGCGTTCTGCGAATTCACGAAGAGGAAAATGCCCATAGAGTAGCTGGTTGAAACCGCCAGGAGTAAGATGCAAGTTCAATACTCAAGACTCGAATCAATGGATGCAGATCTAGTTCGGCAAATCGCCGAAATTCATGAGAACGCGCCTTCCGAATGGCGTGATGATCACGAGGTCTCAGACGATCGTATTCAGCGCCGAATCGAAGATCTAAAGACAAAGATAACTGACTCCGGATTCTATCTTCTCATGGCGCAAGCACCTTCCGGAGATCTCATAGGCTTCCATTGGCTGGAAATCGAAGAAGAGAACAAGAGAAGAATCGGACATATAGGCTCCCTATGGGTCGCCCAAAAATATAGAAGACAAGGAATTGGCAAGAAAATGAAGGAGAAAGCAGAGGTATGGGCAAAGAAGGCCGGAGCAGAGGAGCTCCGCACTGAGGTTTACTTTGCTAATAGCCGGATGATAGAATACAATAAGAAACTGGGATATAGGCCAGGACAAGTTATTATGACAAAGGACCTAAGATGATCTGGGCGTGCCGACCCTATACCAATCCTATCGTAGCAATCTACCATAGTTAAATAGAGTGCAGAACAAGCGGCTGTAACGGAATTGCTGTTAGCTTTTTACAAGTATATGGCCAAAATAAATATAACCACCAGCAGCACCAGCCGCTGGTAATTCTAGCCCAGGTGGAGTAGTTTGCGTAAGGCTGAATACATTCAGTTTGATTTCTCCATTTTTCTTTCGCCATTTGTCACTTTAATTTACATGAAATTACTACTTTTCTTTCGCCATTTGTCACTTTAATTTACATGAAATTACTACTTTTCTTTCGCCATTTGTCACTTTAATTTACATGAAATTACTACGGTAAAGCAAATTGGGAATAATACAAAATTAAACAATTTTTAGCATTAACAAAAATTCAGTGGTATGGAATAATCTAAAAAAGCTTGACTAATTAGCTTGAAAACTGCTATTGAGTCAAAAACTATAAAATGAAATAAGAAGAGATAAATGAATAGAGATATTTTTCGATGAACATGCCTCAAAATATAAAAATGAAAGTTAAAGAACACTTGATAAGAAATTTTCATATGAGGAGACCTTTTATTTGAATAATGTAGCCAAAATAGAGGTTATAGCAAGCTTCGGTTTAGCTATTAAAGCTCTACTGAATTTTAGTAATTGGAATATTTAGTAAATTTTATGACTGAAAAAACTACTTTATATATTGTTCCCACACCCATTGGCAATTTACAAGATATCACTTTGCGCGCTTTGGATGTGCTGAAACAAGTTGACCTAATCGGTGCTGAAGATACCCGTAATTCTGGTAAATTATTAAAACATTTTTCCATTTCAACCCCTATGGTTAGCTATCACAAATTCAACGAACAGGCCAGAGCAGAGTTCTTTTTGGAAAAATTAGCTGCAGGTAAGAATATTGCGATAATTTCCGATGCTGGCACTCCTGGCATTTCCGATCCTGCTGAAATTATAGTTAAAAAAGCTATAGAGAAAGGCTATAGAGTAGAATGTTTGCCGGGAGCAACCGCCTTTGTGCCAGCTCTGGTTATTTCAGGGCTGGGCAGCCAGCGCTTCCAATTTGTGGGATTTTTGCCAAATAAGAAAAAAGAACAGGAAAAATTATTAACCAGTTTAAAATTGGAACAGGCGACCTTGATATTTTATGAAGCTCCCCATCGAATCTATAAATTTTTGCAAATTATCAAAGAATTTTTGGGAAACAGGAAAATAGCGGTAGCTCGCGAGCTTACTAAGCTGCACGAAACGGTTTATCGGGGAAAATTACAGGAATTTTTGGATAAACAGATTGAACTGATTTTAAAAGGTGAGTTTGTGATAGTGGTAGAAGGCGCTAGAGAAACAGAAATCAGTGATGAACGCATTTTGCAGGAATTAAACAAACAACTAGAGCAGGGCAAAACGAAAAAAGATGCCGTGAAATATGTGACTGAAAAATGGCAAATAGCTAAAAATAGAGTTTACAAGTTAGGTTTGGAATTGTAAATTATTTGACTATAAAAAACATAGATTGTATTTTGGAAAAAATTACAAAAAAGGAGAAAGATATTATGGCAAAAGGTAATTTCCCAGGTGGCGGTAAAGGTATGAAAGACCTGATGAAACAAGCCCAAAAAATGCAACAAGATCTGGCAAAAGCCCAGGAAGAACTGGCTAATAAAGTTGAAGAAGGAACTTCCGGTGGCGGCATGGTGAAATGTGAAATGAATGGCAAAAACCAGATTGTTTCCTTGAAGATAGACAAAGAAGTGGTTGATCCGGAAGATGTGGAAATGCTGGAAGATCTTGTGATAGCGGCTATCAACGAAGCACAGGAGAAAATAAGCAAAAACAGTGAAAATGAACTTGGCAAACTTACCGGCGGTATGAAAATACCCGGAATGTTCTAGACTATGTTTCAAGGTTTATTAGCCGAATTAGAAAAAAATCTAAAAAGGCTTCCTGGAATTGGCAGTAAAAGTGCTCAGCGGCTGGCTATGTTCATACTAAATGATGATAAAGCGAGTGCACTGAAATTGGCAAATTCTATAAAAGAAGCAGTAGAAACCTATACTCATTGTTCGGTATGTAATATGCTCAGCGAAACCGATCCCTGTGAATTTTGCAGTGATGATAATCGTGATAATCAAATAATCTGCGTGGTAGAAAATACTCAGGATATTTACTTAATTGAAAATACACATGCATATAACGGTACTTATTATGTTTTGAATGATTTGCTGTCTCCATTGGATGGAATTGGTCCTGAACAGATTAATTTTGCTGGGTTGCAGCAGTTAATTTCAAAAAACAAAGTCAGCGAAGTAATTTTAGCGCTTAGCCCTTCTACCGAGGGAGAGACAACGATGAATTTCCTAGCTGAAGAACTAGCTTCTCAAACAGATAAAATAACGCGTCTTTCCACCGGTTTACCCTTTGGCGGAGATATAGAATATACCAGCTCGCTGACCTTGATAAATGCTTTTAAACGGCGCTATAATGTGAAGGAAAATGGGTAAGTGAAGCGTTTTTTTATTTTTCTAATATTAGTTATATTTTTGGTAGCTTGTGGACATAGAGAATCTCCCACTGGTGGGAAAAAAGATACTGAGAGTCCCAAAATTATCTCTATTTCACCAGTCGAATTTTCCGATATTAGCAAATTGGAAAAAATCGAGGTAGTCTTTTCCAAACCAATAAAGCGTAATAGCCTTAAAACAGGCTTGCACATCTATCCTCCTATTTTGGAGAAAGAACTGAATTGGGATGGAGCTATTTTAAATATCGAGTGGCAGGAAAATTTGCAAGATTCTGCCAACTATTTTTTTACCTTTAATACCGATATAAAAGGTGAACATGATAATTTATTGGACAAAAATTATACCTTCGTATTTAGAAGTGGTAAAACTCTGGAAAGCACAATTGCAGGGAATTTTTCCTTTGAAAAAGTAGAAGATAAAGAAAAGGAAGTAACTTTAGCAGTTAGTACTGCCGATTCAGTGAATATTTTCACAAAAAAAATAACTGATTCCACTTTCCGCTTGGAACATCTGAATAGAATTCCTCATATTTTACAGGCTTATATCGATAAAAATAGGAATGGAAGTTACAACCCCAACAGTGAACCATACGATTATCGTTTTGTGCCGCAGCAAAAGTTAGCAAGTGTGAATCTGGAATTAACTTATCAGGATACAACTAAGCCAAAAGTAAATAGAATGCTGGTGCTAGCAGCAGATAAAATGCAAATGCAATTAAGCGAACCAGTAAAAAAATATGATGAACTGCAGATCTATACGGCTGATTCTTTGAAAACTTCGCTCCAAATTATCGCTGCCAGTTTGGAAGACGATGCAATTTTTGTGCTGTCTTCTCAGATGGACACCTTGAAATATACAGCAGAAATTTCGGAACTGGTCGATTTGAAAGGAAATGTGAAACAAAGGCAGACGATCGAATTTGAAGGGATCGCCAAACCAGATACATTAGCACCAAAAGTTTTGTCTTTTTGGCCAGCAGATGGTACTTCTATTAAACAATTAATTCCAGATATTGTCTATAAATTCGATGAGGTTATATTTGAAAAAGATATAAAAGCAGAGTTACTGCAGATAGAAACTGGACAACAACTTGAAGTAAAAATATCGGGTTGTCCAGCTCGCGAAATTCACTTCCAACCAAAAGATCCACTCCAAAACTACACATCATATAGTATTAAGCTGCAGGTAGCTGATAAAGATGGTAATGTAAGAAAAATCGAACCAATAACTTTTATTTCAATAGTACGATAGGGATTCTTTATGAGAAAATATGTAATTTTATTATTATTTCTAAGTTTATTTATATGTTTGAATGCAGACTATTTTGTTCCAATTGAAGATCCTGTTTATGATTTTCTATCGATGATGGAAAATTTGAAATATCTATCTCAATCAGAAGATATCTATCCAGGATATCATGCCGATATTTTAGATAAACTGCAAAAGCTTAAAGATAAAAAACTACCTGCCTCTTACCAAAAGCTATTAGAATACCATTTAGAAAGATTAAAAAATGAGCCTTCTGAGGGAACAAGCTTAGCTTTTTATCCATTTCCCAAACTGAAAGAATCTATTGGGGAAGTTTGGCAGCCTCATTCTGATAAAAAACATTTAGCTACCTATAAAAAAGATAATTCCAGTTTTTTCCTCTCTGGTTTGTTGGGTTTGGAATATGATATAAAAAAAGATGATGGTTCTAAACTTTACAGAAAAAGAGAGTATTATGGTTTAGATTTTGGTGGAAATTTCTATGATAATTTTGGATTCAGGGTTGCTTTTAAAAAAGGTCATTTTAATGGCGATAACAGTTTTATAGAAGAGAATCCCGACCTTTCCATAATGGGAAACAGTTTTTTTAAGGACGATGACACATATTATGAATTAAATTTGAATTCGCAGCTGGATTATAAGAATAAATACCTGAATTTATCTGCAGGATACGGTACTTTTGGCTTAGGTAATACGATAAATAGTTCTATTATCTTAAATTCCACGGTAACACCCTATGGTTATCTGAAATATTACAAGAAAATGGGTAATTTTAGTTATATGGGTCTCACAACTCAGCTAATTCCAGATAGCCTGCGCAATGAAACCGATTATAAGCCTAAATCGATGGCTATTCAAACTCTGGGTTATACAAATGAATTTATTAGCCTTACTATTGGGAATACAATAATCTATGGTGATCGCACCCTTGACTTGGCTTATTCTACTCCTTTAGCGCTTTATAAAATTATGGATAACAAATATCATGGCCGCGATAATACCTCTGTTTTTGCCTTTGGTAAACTGGCCCCCTTTTCTGGATTTTCATTGTATGGGAATTTATTCTTAGATGATCTGAATAAAGAAAGGCTTAAAACAAAATATTGGGCTACTTCGCTGGCATTCCAGGGTGGAGTGGACTATAACTGCAGGTCGTTTCCATTAGATGCGAGTTTTGAATTAACCGGAGTGGGGCCTGGAGTTTACACCCACAAAAGCAACAATATCGGCTACAGCAATTTACGCTACAGCCAAGATGATGAACTTTTGGGCTATGAATATGGCAGTAATCTGCTCACATTTGCAGGTGAACTTACTTTCTTGAATAAATATTTCAATGTAGATGTAATTTACGAAAATATCCAGCAGGGAAATTTGGCTAATGATCCCTTTGGTGAATATGAGAAAGTAGAATTTTTGGCAGAGAGTATAAATAGATATCAGTATCTTTCTGCTCTTCTGGAAATTAACTATGTCCCTGAGTTAAATTTATCTTTAGAATATAAAAAAGATTTGCAGTTATCTGAAAATTACTATATTTTCAGTAAGATTGAATTTAAATATTAAAATTTTAAAAATAAAAAATTAAAAAGGTTGACATAAAAAAAGAGACGGTTCTAAGTTGTAAATAGGTAAAGGGGAAAATTAAAAAAGGAGTTAATTATGAAAAAAAGTTTAATTATTTTACTAACTCTAGCAATGTCGCTAGCATTAGTTGCCCATGAAGTAAGTATAGGTAAAGAGTTTATGGACACCTATGACACAGATGGAGATGGAGTAACCGAAAAAGGTTTTTATGCAAATCAAATTCGGTTGGGCTTCACTGGAGAAGACTATTCTTTGGGAATGGATTTTACCAAATATTTCAGACATGGCTATGAAAATATGAAGGATATCGAACTTAAATCTGCTTGGAAATCTTTCGATATGTATGGCTATGCTGATTTTATCGTAGGTTACGATTCTTACGAGTTTGGCCGCATTACAACCAGCCTTGCTTCCCAAAACATGAGTATCTATCAGCTTTATGTACCACAAAAAAACTGGATGCTGAAGTTGAAAGGCGATGTTTCCTTCGTAGATTGGACAATTTATTATCCTTACGACACAGCCGTAACTAAAGACTTAGGTGGTCAGCTAGGCTTTAACGTGAAAAATGGCCGTTTAGGCTTAAGTTTGTTAGCACGTGATGTGATGGAAAATTGGGGTGGACGCTGGATCGATTATGCTGTAGATTTGGAATATACAATTCCTAATATCGTGAAAATAGCAGGCCAGGTTTACGAAATTGATGATGATTTAGACAATACCGATGATATCGATTTTTATGTAATTGCTAACTATTCTCCAGGCTTTGAATTACCACCACTTTTCGGACGTAACAATCCTAACTTTGGTATCTTGGATGGTGTATTCAAACCATATGTAGGCTATGCAACTTATCGTGATGCAGCTGGTGATGGTATGGGCGAAAATTACACATTGGCTGGTCTTAATTTTGAAACAAGAGTTAATGCTTTTTGGAAACTTGAATATATGATATGTTCTGAAGATGATATTGATGATAGATTAGCTCTGCAAATAGGTTATCATTTCTAAAAAAAGGTGAAAATCTAACCCCGGGCTTTTTCAGTTCGGGGTTTTTTTATTATAAAATACAAACCAACCAAGCCAGGTAACACTGAATTGAATATAAATATTGTGAGCGAAGTAGTAACAGCTACATCAGTTAAAATAGCAAATCCAGCAAAAACTTTTATAGAAAATGACTCTCGTAGGCCTAATCCACTTATTGTAATGGGAATAACATTGGCAAAAAGAACTAACGGAACTCCTATCATTACCTTATTTAACTCAATTGTTTGAAAATTATTCAAGACTACATAATATTGTAAAATAGTTAGTAAAACAAAAATGATTTGAGAAAAAATGATGCGATAAATTATTTTCCCATATTCATAGAAAAAATTCTTCACAATCTCTCGCTTTACTATTTTAGAAAAAAGTTTTACCAAAAATGGTAAAAACACCATTAAGATAACCATTGAAAACTTAAGGATGATATGTAGATTTTGGAAATAGAAACAAGCAGCAATTGAAGCGGCTAATAGGTTTATCCAGATCTGGAAAAACTTTTCTACTCCTATAGAGATAAAGGTAGAACTCTTCTTATTTTCTACAAAAAAAACCTTTCCTAAAGTAGCATGACCACCTGGCAGTAAAAATCTGAGTGCCGATCCTATAAAGTGAGTTCTGATGATCTCGGTAAGATTAAATTTATAATTTGGCCACATCCTTAAATAAATACCCCAATTAAAAATTTGGGTAACAAGTTTAATAATAGTTGTAACCAATAAAATAAGAATCGTGATGAGGCTGATATTAAAGAAATTGCAATAAAATTGCTTGAAATCAATTTTCCTAAAAATAAAATAAAGTATAGTCAAACTAACAAAAAATTTTAGGAAATAGAGGAGACGTTTGTTTTTCAACTTTTCCATTTCCATTTTCCTAAACTACCCCTTATAGTATGAAAAATGAGATAATAAGGGTAAATCAGGTTAAAAAGTGCATACTCAGGCTTGAATTTTTCCCGATGTGTTACCAAAAAGGCAAACAGGAAAAACAGGGTTGAACTGAAATAAATTCCAAATATGAAATAGGAAAAATTTGCTATAAGTTGAATGGGTAGAAAGATGTAAAAACAAAATACCAATATAGATAAGATTTGATAAAAGGGGGTCGACATTGCAAATTTGCCGTAACGCCTCTTCTGTTGTTGAGAAAAATGTTCAACTTGAGGCTTGGTATATACTGCAACTCTAGGATTATATCTTACTTTATACGAAGTTCGATTTATCAATTTCAGAAGCAATTTATCATCACCTGCCTGATATTGACCAATACTTTTGTATCCATCTACTGCAAAAAAAGCTTTTTTATTTACAGCTAAATTTCCGCCTGAACAACTAAAAGGAATTCCCATCCCAGCTGTAACAGCGTAGATAGCAGCCGACATCATCCGGGTATAATATCTGAAGCTGCTAACACCAATCTCTGGTGAATAGCCAATCACCATGCCGGTTTTCTTATCGGTGAACTTGTTCATACTATGCAACCAATTAGCTGGTGGTAAGCAATCAGCATCAAGAAAGAGTAAAAATTCGTACTTAGCTATTTCCGCAGCAGCTTGCAAACCAGCTTTCTTTCCTTTTAAAATTTCCGACTTTGTCTGCAGATGAATGTATTTAGCTTTCCTGTTATGTGAACTAAATTCCTTTATCATTTTTAAAGTATCATCTTGGGAGGCATCATCTACCAAAATAATTTCATATAATGGATAATCAATCTTGTTCAAACAATTAAATAAATCTGGCAAATTTTTTGCTTCGTTTCTGCATATAACAATAATGCTAAAAGAGGTATTAGTTTTATCTTTAGAAACAAAATTTCTAAACATAGCTAAACCCATGAATATGATGAATAATGAAAAAATAAGTATAATTAAATTCATATTTTCCAATAAATAAATAAATTTTATAAATAAATGCAGATTAAGCTGAATTGTGTCAAGTTAAACCTAAAAATAAATTTGTAGAAAAAAGGTTACAAACCTTGACAAGAAAAGCCAATACAATAAATAGACGACAAAGAAAAATAAAAAATGGAGGCTGTAATGACAAAGCAGGACTTTATGGAAAAAGTTACCGCAAAAAATCAGAATGAACCTGAATTTTTACAAGCAGTTGAGGAAGTAGTTAATTCTATTTGGGATGTCTATCAAGATAACCCTCGTTTTGTGGAAGCTAAAATCTTGGAACGTTTAGTTGAACCAGAACGCGTAATTATGTTCCGGGTACCCTGGATGGACGATAAGGGTAACACCCATGTAAATCGTGGTTATCGAGTTGAGTTCAATAGTGCTTTAGGTCCATATAAGGGTGGATTGCGTTTTCACCCTAGTGTAACCCTTAGCATTTTGAAATTCTTAGGTTTCGAGCAAATCTTTAAAAATAGTTTAACTACCCTGCCAATGGGCGGAGGAAAAGGTGGATCTGATTTTGATGCAAAAGGAAAATCTGATGCAGAGATTATGAGATTCTGCCAATCTTTCATGAGTGAACTTTTTCGCCATATTGGTCCCAATACCGATGTTCCAGCTGGTGATATTGGAGTAGGGGGACGAGAAATCGGTTTTCTTTTTGGCATGTACAAAAAACTGAGAAATGAATTTACAGGCGTACTTACTGGTAAAGGATTAAACTGGGGAGGCAGCCTGATACGGCCCGAAGCTACCGGTTTTGGAGCTGTTTATTTTACACAAGAAATGTTGAAAACCAAAGGAGAAACTTTAGCAGGTAAAACTGTTGCTGTATCTGGATTTGGCAACGTTGCCTGGGGTGCAACCCAGAAAATAAATGAATTGGGTGGTAAAGTTGTTACTCTCTCTGGTCCCGACGGTTATATTTACGATAAAGAGGGAATTTCCGGCGATAAAATTGATTTCATGCTGCAAATGCGTGCCAGCAACAACGACCGTGTTCAAGATTATGCAGATGAATATGATGTCCCATTCTATCCAAATAAACGTCCTTGGGAAGTTAAATGTGATGTAGCTCTGCCATGTGCAACTCAAAATGAACTTTTCGAAGATGATGCCAAGAAACTAGTTGAAAACGGTTGTATATGTGTAACAGAAGGCGCTAATATGCCTTGTACACCAGAAGCAATAAAAGTATTACAAGCTAACAAGATCCTTTATGCTCCTGGTAAGGCAGCTAATGCTGGTGGTGTAGCTACTTCTGGACTTGAAATGTCTCAGAATAGTCTCAGATTCAACTGGTCACGCGAGGAAGTAGACGAAAAATTACATACTATAATGAAGAACATTCACGATGCTTGCAAAAAATATGGCGAAGATGGTGATTATATAGATTATGCCAAAGGTGCTAATATTGCCGGTTTTATGAAAGTAGCCAATGCGATGTTAGATCAAGGTTTGGTATAAGCATAACAACACTAACGATATTAGCCTGCCATTTTGTGGCAGGCTTTTTTTGTAAGAAAAATCTTTACTTGATATTAACTAAAATATAAATAGGTAATCTGTAGCATTGGAGGTTAAATGAAAAATTTTATTGCTGATACTGCCCAGATTGGTAAAGGTTGCAAATTTGGTTTTAATGCTGTGATATGCGAAGATGTGGAAATTGGGGAAAATTGTTTTATCGGTCATAATGTAGTTATACATCCACACAGCAAAATTGGTGATAACGTAAGAATAGATGATAATACCGTGATCGGTAAAAAACCTCTAAGTTCTCCACGTAGCATTTTTAAAATAAAAGATAACTACTCACCTACAATTATTGGAAATCAGTGTCAAATAGGAGCCAATGTGGTTATCTATGTTCAATGTAAGATAGGAAACAATAACCTGATAGCAGATTTAGCTACGATTCGGGAAGATACTGTAATAGGGGATTTGAATATAATCGGAAGAAATGTAACAATAGAAAATTACTGCCAAATAGGAAATAGAAATAAATTGGAAACAAATAGCTATATTACCGCCTATTCTAAATTGGAAGATTATTGCTTTGTTGCACCTTGTGCTGCTACTAGCAACGATAACTATATGGGAAGGGACCCTGAACGGTTTAAGCATTTTAAAGGAGTTACTATAAAAACTGGAGGCAGAATAGGGGTAAACTGCACTGTTTTACCTGGGAAAACAATCCGAGAAGATGCTGTAGCAGCTGCTGGAGCAGTTATCACGCGTGATCTTCCTAAAAAACAGATATGGGCCGGTAATCCTGCCAAAAATTTTAAAGAAGTACCCAAAGCACAACTTATAAAATATAATTTGGATAAGAAAAAATGAAAGCTTTAGTAATAATTCCTACCTACAATGAAGCTGAGAATATCAAACAGATAATCGAAGCGGTATTGAAGCAGAACAACATAATTAGTGTGTTGATAGTGGATGATAATTCTCCTGATGGAACTGCTCAAATAGTGAAAAATATTCGCTCGACAAGCGATAGAGTTCATCTAATAGAACGTCATGCCAAATTGGGTTTGGGCTCTGCCTATGTGGAAGGGTTCAAATATGCTTTAAACGAGGGATATGACTATATTTTCGAGATGGATGCCGATTTTTCCCATGATCCGTCTGAATTAAACAATATGTTGGCAGAAATAAAAGATAATGACCTGGTGATTGGTTCCCGCTATATAAAAGGTGTGAACGTGGTAAATTGGCCTTTGCGGCGCTTAATATTAAGCTATTTCGCCGCACTTTATGTTCGGTGCATTACAGGTATGAAGATAACTGATCCTACTAGTGGCTTCAAATGTTTTAGAAAAGAAGTTCTGCAAGCTATCAACTTAGACGAGATTCTTTCTGATGGATATTCTTTCCAAATAGAAATGCATTACAGAATTTGGACTAAGAAATTTCGTATTAAAGAAATTCCTATAATATTCACCGATAGACGTAGTGGAAAAAGCAAGATGAGCAAAAAAATAGTACGCGAAGCTATTCTTATGGTTTGGAAACTTAAGTATTTGCATTTAAAGGGAAAAATTTGATAATAGATAATCTATCGATAGAAAAAATGGCCTACAAAGGTTTCGGTTTGGGGTTTCATAATTCCCAACCAGTTTTTGTATCACAAGCTGTAGCAGGCGATGTGGTAAAAACTACGGTTATTAATAAAAAACGGGGAGTTTATTTTGCCAAAATAGAAAAAATATACATTAAATCTGAGGCAAGAAGAAAGCCAGATTGCCAAGTTTTTAGTGTTTGTGGAGGTTGCGATTGGCTGCATATATCCTATAGTAAACAACTAAATTTTAAGCAAAAGATAGTAGAAGAAATTTTTAGAAATGATGCAGTAGAGAAAATCGAGAATATTGAAGCATCTGAGAATGAATTTGCCTACAGAAATAAAGTGTTCATGCCTGTTCAGCAAGATCCAAACGGCAAACCAAAATTGGGAATATTTGCGAAAAATACTCATGAAGTTATTGCCCATAAAAACTGCAAATTACAACCACCTATTTTCGACGAGATAGCGTATGTTTTCCAAAAATATCTCATTGCTTCTAAAGCCACAATTTATGATGAGAATACTAATACCGGCAATATTAAACATCTGGGTATAAGATATTCTAAAAAAAATGATGAAATTATTGCGGTAGTGGTGAGTAGGAAGACCAAATTACCTTTCAGCAAACAACTTGTGCGGATATTAACCGATAATTTTCCTAATATTGTGGGAATTGTACACAATATTAACAAGGAAAAGGGAAATAAAATATTAGGAAAGCAGAGCAGAACACTTTTTGGACGCAATTATATTAATGAAAATTTGGCAAACAGAGTGTATCAAGTAGATTATCGTTCTTTTTTTCAGGTTAATATATTAATCGCAGAAAAAATGTTAAAATTTGTCAAAGAAAATATAACTCAGCAAGATGTAGTTTTGGATGCGTATTGTGGAGTGGGTGCAATCGGAATTTTCTTAGCCGCTAAAGCCAAGTGGGTAACTGGCATTGAAAATAATGAAAATGCTATTAACGATGCCCAAACAAATGCTGAATTGAATAATATCAAGAATATTGATTTTTTCCATATGGATACCAAAGATCTGACATTAGATAAATTATCCGGAGTAGATTTTACTACAGTAGTATTCGATCCTCCGCGCAAGGGATTGAATAAAACTGATATAGATTTTGCCAAGAATGTTCCTAAAATTATCTATATCAGCTGTAATCCTACTACTCAAATGCGAGACGTACATCTATTTGAAAAATATGGATTTAAAATAAAGAAGTTAAAGTGTTTTGATATGTTTCCGCAAACATATCATATTGAAAATGTGGTTGTTTTAGAAAAATGAGATATTTTGTTTTTTTCTTAAGCCTTATTATATTAATTTCTTGCTCAGGAACTACCTCACCTAATCAAGTTAGCCAATATGAAATTGAAGAGATTTTGGAAAATATCGAGGATGATTTCAATTTTGGGGATCTGGAAGGTATTATGAGCTATTACCATGAAGAATTTAGACATAATCAAACAAACTATTGGGAAGAGGAAACAATCTGGCAGTTGCGGTTAACGGATTATAATATTTTAAAATTTGAAAATATCGAGATCGACCTGAACCTGCCTTTTGCTCAAGCAAGTTTTACTATGAACTTAACCAATGAAGAGGGAACAGATTCTTTTCAAGAACCTGAAGATCATGGTGATATCTCATATTTTTACCGCGAAGATGGAGTTTGGAAAATTTATGGTAATCAAGTAGATGACTAATTTTCTACATAGGCTCCGCAACCAATTATATAGTTTCCTACACGTTTCAAATAAGCTTTCTTTTTTTCTATTTCATGGGTTTCATAATTGCGCCAATAGTAGGTAATCCATCCACTATCTTGCCTTTGCATTAGTTCCAAAATTTCTTTAATGAAATAATTTCCTTTTGAATCCTTCAAGTTATAAAGATTTTTATCTACAAAAGAAGGATCTTGGCCGTGTACTATAGCCTTACCTTCCATATCCAACACACATAGATAGAGATCTTGGTAAAAGAATTGACTGGTAGGACGCATAAATACTATTTTTGATTTTTCTTTTCCATATTCTTGCCAAAACTTTTCCGCCATTAATACTAAATCTTTGGCTGTTAAGGCATGAGCACGCTTTTTTGGCATTACAAAACCACTTCCTGCCGATTTAGATATTTCTGGATCTACCTTATTAAATATAGGACCGCCCATCTCTGGTGGTTGTTTTGCAGTTCTAGCATTACATGTTATAAAACAAAATATTGAGAAAATTAAAATTAAAAATTTCATAACATCCCTCTTAAAGTAATATTATAATTACTTCAAGGTGAAATACAAGATATTTTAGCAGTTCTAATACTTACTTTAAATTATCGCAAAAGGTGGCGAACCAATAGTATTGAACTTTTAAATGAAGAAATCTGAAGGAGGGAAAGGATAATAAGAGAAAAATAAAAATAAGCTAAAACTGAAAAGTGCTTAAATCCTTGATGAGGAATTTACACACTTTTTTGGACTTGACTAAATGTAGTTCCTAAAATTATAATTTATTAATAGATATTATAAGAATTTTTGTCTGGACAATGGGAGCAGGTCACTTCGCTGCAAATCCATTTATAGTTTTCCCTTGCCACAGCAAAGGAATACTTATGAGATTCAAGGAGAAAATGACAGAACCAGGATAGCCGGGATTATATGATTAGCATGATTTATGAAACCTCAATTTCCGCTTGTCTGCTCAGGATATCGGAATGTTAGAGTTTAGATTCTTCGTCGAACGAGTTCGGAGAATGCCTCAGAATGACAGCATTTTTTGCTCCCCTTTTAAGGGGAGAAGCTCTGCCCTAGTGGAATCGGCAAAGCCGGCAGCATAGCTGCATTCCTTAAGGCAAGCGTAGCAGAGCAGAGGGGTTTTTGAGAACTGCATTGTCATCTCGAGCGGAACGAAGTGAAGTCGATATTTATGTGCCACAGGCACATTTATGCGTCCTCTGGCGCAGATCTCATTGTAGGAAGAAAAGTTTTAAATCTAACATTGTTGCTTTTTTAGATTTCTCCATTCCAGCCTACGGCTTCCAGTCGAAATGTACTATGTTTCAAGTCAAACATTTTCTGCAATAATCAGGCCTCCAAATTCTATTATATTT
>JASUTE010000027.1 GCA_030445745.1 Candidatus Cloacimonadota bacterium
ACCTCGAGCTATAAATTTTAGATTACTTCCATGTGAAATGAGGGAAATTTCACTTGGCAGGCGCGAAAGATAATTCAAGAAGATTTACTCGTAATGACAAAAAAAACCGTCATTGCGAACCCTTTATGGGTGAAGCAATCTGTAATTAAAAACATAAAGTTAATATAAGACTTTTATTAACAATTTATAGATCGCTTCCATGTGAAATGAGGGAAATTTCACTTGGCAGGCGAATTAGTATTTGCAAGAAGAATAACTCGCGATGACATTTCCTATGTAATAGTATATTTTGAAGTATAGGAATCCTCTACTCACCCAGCTTCTCTGCCAGCTCCTGTTTGGAAACACTGGCAGTGCCCAGTTTCCCTACTTTTATCCCAGCTGCCTGATTAGCCAACAGAGCTGCTTCTTCCAAACTAGCACCAGCAGATATTGCCAAAGCAACAGTAGCCACTACGGTATCGCCAGCGCCGGAAACATCGTAAACTTCGCGGGCTGCCGTGGGAATATGCAGCGGATGGTTTTCTCCAAACACACTCATGCCATCTTTCCCGGTTGTTATTATCAGTCTGGTATTCAGCTCTTGTTGCAGTTTTAGTCCAGCTGTCTCTATTTGCTGCTTATTTGCCAATTCTAAGTGGCTCATTTGGCTGGCTTCTTTGCGGTTAGGCGTTATTAGGAAAACGTTCTGGTACCATCTCATGTGTTTAGGTTTAGGATCAACCAAAAGCGGTAGCTCTTTTTGTTGGCAATAGGTGGTAAGTTTTTGCATCAGCTGCTGGGTTATGGTACCTTTGGCATAGTCGGAAATAATGATAGCATCCAGCTCGGGTAGAGAGGTAATATTTGCCAAAATTTGTTTTTCGAAATGTGATTCCAAATAGGAAGTATCTTCGTGGTCAATGCGCAACAGCTGTTGGTTTAACGCAATTACACGAGTTTTCTGGGTGGTACCCTTTTGAGGATCTGTTAGGATGTGGCTACTGCTTAAGTTGTTCTCAGTTAGGATATCGAAAAGTATCTTTTTATGTACATCTTCGCCTACTGTACCCAGCAAATAAGCCTGGCCGCCCAGGGCATTTATATTCAAAGCCACATTGGCAGCTCCACCTGGCACATATTTTTCCCGAGTTACCTTCACAATTGGTACAGGAGCTTCCGGTGAAATACGATCTACTTCACCATAGATGTATTTATCTAAAATAATATCACCGATTATGGCGATTTTTTTGTGACTGAATTTTTCCAATATTTCTAAAAGCTCGTTCATAATCTATTCTCCTAAATTCCTATGTGAATAGGGGGTTAGCATCAATTCTCTCGTAAGCATATTATATTTCATGAGGCTATTTTTTTCTCTCTTGACCTGCTTGCCTTGCCTGCCCAGTTGAATCCTTTTTTATATTCAACAGGGGTTGAATTTATCTTCTTATCCACTGAGTTTTGGAAATCTCACATTTTCCCTTTTTACATTATTCACTAGTCATTATTCATTATTCATTTTTAATTGGAAACTCCCATCTCACTTTTCCCATTCTTGACCTGTGAAATTCGAGGTACGAGAATATTTCACCGGGTTCCCATTTTACATTTTTAATTTGGTTTGTTCACCTTATCTTAGCCCAGACACAGCTTCGCCCCCTCACTTACAATGTGGGAAATTCAACGTTCCCGGCACGGCAAGTGTTAAAATCACCTCTATTCCTCTTCCCTACTTTTTACAGAATCTATATTTTTAGAAATCCGGAAAATTCTGTCTATAAAAAAAAGAGAATTTTTATTGGAAACAACTATATTTAATTTTATGAGAGGTGATTATGGAAGGTGGTAAAGAGAAAAAATTCTTTTAGTTTAACACTCCTTGATGTAATTTTTACAGAACTAGTTACTGGAATTAAACAAAAAGCCCCGCTGTTAGCAGGGCTTATGTGGGGTTTGGGTTGAGTGGGGAATTTACACTATTTCAATTTAACTTGTCCTGTGAAATTCGCCAGACTATTTCAATTTAACCTGTCGTGTGAAATTCGCCAGACTATTTCAATTTAACCTGTCGTGTGAAATTCGCTAGACTATTTCAGCAGGATCATCTTTTTAATATCGCTATAGTTTTCTGTTTCCAGTTTATAGAAATAGATCCCAGAACCATATCTACTTGCTTCCCAGGTAAATTGTTTTTGTTCGGGTGTTATTTTTTTTGTTTCAAGAACCTGACCTTTGGAGTTGTAGATAGTCAGTTTTCCCGTATCACCTGCTTTTATTTGAAATTCGATAGTTGTTTGGGGATTGAAAGGATTAGGATAATTTCCAATAAGCTTTGTTAATTGCGGCAGCTCTGGAGTTTCCTGTTCCTCGGGAATATTAAGGGTTATCGGCCCATAAGTTTCTGTTTCACCATTATTGGCAACGCTTTCCAACCAGTACCAGTAGGTATTTCCCGGCTCGACTTCATAAATATCTGTGTAATTATAGTTACTAGGCTCAGAAGTAGTTCCCGCACCTTCAATAAGTTCATTATTTATCTTCAGGGTTACGTTTTGGTCAAAATCGGTTTCGTTATTGCCCCGATATAGATTCCAACCAGAGTTATTGTTTTCAGATTGGGTAGTCCAAGCAATGTTAGGGCGGTTGCCAGCGAAAGTAGCACTAAAAGCAGATAATTCTACTGGTAAGCTAGCTGGATCTGTTCCGAACATTATGGCAATATTGTTTTTAGCATCTTGGAATAAAGGCCCGCCTATTTCATTATAATAGTAATTCACTCCTTTAGTTCCATCTGCATTTTCGATTCCAACCGTTAGTTCATCGAAAACTACGTAGAGATCTGCATCTCTTTCTTTGTATTGAAGTTTAATTCTGCCATCGTGGTAGAGAATGATTTGGCCAGTGAACCATCTGGTGTCGTCCAAGGTCATATAAACATGATAATGCTGGAAGGTTACGACCAATTTATCTGAGAAATTTTTGTAATAAAGAGCATCTCCCGCTAGAGCCGAAGCAGGATAAAGGTCTGTCCAGAAGAGAGCAATTAAGTTATTAGGGCCAGTTACCTCGGGAATATTTTGGTTACTGGGTGAGCCGGCCCCAGAGCCAAAGGTGATAAAACCATCCGCAGCTATCCAGAATTTATCGTAAGTTTGACCAAAAAAGGGAAAATCGAAGCCAATGGAATAGCCTGCAGCACCACCAGCGAAACCATCGCCACTGCTAAGTTCAGCATAGACTTCATTGCCATCAGTTATGTCGATCCATTCGTATGTGGGAGCTGATTGTGCATATTGAGCCAGGTTATTTGAATAATAATAACCTCCATTTTCAGCATTACCTCCACCTGAATTTGGGTCGATTCCTGTTGTGAAACTCCAAACACTACTCTGGCTGCTACCATACTGATTTAAGGCGTCTATTCTCCAAAAATAGGTTGTGTTTCCCTTAAGATAGTTTGCGGGGGAATAGCTAGTTGCGGTTGTATTTCCTTGGAAGGTCGGAGAAGTATTATCTGCTATCAACACAGCTGCTTCCTCTGTTCCCAGATAGACATCATAGGAAGTAGCAAATTGAGCTTGGTGCCAACTTAGCGCTGTGAATACGTCTACATTAGTATCTTCATCAGCAGGATTATCGATTGAGCATATTCCCGGTTCACCGTGTTGGTCAACCACTACATAATCAAGATAGACTCTTAAGCGGTAACCATTGTTATAATCACCGTGAAAAGCGATTTTTACATCATTTTCCTGGTTGTAGTCCGATAAGTCGATCTCCTGTCTGGTAAGTGGATAATCCGAGACTCCCTCATTGTTGGTGTAGGTTTTCAGTACTTCCCAACTAGAGCCGCCATCTGTAGAAATTTTCACATATAAATAATCACCCTCACCAAGATAACGCAGACGTATATAGTAGGCTAAATAATCTGTACGATCGTTACTGGTAAGGTCTATTGAGGGAGATATCAACCAGTCGTCAGTATCAGAATCGCTTTGATACATATAGGCAACATAGTTACCATCTGTAGCATGGGAATTATCATCTCTATCCCAATCGGAATCGGCTATAACACTGCCATCAGCTGTATTCGATTCACTCCAACCTGCTGGCCCGTAAGGAGGTGAACTATTCCAGATTGCTTCAAAACTTTCACATAATAAACTGGTATCTTGACCTATCTTTACATCATCTAAATAGATGCCATAGCGATTATCGTTATTATAACGAAACCCGATGTAAATTTCCTGGCCAGCATAACTGCTTAAGTCGTTAGTCAGATTTGTCCATCCCAAAGGAGCCCAAGCGTCTAATATTTGCTCTAAAGTGGAATCTGGATTTTGGCTACTGCAAACCCAAATTTCATACTGTTCCATTACATAATCTTGGTTATAACTATCGATCCAGTAGCTTAAAATATCTCCAGTTGCAATAGTTACAGCTGGTGTAAATAACCAGGAATCGGCATTATCGGTATCAAATGAAGACATTCTGGCGCTATATTCTCCATTATAGCTGTTTTCACTAACCTGTTGAACCTCATCATCGGAACTGGCTGGCTGGGTAGCATAATAAACCGCCCATCCGGCTGCTGGCACCTCTTCTTCAAACCCGTGTTCCAACTTCCAAGCAGATAGCTGTAAAACTAGCAAAGCTAAAAATACTAAGAAAATTGTCTTTTTTAACATCTCTCCTCCTTTTTTTCTTGACTAATTAATTAGAACTAATCTCCTATAAAGAAGGCATTTAATATGCCTACGATGGCCATGGGTTGAGGCTACCAAACTGAAACCCATGGTCTTTTCTTTATCCACAAACGATTGAGTAAAATTTCAGAATTATTGTCAAACTATTTTTTACTAAAACCGGAAAAATATTACAGAATAGAGCTATTGAGTGCATCCAATTCAGAATTATTTCCGCAAATGGTAAAAAATATTTTGACAAAAAAGCTGGGTATGGGTTGGTTGACATAGGTAAGATAGTAAAAGGAGATGAGATGATCAAAAATATCTTTGTTATCGATAAGCATGCTCAGATAAAAGCGCTTGGTTCTAAGTTAAAATTTCAGATCTTGAATGAGTTGATATTAAACCCAGCCACCTGCAAGCAATTAGCTGATATTTTCGGTATTAGCAAGCAGAAAACCCATTACAACCTTAAGAGTTTATTAGAGGTGGGACTAATAAAAATAGTTGAGATAGATCCCGCAAACAATAAGGAAAAATATTATCGTGCTAAAGCCAAAAATTATGTAATAGATTTTTCGGTAGGTATGAATGCCAAGGGCAACAATAATAATCGAGAAATAATAAATTCGATATTAGATAAAGATTATGGCATAAAATTATCTAAGATAGCAGCTAAGATATTGGAACGCAGTTTACATCTTACCACCAAAGATAAGCTTTTGATAGTAACGGGCGAATATAATATGCCTTTGGTTAGCAAGATAATCTTGGAGGCTTCGAAAAGAAAGATTAGCACAACTATTATCTATCGTAATCGTGAAATTTTAAAATCAAAGCATGAAGATTATTCCCTAGCTGCCTTCAGTTGGGATTATGAACAATTTAATAATATGCTAAAGGAACATACTGCCTATTTGAATTTAAATGGCGAGTCACGTTATATTCCCCTGCATAATAAGAAAAAAATTGAGATCAGAGGCAAAGCTTTTGAAAAAAGTAGAGAGATAATTAACAAGAAAGGTATCAAGGTTGCTATGATGCCAGGTCTTATCCAAGATACCCTATCCGAAAACAATATTCAATCCGAAATTAACTTTTGGAAGGCTTTAGATGTTGATTATGACAGGCTTTATGAAAGCACTTATGAGCTTGCTAAAACCTTATTGAACTATGAGGATATCGAAGTTTCTACAGCTAATTCCTATTTCAATTTTAGTATTGATAAAATTTTATGTGAATATGGTTCCTTTGTAGATAATTCCTTGCAGAGTCCGGTAATTAATATTCCCGGTGGTGAGATTTTGATAATTCCCAAACAAAATACATTTTCTGGAACTATTGGTGCTAAAATAGGATATATCTATGGCAAAAAGATCATCAATCCGCTAATAACGATAGATAATAACAAGATCACTTCCTATACAGCTACAGAAAATTCCCATCTTATAGAAAAAGCAATAGAAGAGGGAGGCGAAAATAGCAATGAAGTCGCCTTAATTTGTTTAGGAACTAATTATAATATGCATCTCGAAAACATTGATAAATCATACAGAAATAAATCCAAGGGATTAATGACAATTTATTGGGGTGAGAATGCCTCACTGGGGGGAAAAGTTAAAAGCAATATTGAATGGCATGTAGAATTAGAAAATCCACAAATAACTTATAAAAAAGGGAGAAAAAGATGAAAAGGATTATTTTAGTACTTGGCTTACTGCTTTGTATAACTGCAATTTATGCAGACTGGCAGTTGGAAACAAGTTTTGAGGCAGGTGAATTTCCAGCAGGCTGGCTAGCTTACGACGAAGATGGAGATGACCATATCTGGCAGGTTTACGAAAATACCGAATATGCCTATGAAGGTAATTATGCAGCTTTTGTAGATAACTATCTGCCAAATGAAAATGAAGATTGGTTGGTTACACCAGCTTTATCGATTAGTAGCGGCGATTCACTGAAGTTTTTTACCCGCTCCTGGTATAGTACCGAAAATTTAGAGGTGAAAATTTCAACAGCAAGTAATAATGTAGAGGATTTTGATGACACTATCTTAACTCTGGAAAATATAGACGAAGAATATTCAGAATACACAGTAGCTTTAAATGAATATGCTGACCAGGATGTTTATTTAGCTTTTTATTGGGAATGTAATAGTTATGGCATTTTGCTTGATAATGTTAAAGTTGGCCAGCAAACCGGGATTGAAACAGAACTGGATTTGCCTGAACAATTCAGCTTTATCCAGGGAGAACAACTACAGGTAGATTTTAGTCAATATATTACTGTTGCCGACCCCGAAGCTGCAACTCTTTCAGTTTCCGGAAACGAAAATGTAACGGTTTCAATTGAAGAATTTATGGTTACCTTCAGTTGCTCTGATTGGTTTGGTACAGAGACATTAACTTTCAGCCTTGATGACGGTGCTGGTAAAGAAATAGTTACCGATGAAGTTGAGATAGTGGTTGAGCCGATTCAGTATGTAGATCTTAGTATAGAAGAGATCAGTGCTCCCCAGCTGGTGGCATTATTAAACCTGGAAAATCAGCCTGCGGTTGTTATAAAAAATGTTGGCGACCTGCCTATTACAGAAAGTTTCTTACTAAATTGCGAGATTACCGATGAGAGTGAAACCTTAGTATATGAAGACGAACTGGAATTCCTGGATGATCTAGCCGTAGGTGAAACAGCTGAACTCCAATTTGCAGCTTGGCAGCCAACTTTAACTGGAAATTATAACATAGAAATATCTCATCAGCTGCAAGATGATTTTACCACGAACAACAGTTTAAGCACTGCTATTACTGTAGCCGAGCATTTTGCTACCAGCGAACCAGACGGCTTCGGTTATCAGTGGATTAATAGCAATGCAGAAGATGGCCCCGAATTCGCTTGGATCGATATCAGTGAAACGGGTAGTTCAAGCATTATGGCAGGTGTAGATCAATTTTATGGTGACGATAATTTCTCGGAACCAATAGAGATAGGATTTCCTTTTACGTTCTATGGAATAGACTATGATTCGATGTATATTGATGTAAATGGCGAAATTTTGTTAGCCGAAAACACCTTTTATCAACCCTACCCCTCAGATGGCTGGGGTTCTGATGGTTTTATCTTTAACTATGTGTATCCAATCCCAGGGTTTGAAGCTGTTCCCGCTTTGATAGCCCCCTATTGGGATGATTTAGAAGCTATCGAAGGCACTGGTGATGTCTATTACCAAACTTTGGGCGAAAGCCCGAACCGCTATTGCGTGGTGCAGTGGCATAAGCTTAGATTCCATGCTGGTGATAATGAAACAGATAGCCTGGACTTTGAAGTGATCTTGCATGAAAATGGTGAGATCGTAATGCAATATAACAATGTTGCTACTGGCCAGTCAAATAGCAATGTACCCCATGATTATGGTCAAAGTGCAACTGTAGCTATCCAAAATGAAGCTGCTACTATGGGTTTATGCTATTTACAAGAAGTTGTAGAGAATAATACCTATATGGGAGTGGAACCTTTAGGAAACATTTTACAAGATAATTTAGCTATAAAATTTACAACTGGCGCAGATACCCAACCACCCTATATTACCCATGAAGAAGTTGGAAACACTTTTAATTCTAATGTTGAATTTACTACAACTATTACCGATATGTCTGAACTTGAATCTGCTAACTTGCATTACAATTTAGGCAATGGTTGGGAAATAATCTCTTTCAGCGCTTTCACTGAGCCAAACATCTATACCTTTAGTTTAGATAATTTGGCAAGTGGTACAACTGTGGAATACTATTTCAGTGCTGAAGATATTTTGGGAAATAGTTCTGTTTTACCAGAAACAGCTCCGGAGGATACTTACAGCTTCCAAGTACTTCCCAATGCAGGAAACTCAGTCTTGTTATGTTATCCTGGTAGTATGGATTATAATAATACTGAACTACCACTCTATGAAGAGGTATTGGCTGATCTTGATATTTCCTACGATAAATATGATTGGCAAGAATATGCTGAGTTTGAATTACCACATACTTATGAAGCAATAATAGTTTATGCCAACACAGGCTCAAATTCACCAGAATTGCAATTACTAAGCCAAGAGCTGATGAATTATATGGATGCTGGTTCTGAAGAAGAACCTAATAATGTCCTTTTTGTTTCCGATAATTTTGCCTCTGCCCAACATGGTCAACCAAATTCAAGTCCCCGCAAGAAATTACTTACTGCCTATTTTAGGACTTCTTATATAGCTACTGGATTAGGTGGCGGAACTAACGGACTAGGCGGCCCAGACTGTTATGACTATGAAGAAGGAAGCATCATGGCTTTAGATGATTCACCAATCGGAACCTCAGGCATTGAATATGATGTCTATGCCAATTCTCCGGATTGTCTTTTCGAAAAAGATGCCTGCCCAGCTTGGTATGAAGATGAGGTAATCAACCCCGAGATCCCTTCCCATAACGCCTTTGTATTCGAAGATGGGCCTATTAACGGTCAGGCTTACTTATACCATGGTGTTTGCGCTACCTGGATAGATAACTTGATTTACAAGGGATTCTACTTTAGCTTTGATTTTTCTCAGTTAGATGAATATGAGGATCGTAAAATGTTTTTGGAAGAGGCGCTGGTATGGTTTGACATTATAAATGTTGAAAATGACCCCGCAGAAGAGCTTCCTAACAACAAAGTTATTATGTCGCAAAATTATCCTAATCCATTTAACCCTACCACTTCGATCGAGTTCTCTATTCCCCATAGTAGTAAAGTTGAATTAGCTATTTATAATCTAAAAGGACAAGTTGTGAAAACTTTAGTAAGCCGCAATTTGGCAGCAGGGAATCATATAGTAAACTGGAATGGGAAAGATAATACAGGAAATCAGGTTAGCAGTGGCGTTTATTTCTATAAACTGCAAACCGCGAATGCTAACATCACTAAAAAAATGCTGTTAATGAAATAGTATTAACCCGTATTGCATAAGCAACGAGCCTGTGTCTTTGGCACAGGCTTTTTTATTAGAACCAGCTGAATTTATTCCCAATCTGTTGCAAATCTATTTTTTGAAAATGTGTGTTTCTTCCACTTGAATTCCCCAGTTTTTAAAGTTGAAAAGTTACCAGTTGAAATAAAAAATAGCCAATACCTAAAAAAAAGGGGGGGTACACCCTTCCAGCGAGATCTTACTCTCGCTGCTGCAGGTAGATGCGCTTACCAAAGGGTGGCTGGAAGTTTGACTTGTCGGTAAGTGCCCCCCTTCCCCGGGAGCACCCTGAAACTAAGAAAAATATGCCAATAACCCTATTCTGCCAAGATTTTTAGAGATACTTTCCTAAAGAATAAATTATTTTTGCCAAATGCTAATAAAACTATATTTTAATTATCTTTTTTATTGGGAAGTTTAGAAGAAATGAAAAACAATCTAAAGTGAATATCCGCAACATTTATCCGCCTTAGGAGGAATTGTCGCCTAACCCCAAATTCAGTCGTGTTCTCGACGAAATGCGAGGACAAAAACGCTAGTTGAAAATATTTTAATTGACACCCACACATAGAGAACTACTTTGTTTTGTGTAAAAAAAATACTGGAGGTAATTATGGCAACAAACTTAGCTCTTGATCCTAAATTAATAATTGAAGCTCAAAAAATTGGAGGATTTAAAACAAAAAAAGAAACTGTTAATACAGCTTTATTGGAATACATACAAAGACATAAACAACTGGAAATTATTGAACTTTTTGGTTCGATAAAATATGACCCTGAATATAACTATAAAGAAGGACGAAATAGAAGATGAAAGTGTTAGTTGATACATCTATCTGGTTCTTAGCCTTAAGAAAAAAGAAAACACAATTAAACAAAACTCAAATTTTAATAGTTGAAGAATTAATCGAGTTAATCAATGAATCTAGAGTTGTATTGATCGGCCCCGTTCGACAAGAAATTCTGTCTGGAATAGTTTCAAAATCTCAATTTCAGAAGCTAAAAGCAAAATTTAGGGCTTTCGAAGATTTTCCCATAAATCAAAGAGATTATGAATTAGCTGCTGAATTTTATAACATTTGTCGTAAAAATGGAGTTAAAGGTTCTCATATTGATTTTCTAATCTGCTCTACTTCATATAATCATAAGTTTTCAATATTTACAACAGATAAGGATTTTGAGAATTATTCAAAACATTTAAATATTTCGATTCATAGTGTTCGTAAGAAATGAAAAATTTCCACTATGACAGGAGGTTTTGGGGTGGAGTTTAACCTGAATAATTCTGAATCCGTTGTGCCCGCTAAACGATATCCCCCAAAATTCACACCATATTTATTCTAGAAAGATATTTTTTCTTTCGCTTGAATTCCCCTGTTATTAAAGTTGAAAAGTTAAATTGAAATAAAATTGCCCCGTCCTGAAATAGGTTGACAGAAACCTAAACTAGGGAGGCTTAATGAGTAAGAAGATTAAGAATTACCGATACAGCCAGTATTTTAAATATGCTGTATTGCAAAATTAGGAAAGAAGGAAGGAATTAAGATGAATTTTAAAAAGCTATTATTACTGCTATCAGTAATCTCAATATTCGCATGCTCAAATACTGGTAGAGAAGGTGAATGGAAGAAATTTAAATACAAATGGGGTGATAATAAATTAGTTGATAAAGTTGAAATTATTGTTCAAGGTTCCTACTATTGTGCACAAGGTTTTTTTAATGATGAAAATATTATTCGAGTCCAATGGCAAGCAAAGAATCTGGGTAATTCAACAACTTCCTATAGATATCTTGATAAATATCTTATTGATAAAGCAGGTAGAAAATACAAACCTTATGATGGTTTTGGAAGTGATGATGTTCATCCACTTGTAAAATCAAAAATTCTTGTTTGCATGTATGTAATACCTTCCACTGTAAAAATAAGAGATTTATCATGGGGACTATATAATAATGATATAGATAAAGTTTATTATAAAATAAAATTAAGACCAACTAAGAAAAATCTTTCTGAAATCATCATCTATTAAGTAGATGAAAAAACGCCTCACATAAATGCTGCTATCCCATTTTTTAAGCCACAATTAATGTGATTTAATCTTTTTATTAACCTTGGGCCAGTTTTAGGGACAACGTCAGTTTGCCTTGTCGGTAAGTGCCCCCCCCTTCCCCGGGAGCACCCTGGAACTAAGAAAAATATGCCAACAACCCTATTCTGCCAAGATTTTTAAAGATACTTTCCTGCAGAATAAATTATTTTTTGTTTGACAAATGCTAAGCAAAACTAAATTTTTAGTCGTGTTGTTATTGGTAAGATTTTGTGAAAGATAGAAAGCAATTTAGATATAATACTTGTCCTCCTAGGAAGCATCCGCAACATTTATCCACCTTGGGAAAAATTCGGGGATAAAGACGTTAGAGGAAATTTGGGCAAAAATTCTAATACAAACCAGCCATACCTAATTGCTTAAAAAGTTGAACTATTTTAGTAAGGAGAAATAAATATGAAAGAATATAATGGTGCAATGATGCAATATTTTCATTGGTACACTCCAGCTGATGGCACCCTGTGGAATCAATTATCCAAAAATGCTGCTAACCTGGCAAAAGCAGGTATTACAGCAGTTTGGCTTCCACCAGCTTATAAAGGTGCTGGAGGCAAAAATGATGTAGGTTATGGTGTCTATGATTTATTTGACTTGGGAGAATTTGACCAAAAAGGTTCAATTTGTACTAAATATGGTACCCGCTCTGAATATATAAAAGCAATAAAAGCAGCTCAGAGAGAAAATATTCAGGTATATGCTGATATAGTATTAAATCACAAAATGGGAGCTGACCATCCCGAAGAATTCAAAGCAACCCCCTATAATCCGCAAAATCGTAATGAACCCAAGGGAGAAATGGCCCCTATAAAAGCTTGGACTAACTTTACTTTCCCGGGTCGCAATAAGAAATATTCTGAACTTGAATGGCATTGGTGGCATTTTAGCTCGGCTGATTATAACGCATTGGATGAAAAAAAAGACGCTATCTATCTTTTTGAAGGTAAGAGTTTTGATGATAATGTTGATCAGGAAAAGGGCAATTTTGACTATCTTATGGGCTGTGATCTAGACATTAATAATCCGGATGTCAGAAAAGAACTTTTTTATTGGGGTGAGTGGTTTATCGAAACAACAGGTATTGATGGTTTTCGCTTCGATGCAGTGAAACATGTCAAGTCAACATTCTTTATTGAATGGCTTAATCATTTACGAAAACATAGCGGTCGTAAACTTTTTGCAGTAGGGGAATATTGGTCAACCCAGATTGAAGCATTGAAACATTTTATTGAGACAACTGATGGTGGGATGATGTTATTTGATTCCGGACTTCATTATAATTTTGCCGATGCCAGTAAAAAGGGTAAGGATTATGATTTACAAGGAATATTTAATAACACCCTAATTAAAGAGATGCCCAGTCTGGCTGTTACCATTGTCAGCAATCACGATACCCAACCATTACAAGCACTGGAATCTGTGGTAGAAGCATGGTTTAAGCCCTTGGCTTATGCAATTATTTTGTTAAGAAGGGATGGCTACCCCTGCATATTCTCTGCCGATTACTATGGAGCCAATTATAAAGGCATGGGTAAAGATGGTAAAGAATACGAAATTGATATGCCAAGCCATCGCTGGATGATCGATAATTTTCTTAAGGTTAGGAAGAATTATGCCTTTGGTGATCAATATGATTATTTTGATCATCCCAATTGTGTAGGTTGGACACGCACCGGAAATGAAGCTCACCCTGGCGGTGTTGCTGTATTATTAAGCAATGGGGAGAATGGCCTTAAAAATATGCAAACAGCTTCTCCAAATACTTCCTATATTGATATAACAGAGCATATTAAAGATACCGTTGTAACCAATAGCGAAGGTTGGGGAGAATTTCATTGCCTAGCAGGTTCTGTTTCGGTTTGGATACCCAAATGAAAAAATAAGCTATCTATTATTCAGAAAAGCCTTTTTTAATAAGTGAAGTCAAGACCGCTGATATGATTCACTACAACAGTGTATTTATCACACCTGAGAATGAAGCACAGAAGGGTTGCTTGGCGATTCAGGATGGTCAAATCATTTACCTTGATTCTGAGGCCGGCAGCAAGGAATATGTCACCGATGACACGAAATGTGTAAATTGACAAAATAACACCGTTCTACCGTGATTTTTTGTCCGCCATTACCAGTCTTATATGAAAGGAAGGTTTATGAATTCCTGCCTGCTGCTCTGGAAAGACCAAGGAAGATTATTTCAGTATCCTCAAACTATACATCAAGATAAAGACTCTATTCTCTGATTTAGCTGGTGCCATATGCCGTTTGAATCCATAGAGCCGTCATCAAAGGATCGAGACAGGTTGATTCCCGCCA
Organism: Candidatus Cloacimonadota bacterium; assembly: GCA_030445745.1. Classification (GTDB taxonomy): domain Bacteria; phylum Cloacimonadota; class Cloacimonadia; order Cloacimonadales; family TCS61; genus JASUTE01. The sequence goes on from JASUTE010000027.1 coordinate 14,065, forward strand.
GGCCAGCTATGTTTCTATCTTTTGACTATCATTCCGCCTGGGTAAACTCCAAAGCGGTTGCAATCGCAAAGATCGATAAAAATACCTCTGATACGTCTGGTAACCACTCTGCAGCTAAGGAAGATGGCCACAAAAAACATTAGTACATTTGAAGGCTTGTTCTGTGCATTTTAAAAAAAGCAATTGCATCACTGAAAAGACTGGATATATCTGTGCTCAGTGTAAAGTGTATAAAGAGAACCAATTGGATAAGCTATATTTCTGCCTACAGACAGGCGATAAATAAAATGCCCAAGTCAATCTAACCCAGATTTCATCACAATTGATGGCAGACCTGGGGCAACAGGGGCATCTCCTAAATTTGTCAAAGCATCAACATCTGTTCCTACATTATTTGCTTTATATAGAGCAAGAAAATTTCTAGATGAAAAAGATAGAAAGGATATTTCTTTGATAATTACGGGCGGATTAAGAGTATCTGCGGATTTTGCAAAAGCCCTTGCACTAGGAGCAGATGCTATTGCTATTGGGACAGCAGCACTTATGGCTACTGCATGCCAGCAGTATAGAATATGTGATTCTGGGAACTGTCCGGTTGGTGTTACTACCCAAGAGCCTGAACTGAGAAAACGATTAAAAATTGACATTTCTGCAAAGAAATTAGAATTTTTTTTTAAAGTATCAACAGCCGAATTAAAGGATTTTGCTAGACTTACTGGAAATAATGATGTTCATAAGTTAAATATTAAAGATTTATGCACTACCAATTCTGAAATATCAAGATTCACTGATATTAAACACGTTTAAACACTTCTTGCCCTAAATGTTTTTCTTTGAGGGCTAACTGTGTTCGCTGGATTGGAGAGAATTTCCTTAACTATTGTCTCCCTTCGGTCGGATTAATTGGAACTTAAATTTAACTTTACGGGCGTAATTTTGCCCCCACTACGTAGAACAAAAGAAGCTAACAGGAATTATCAGGAAGATTCGGTAGGCTTAGCCTAAATCGCCAAGCGATTTTTCGAATGTTTCCCCTTTTCTTCCGCTACCAGCGAGGGTAAGCTGATACTTCGTTCCATTCCCGCGATAATATTATGTTCGCTTACCCGCGCATACAAACCGCTGAAATTTCCCTGGTAAGCAAAAAGTCCTACAGTGGTTTTAAACGGTTTAAATACAAAAGTTCCATTTTGGAAAACCGGCATTTCTCTCTGCGTAAAATTACAAAATTCCTGCAGCAGAAATTCATCCTTCTCTTTCGCTTTAGCTACCTGGTTTTTCCACTCATCCTCTGTGCAATCCAATCCGCATACAACGCCTTTTCCGCCATAAAAATCTTTGGGCTTGATGACATAAGCATCTTTGTTATCTAACGCTAATTGGCAATGTTTCTCGTTCAATTGCCATGTTTGGGGGATATGTTTGGTGATAAATTGTCGTTCTTCGGAATTTAGAAATCCGGTTTTATTTTCATCCGACAAAATGGAAAAAAAGGTTTTGTTATGCATAATCTGCGAGCGAAACGGACCCACTACGCAAACCGCTCTATCTTTATACGCTTGGATAAAATCACCTACTTCATGCAGCCGTTTCTCCATCTCCTGATTCACAGCTCTACGATATACTAAATCTATAGGCAACTTGCCAAAATAAAGCCTCCCGTTCTTATATTTCATCTCTCTCGGGTCGCAAATAACAGTTGTATAGCCACCTTTTTCAAAAACAGTTTGGAAAGTTTTAAATTCTTCGGACGTTCCTAAACCGCTAAAATCCACAATCGCAATGTTCGGTTTTCTGGTCCCGCCAAATTCCTGATAGATTTGCAAAAGCGCTTCTAGCCAAGAATGAAAAAGCTCAAAGTTATAGATTCGATATGTTTTCTGCAGTTCACGAATGATATCTGATTCCAAAAATATCCTTTCCAGCGTATTGGCTTCATTCATTGCCGAAGTTCCATCTCCATTCAGTTCACAAAATGAATAATTCCCATCGTAAAAAATATCTAACCGGGCAATAGGGGCAGCGCAGGAATAACCTGGGTCGATTAATATCAATTCTTCCATTTGATTGCTGAAGCCGAAATATTTTCGAAAGGCTGGGTTTTGCAAATATTCTTCAACACATTTTTGAATAATCCCCATCATCCGCTTGCAGATATTCTGGAAGTTTTGTACATCTTCTTGGTCAAAAAACATAGGCTGATACAGGAAATTAACAGTTTTACCCTTGTATTTTGCATTGGATTGTTTCATTTTTCTGATTATCTTGCGAAAATCCGAACTGAATTTTTCCGGATTCTGTTCTATTCGTTTTCTATACTCATCAAATATCTTCTTCTGCAAAATCTCCTCCGTATCTTCTTCTTATAAACATTTTGTCATTATGAGGTAAGCGGCAACGAAATCAAGCGACACAATCTCATACTCAACGAAAAAAGATGATTTGGCGCGAGGCTAGGAATATCTAACACAAGAATATTCATGCTTAGCGAATTACCTAATAGGCTGTCCTAAACTTTCTAAAGCGGGGTATGATTCCTGTTTCTACAATCTCCTGATTCCATTTTTGAAACAAGTTATCAGCAGGAATGAGTTCCATAATTTCAGAAAAATGCTCTAAAATGGTTTTCCCGACATATTGTGCTTGAATCCCTTTTTGAATGATTTCCAATTTTGCCTGCTGAATCTCCTGCAATCCGATATTTTCCAGTAAATGATGCACTTTTTGGAATATAGAAGCATTGTAAAAGATAATATAAACCAATTCTATGAAGGCAAAATTAAGCGGATATGGCAGCGAATCCGTCATACGAAGCTCAAGATATTTTCGCGCCCGCACATCCGGGAAACACATGGAAAAAACATGATTCAGTTGCGCTTCAATATCACCATTCAAATCAAAGACATCCTTAAATGGCCTCTGTGAGGATACAATATTATTTTTCTTATCGGTAATGAGAATAGGAACTAAATTCAGGATATATTCAGCGTATTTTTCATATCCAAAATCGACAGCGAAAATCTGCGGAATAATCCCGCAACGCTGTTCATCACAATGGTTCCAAATCAAGGTTCGCAAACAAAAGTCCTGATATTCTTCACCTTCAAATACGTTGCTGTTATCATAAATGGCACTAAAGATAGGAGTTAAACGAGATGCCAAACGCATTTTTTGCACAAAATCCTCTTCCTTGGAATAATCTACCGCAACTTGTATAGATGCAGTTCCTTTCATCATATTATGAGCATATTTACCGGTTTTGCAAAAATAATCATACATAAATCGATACCGCTTTTTAGGCAGCATTTCAATTTCAGAAATTGTACTTTTGGGAAGATAACCCGATGAATAAAGCATTTGATTACGTGACTGTAAAATGGGAGTTAACTGCTCAATAAAATCTAAAAAGACCTTTTGCAAAGTAGCAATATTCGTTTGAGGGTATAAACTGATTTCCCATTGCGCTCCCGGTTCCAAACTGATAGCTAATTTTTCATTTTGAATACCAATTACATGTTCTGCTTCTAGAATCGGCTGAAATCCATAGTTCAGCAGCTCTTTTAGAATAAGTTCAATCCCGTTTTTGAAAGGAAGACTTTTCTTTGTAGCTTTATCGACAATGAAATATTCCAATTCTGCTCCGTGCAGAAAGTGATGTTCCGGAGTTTCACCTTTCTGCATATATGCTTTGATAGCTGCTATCTGTTTTTTATTTTCCATTACCTATTCCTTTGATATTATAAAATATAATCATTGTAAATCTTTATTGTCACATAATAATGATAAAACCACGCATCTCCCCCGTTTTTATAAATTGATAAGGTTTTGTTCCAATTGTTGATTTTTAACCTTGTATTTTTTATATTTTCCAGCATAATTGGTTTTTATTTCTTATAGTAAATAAAAGTCAAGTCCATTTTTATTAACAGTGTAAAAAAATGTGTAACCCTATTTCGCTACCTTTCTATATCAATATCAAGGGTTATTACCTCGCTATCATGGTGGGTTAATGATTAAAGGAGCATACAACCGTATTCTGTCATATAATTCTGCTTATGGTAGATTTGTGTGAACTGTATACCCTCTGTGCCAAGATGACACTGGACACTTCTAAAATAGTGTTGAAAAGAAGGTAAAAAATGGAGAAAAAGCAGCAACGATTAATTGAATTTAGCGAATTGGAAGGGGACCGTAGGAAGACTGGAGATTCTGAATATTATGAACTCTGATATTTACCTGGATCAGACGCCATATGAGATTTATGCATCTCAGCTTGATGAAGGTAATTATCTTTGCTCCAT